>CAXSGE010000074.1:0-19786 GCA_964236715.1 uncultured Acetobacteraceae bacterium | reverse complement strand
GATGGCGTTGGTGGTCCGTGCTGACTTCCACTGGGACGAGGGCAGACGCAGAAAGAGAAAGGCGAACAGGCGGTCGCCGGCCTCTTCCAGGCTGGTGGCGACCGCAGGACACCGCAGCCGCCACTTGTGCAGGAACGCCTTGCGCCTGGCCTGCACCTCCTTCGCGGTCTCGGCGTAGATCATGTCGGTGTAGTCGGCCGTGACCTCCTCGTGCAGCGCATCCGGCGCATGGGCCAACAGATTCCTGTGCTTGTGGACCGTGCAGCGCTGCGCCGGCACCTCGGGCCATAACGCCGCCAGCGCCCGCTCCAGCCCAGCCCCACCGTCAGTGATGAGGAACTCCGGCGCGCCAGGCCGCCTCGCTCTCGCCTCTCATGTTCTTGACCTCCAAGAGCACCTTCTGCCTGTCACGCCGCACCCCGAGCACAACCAGCAGCGAGATGTTCGTCGCCTTCTTGTCCAGGCGCACGCGCACGACCGTGCCGTCCAGGATCAGGCGCACGATGTCCTCGTCGGCCAAGTCGCGTGCATTCCAGGCGTCCCAGGCGGTCCGCACCTTGCGCCATGTGCGGCTGACCCAGCGAAATCGCACAGCGATTTGCGCGACGTCCTTGCCCACCGCGCCGCCGAACAGCGCGGCCAGCGCGCGCTTGACCCGGCGCGTGTTGGTGCCGGACAGGTAGGCACCTGCGATTAGCGCCTCGACCTGCTTGGTCATCCGGGCGTAGCGCGGCAGAGCCTGGCTGCGCCATTCCTCGGTGCCGCCGTCAGCCGCAGCCGGGCGTGCTCGCGGCACCTCCACCTCAACCGGGCCGAAGCTGCCCAGCAACTGCCGCTCCCGCGTGCCATTCCGGTAGCCCATCGGTTCGCCCGCAGCCCGCTCGGACTTGCCCCGCCCCAGCGCCGCCGTCAGCTCCTGCTCCAGCAGCTCCTCGATAAACCCGCGGACCCGCTCCCGGATGCCCGCCTCGATCGGGTCAAACCAGGCGTCCCCCGCAAACAGCCCCGTGTCAGCGGTTTCGCTCGTTGTGCTACTCTGTTCCATGGCGTGGTCTCCACCGGCGCTGAAACGCCGGCATGGCTCGTTGCAACGAACCGGAGACTACGCCACCACCCGACTCCACCACCTATGCGACACCACCCTCAGCAGCTTTGACAAGAAGTCTCTTTAAATCGCTGTGAAACCTCCATCGACTGCAATGATCGCTCCATTGACGAAGCTCGCCTCGTCCGTCGCGAGAAAACCGATCACATCCGCCAACTGGCGGGGCTGCCCCGGACGGGCACCGAGCTTGGCGATATCTCGGAACAAACGGCTAGCATCCGTCTCGCCGTAATACACGGCGGCGTCGGGCTCCTCCATGCCTTCCGGCAGAGGTGAGCGGACGTAACCCGGGGCCACCCCGACACAGCGTATCCCTCTATGCCCGTAGGTCGCGGCAATGCTGCGTGTCAGGCCCACCAAGCCATGTTTGGCCGTGGTGTAGGCGAACCCGCCCCGCCCACCTGCAAGTCCGGCGCTGGAAATCGTGTTGAGCACCACCCCACCCGTCCCGCTCGCCACCATATGGCGAACCGTCTCGCGGCTTGCCAGGAAGGCCGCTGTCAGATTGAGGGCGATCATCTCATCCCAGTGAGGGTCGTCCGTTTCCGTCAACGACAGGAAGCTGCCGCGCCCGGCATGATTTACAAGGATGTCGATTCGGCCGAACCAGTCCATCGCGGCCGCGATCATGGACGCGACGTCCTCGCGCCGGGTCACATCCGCGCGCAGCGCGCGGACATCCCAACCCTGGGCGACGCACCATTCAGCCGTGTTCTGCGCCGTTCCAGCGTCGATGTCGGCGGCCAGCACGCGTGCCCCCTTGCTGGCAAGGGTGGCGACGATCTCGCGGCCGATGCCGCGGCCGGGGAGCGACCCCGCCCCGGTGACGACCGCGACTCTGCCCGCAAGCGGCTTTGGCACGGCGCTCATGCCTGCGCAGTCGGGCGAACGACGATCTCGTTCACGTCCACCTCCGCCGGCTGCTCCACGGCGAAGGCAATGGCGCGCGCGATGGCGTCGGGCGTGATCGCCATTCTGTCACGGGCGCCGACGATCTGCGCGCGCACCTCCGGGTTGGTGATGGCATCGGCGAAATCCGTGTGAATGAAGCCCGGCGTGATCGTGGTGACGCGTAGCGCCTCGCCCGCTTCCTGCCGGAGCCCCTCCATGATCGCGCGCACGGCGACCTTGCTGCCCGAGTACACCGCCATGGTCGGCACGGTCTTCAGCCCTGCCGTGGAGGCCGTGGTGACGAACTGGCCAAATCCCTGCTTCCGGAACACCGGCAGTGCCGCCGCGATGCCGTAGAGCACGCCTTTGACGTTCACGTCGATCATGGCGTCCCAGTCGTCGATGCGCAGTTCGTCAAGCAGCGAGATGGGCCCAATCCCTGCGTTGTTCACCAGCACGTCGAGTTGTCCGAACCGGTCCGTCGCGAGGGCGACGAGCCTAGCCACGTCGTCGCGTCGGGTGACATCCACCGTGGTGTAGACCGCTTGTCCGCCGGCCGCCTCAATGCGGCCCGCTAACGCTTCGAGCCGGTCCGACCGGCGCGCTCCGAGCGCGAGCCTGGCGCCGCGGCTGGCAAGCAGCAGCGCCGCCGCCTCGCCGATGCCGCTGCTCGCGCCCGTGATGGCGATGACCTTGCCTTCAATGCCTGACATAAGTTGCTCCATGGTTCGTAATAGACTTCAGTCGCCCAGCAGCCGCAGTGTGTGACGCTCGATGGCCTCCATTGCCGGCCCTATGGCGGTTCTAAGGCGTTGCGAGGCCGTACTGGCAGCGTGGCGGTCGAGCGCGGCCTGGTCGGCCCATCGCTCGGCGCAGAAGAAGACGCACGGGTCCGCCGTGCTCTGGCTGGGCTCATAGACGAGGTTACCCTCTTCCTGACGGAACAAGGGCGTGGCCTCAGTGATTGCCGCCGCAACCCTCGCTTCCTCGCCGACCTTGACCAGGATCCGGACATGAATGGACAGCATCGGTGGGCACTCCTTCCAGCGAGCTAGCTGATCTCGAGCAGCTGCCTTGCCTCGGCGGGACTTGCCAGGTCGCGGCCGTGCCGCTTCGCGAGGGCGGCGACGTGCCGGACAAGCTCCGCATTGGTGGGCCTGCCGAGTTCCGTGTAGGGATGATCGCCGATGCCGATCGCAAGGTGGCCGCCGGCCTCCAGGACGGCAGGCGCTATGGCGAGCAGGTTGGCGGCATATGCGTTGGCGGACCACACGATCGGGACCGAACGCGGCAGGGCCGAAAGGTAGGCCCAAAGGCCAGCCGCTGTCGCCGGATGGTGGATGGGGGCGCTTTCGCCGCTGTGCGACAGCCCGACCCAGAGTGGGCTGTCGAACACACCCATGCCGTGGAACACCGACGCCAGTCGGAGTTGCGGGACGTTCCAGACATGGAGGTAGGGCTTGACTGCCAGGTTTTGCAACACGCCGGCGCACTCCCGCAGGGCAGCGGTTGAGTTGACGTAAACCCGATCCTCCGTGCGGAACGCGGTCCCGTCCGGGTCCATGATGTCTGCGTTGGTGGTGCCCATGTCCAACGGCGCGAAGTCGGGCTTGAGCCCCTCCTGTGCGAGGCGGGTGATGGTCCGGAGGCGGTCAGCGCCGTCCGCGGTCCCGGACGACCCGCCGAGCGTCGGCTGCAGCAGGATATCCGAGTACTCGCGGATCCGGGACACGATAGACCGAAGCGTCTTATAAGAAAGGTCCGGCCTCCCAGCCTCCCCGCGCGCGTGGAAGTGGAACGAAGCGGCGCCGGCTTCCCGGCATTCAACGGCGTCGCGGGCCAGCTCCTCCGGCGTCCACGGCACGTGGGGGTTGCGGTTCCGCATGGTATACTCGTTGGCCCGGACCTCGATGATGAGCTTGCCCGGCATCGCGGGGATCGCCCGCCCCGGCTCAGACGGCCCCGAGTTCAAGCTTCTCCGCGTTTGGACGCGCCCCTTCCAGTAGGACCCTGGTCTGCTTCAGGCGGTGGCGGAAGTGCTCCACCATCGCGTCCCGATCGCCGAGTACCGCGACGATGCCGGGCCGCGCGCCCTGGAGGTCAGGCTCCCACGCCGCGTTGGCGGAGAACACCTCGATGCCCGCCGCCCGGGTCGCCTCGACCACCCGCTTGCGCATGGCGGTCACGTCCGGATGCACGATGTCGCCGCGCAGGCCCAGTTCGATGGACAGGTCGAACGGCCCGAACAGCAGGCCGGCGAAGCCGCAGCCGTGCGCGATCGCCTCGACGTTCTTCACGCCGGTTGGGTCCTCGATGATGCCGAACACCAGGACCTCCCGGTCGGCGTGGTCCAACTCCGTTGCTGGGTCCTGCATGCGGTGCGAGAAGGCGCGACCACATGGGCAGGCACCACGCGTGCCGGCGGGAGCGTAACGGGATGCGGCCACCACGGCGCACCCTTGCTCCACCGTGCTGATGCGCGGCACCATCACGCCGCTCGCGCCCATGTCCAATACGCGCTGGATGAAGGTCGGCTCGTGGTTGGGCACGCGGACGATCGAGTCGATCTGCGCCGCATCTGCCGCGCGGATCAGGTTGCGGATGTCGCCAAGGTCGAACCCGCCGTGCTCGGCGTCGATCCAGGCAAAGTCGAACCCCGTGTAGCCCGCGATCTCGACAATGTCTGGACAGGCTAGCTGCACGGCCGCGCCATAGGAGGTCTGACCCCGCGCCATGTTGTCGCGAATCCGGCGTTGCGCTGGCTTCATCTCACACGTCTCCCATTGTCGAGGCGGCGTCGGCCTTTGCGCCATGCTGAAGGCCGGTCCGACCGTTGCCCCAGAAGATAACAGGCACACCCGGATGGAGAATGACCAAGCGTCCTATTCTTTGTCGCGATCGTCCGGTTAGCAGTCAGGCTGAGGCCCCGTCAGGGCGACCGTATGGCGTTGCGTGCTTGCCGTGGTGCGCGGCCTGTAACGCGCTTGAACACATGGCTGAACGCGCTTTCAGACTCGTAACCGAGCGATCGCGCGACGATGGAAACGGACGTTTTGCCATCTCGGAGGCGTTGCTCGGCTAGCAGCATCCGCCAGTGTCGAAGGTATGAGAGAGGTGCCACCCCGGCAGCGTCCTTAAAGTGCTGCGCGAAGCTGGTGCGCGACATCGCTGCCACCCGGGCCAACTCGCCGAGCGTCCAGGCCCGTCCAGGGTTCGCGTGCATGACGCACAGCGCGGGGGCGATCCGTCCGTCGCTCAACGCGCGCAGCAATCCAGCCGGCAGTTGGTCAGGCGACGCGAGCGAAACGCGCAGCAACTGGATGAAAACAAGCTGCGCCAAGTGGGCGGAAACGATGGGAGCGCCCGGCAGCTGCTCGGCCCGCTCGCTGTTCAGCCGATCGATCAGCCACCTTAGCGTCTCGGCTTGCGGCGACCCGGCCCGGACGAGAATGATATGCGGCAGAAAATCCGGCATTAGCGTCACGCCCAAGGCATTAAGGTGGATGTGCCCGCCGATCAGTTGGCCGCACTCGCCCTCGCCAAACTGCGTGACGGCTGCAGGATGGTCGGAAAACAAAGTCCGTGCGTCAGTGGCGACCACCTCCGGCCCAGCGGCGAGAACGAAAGCCAACTGCGGTGAAGGCAGGAATACGTCTCCGGGTCCGACAATTATAGCGACCGCGGCGCCTTCCACAGACAGCCGGCACTCGCCCATGGCCATTGCAAAGAACCGGATCTTGCCGAGCGGCGGAAAACGGACGGCCCAACTCCGCCCGAGCGTGATGGCGCCTGGCACGGCCGAGCGTACATCGACCAACTGGATCAGGTCCGAAACAGGATCTTGGTTCATACCCGGACTTTCGCGCAGAAACGGCGGACGGACAAGCATTCACGGTCCGGCATACGGGCGACTACGGTCGGCAATTAATCAATGCCGGGCCACGCCACAAGCTGCCCGCGCCACAGGGAAAACGCCGATGTCCCAAGCCAAGGTCGGGGGCTACGAGCCTGCGCTGGCGTCCCGAGCCAGCCCGGTCGCCCGACTGGACAGGTTGCGGCCGACCAGCTCGCATTTCCTATGGATCTTGGTGCTGGGGACGTCTTATCTCGTTGAAACGTTCGACAACACGGTGTTCGGGTTCCTGGCGCCGTCCATCCGTCAACAGTGGAACATGTCCATCGGTGATATAGGCACGATCACGTCTGCCGTCTTCCTAGGCAACATGATCGGCGCGGTCGGCGCCGGGCGGCTGTCGGACCGGTTCGGCCGCAAGCCGCTGCTGATCTGGTCTTCCATCTTCTACACCGCGGCCAGTGTGGTCTGCGCGTTCGCGCCCAACCTCGTCGTCTTGGCGATTGGGCGAGTCCTGACCGGCGCAGGCGTTCAGGCGTCCGTGGGCGCCATGCTGGTGTACATGAGCGAGATGTATCCCCGCCTGTCGCGGGGGCGCTTCTTCGCCGCAATCATCTTGTTTGGCTACATCGGTGCGCCCATAACGTCGTTCACCGCGGCCGCCATCGCGCCGATGGCGGCGGATGCCTGGCGGTGGGTATTCGGACTGGGCGCAATCGGGATCGTCGTTGCCCTCGCGGTCGGGACTCTGCTTCCAGAAACAGTGCGTTGGTTGACAATGAACGGGCGTGAGGCCGAGGCGGAAGCGATCGTCAGCAGGCTGGAGATTGCGGACCGCCGGCGAGGTGAACTCCTTCCCATCCTGCCCGTTTCGCCCCTTCCTCGGCAAGGGTCGCTGCGCGAGTTGCTGACACCGCAATACGCCATACGGTTTACGGTCGTGGCCCTTACCTTCGCAGGTGCGCTGTTTTGCCAGTATTCCTTTACGGCCTGGGTGCCGACGATCCTAGTTGGCAACGGGATGGCGCAGTCGCAGGCGCTGTACCTGTCGAGCGTGATGACGCTGGGCACATTCTGCATAGCGCCCGTGCTGCTCCTTTTTGCAGACCGGATCGAGCGCAAGACGGCGCTACTGATGGAAACGATTTTGACCGGCGCGGCCGTGACCGCCTTCGGCTTTGCAACGGACCCGACCGAACTCACTGTGGCCGGGTTCATGGTCTATGTCGGCTTGGCAGGACTCGTCACGACCTTCTACAGCTACATTCCCGAGGTGTTCCCGACGGATCTGCGCGGTGTGGGGACCGGCTTGGTGTTTGGGGTAGGACGAATCGCGGCCTTTGCTTCCGGCTTCGCAGCCGCAGCGATGTACACGGGTATGGGCGCAGGTCGAATGTATCTTATCGTGGGTGCGGAGGTGATCGTAGCGGGGATCGCCGTCTTTCTTCTGGGGCCACGCACGACCCAGCGCTCGCTGGAAGCCATTGCAGATCATGACTGAGGTGTAGAGAGCGTGCGATCAGTAAACAAAAAGATCATCATTGAGGTGCGAGCTAACGAATATACAATGCGGGACCGCAACCCGCACGTGCCTTGGATGCCGGACGAGCTTGCGCGCGATGCCGCCGCCTGTCGGGAAGCCGGGGCGGCCTCGTTTCACTTCCACCCGCGCACCTTCGAGGGTGAGCCGGACCTGACCTATGAGACATATCGCACGATCATTGCGCGTGTGCGGGATACATCGGACATCCTGATCCAGCCTACGCTAGGCGCGTTCGTCCAAACTACGGACCCAGCTGCCCGGCTACAGAACATAGCTCATCTAGCGGAGGATGGGCTTCGGCCCGACTTCGCGCCGCTGGACATGGGCAGCACCAATGCAGACATCCTGGACGAGACCGGCGGGCGTTTCCTGTCGGAAAACCATGTCTACCAGAACTCGACTGGCACGCTCCGATACCTGGCGGAGAGGCTGAGGAGCCTGTCCGTCAAGCCTTACCTCCACATCTGGAACATCCCGCAGTTGCGGCTGGCCGGGATCTTTCATCGGATGGGTCTCCTGGACGGCCCGCTGTGGATGGGGCTGTCTCACGGCGGTGAGTCGGCGCCGATCTACCATCCGGCGAACGAGGACGGTCTGCGAGCCTATCTGGGCGTGTTTCCTCCTGGCGTCCCAATTGAGTGGGCGGCCAACTCGTTCGGAGCCAGCCTGCTGCGCTTCGCTCCGGCCGTGATCGAAGCAGGCGGCCATCTTTCGATCGGCATCGGTGACCACTCGTACGTAGAGGACGGTGCCCCAACCAATGCGGAGCTCGTCCGTCAAGCGGTCAAGATGGCCAGGGCGATGGGCCGCGAGCCGGCAACACCGGAAGAAGCAAAGACACTGCTTGTAATGTGTTAGATTTAATGATTGCTGTGTTCAAGCAACGCGCAGGCGTCCGCTGCCATGAACCAGGTTTCACCGCCTTTTGTGATCGTTCGGACGGTGCGGCCGTGAAAATCGAAGGGAACTGGCTTGATAGCTTGAGCTGAGCCTTGTACTACCTCATCTACAGTAAGTCTCTGATCCAATCTGGGTATGCCGTCGGCAAAGCCTCGCCGTAGCGCTGGTAAGTCTTCTTTCCGGCCGCCCCTCTTTCGACCTGCTGTATCCGTTTGGGTAGTATGAAGTTCGTCGTTCATCTCCACCTTCTGGGTGGAGCAGGCAGTTTGAACACTCGCCGTGCAAACAGAGCCAGGTCGTCTTTCTGGCTGAGTCTCAAAACTCACGCCGCCGTTACCGCGTCAGCGCGCACAATCGGTGCATTGGTCCATATGGGGTGACGCCAAGAACTGTGCGTAGCTGTACGACATTGCGGAACGTAACAGAAACATGCTGTTCTGCGGTTCATGCGGCGGCGATGAAGTTCTTTTTGGTGATGCGGAGCGGTCGGAAGGTGCCTTTGGGGTGGGCCTCACCCTTCCAGTCGTAGATACCGGTGAGGTTGATGTGCTCGCAGAGTTGCGGGGAGATGTGGCGAATTATGTCGTCCGGCAGGTCGTGCCCTTCGTTCCGTAGGCTCTCGACGACGCGTGAGAGATACTTGCCCCCTTGCTACGGATCGAGCCCACCAGTTTTTGAGCTTCGGCCAACGGGAGCCGGCTGATGCGATCAATCTTCTCCGCGACAACCACCTCATCGGGCTGCAAATCGGCGATCATCCTGAGAAGCTCGGGTCGGTCGGCGCGGGCACCCGAAGCCTTCTCGCGATAGACACCAGCGATGTAATAGCCCGCCGACCAAGTGCTGTGCTCGATTTCGACCTGGCGGGTGAGGTCCTGCTCGTCAGTGCTGACGCGAAGGTAGATGCGGGCAACTTTCATGGATGGCAGCCAAGATGGGTATACCCATCCTGACCAATCGCAAACAGCCTAGCCAAGAACAAAGAAGACCATTTGAATTGGCCATAGCCAAGTTGGCCATCCATGTTGGCTATCACCACCTCGGCTGCGAGCCGCCAGCGTCAGGTTGCTAATTCGTTCTTCAATGTCGTACAGCTACGCACAGTTCTTGGCGTCACCCCAACTACGCCGAGCGGCACCGCGCGGGCTTGCGGGTGGGGACCGCGATCACTGAAGGGACGGCCAACTTCCTGGTGAACCGCCGGATGAACAAGTCACAGCAGATGCGCTGGTCGCGACGCGGCGCCGACCTGCTGCTGCAGGTTCGGTGCGCCGTCTATAATGGCACGCTCGGTTCCGGCTTCGGACAGAAGTTCCAGCCAGCCAACGACCCTTACCCGCCAATGGCGATCGCAGCCTGACCCCCAGTCTTGCGACGGTCCCAGCGGCAGAAGAACGATACTGCCGATGCCGAGGCGATCTGCGAAGCCGCCCAGAGGCCGAGCATGCGCTTCGTCCTCGTGAAGAGCGAAGAGCAGCAGGCGAACGGCGTCGTGTTCCGCGCCCGCGACCTCCTGGTGCATCAGCGCACGCAGTGCATCAACGCTTTGCGCGGGCACCTGTCCGAGTATGGCTATGTCTTTCCCCAAGGCATCACGCACGCCGATGCTGTGATCGCCCATGTCGAGGACCCGGCCTCCTCCGTGCCGGAGGGTGCGCGGGCGATCCTGGCGGTGCTGGTCGGCACCTTCTGGGCGCTGGAGGCGCATGTCCAGGTGCTGGATGCTGAGATTACCCGGCGCGCGAAGGCCGACCCGGTCGCACGCCGGCTTATGACGATCCCGGGTATCGGCCCGATCGCTGCCACAGCGATCGCGGCACTCGTGCCGGCGCCAGAGGGCTTCCGCGCCGGGCGGGACTTCGCCGCCTGGCTTGGGCTGACGCCGCTGCAGAGATCGACCGGTGGCAAGCAGAAGCTCGGCGCCGTCTCGAAGATGGGCGGAGCAGCCTCAAGGTTCCGGCAGCGAAGCTGCTGGAATGGCTGCGGAGGGGAGCGGACCATCCGACGCTTGCTCATTCTGGGCGCCAGCGCCGTGGTCCGCTGGGCCGGTCAGCGCGGCGCGCCAAAGGGTTCGTGGCTGGCGGGGATGCTGGCGCGGAAGCCCAAGATGCTGGTCACCGTGGCCCTGGCCAACAAGACGGCCCGCACCGTGTGGGCTTTGCTGGTCAAGGGTGGGGTCTATAGGGCTCCGGCTCCGGCCGCGTAAGCGCGCCGGGGTCGCGAGGGCGTAGGGGCGAGCGGAAGGAAGGTATGGCGCAACGGTCGGCGAGACGGGATCGGGACAACCAGGCTGCAACACCGTACTTCGAGTATGCGAGCGTGATTTGGACCCGGTCCGCGAACTCCCATACAGGCCCGCGGCGGTTCGCCGTCGCAACAGAGGCCGGACAGATGGCAGCATCCGACTACGCGCTATGACAATCCTGAAGTTTTCCCTTGCCCAGAAGGGGGCGTCCACAGATGTTGCAGGGATCGGGTTGGTGGCGCCCGAGCTTTGGCTGGTGTAGCAGGTTCGTCCCTGTCTGACCCTGGATGCCATCTTGCCCTTCAAGTTGAACGCCGACCGTCGCCATCACATCCCCAAGCAGAAGTTCAAGGTCACGAATTCGCTGGGAGCGCTGCTCCGCAGCGGGGCGGCGTATGACGCGAGCCTGCGCCAGCGCGGAAGCTTGACGGTCTGGGTGACGGAGGAGGCGATCGCGGCGTGGACGGCTGAGCCACGGACGACCCGGGGCGGGTAGCGGACCTACTCGGCTCTGGCCATCTTGACGGCCCTGACCTTGCGCGCGGTGTTTCGGCTGGCTCTGCGCCAAACGGAGGGCCTTGTCGGCTCCGTCATCGGCCTGCTCGGGCTCGATCTCGCCGTCCCTGACCACAGCACGCTTGGCCGTCGGGCGGAGACGCTGGAGGTGCCACGGCCAAAGGCCAGCGCCAGCGCCGAACCCGTGCACCTGCTGGTGGACAGTATGGGCCTCAAGCTCTGTGGCGCGGGGGAGTGGCTGCATGAGAAACACGGCACGAAGGTGCGCCGGTCGTGGCGGAAGCTGCATCTCGGCATGGACGCAGTCACTGGAAAGATCATCGCCTCCCTGCTGACCACCAAGGACGTGGACGATGGCTCGCAAGTGGGCTCCTTGCTGGACCAGATCCCCGATCCCATCGCATCCTGACCGCAGACGGGGTTGGGGTCAATGCGTCCACCCCGCCGATCTATGCAACAACGCCACGCCGAGTCGGTTTCGGACGCCACTGCGCGGGTCCATGCAACAAGGTCGCACGGGGTCGCAATCGAGCCGGCGACGGGGGTGATGACTGGCGGCGCCGACTCGCGGCGCGATGGAACGGCCCGGTTCAGGCTGCGAGCTTATTTTGCACTTCGCAGCGCGAATGTTGGGTCTTACCCACGACCTCCGGCAGCTTACAGGCTGAGCAAGTCGCGCGCTTGGACTGGGCTTGCGACAGTGGCGCCCATCGCGAAGATCAGCGTCGCCGCTCGTTCGACTAGGGCGGCGTTACCTGGCGCCAGCACGCCCTGGCTCAAGTATAGGTTGTCCTCCAAACCCACGCGCACGTGCCCGCCCAGGATTACGGCCTGCGCCACCATGGGGAACTGGTGGCGCGCGATGCCGAAGGATGACCAGACTGCGCCCGGCGGCAGCCCTGCCCGCATCGCGATCATGGCCTCGGCCGTGGCGGGCGCACCCCAGGAGATACCGAGGCAGAGCTGCAAGAAGGGCGGGGACGTGAACTGCGCGTCCCGTACCATCCGGCTTGCCAGGGCGACGTGTCCCAGATCGAACACCTCCAGCTCCGGCTTCACCCCGGCATGCCGGATCATCGCCGCCATGCGGTTCAGGTGGTCGGGCACGTTCACCATGGCGTTCGGGCCGAAATTCATCGTCGCCACGTCGAGGCTGCAAATGTCGGGGCGCAGTTCCAGGACGTGCTGCACCCGTTCTTCGGGGGAGCCCAGGATGCTTGCAGGGCTAAGTTGACCTGGCTGGTCACCTAGGACCACCCGCGCACCAGGCCCGGTGGTGAGGTTGATCAGCACGTCGCTGCCTGCGTCGCGGATGCGCGCCACCACCTCGCGGTACAGCGCAACGTCGCGGCTCGGCTTGCCGGTTGCCGGGTCGCGGACGTGGATATGGGCGATGGCGGCCCCCGCGGCGCGAGCCGCGAGCACCTCGGCGGCGATCTGCGCCGGCGTCACCGGGATCGCGGGGCTTTTGTCGGCACTGTCCGCCCCTCCGGTGACGGCGCAGGAGATGATGACTGGTCGCATGGCGGTTCCCTCGTGTTGATCCCGTGCACCGCCTCGGCGCGGCGACCGCAGGTCAGTAGGATCTCGGCAGCCCGAGCACCCTCTCGGCGATGAAGCACAGGATGAGCTGCGAACTGACGGGCGCGATCCAGGGGATCATCGCCTCGCGCAGGTAGCGCTCCACGTGGTACTCCTTGGCGTAGCCGAAGCGGCCATGGGTCATCACCGCCTGCTGGCACGCCTTCAGCCCGGCGTCGGCTGCAAGGAACTTGGCGCTGTTCGCCTCCGCGCCGCAGGACAGGCCCTGGTCATAGCGCCAGGCGGCGTTGAGCATCATCAGCCGGGCTGCCTCGAGGCGCATCCAGCATTCGGCCAGCGGGTGCTGGATCGCCTGGTTCATCCCGATCGGCCGGCCGAATATCACGCGCTCCTTGGCGTATGCAGCGGCACGGCGCAGTGCGGCGTTGCCCAGGCCGATCGCCTCCGCGGCGATCAGGATGCGTTCGGGGTTGAAGCCGTGCAGGATGTATTCGAAGCCGCACCCCTCCTCGCCGATTCGGTCCTCGACCGGTACCCGGAAGTCCTCGAAGAACACCTCGTTCGAGTCAACGGCCTTGCGGCCCATCTTCGGGATCTCCCGGACGCTCACCCGGGTGCGGTCGATCGACGTGTAGAACAGGCTTAGCCCCTCGGTGTGCCGGCCCACCGCCTCGATCGTGGTCGTGCGGGCCAGCAGCAGCATCTTCTCCGCAACCTGGGCGGTCGAGATCCAGACCTTCTGCCCGTTGACCACGTAGGCGTCGCCTGCGCGCTCGGCCCGCGTCCGCAGCTGCATGGTGTCCAGACCGGTGTTCGGCTCCATCACGGCGAAACACGCCCGCTCCCACCCGGCGACCAAGGGCGGCAGCATGCGCCGCTTCTGCGCCTCGCTGCCGAACCTCACGACCGGGCTCAGCCCGAAGATGTTCATGTGCACCGCGGAGGCGCCCCACATCCCGGCACCGGATTCGGCGATGGCCTGCATCATCACCGCGGCCTCGCCGATGCCAAGGCCGGCGCCGCCGTACTCCTCCGGGATGCAGATGCCGAGCCAGCCATCCTTGGCCAGCGTGGCATGCAGCTCGGTCGGGAAGCGGCCGTCCGCATCGCGCGCGAGCCAGTAGTCGTCGCCGAAATCGGCACAGATGCGGGCAATGACCTCCGCAACCGACTGCTGGTCCTCCGTGAGGGCGAAATGCATGGGACTTCGGGGTCTAGATGCTGCCGTCGGCGGCCAGGGCGCCGATTTGCTCCGGCGTGTAGCCGAGTTCCGCGAGTACTGAGTGGGTGTGTTCGCCCAGGGTCGGCGGCCGAGTCGGCAGGCGCCCCTCGTGGCCGGAGAAGCGCACCGGCGTGTCGGCGATGGTGACCGGCTCGTCCAGCCCGGGATACGCGACCTCGTGGTAGAAGCCAGCCGCGCGGAACTGCGGATGCTCGGCCGCCTCCCGCGGCGACAGGACCGGTCCCGCCGGAATGCGCGCGGCCCGCAACGCCGCCAGCGCCTCCGCCACGGTCCGCCGGGCGCACCACCCTGCCATCACGTCCGTCAGCGCCTCGCCGGCCAGGCCCCGGTCCAGGTCGGACTGGTAGCGCGGGTCGTCGGCCAGTGCGGGCAGGCCCATCAGCCCGGCCCAACGCCGAAAGATTGGACCACCGATCACCTGCACGATGATCCAGCCGTCGCGTGCCCGCACGATGTCGGACGGGCCGGCGATCGCGCTCCGGTTGCCGATCAGCGTGCGCGGGCGGCCGCCGAGCGTCTCCTCCAACACCATGGCGTTCAGCATCATCAGCGCCGTCCCCAGCAACGAGCCGGTCACGTGCTGCCCCCGCCCGGTCCGCGCCCGGTCGAACAGCGCCGCCATCGTGCCGAACGCCGCCGACAGCGCGGTGCCGTAGTCTACGTAGGAGACCTGCGACTTCACCGGCGCCCCCGGGAAGCCGGAGATCGCGACGCCGCCGCTCATCGCCTGGCCGACGCCGTCGAAGCCGATCTCGTCGGCATCGGGGCCCGTGGCACCGAAGGCGTTGACCGAGGTGAGGATGATGTCGGGCCGGACCGCTGACACGGTGGCGTAGTCCAGCCCGACCTTCCGCAACGCCGGCGCCGGCAGGTTGGCGACGACGATGTCGGCGCGCGACAGCAGCCGGTGCAGCACCTCGCGCCCGGCCGCACGCGTCGGGTCGAGGGTGATGCCGCGCTTGTTGCGGTTGCACGACAGGTAGACGGTCCCTTCCACGCCCTCTCGCGCGCCGGCCAGGAAGCGGTCCTCGCTGCCGCCCACCTTGTCCACCCGGATCACGTCCGCCCCGAGGTCGCCGAGCAGCGCCGCGCATTGCGGCCCGGCGATGTAGCGGCCGAAGTCGAGCACCCGCACGCCCTTGAGGATCGCTGCCATGCCTACGGCTTCAGCAGCTTGCAGCGGCTGTCGGCCGGGCTGCGGAAGGCGTCGGCGGCCTTCAGTGTGGTCCGCAGCTTGTAGTCGTCGCCGGGCCCGCTGGACTCGGCGGGCGACTTGATGGTGAACAGGTAGATGTCGCGCATCACCTGGCCGTCCGCCCGAACGGGTACGCCGTGCCCCATGAAATCATCGACCGGCATGGCGCGGATCGCGTCGGAGACCGCGTCGGCCGCGGTCGATCCCGCCCGGTCGATCGCTTTCAGGTAGTGCAGCACCGCGCTGTAGACCCCGGCCTGGTAGCTGGTCGGCCGCTGGCCGTGCAAAGCGCGGAACCGATCGCTCCAGGCACGGACCTCGGGGTTCAGGTCCCAGTAGAACGGCTCGGCCGCCGTGGTGCCCTGCGCCACCTCCAACCCCATCGCCTCCACGTCGGGCAGGTCGGTGTCGAGCCCCACCAGCGTGACGCCGCCGTTGCGGCCGATGCCGAACTCGGCCGCCTGCTTGATCGTGTTGATGGTGTCCTGCCCGGCATTCGCCAGCCCGATGATGCGCGCGCCGGAGGCCTGCGCCTGCAGCAGGTACGACGCGAAGTCGGTGGTGGTGTAGTTCGGGTGCCGGACGCTGCCCAGCACGCGGCCGCCCAGCTGCCTGACGAGGGCGCTTGCGTCGGTCTCCATCGCGATGCCGAACGCGTAGTCCGAGGTGATGAAGAACCAGGTGTCGCCGCCGGCCGAGGTGATGGCGCGGGCGTTGGCCCGGGCGATCGCGTAGGAGTTGTAGGTCCATTGGAAGCTGGTCTTCGCGCAGGACCCGTCCGTCAGCTCCGAGGTGCCTGCGCCCGAGAACAGCGTCACCGTCCGGTCCCTCGCGATGGCCAGCACCGCCAGCGCCACGGCGGAGTTCGGCACGTCGAGGATGGCGGAGACGTGGTCGACGTCGATCCAGCGCCGGGCCAGCGTCGAGCCGAGATCCGGCTTGTTCTGATGGTCGGCGGCGAGGACCTCGATGGGGCGGCCGCGGCTGCTGCCGCCGAAATCGGCCACCGCCATGCGCGCGGCGACGACGGAGCCGGTGCCGGTATAGATGGAGTTCGGGCCGTTGAGGTCCGTCAGCACGCCGAGTCGCAGCGGCTCTTGCGGGGCCTGCGCCAGGGCCTGCGCGCCGCCCAGCACCATCATGGCGGCGAGCCGCACCAAGTTGCCGGCGATCCCGCGCCGCTTCTGCCCGTCAAGGCCGCACGAACCCACGATCCGCATCCTCACTGCCTCCCCGCTTCCGCTGCCGCCGGCAGCCACGCTGGAACATGCCGGTCGACAACAGCCGTTACATTCTCTATAGAGGAGTCCATTCTGACATGGCAACACGTCTTCCAACTTTGACGAGCGAGGCGCCCGACCGGCGGGATGTCGGGGCGGTGGTCAACGCTGTGATGATCATGCGCTGCCTTGCCGCGGCTGCGGCGCCGCAGAGCTCCGCTTCCCTGGCGCGGTCGGCGCGGGTCAACCCCAGCACCTGCTTCAACATCCTCCGCACCCTGGTGCGCGAAGGCCTGGTCGCGCACGACCCGGCGGCCAAAACCTACCGGCTCGGCCTCGGCTTCGCGGAGTTCGTCACCGTGGCCGCCGGCCTGTCCGCCGCGGACCTGATCCGGCCGGAGCTGGAGCGGCTCGCACTCAACTTCGGGGTCACGATCGCGCTGTGGCGGGTGACGGAGGACGAGCACATCATGCTGGCGGACCGGGCGTCGCCGCCCGCGATCGTGCGGATCGAGATGCGGGTCGGTCAGCGTATCCCGCTCTGGGCGGGGGCGGTGGGGCGCTGTGCCGCCGCGGTGAGCGGGCTGTCGGCCCAGGAGCTGCGGCGACGCTATGCGCAGTTGCAATGGCAGGTCTCGCCGGGCTTCGACGAGTACATGGCGGAGGTGGAGCGCGCCCGCGATGCGGGGTGGGCGGTGGACGAGGGCAAGCTGTATCGCGCGCTGACGACCGTCGCCGCAATCATCACGGACCAGGGCGGCAAGGCGCGGATGGGCCTGAGCGCGATCGCGCTGGCGGGAGAGCTCGCGGCCAACCGGATCGCGGCACTGGGCTCTGAGCTCAGCCAGACCGCGGCGCTGGTGCGGCGCTCGCTGTTTCCGCCATCTCGTCTCGATGAAGAACACATAACGGAGGACAGAATGATACATCACGACCTGCGGCCGCGCCGGAAACCGGGAAGCCAACCATGAAGCTGGCCACCTTCGTCGCCGCCGACGGCAGGCCCGCGCTCGGGGCCATCGACACCCAAGCCGGCACCGTGCTCGACCTGCAGCGCGCCGCGACGCTGGTCCTTGCCGCCCCGCAAGCCTCGCTGGACAGCATGCTGGCGCTGATCGAGGCTGGGAACCCGGGCCTGGACGTGGCACGGCGCCTGGTGGTTGCGGGTTGCCGGGAGGCGCAGCGGGAACTCGCCTCCGCCGCGCTGCTGTCACCGCTGCCCCGCCCACCGCGCCTGCGGGATACCACCTGCTTCCTCGGTCACGTGAAGGGCGTGTGGGAGAAAATCTACCGGCACCAGGGCAAGGAGTTCTCCGTGCCCGACATCTGGTACCAGCGACCGGTCTACTACCAATGCAACACCTACAGCGTCGTAGGCACGGATGCTGACATAATCTGGCCGGACTACTGCACCGAGTTGGACTACGAGCTGGAGCTGACCTGCGTGATCGGCCGGCCGGGCAAGGACCTGTCGCCGGAGCAGGCGGAAGGCCACATCTTCGGCTACACGATCTTCAACGATTTCAGCGCCCGCGACCAGTTGCGCGAGGAGCTCGTGATGCAGCTCGGCCCGAGCAAGGGCAAGGATTTCGACACCGGCAACGCCGTCGGCCCCTGGATCGTCACCGCGGACGAGGTCGGCGACCCGCACGACCTCGGCATGCGGGTCCGCCTCAACGGGCAGCCGCAGGGCAGCGCCCATTCCGGGGCGATGCATCACCGCTTCGCCGACATCGTCGCCTTCGTCTCGCGCGGGCATAGCCTGGTACCGGGCGAGCTCATCGCGTCGGGAACCGCGGACGGGTGCTCCGGCCTGGAGCAGGACCGCCTATTGCAGCCCGGCGACGTCGTGGAGGTGGAGGTCGATCGCATCGGCGTGCTGCGCAACCGGATCGTCCGTCAGGCAGGCGCACCGGCCTGATGGACCTGGGCCTCGCCGGCACGCTGGCCGTCGTCACCGGCGCGTCGCGCGGCATTGGCCGTGCGGTGGCGGAGGCGCTGGCGCGGGAGGGTTGCCCCCTGCTCCTCGTCGCACGGGACGAAGCCGCGCTGGAGGCCGCCCGCTCCCAACTGGCCGAGTCCTGGCCGGTGCCGGTGCAGGCGGTCGCCGCCGACCTGGCGAAGCCCGCCGAGCTGGACCGGGTCGCCGGGCTCGGCAAGCAGGCCGGCATCCTCGTCAACAATGCGGGCGCGACCGTGGGCGGTTCCTTGACGGCGACGAGCGAGCGCGACTGGCGGGACGGCCTGGAGCTGAAGCTGTTCGCCTATGTGGCACTCTGCCGCCGTTTCTACCCGGCGATGCGCGCGCAGGGCGGGGGCGTGATCGTCAACGTGATCGGCTCCGCCGCGGACCACCCGGACCCCGACCACCTGATCGGCTCGGCCGCCTGCGCGGCGATCGCCGCCTTCACCCGCGCGGTCGGCCGCGCCGGCCCGGCCGACAACATCCGTGTCGTGGGCGTGAGCCCGGGTCCTACGGACACCGCGCGGATGGAAACCCTGCTGCGGCGCACTGCCGGGCAGAGGCTCGGCGCTGCCGACCGCTGGGCGGAACTTTCCCGCGACCGCCCGTTCGGTCGCCTGGCCCACCCACGGGAGATTGCTGACGCGGTGGCCTTCCTGGCCAGCCCGCGATCGGGCTACACGTCAGGGACGGTCCTCTCAATCGATGGCGGCTCCTAGGACATTCAGGATGAAGTCGCCGACCAGGGAAGGCCGACGATGGTGGTGGGGACGGAGACGTATCCGAACTCAGGGGGTGTAAGCCCAAACCGTCGAAAATTCTGCCGACCACTAAATTTCCAGATTTCGATGGTTGGCGCGATTGTCAGGTCAGTCTGAAAAAGGCATCGGGCCTGGGCTGGGTGTCACCAACCCTCCGTATTTCAACCCAAATACGGAAAGTCCAAGATACCGCAGCCCGATTTCTTCGGCGATGCGATGACCACTCCATGCCTGGAAACGCCTGTCGGAATTTTCGGCGGTTTGGGCTTACACCCTCATCATGCCGTGCCCACGAACCCACAGGCCCGCAGCATTTGCAGCGGCCTTTCAGATTAGTGGCCGCGGTCGGCCTGGCCGGGACGCCGGTGCGGGTGCCGGAGATGCGGGCGTAGCTGGTGGTGTTAGGGCTGAACCCTGAAGCGCCTGCCAGCGTCACAAGCTGAACGCCGCCGGCAGTGCCGCCCGGCCCCGCACGGCATCCAGCGTGGTGCACAAAACGATTGTTGATGCTGGTGCGCCGGGTAGCGTAGGGGATCGCCCCCTACCCCGATCCCGGAAAGCCCAGCATGCCGTTCAAGCTGAACCAAGACCACCGCCACCACGTCCCGAGACAAACCCAAAAGGTCACGAACTGGCCGGCCTACGAAGCCGGGTTGCGCCAGCGCGGCAGCTTGACCGTGTGGTTCAGCGACGAGGCGATCGCGGCGTGGGCGGCGGAGCCGCGCGCGACCCGCGGCAGGCAGCCCTGGTACTCCGGTATTATGTAGCTGCTGCCACCGGCGAAATTGGGCTTGTACTCGGCGGCTGGT
>CAXSGE010000073.1:0-19932 GCA_964236715.1 uncultured Acetobacteraceae bacterium | reverse complement strand
CCGTCCCTCACAGGCCGGCCGTTTCCGCGCGCCTTGTGTAACCCGAAGCGGGCAGTTTCTGAACCACGCCAGCAAACCCTACGCGGGCCGGCTGCTACCTACCCGGGTTGAGCAGATACCTCGGCGCTGAACCGGATGAGCTGCCTCGCGTGCCAGTGCCGAAGCGCGCCAGCTGAATGCGTCTTCAGCTGGCGCAATGCGCTCGTCTTCGGTTTTATGCGCCAAAGCAGCTGCACATGGCTGCTTCCGAGATCCGTGCATTGCTACGCCAACACGATACGGTTTTAGTTGGCAGAGCCAAGGAACGACACCTCTCGGCATCCTGTCATTTAGGACTGGAGACCAAACATCCGTCCCTTGTTCATCGTCGCCGCATACCTTGCTGCTTGGGTCTCGCTCGACAGTCTGGCCGCATTGTTCGAGACGGCGCCGGAGGTGTCGATCTGGTATCCGCCTTTTGCGCTGGACGTGGCGCTTCTGCTCGCCTTTGGCATGCGCTACTGGCCGGCGCTTCTGCTCAACACGCCGCTGCACGTGGGGCTGGTTAGCAAGACTGTCACTTTCGACTTCACAAGCCTGATCGTGTTCGACGCGGCGACGACCGCCGGCTACGCGGGAGCGGCGTTCGTCCTGCTCCGGGTGGTGGCGATCGATCCAGGGCTACGCCGTCGCCGAGACGTGCTGTGGTTTATCGCCGTCGCGGTGCTCGGGGCGCCGCTCTTCGTCGCCGTTCTCCAGGTCATCAATCTCACCGTCACGCGTGCTCTTCCGGTCGGCGACACGCTCGTCAATACCCTCCGCTACTTCGCGGGCAACGCTACGGGTGTCGCGATGTTGGCGCCTTGCCTGCTGGTTCTGGCCCGGCGCTATCCCGCGACGCAGGCCTTTCAGGCACCGGCACCTGAGTGCGTTCCGGCTCCCGTCGGAACGCCTGGCGCGGGCAGGCTCTTGAAATGGACACTGTTCGCCGAGGTCGTCGGCTTCTTTGTCGCGGTATGGGTAGCCTACGGCTGGCAGCGTCCGGTCAGTCTCGACTACTCGTTTTTTGTCTGGATCCCTCTCGTCTGGACTGCGCTTCGCTACGGGTTCGAGCGGGCAACGCTGTTTGTCCTCGGGGCCAACCTGGCGATCGCGTTGCTGACGGTCGCTCAATTCGATGGCAGCACACCGTTCGCAATGCAGTTCGGCTTGTTGGCGTTCACCGTCACCGGGCTGCTGTTGGGCGCCACTGCCACCGAGACAAGGCTTGCAGTGGCAACGCTCCGTCATCAAGCGCTGCATGACCAGCTGACCGGGTTGCCGAACCGCGTGCTGTTTCGAGACCGTCTCGCCCAGGCGCTGGCCACTCGGCACTGGATGCACCCCGTGCTGGCGGTCGTCATCCTGGATCTTGATGATTTCAGGGACGTCAATGACATGCTGGGCCATCCGGCCGGGGATGCTTTGCTGAACGCGATCAAACAGCGGCTGCGGGCCGTAGCTGGCCCTGGCGACACAGTGGCGCGGCTTGGCGGCGATGAGTTCGGCTTATTGCTGCGCCTCACTGATGCTGGCGAAGCGCAACCGGCGCTCGACCGGGTGCTGCAGCCGTTCAACACGGCTTTTACGTTTGGAGGTCACGAGCAACTGGCCACCGCAAGCGCCGGGGTGGCGCTGTTTCCCAAGGACGGCAACAATCCCGATCAGCTCATGCGCCAAGCTGATCTGGCACTCTATCTCGCCAAGGACGCGGGACGCACCAGCCACCGCTTCTTCTCTCCCGAGTTGATGGACCGGGTGCGCATTCGGCTCGAGATGGGGCGAGATCTCCGCCACGCGCTAGACCACGACGAGCTGCTGCTGATGTTCCAGCCGCAGGTCGATTGTGCAACCCGCCGGATCGTGTCGGCCGAGGCGCTGATCCGCTGGGCTCACCCCTCCCATGGCCTGCTCGCACCTGGTCAATTCCTTGGGTTCGCGGAAAGCGCTGGCCTTATGGCAGCGATCGGCGATTGGGTGCTTCGCGAGGCCTGTGCTCAGGCGGCTACATGGGCAAATCGTGGCATCGCGGTATCCGTGAACGTCGCACCTGCGCAATGGCGCGACGGGCTGGACTTGGCTGCACAGGTCGGCCAAGCCCTCGCTGAGGCGGGCCTAGCGCCAGAGCGCCTGAAGCTGGAGATCACGGAAGATGCCCTGCTGATGGCGGAGGAGGCGCGTTCGCTTCCCGCGCTGAGGCACTTGCGGACTTTGGGCGTGCGGGTCTCCATGGACGACTTCGGCACCGGGCACAGCGGATTGTCCCGCCTCCGCCATTTCCCGATCGATGAAATGAAGATCGACCGGTCATTCATCACCGGGATCGGCCAGGACAGGGACGATGAGGCCATCGTGCGAACCGTGGTGGCGCTCGCCCACGCGCTCGAACATCATGTGGTCGCGGAGGGGGTGGAGACTGCGGCGCAGCTGGCGTTCCTGCAAGAAATCGGCTGCGAGTTGGCGCAAGGCTTCCTGTTCAGCCCACCGCTCGAGCCTACAGCATTCGTGGCCTTCCTGAACCGCCGGCCTGGTGCCGAGCCTGCCCTCTCGTGATCAGTGGATAGCAACTGGTCCGCCCTGCGCCAGCTCGGGGGGGGGGAAGCGGAACGAGAGCCAGAGGGTGTGACCTGGTGAACTCAGCCAAAAACCCAATGCCCATGCTTATGAGAGTACGAGTGATTGTCATCCCACCCAGCTACAGTCCACATCGCCGCTTTGATGCAAACCAGGCAGCACTTAATGGTGCTTGGGGCGGGCACTCGCGCCGGGATCTGTCTTTGCCAACGACTCGAACTTGAAAGCGTCCCCGAGTTGACCCGTTTATCTGTGTTGAATGACCCCCGAGCAGAGGACGGCACAACGGGAGCCGGCGTCTGGGCCAAAGCGGAAAAGGTCGTTCATTAAGATAAAACGCCCCGGGACGGAGCGCTAAATTTCTTTGTTAATGTGAGCTGGCGTTCGTCTAGGCTGGGAGCAATGCGGCTTGCCAGGAGTCACGACGGTATGTATGCGGAGGTCTACACAACGAACATAGACGCAAGGTGCGCATCTGCCGAGATGCGCGCTATCTTTCGAATATACGCCAAGGATGTCGGAGCATCATTCGAGGACTTCTTTGACGCTTTGCCAGCTGAATACGTGCCGCATTTGGCAATCGTGGTGTCCGAGTCTCCTGGAGACTTCTTCTACAAACATTACGGCCAGTCGATCGCTACGGTCACTGGCTTTGACATGACGGGAAAGCGCAGCTCCGACTTCGATAGCGAGGTCGGGCGCTTTTTCACCCGGATCTACGCTCAGGCTTTGACCGAGCGCAGGCCTATCTTCACCCTTCACCGAGCGTCTCATGCACTGAACGTGCATGTCTGGGAGCGACTGATCCTGCCAATGTCGGCAAGGAACGGTGACGACATCTTTGTCACCGTGATCATTCCTCGCGAATTCAAGGCAGAGTTCCTCCAGGCAGTCTTGGCATCGTCACCCGACGCAATTGTCGCGATGCGGTCCCTACGGGACATTGATGGGCGTGTCTTCGATGCAGTGATCCTAGCCGCAAACGACCGGTTCGCTCGTTCGACGGGGCAAAGCGCCGAGCAGCTTGAGGGCCGCCGCCTGCTGGAGGTGATGCCAGGCCATAAGCAAAGTGGCCTGTGGGACAAGTATGTGCAGGTGATCGAGACCCGACAGGCTGACATCATTGAAACTGAGTACCGTCATGATGGGCTGGAGGGCTGGTTCCGCATCTCCGTGATGCCTCTTGGGGATGGCCTGAACGTGTGCTTCACTGACATCACAACCCTCAAGGCTGCCGTCGCCAATGCGCAAGCAGCCTTGCGGGACGCTGAGGCGGCACGAGAGGAACTGCGGCGGCAATCCTTTATCGACCACCTGACAGGGATCTTCAATCGTCGTGGGTTCGACGCACAAGTAAGATCCTTCCACGTTGAGCAATCCCGGCATGGCACACCTTATGTTATCATTGCGATCGACGTAGATTTCTTCAAACAGGTTAACGATCAACACGGTCATGCCGTCGGGGATGCGGTTCTAGTTGGCATTACGAGCGTATTGCTGGACGAAACACGCGCTGACCTGGACGTCATCGGGCGGATTGGTGGCGAGGAATTTATGGTTGCAATGCCCCACACCACGTTGCCGGTTGCGGCCAGTTCAGCCGAGCGTATCCGCCAGAAGCTAGAATGTACCGCGTTCTGCCACGGGCCTGACAAAATCTCCGTAACCGCCAGCTTCGGCGTAAGGCAGGTTAGGAAAGGGGACGCTCTGGACGATGTGCTAGTTGGCGCAGATAAGGCGCTCTACCGGGCGAAGCGCTCCGGCCGAAATGTCGTCATTAGCGCAGAAACAGACCTTAGCGCGTAGATCACGCGGCGGGGCACTGTTCTCTTATCTTGGCTTTGGCCATTATGCGGCAGGCTCTTATTGGGTTCCGGGGTGGTGAGGTCGGGACGGGGGAATAGGGTTGAAGGCATCTGGTGCGCGAGCAAGAGCGGGAGTAGGTGACCGGCTCGCGCGAGGAGCTTTTGTGATGGCGGCATCCGACTTGATCGACCTTTCCGGCCTGATCGACGATGCCCTCCTGCCGGATCACTCGGCGCTGGGCCGGGCGCAGGCGCGAGCCTGGGCCGACGACAAGGGTGCGCGCATGGCCGTGGCCCGGCGCATGTACGCCTGGCGCCTGGGCGAGGTGCTGCCGCACCGCGACATTGCCGTGCTGCGCGGGATTGAGGGCGCTCGGGCGAAGGAAATCTACCGTCTGACCGCTGAGCGCATGGGCCTCCACTGGAATGGCCGGCACTACGACCGGTCGGACCCGCTGGCGGCGGATGGACCCAACCAGGCCATCAACCATGCCGCGAGCGCCGTTGAGGGCGCGGCGGCGATTGCCGTGGCGGCGACAGCGACCATCCCGCAACTTGGGTTCATCCACGAGGACAGTGGCCAGAGTTTTGTGCTGGACGTGGCCGACCTGTTCCGGGACACGGTGACTGTGCCGTGCGCCTTCAAGGCGGCGCTGGTGGTGCAGCGCCGGCCAGGTGACAGTATCGAGCGGGTGACACGGCGCACCGTCGCGGAGCGGCTGCGCCGCGACGGGGTGATCCCAGCCATGATCGCCCGCATCAAGGAGCTGTTCCTGCCGCCTGGCGCCGCGGAGGGCTAGGCCGTGCCGATGACCGTTGTCGTGGTTCGGGACGTGGCCGACCGCTATCGCGGCTTCCTGGCGTCTTTGATGCCAGAGGTCGCGCCGGGTGTGTTCGTCTCGGCGGACCTGTCCAGGGGCGTCCGGGAGCGGACGTGGGCGGTGCTGTCGAAGTGGTGGGACGGTGCGCCCGGCGGCTCGGTGGTGCTAACATGGCGCGACGAGAAAGCGGCGGGCCGACTCGGTCTGCTGACCCTGGGCCTGCCTCGGCGAGATCTTGTAGACCTGGACGGTAGCCTCCTAGTTCGGCGAAGCTAGAAGGCGCAATCATTGACAACCGAATAGGTACAAGTGGTTAAGTCCTAGAGGCTGCCCCGCCCGCGCGGGGATGAACCCCCTGAGGTTTTGCCACCGCCGGAGCCGACGAAGGCTGCCCCGCCCGTGCGGGGATGAACCTGGTCAGCGCCAGCCAAGGCTGCGCCATGCCGAGGCTTCCCCGCCCGCGCGGGGATGAACCCCTATCTCCCGGCCCGGTGCTGTCATGCTTCTCGGCTGCCCCGCCCGCGCGGGGATGAACCCGGGGTCACAATCGGCATCACGGTGCGGTATCCGGCTGCCCCGCCCGCGCGGGGATGAACCCCACATCCGCTATGGTGCGATCTGGGACTGGCTGGCTGCCCCGCCCGCGCGGGGATGAACCCTCTGTGCAGCCAAACTCAAAGGCAAAATCACGGGCTGCCCCGCCCGCGCGGGGATGAACCCACGTTGCCCGGCCCGGCCGGGCGCCACCCAGGCTGCCTTGCGGCCTTTGCATGTGACCCCGGCGGCCTGGGCCTACGCGAACGCGCTGGTCGACCGGTTCGATGCGGACCGCAACCAAGGCGGGATGATCGGGGTGAGCTCGGACATCGAGCGGTGCTATGCCGGCGCGACCCGGCCCCAGGTGGACCGGCTGAAGCTCCGGACGTGCATGGTGTTCGACACCTTCGCCGTCCGGCTGAACGCGGAGGTCGACCGGACCATGCCGGGCGCGGGATACCTGCCCTACTATCAGACGCATGCTGCTGTGCTGCGGGCCAACCACTATGGGCCGCTTGCCGGGTTCACCGATCCCGAAATCCTGAGCGGCTACGTGATCCAGGGATCAAACACGATGTTTGCCGTTCTTGCGGCCCGGCGTCGGCCATAGCCATCGCACTCGAGGACATCGATCGAGGGGCCTTATGACCGAAGTTGGCCGTTAACGGACTGTCCGGTCCGGAGCGGGGTAATCAAGAAGCGGACGTTGATGTGCCGAGCAGTATAACCCTGTTGATTTGATTTGAGGCTGTCGGGATATGCCCAAGCCTGTCTTGCAATACCGAGATGCGTTTAAGGCAGGTATGGCTTCCAATGGGTAATTCCGCCGTGCCTATCGTTTGCATGAGGTATTGTGATGTTTGAGGAAACGACCAACCGCCAGCTCTTTCAACGTTGGGAGCGCGTTTGGCGCGACGGGGAATATGGCCTCGTGGCAGCTGCGTTGAAGATCGATATGTCCGACCTGACAAGACCGGCGACAGAGTGGTGACGCCGGAGAGCTACACCGCCGAGCTGCAGCAGTTGATGAATGATAGACCTGGCATCCGCGTGCTGGTCTATGATCATGCATTTCGCGGCAATCGGGCTTGGTTTCGTTTCGGATTTACGTGGCGCGATGCAGCGACTGGCGAGCCGCGTTGTCGTGCAGGCATGCAGTCTTACCACATTGTTGGCGGTAAACTGGCCGAGACGTGGATATCGATGCAGCCTTTAGGTTCAGTGTGGCCGGATGCAGAAGCCCAAAAGACTTGGGTCACCCCCCCACCGGTGAGAGGCCGAAGCTTTAATGTGCCTCGGCCATGCAAGTAGCCAATAAGCTCGAGCCGACAATTGTAGTGCAATCATTCGATACTGACTTGGGTAAAATCCTGATACCAGCTTTGGGCGGGTGTGAAGTTCTTGACTTTTTTAGCCAGGCCACGCGGGTTCTGGTCGTGCACAATGAACAGCCACGGCGCCTCGTCGACCACGATGGTATGCGCTTGGGCGAGTAGCTTAGTCTGCTCGGCCGGGTCGAAGGTCGACTGGGCTTGGCGCAGTAACACGTCCAGCTTTTCGTTCTTGTAATGGCCCCAATTGTAGTTCGTTGGCGAGAAGCTGTCCGAGGCATAGTAACGAAACATGCTGGACGGGTCGGTGTAGCTGAGGCTGATGTTGACGGCATCGTCGCCATGTGAGGCAGGGGCGCTGGGCGCGCTGCGGATCGCCACGAGCATGGTGCCCCACTCGACCACGTCGAACTCGATGTCCATACCGACGGCAGCGAAGTTCTGCTGCATTAGCTCGTTCATCGGGATCGGCACCATCTGGCCGGAGCCGGAGGTCGAGATCATTACCTTGGCCTTTAGCTTCTTGGTGGGCCCGTAGCCGGCCTCCTTCAACAGCGCCTTCGCCTTCTCCGGGTTGTATGTGTAATGGTTGACCGGGGTGCCGAACTCCGGACTGCCCGGCGGATACAGCCCGACCGCCGGCTTGCCGGTCTGGTTCAGCATCCCGCACATGCCCTCGCGGTCGATCGCGTAATTTGCCGCCTGGCGCACCCGCACGTCTTCGAACGGCGAGCCCGGCATGGTGTTGAACACATACGGGTAGGTGTGCGGATACGGCCACAAGCTCACCTGGAACCCGGCCTGCTTCAACGACGGGATGGAGTCCGGCGGCGGCACCTCGATCCAATCCACCTGCCCCGAGCGCAACGCCGCCAGCCGCGTCGTCGCCTCGGGCATCGGATAGACCGTCAACTTCTCCAACTTGGGGACACGCGCCTTGTCCCAGTACTTCTCGTTACGCACCATCTCGACATATTGCCCGGCGACGACGCGGTTGATCTTGAACGGCCCCGTCCCGATCGGCTTTTTGGCGAATTCCTGCCAACTCTTGCCGGACTTCTCCCACTGGACCGGGCTGACGATCAGGATGCGGGTCATCAGGTATGGAAAGAACCCGAACGGATATTTGGTGGTGATGGCCAGCGTGCTGTCATCGACCTTCTCGTATTTGTCGAGCATCGACACCGTCGCTCTCACGATCGGCGCGGCTGGAGCATCATATTGCGGGCTCTTATCGTCGTAGATGCGCGCCAAATTCCAGAGCACGGCGTCCACCGTCACCGGCGTGTCGTCATGGAATGTCGCGCCCTGGCGGAGCGTGAACAGCCAGCGCGTCGGCGTCTCGGGATCGACCTTCCACGCCGAGGCGAGGCCGGGCACGATGCCGGCGGTCGCTTCGGGATGGCTGAAATCCCAGTTCACCAGCGCGTCGTAAGCGGGGTAGCCGAGGAAACGGAAACCTTCGCCACCATTGTTGGGGATGCCGGTGACCGTCGGCAGGTCGGCCGACGTCATCCCGATCCGCAGCACCTGCGGCAGCGCTGCCTGCGCCGGTGACAGACGGGAAAGCAGGGCCGCGGCCCCGCTGCCGAGAATGACGCTGCGACGATGGGGCATTTTGGACCTCGAAGCTCTGATGTCGGCAATCGTCCAACGAACGGAGCAAGGTCCGTGCCAAGCTACTCCGCGGCCAGGGCGAGTCGGCCGTCGGCCGTGATCAGGCCGACCACCACTTCGGTCGTCGAGACGTCGGCGAAGTAGTTCGCCATCGCCGAGAGGGTCGCGTTGTGCTCCTCGTCGTTATGGCCGGCATTGGCGTCGGCGACGAAGAAAACCTTGTAGTTCAGCATCATGGCATCCCGCGCCGTCGACTCACAGCAGACGTTCGAGGCCGTGCCAGTGACGATGACGGTATCGATCCCGCGCGCCTGCAAGATCGCATGCAGGTCGGACGCGCCCTGGATAAAGGCGCCGAACCGACGCTTGCGGACCAGCAGGTCTGCTGGCTGCACGTCGAGGTCGGGATAGAGGTCGTGTTGCCAATTTCCGGGCGTAAACGCCTCGATCATCGCGGCGCGCCGCTCGGGCGTGTAGAAATGCTCGAAGAACACGCTCCAGCCCGCCAAGGTCTCGGCGTCGAACGTGTTCTGGATATAGACGACCAATCCGCCGGCTTCCCGCAGCGCCGCACTGATCCGGTTGACGTTGGGGACGATCTCGCGGGCGGTCCCGATCTCCGCGACGGCGCCGGCCGCCATGAAGCCGTTCTGTAGGTCGACCACGATGTGCGCCGTTCGCTGCGGCTCGATCGCGCCGAACAGGCCGATGCCGGGTCGCCGCGACAGGATGCGCCGTTCGACCGTTTCGCTCAAATGGACTTGATGCAAGAATGCCTCCTTCGTATGCAGGTGCAACTTTCGACCTAATTACTAAGCACAACGCGGGCTCTGTGAAGCGAAATCGACCATGGAGCGGGCAGAATTAAGTAGCCGGCACGGAAGGGCGGGCCTAGCCTGAACTCACCGAGGGCCCGACTCTGCGGTCCAAAAGGAGGAGCTCGCATGCTCATCTTCGCGGGACGACGCCTGCTCCAGGCCATCCCCATTCTACTTGGCGTGAGCCTGGTCATCTTCGGCTTGGTGCATCTGGCGCCGGGCAACCCGATCGACATGCTGATGCCGCCCGAGGCGTCGCCCGAGATCATTACGCAGATGAAAGCGGCCTACGGCTTCGATCGCCCGCTCTACATCCAGTACTTGCTGTGGCTCGGGCGCGCGCTGCGGGGCGATTTCGGGCTGTCCGTGTTCAACGCCGCCCCGGTGCTCGGCCAGTTGATGACCGCGCTAGCCAACACGCTCGTGCTCGCCATCGCCGCCGCCCTGCTAGGCTTCACGCTCGGCATCGTCCTCGGCATCGTCTCCGCGCTGAACCACGGAAGTTGGGTCGACAAGCTGCTCAGCGCCATGACCACCGCCGGCGTCAGCCTGCCGCATTATTGGTTCGCCATCGTGCTGGTGCTGTACTTCGCGGTCTTCCACGATTGGCTGCCGGCGCAGGGAATGGGCGATGACAGCCTGCCGCTCTGGCAACGGTTGGACCACATCGTGCTGCCGGTGATCACTCTGTCCATGATCCCAATGGGCGTCATCGGCCGCCTCGTGCGCGCCACCATGCTCGAGATTCTCGGCCAGGATTTCGTCGGCGCGCTTTCCGCGAAGGGGCTCACCCGCGGCCCGGTGCTGCGGCACATAATGAAGAACGCCGCGCCGCCGGTGCTGGCCCTCATGGGCCTACAATTCGGCTACCTGCTCGGCGGCTCCATCCTGATCGAGACAGTGTTCAATTGGCCCGGCACCGGCAATCTACTGAACCTGGCCATCTTCCGCCGCGACATCCCGGTGCTGCAGGCGACGATCCTCGTGCTCGCCAGCTTCTTCGTCATCCTTAACTTGCTGGTCGACATCGCCCAGGCCGCCATCGACCCGCGGATCCGGCGCTAGGAGCCCTTCATGTCTGGAACCACGCCCGAGGCGCTTGCCGCCCTCGTCACCGAACGCGCCGGAACGATCGCGCCGACGCCGGGCTATTGGGCCGCCGTCCGCCGCCGCCTTCGCCGCGACCCGGTCACCATCGTCGTGACGGTCATCCTTCTGGCCATCGTGCTGATCGCCATCTTCGCCCCGCTGGTCACGCCCTACGATCCCTATGCTGGCTCGATCCTGCTGCGGCTGAAGCCGATCGGCACGCCGGGTCATTGGCTCGGCACCGACGAGACCGGCCGCGACCTCTGGACCCGGCTGGCCTATGGCGGCCGCCTCTCGCTCCTGGCCGGCGTCGCGCCGGTGCTCGTCTCGCTGGTAATCGGCGGCATGCTGGGCATCACCGCCGGCTTCATGGGCGGCCTAGCCGGCACGCTGATCATGCGGACGATGGACGTGTTCTACGCCTTCCCCTCGATCCTGCTCGCCATTGCCATTTGCGGTCTTCTGGGCAACGGGCTCACCAACTCCATCATCGCGCTGGCGGTCGTGTTCATCCCGCCCATGGTCCGCATCGCCGAGACCGTCACCACCCAGGCCCGGCACCTCGATTTCGTCGAGGCCGCGCGCGCCAGCGGCACCACCACCATGCAGATCATCCGCCACCACGTGCTGGCCAACGTGCTCGGCCCGATCCTGGTCTACGCCACTAGCCTGATCAGCCTCTCGATCATCCTTTCCGCCGGCCTCTCCTTCCTCGGCCTGGGCGTGATCCCGCCCAACGCGGAATGGGGTCTCATGCTCAACTCGCTGCGCCAGTCGATCTACGTGCAGCCCTATGTCGCGGCGATACCGGGCCTGATGATCTTCGTGACCTCCATGTGCTTCAACCTGATGAGCGACGGGTTCCGCTCGGCGATGGACATGAGGCTCGGCAAGTGAGCGCCGCGCTCGACGCGGCCAAGCTGGACCTGCGCGACCGGGGCGGCCCGGCGCAGCCGATGCTGACCGTCACCGGGCTGCGCAAATACTTCCCGGTCCGCGGCGGGCTGCTCAACCGCCGGGTCGCGACGGTGCAGGCGGTCGACGATGTCGGCTTCAGCATCGGCAAGGGCGAGACGCTGGGCGTCGTCGGCGAGAGCGGCTGCGGCAAATCGACCACGGCGCGGCTGCTGATACACCTGCTCGAGCCCGACGCGGGCAGCATCGTGTTCGACGGCGAGGAAGTCGGCAGCCCAAGCGGCCTCTCCGTCAGCCAGCTGCGCCGGCAGATGCAGATGGTATTCCAGGACAGCTACACCTCGCTGAACCCGCGCCTGACCATGGTCGACTCGATCGCCTACGCGCCGCGCATGCATGGCCTGCCCGCCCGCGAGGCCACGGCGCGCGCGGAACAACTCCTCGGCCAGGTCGGCCTCAACCCGGCGCAATTCGCCCGCCGCTACCCGCACGAGCTTTCCGGCGGCCAGCGCCAGCGCGTCAACATCGCCCGTGCCCTCGCGCTCGAGCCCCGCCTCGTCATCCTCGACGAAGCCGTCTCCGCGCTGGACAAATCGGTCGAGGCGCAGGTGCTCAACTTGCTGGCCGAACTCAAGGCGCGGCTTAACCTGACTTACCTGTTCATCTCGCACGACCTGAACGTGGTGGAATACATCTCCGACCGCGTGCTGGTGATGTATCTCGGCCGCGTCGTCGAAGCCGGCCCGGTCGAGCAGATCTACGGCCGGCCACGGCACCCTTACACCCGCGCCCTGCTGGCTTCGAAGCCGACGCTCGACCCGGATCGCCGCACGACCGTGCTCCCGCTGACCGGCGATCCACCGAACCCGATCAACCCGCCCTCCGGCTGCCGTTTCCGCACCCGCTGTGGGTATGCCCAGGAGCAGTGCAGCCACATGGTGCCGCCGCTGATCCCGCCGATGCACGGAGACGAGCCCGGCCATGTCGTCGCCTGCATCGTGCCCGACGCGCAGGCCGGACGGGAGATGCACCATGCCGCTTGACGCCACCCCGCTCCCACCGGCGATCGAGGTCGACAACCTGACCGTCCGCTTCCGCAAGCGCGGCGCACCGGAGGTCTGCGCGGTCAACGGCGTCTCCTTCGCGATCCCGCAAGGCCAGGTGCTGACCATCCTTGGCGAATCCGGCTCCGGCAAGAGCGTCAGCCTCAAGGCCATCATGGGCCTGCTGCCGGATTTCGCTGAGGTCGAGGGGCAGGTCCGTCTCGCCGGCCGCGACATCCTGACGCTGCACCCGCGCGAACTCGCCAAACTGCGCGGCGGCGAGGTCTCGATGATCTTCCAGGAGCCGATGGCGGCCATGGACCCGGTCTATACGGTTGGCGACCAGATCGCCGAGACCATCGTGCAGCACGAGGGGACCAGCCGCGCCACCGCCATGGCCCGCGCCAAGGCCCTGCTCGAGCGCGTCTGCATCCCGTCCGCGGCGCGCCGGCTGAAGAACTATCCGCACGAGATGTCCGGCGGCATGCGGCAGCGCGCGATGATCGCGCTCGCTTTGGCCTGCAAGCCTGCGATCCTGCTGGCCGACGAGCCCACCACGGCGCTGGACGTCACGGTCCAGATCCAGATCCTGATGATGCTGCGCGAATTGCAGGCAGAGCTCGGCATGGCCGTCGTCTTCGTCACCCACGACGTCGGCGTCGCCGCCGAGATCTCGGACCGCATCGCCGTCATGTATGCCGGGCGTTTCGTCGAGACCGGCACCGTCCGCGAGATCATCCGCACGCCGCAGCACCCCTACACCAAGGGCCTGCTCGCCTCGACGGTGCATGGCGGCATGCGAAAGCAGTTGTTGCGCACCATCCCGGGCCATCCGCCTAGCCTCGCCACCCTGCCCGCTGGCTGCCATTTCCGCCCGCGCTGTCCCGAAGCCTTGTCCCGTTGCGTCGAGGAACCGCCGGTCGTCGCCGTCCACCCCGGCGCCCTCGTCCGCTGCGTCCACGCCGAAGCGGCGGTCCCCGCCTGAGATCAGGAGCCTTGAGATGAAACCAACGATCAGCGAAGCCGACTTCGCCGTGCTCGTCGCCCAGACCGGCCTGCCGCTCAGCCCGGCTCAGAGCCACGACATCTACGAGGTCTACGGACTGATCGAAGCGATGCGCGACCGCGTGCACGCGCCGCTACCGCGCGAGGCCGAGCCAGCCTTGGTCTTCACGCCGCATGGAGGCGCTTAGCATGGCCGAAATCCCGACCATTGCGGAAGCGAGCGCGCAACTCGCGTCCAAGGCCATTTCTCCGGTTGAACTGACCCAGGCCTGTCTGGACCGGGTCGCGGCGCTCGACGGCACGCTGCACGCCTTCATCTTGACGACGCCCGAGCGCGCCATGAGCGACGCCCGTGCCGCCGAAGCGCGCATCATGCAGGGCGCCCGCCTCGGCCCGCTCGACGGCATCCCGATCGGGCATAAAGACATCTACGGCACCGCCGGCATCCGCACCACGGCGCACTCCCGCCTGCTCGAGCACAACGTCCCGACCGCGGACGCCACCACCGTGGCTAAGCTCGCCGCCGCCGGCACCGTCATGATGGGCAAGCTCGCCACCCATGAATTCGCCATGGGCGGCCCCTCCTTCGACCTGCCCTGGCCGCCGGCGCGCAACCCGTGGAACCCCGAACACCTCACCGGCGGCTCCTCGTCCGGCACCGGCGCCGCGGTCCCGGCCGGGCTCGTGCTCGGCGGCACCGGCTCCGACACCGGCGGCTCCATCCGCGGCCCGGCCACGCTCTCCGGCCTGTCCGGCATCAAGCCCACCTACGGCCTGTGCAGCCGCGCCGGCGTGCAGCCGCTCTCCTTCACGCTCGACCATACGGGCCCTATGGCCTGGACGGCCCAGGATTGCGCGCTGCTGCTGCAAGCCATGGCCGGCCACGACCCGGCCGACCCGGCCAGCGCGAACCGCCCCGTGCCCGACTTCTCCGCCGACCTCGGCGGCGATCTGAAGGGCCTCCGCATCGGCGTGCTCCGCCACTTCCATGAGATCGACTCGCCCGCAAGCGAACCAACGGTCCAGGCGCTGGACACCGCCGTCGATGTCCTCGCCAAGCTGGGCGCCGAGATCCGCGACGTGACGGTCTCGCCGTTGCAGGATTACGCGGCGCCGGGTTGGATCATCTTGCTTGTCGAGGCCTTCGCGGTGCACGAGCCCTGGCTCAAGACCGACTACAACCGCTACGGCGCCCTGCTGCGCGAGAAGCTGGCCATCGGCGGCCTGCTGACCGGAAGCGACTACGTGCAGGCCATGCGCCGCCGTCGGATCCTGTGCGCCGAAATGGCCGCCGCGATGACCGACCTCGACATGGTCATCACCGCCGTGCAGCCCGGCGAGGCCGCCCTCATCCACGAAGCCCCGCGCTGGGGCGTGTTCGAGCGCCCCAGCTACACCATCCCGTTCAACGTCACCGGCCAGCCCGCCATCTCGGTCTGCACGGGTTTCGGCCCGGCCGGGCTGCCGCTCGGCATGCAGATCGTCGGCCGACCGTTCGCCGAACCGATGCTGTTCCGCACCGCCCACGCCTACGAGACCGCCACCGACTGGCGCCAGACCCGTCCCCAGCCCCAAGCCGTCCGCGCCGCGGCCGAGTGACAGGAGATCGCACCGTGGACCTTCAGTTCAGCACCATCGCCAATCTGGCAAAGCGCATCCGCATCAAGACCCTTTCCCCGGTCGAGCTGACCCGGAGCTGTATCGACCGGGTCAAGGCGCTCGACGGTCAGCTCAACAGCTTCATCCTGCTGCTCGAGGATGAGGCGATGGCCGAGGCGCGGGCCGCCGAAGCCGAGATCGCCGCCGGCCGCTACAAGGGACCGCTGCACGGCATCCCGATCGGCCTGAAGGACATCTACAACACGGCCGGCGTCGCCACGACGGGGCACTCCGCCCTGTTCCGCGACCACGTGCCGGCGGAGGACGCCACCACCGTCCGCCTGCTGCGCGAGGCCGGCGCAATCATGCTCGGCAAGCTCTCGACCTGGGAGTTCGCCATCGGCGGTTCCTCCTTTGACCTACCCTGGCCGCCGGCGCGCAACCCCTGGAACACCGCGCTCGACACGTCGGGCTCGTCGTCCGGCTCGGGCGCAGCCGTCGCGGCCGGTCTGGTGCCGGGCGCCATGGGCTCCGACACCGGCGGGTCGATCCGCGGCCCGGCCGCCTGGTGCGGCATCGCCGGACACAAGCCGACCTATGGGCTACTCAGCCGGCGCGGCATCCTGCCGCTGTCCTTCTCGCTCGATCATGCCGGGCCGATGTGCTGGACCGCAGAAGACTGCGCGCTGATGATGCAGGTTCTCGCCGCGCACGACCCGGCCGACGCCGCCAGTGCCGACCCGGGCGCGATCGCCTTCTCCGCCGGCATCGGGAGCGGCGTCGCCGGGCTCCGGGTCGGCGTGGTGCGCCACCTCTTCGAGCGCGACGTCGAATGCGAGCCGGACGTGCTGGCCGCCATGGAAGCGACGCTTGCCGAGCTCGAGCGGGCTGGCGCCACGCTGCACACCGTCAGCCTCTCGCGCTATGCCGACTACAACGCTGTCGCCAACATGATCTCGCGTTCGGAATCGTATGCGGTCCATGAGCATGATTTGCAGACGCGCCCGCATCTGTATGGCGAATACGGACGTCGTCGCCTGATGAGTGGTTCGCTGATCCGCGCCGCGGACTACGTCAACGCCCAGCGCCACCGCGCCCGCCTGGTGGCCGAAGCTGCGGACGTGATGCGCGAGGTGGACGTGCTGGTGTTCCCGACCGCGCGCAAAACCGCCGGCATCTTGGGGGAGGACTCGATGGCCAACCCGCAGCCATTCTTCAACCGCGTCTTCAACGTCCTCGGCGGCCCGGCGCTGTCGGTGTGCAACGGCTTCTCCGCCGCTGGTCTGCCGCTCTCCTTCCAGATCGCCGGGCGGCCATTCGAGGACGGGCTCGTCCTGCAAGTCGGCGATGCCGTGGAACGCATGATGGCGACGCGCGAGCGCCGGCCGATTGTCGCCGCACCGATCCGGGCGGCGGCGGAGTAGAAGCAATGAGCATGACCATCGAGGAACGCCTGGCCGCAGCCGGCCTGGCCGCCACGCCGAAGGACCTGCCCAAGCTCGCCGCCGCGATCGAGGACATGGATCGGCTCGCCGTCGCCCTGCGCCGGCCGCGACCCTACGGTGACGAGCCGCTGAGCGCGTTCCGCCTGGCGCGCGCCTGACCATGGCAATCCCTTTCGCCGATCGCCTGAGAGCGCTCGGGCTTGAACGCTTCCCCGAGCAGGACCGCGCCGACCTCGAGCGCGTCGTCATCGCCAACGACGAGGCCGCCGCTCGCATCCGCGGCGCCTGCTTCTACGCGGAGGAGCCCAGCAACGTCTTCCGCCTCTCGCCCGCGAAGGAGGACCGGCCATGAGCGAGCTCTGCTTCCTGACGATCGCCGAGGCCGCGCGCCGCATCCAGGCGCGCACGCTCTCGCCCGTCGACCTGACCGAGGCTTACCTCGACCGCATCGCCGCCCTCGATGGCAAGCTCAACAGCTACATCCTGGTGCTGCGCGAGCAGGCCCTTGCCGAGGCCAAGCGGGCCGAGGGCGACATCGCCGCCGGCAACTACAAGGGGCCACTGCACGGCATCCCCCTAGGGATTAAGGACATCTACAACACGGCCGGCATCGCCACGACTGGTCACTCCGCCCTCTATCGCGATCACGTGCCGACCGAGGACGCCACCACCGTGCGCCTGCTGCGCGAGGCCGGCGCCGTCATCCTCGGCAAGACCTCGACCTGGGAGTTCGCCATCGGTGGCGTCTCTTTCGACCTGCCCTGGCCGCCCGCGCGCAATCCGTGGGACACCACGCTCGACCCGGCCGGGTCCTCATCCGGCTCCGGCGCCGCCGTGGCTGGCGGGCTGTGCATGGGCGCCATGGGCACCGACACTGGCGGCTCGATCCGGTCGCCGGCCGCGTGGAACGGCATCGCCGGGCTGAAGCCGACCTACGGCCTGGTCAGCCGCCGCGGCATCCTCCCACTCTCCTTCACGCTTGATCACGCCGGTCCGATGTGCTGGACCGCGGAGGACTGCGCGCTGATGATGCAGGTCCTCGCCGCGCATGACCCGGCCGATCCTGGCAGCGCCGACCCGGGACGCATCGATTTCACCAGCGGCCTTGATGGCGACCTCAGCGGTTTGCGCATCGGCGTCGTCCGCCACTTCTTCGAGACCGACGCTCCCGCCGACGCCGTCATCGTTGGCGCGTTGGAAAAGGCCTTGGACGTCTATCGGAAAGCGGGCGCGACGGTGCAGGACGTGCGCCTCGCCCCGCTCGAGACCTACTACGATCTCTGCGCCCTCATCATGGGCCCCGAGGCCTTCTCGATCCACGAGAAGGGTCTGACCGAGACGCCGGAACTCTACGGCGCCGTCGCCCGCAAACGGCTGTCGGCCGGTGCCTTCGTGCAGGGCAGCGACTACGTCAACGCTCTTCGCCTACGGGCCCGCCTTGTCGCCGAAGCCGCCGCCGTGATGCAGGATGTCGATGTCCTCGTAACGCCGACCCGGCACACGCCGCCGGAGACGCTCGGCGCATTCGACACCATCCTGGGTCATCGGTTCTACACCCGTCCCTTCAACGTCCTCGGTCTGCCGGCGCTTTCCATCTGCTCCGGCTTCACTGGCAACAACCTGCCCCTCTCGATCCAGATCGTTGGGCGTCCTTTCGAAGACGCCGTAGTACTAAAGGTTGGCCACGCGTTCGAAACAGCCACCGACTATCGTCAGGTTCGCCCCGATCTATCATCGGCCGCGCTCGCCGCATGACGACCTCCTCAGGCTAGTGATGCGATATAACTGGGCTGGCCGAAGGACGAACCGCTGTCGCGGAGTGGTGCTCTTAGCGCGTGACGTTCGTCGACGGTTCGTGACGTTTATGGATTGAGATTTGAACCGGCACCGTCCGGTCTCAACGATGAGGGCTCCTTCAACCCGTGGAGTGCGCCCCTGGCGGTGGACAAGGTCAGGCCGCTGATTTGACCGTCTGCTGGGCGTGTTGATCCTCAAACTGCGCAGGGCTGAGATAGCCAAGCGCAGAATGTAGTCGTTTGCTGTTGTAGACCTCGTCGATGAAACGCGGAAGGTCGGCGGTGACGTCCTCAAAGGTTTCATAGGCGGCCAGGTAAACGGCTTCGACCTTCAAGGTCTTCATGAAGCCTGGTGGCGGAGGGCAGCCCCGACACGCCGGTATCCGTAGCACTCGAACTCGTCGCAGATTGCGCCGATGCGGACAAGGACGTCACCCTCTTCGGTCGAAGCCGGGGACGCATCATAAAAGGTCGAACGGGGCAAACCCATCAGTCCGCACCCTTTGCTGACGGCGAGGCCGCAGGGCCGGTGACGACGGAGGTGGTCGCGCTTCTCGGCCGAGGTAAGTGCCTCAAAGCCCCCTTTAGCAGCTCGAGTTCCAGTGCCTGCCGCCCTACCATCCGCTCGAGAGCGGCGATCTTGGCCTCATACTCCTGGATCAAGTCAGCCGCCTGCACGTCGTCATCCAGCGCGCCGGCCTCAAACTTGCCGACCCAGATCCGGATCAGCTGGCGTGAGATGCCGTGTCGTTTGGACAGCGCGTGCAGTGTTTCACCCGCAATGAACTCCTCAGCAACTTGCCGCTTGAACGCGGCGCTGTGTGATCGATGTCTCGTCATGGCTTCCATCCTCCGGAAGCCCAGCAAGGGCGGTCAATCCCAATCGCTCAATCTGTCCACTCGCAGGGGCGCACTCCATATAGGGGGTCAGTTTTCGGCTCATCCGCAGCTTCGGTGCAGGTCGTTGTCATGCGGCACGGACCAGGCGGGCCCTGAGCAGGTCGAGCTTTGCCCGTCCGTAGCATTGTCGTTTGACCAGCTTCAGCCGGGCGACCTGGCCCTCGACTTGGCCGCTGCTCCAGGGCAGCGTCAGGGCTGCGCGCACGGCCTGCTCGTCCTGACGCAAGCCGGCGGCGAAGCCGCGCAACTCGCTGTTCGCGGCATCGGCCAGCCAGGGGGTGAGCGCATCCACAGAGCGGGCACGTACAAGCGCACCAAAGCGCTGGGCAAGGTCGCGAACCTTGCCCAGCGCTGGCGACAGCGCCAGCAGCCGCTCGGCATAGGCGCGATCCGGTTCCGCAAGCGCCGCCAGGTCAGCCGTGAGCATCCGGGCCGCCTGGCGCGCCGGGTATGCCGCAGGCCGAGGGGAACGCTGCGCGGCCAAAGCCGGCGCTGGTCCGGGCTGCCGCTCTGGTTCCGCCAGCCGCTGCCGGTTGGCCCATTCGGTAACGACCCGCATCCCGCCTGTGAACCCGGCATCGCGCAGCTCCCGCCAGAGCTGGGCGCCGTTGCGGCAGCC
>CAXSGE010000072.1:0-20156 GCA_964236715.1 uncultured Acetobacteraceae bacterium | reverse complement strand
CTGTGAACCCGGCATCGCGCAGCTCCCGCCAGAGCTGGGCGCCGTTGCGGCAGCCTTCCGCCCAACGCTGTTCCAGCACCGCCCGCCAAGGGTCGAGCGAGTGCATCCGTGGCCGATGCAACTCGGGCTGCTCACCCCGCACCCAACGCCGCACCGTGTTGCGCGACAGCGCCAAATTACGGGCGATGTGGCGGACGGGAACGTCCTGCTGGTGCAGCCGCATCACCTCGCCATGCACCTGCACACGCCGCTGCCAGCCCTGCCATTGCAGCCGCTGCGCGCTCGTCATCGGCGGCGGCGCGTCCGGGTCCGCCGCGGGGACCACGGCTGTCGCTGCAGCTGCAGGAGCGCTGGAGGTGGGCTGGGCCGCAGCCCGGAGTGCGGGCATGTTCCGCTTCACCGCTTCAAGGACCGCAGCGCTGCAGTTCTCCAGCAGGTGCCAGCGATCACCGACATGGACAGCAGCGGGCGCACCACGCCGGCCGCCGTCAGCGTAGCCCGCGCCACGGTCACGGGCGATCACCTCGACGCCGGGGTGGGCGCGCAGCCAGGCCGCGAAGCTGTCCGCCTCTCGGTCGGGCAGCAGGTCAACGACGACATGACGTTCCAGATCGACGAGGACCGTGCCGTAGCGCTGCCCTCGTTTCCAGGCCCAGTCGTCCACCCCAAGCACGCGTGGCGCCGTGTCGGGCGCCGCAGGCGCGCCACGGCGGACGAGGCGGAGCAGGGTGGCGCCGCTCACGGGCGTGCCGATCCGTTCGGCCAGGCGCGCGCCGGCCTTGCCGCCCAGCGCCAGGCCGATGTGGTGCTGCAGGCTGCCCAGGCGTGCCGTCCGCTGGGTATGCGGCCCGGCAGCAGCGGGCAGGCGCTCGGCGAAAATGCGGTGCGCGCAGCCGGGCCGCCCGCAGCGAAGCCGGCGCACCTGCACCTCGACCTGCACGCGGCGGCCTTGCCAGGGCAAGTCTGCCAGCCGGTGGGGGTAGCTGCTGTGCCGCCGCGCCGACGGGTGGCCGCAGCCGGGGCAGACAGGGGCCGTGATGCGGGACCGGCACATGACGGTGAGGTGGTCAGGGGTGGGCAGCACCTGATCGACCACGAGGTCGGCAGGCACGAGGGGCAGAAGGCGCTTGGACACGGGACAGCATGAACTTCGAGGGGTTCATGATATGTGCACCCGCGCACCCGCGATTGCGACGACCTGCACGAGGCTGCGGATGAGCCAGTTTTCAACGCCGATTGACAGAGCTGCCGCCGCTGCGGCGGCAGACGACGGCGGAACTCAACAAGGGCGAAAGCCGCCACGCGCTGGCCCGCGCCGTCGCGTTCCACCGGCTAGGCCGCCTGCGCTACCGCACGGCCGCCATGCTCCAGCACCGGGCCAACGCGCTGGCGCTGGTGACAGGGGCGATCGCGTTGTGGAACACGGTGTATCTCGGCCGGGCGCTGGATGCCCTGCGCGCCCGCGGCGAGGCGATCCCGGACGCGCTGCTGTCCCATCTCGCCCCGTCCGGCAGGCAACACATCAACCTCACCGGCGACTACCTCTGGGGTGCCGACGACACTCTCGGGCCGGACGGGTTCAGGCCGCTGCGGAATTTGGACGCACCGGCACGGGCCGCCGCGGCATGATGTTCATGCTCTGTCTCGTAATCGTGAAACCAGCACCCGTTCTATGGCGTCACCCCGAGCTGTGTCAGAGCCGCCCGAGAAAGGCATCGAGCGCGCCAACCTCCCGCTTGGGACCGGCTGCATCTTGCGCCAGCTCGTCGTAGAGCGCCGCGATGCCGGCATAGATGTCGCGCGTTGGCCCATCCTCACCAGCGAAGGATGCGATCTCCTGCATCTCGGCCACCCAACGGTATGCCTTCGGGTACATGTCCGGCACTGACCGGGTCAGGTATTTCAGCAGGTCCGGCTGGCTGGCGGCGAGTTCGGCCGCGAGCGCAGGGGCGGCCCCGAACCGCGTGGCGGCCAGCATCATGGCGGAGGCGAGCGCCGTCAGCCCCTTGGTGATGCCGGCGTAGCTCATCTTCAGCCCGGATGCCGCCCCCACGGGGCCATGCAGGTCGCTGATGCGCAGCCCATGCTGCGCCAGTATGCCGAGTGCGGGCGCATTGGGGCCAGAGGTATAGATCAGCGGACCGGGCGTGCCCGGCTTCGGCGGGCCGCCGATGATGCCGGCATCCACGAAGCGAGCCCCGGCGGCGTCCACCTCGGCCGCGATTGCCGCGACGGTCTGCGGGCTCACGGCGTTGCAATCGGCATAGATCGGCTTGCGCGCCGCCTCACGCATCACCGACGAAAGGGACCGCGCCAGCGCCACGGCTTCCCCGGGTGGCACGATCGACAGCACGATGTCCGCCGCACCGATCTGCCGCGCGTCGACGCCCAGCATCCCGGCCGCGTTGGCCCGCGCCGCGCTCGCCGGGCTGCGGCCCGCGAGCACGGTCCATACCTCCGCCCCGTGCTCGACGAGGCGTGCACCCACCGCGGCCCCCATGGCACCTGGCGCGATCACGGCAATAACGGGCATGCTGGCACTTTCGGCTGGGCGGCCATGATGATGGCCTTCGGGTCGCAGGCGGCGCAAGGCCATTGGCACAGCCGCAACAGCGCAAGCAGAGCAGGAGCAGACGATGCCCGTCGAGACACGCCCTTTCGGCCCGGACGCCACACCCGTTTCGCTGCTCGGCTTCGGCTGCGGAGCCGTGGGCGGGCTGATGGTGCGCGGCACGGCCGCGGACCAGGAGCGCGCCGTGGCCCGCGCGCTGGAGGCGGGCATCAACTACTTCGACACCGCCGTCCAGTATGGCGATGGCGCCTCGGAACAGCATCTGGGCGGCATCCTGCGAAGGCTCGGGGCGAAAGGCGCCCTTGTCGGCACCAAGGTGCGCCTGCGCCCGGCTGAGTTCGGGAGCATCGCGGCCACCGTGACGGCGTCGCTCGACGGCAGCCTGCGCCGCCTGCAGCGAGATTACGTGGACATCTTCCACCTGCACAATGCCATAACCACGGCCGGAGACACCGAGAGCCTGAGCGTGCGCCAGGTGCTGGAGGAGGTCGTCCCGGCCTTCCAGTCGCTCCGCACTTCGGGCAAGCTGCGGCGGCTCGGGCTGACTGCCGTCGGCGAGACCGCGGCCTTGCAGCAGGTCATCGACGCGGGCGTGTTCGGCAGCGCCCAGGTCGTCTACAACATGCTGAACCCTTCGGCTGGCAGCACCTTGCCAGACGGCTACCCGGCGCAGGACTATGGCCAGCTATTCGAGCGCACACGCAAGGCGCACGTCGGCGTCGTCGGCATCCGCGTGCTGGCTGGGGGCGCCCTCAGCGGTTCGCCCCATCGCCATCCCGTCGCCAGTCCCGAACCGGAGCCGATCGGCTCGGCGCTGTCCTACAAGGCCGACCTGAGCCGGGCGTCCCGGCTGATGCCGCTGGTCACAGAGGGCTTCGCCGCCTCGTTGCCGGAGGCCGCTATCCGTTTCGCGATTGCCCATCCCGCGATGGGGACGATCCTGGTCGGCATGGCAAGCGTGGATGAGTTCGAGACAGCGTTGGCGGCGGTGCTGAAGGGCCCGCTGCCAGCAGCGGCGCTGCACCGCGTGGCCGAACTCACCGCAGGCTTCTCGGGCGAGGGCCGCTGATCGAACCCATCCGTTCGTGCATTAAAGCGGCGCTGGTGCATGGACCAGAGCGCGACGGGAATGCCCTCAGCCCGGTGTCGGTCAGCGGCTGCGAATGGTGGCGGGCTTGGCGTCGCGGATCATGCGGTTGAGGACCCGGACGGCGAGGGCGACCTCACCTTGCTGACGAGCATAAGTGCGGGCGCGGAGCTTGGGCCCGGTCAAATGTTTGTAGCGGACGATCGCTCCGCTTCGGTGATGGCAGAGATGAACACGCTCGCGTCGGGCTGGACGATGGCAAGGATTCCGTCCACGCGTTCACACAGGCGTGGCCGTGACCGATGGTTGCTTGTAGCTGGGCGATCCGAGCGCGGCGGCGGTCTCCGGAGTGCCTCTCAACCGGCCCACAAACCAGCCTTTCCGGCACGATTGCGGGGCAGGGTGAGAAGGAGCGGTTCGCCGCCCCTGAACTGTGCCGCAAGGCTGTTGCGCAATCAGCGGTCCAGTGTCGCCGCCACGCATGGCTTCCGGCACGAAACGGCGCGCGCTCGCCCCGCCCGGCGCTGGGCTGCCATTCGAGCTGCCGCCGCTGGTGCGGTCGTCACGCCAGGGTGCCGCAGCGCCTGTGTGAACGCGTGGACGGAATCCTTGCCATCGTCCTACAAGACGCCCCACCATCCGGATTACAGGAAAGACCGCGTCGAACGCATGGTGACGGTCGGCCTCGCGACCTCGGCGGCGCCGACCTACCTCAAGGCGGTCCCGAACAACGGATACGTCATGGTCGACGGCGGCTTGTGGGCGAACAACCCGATCATGAACGCGGTGACCGACGTTCTCACGTGCTTCGACGTGGACCGGAGCCAAGTGCGGGTTCTCAGCCTCGGGTGCGGGAAGACTTCCTTCAAGGTCGATCCCGCACGGGCCAGCGGCGGGTTATTCCAGTGGAAGGACGCCATTCGGGCAGCGATGCGGGCGCAGTCGTTGAACGCCCTGGGGCAGAGCTACCTGCTGCTTGGCCGGGAAAACGTCGTCCGGCTCGACGCGCCGGAAACCCCGACGCCGATCGCGCTCGACAACCATAAGCGCGCCGTGGCGGAGCTACCTGCGATGGCCCGCGTGCTGGCCGAAGGCTCGGGACACCATGTCGAGAAGTTGTTTCTCGCGGAAGTGGCGGAACCATACGAGCCTTGCGCTCTGGCACCGAGCGCGGCCGCTGCTCGCGGCGGTGGCTGAGTTCAACCCCCTGATTTGGGCCTGATGGCCAGCGGGAATGACCAGCTCCCGAGCCAATAAGCAGCGACGCGAAGGTCTGCTTTCTACCGCTGACCTCTCTGAAGCTGCCAATCCGCTAACGGCCAGCGTCACTCATCACCAAACCCGGGCGACAATGCCGTCGAAGGCCACATCAGCGGAAACAAGGAGGTGGTTGCTCTGCCGGGCTGTAGCGGCAAGCAACCTGTCAAATGGGTCGCGATGAGCCCAGTCCATCATGCCTGCGTCAAGGCAGGTTTGCGGTCCGAAGGCGGCGACCACGCCACCTTGCGACTGCAACAGGGTCGGCAGTCGGTCGATAAAGGTCACCATCTCGGGCCACTTGCCGAGCCGAACCTTCTGGGCAATCTCGAAGAAAGTGATCGGGCTCACAAACACGGTGTCAGCCTCCTGCATGGCGGCCAGGGCACGTGGCGAAAGGCGCTCATCACCCGCGAGGCTCCAGGCCCAAGCATGGGTGTCGAGCAGAACTGACGTCACCGACCGCCACCCTCCCAGAGATGGAGCTCATCCTCGTCCGAGGGAGCCAGGAAGTCCGGGCATGTGCCGAGCTGGCCAGCCAGCAAGCCGATCTGGAAGTTTTGCTTGGTAACCGGCACGAGGCGCACGACCGGCGTGCTGCCACGGGAAATCACGACATCCTCCCCAGCAAGTGCAGCCTCGATCAGCCGAGACAGGTGCGTTTTCGCAGCATGAATGGTGACCCGCTGCATCTGTGCTCCTCCCAATACGAGCACCAGTATGGCACAAAATCCGACTTAGTCAAGTTAGCTAATCAAGGCGTCCCGACGTCCGCTTTCCGGTTTCAAACGCTCCGTGGCGGACCGTCCGCTCCCGGCCACTCCTTGCCATAGTCGATCGCTATGCGCTTCATCCTGGACATTCAAGCTCCCCGACCGGGTCTCCAAAACTGGACAGGGATAGGGGGTGATGCCTGAACACTTAAGGTTTCAGCGCGATCCGTCGAAAAGCGGTTTCCAGCATCCAGTTGCGTTGCAGTTCGTGGATGCCTTTCAAAACAGGGAAGATCACCTGCCCTCAGGCGAAGCCATAGAGTATTGCCGGATTGCTGACCAGGATGTGCTGGCTGATCGTCTCATCCTTTGTCCATACGGACAGAAGCTCCAGTAGCGATTGGTCGTCCGGTGGCACGTCCACGCCCACGTGCGGCCAGTTGCTGGCCCAGACCATGCGCTCAGGCGCCGCTCGGATCGAAGCCATGGCGATCGCGGACACGTCGGCATAGTTTGGGCCACCGATGCGCGATACCTCGTAGGGAGCCGCGAGCTTCAGCCAGTGCCGTCCGGTTTCGAGCAGCCGCAGCAACACTTGCACCGCTTCGTGATCCGGCCGGACCGGTTCCAGGAACTTGCCAATGTGGTCAATCACGACTGGGCAGGGGAGCCGCCTCAGCAAGGCATCGTAGTCCGGAAGAAGCCGACCATCGAGCTGCACCTGCACGTGCCAGCCTAACGGCGCGATGCGGGCCGCCACGGCTTCAACGTCGGCCCAGGACAGCAGAGGCGTGCCAAGCATGTGGCAGCGCGCGCCGCGGATCCCGCCACGATGAAGGCGGGCGAGCTCATCCCCGGACGTGGCCGGGGTCACGATCGCGACGCCGCGCGCATCGTCTCCAAGCGCGGCCACGGCCGCGAGGGTTGTCGTGTTGTCCGTGCCGTAGGCGTTCGGCTGCACGATCACCGCGCGCCGCAGCCCGAGCCGCGCCTGCACCGCGCGGTAGGCATCCAGCGTCGCTTCCGGCATGACCCGGCCCGTACCGTCCGCTGCCAGCTCCTGGGCGGGGTCGTAGACATGCACGTGGCAGTCGCATGCCTTGCCCGGCATGAACGGGTACGGCGTCATGGGCGGTTCCTCCAGGCTTCGGCGTTCACGGCACCGCCAGGCACCTCGCCGCGCAGCAGGCTGCGCACTTGCTCCACTGTTTCCAGCGCCTGGGCCTCAATGGCCGGTGGGGTCAGGCCGCCGATGTGGGGGGTTGCCACTACGTTGGGCAGGACTGCAAGCCTCGGCGTCGGCATCTGATCCGGTGCGCGGCCCACGTCCAGCGCCGCGCCGGCCAGCCGGCCTTCGCGCAAGGCGGCTTCCAACGCCGCTTCGTTCACCAAGCCGCCGCGCGACACGTTGATGAAGAAGGCGGTCGGCCGCATCTGCGCGAAGGCCGCCGCATCCATCAGGTTCTCGGTTTCAGCGCTGGCCACCGCGAGGCAGACAACAAAGTCGGCCTGCTGCAGCAAGGCGTCAAGCGGCACGGGCCTGAACGGCGCATCCACCGCGGCATAAGGGTCCGTCACCAGAACATCCATGCCGAGCGCGATGCCGAGCGGTGCCAGGTGCCGGCCGATGCTGCCGTAGCCGATGATGCCCAGCGTGCTCCCAGCAAGCTGGCGGCCCATGGAAGCGACGGGAACGCCGCCGGCCCGATATTGCGCCGCCGCGGTCGAAACCCCGCGGGCCAGGTCCACCATCAAGCCGAGCACCAGCTCGACGACGGACGACACGAAGCCGGGCCCGGCCCGCGTCACCAGCACCCCGGCCGTTGAAGCCGCCGGCACGTCGATCGTGCTGATGTCCACGGCGACGCGCATGAAGGCCGAAAGCCGCGGCAGCCCGGCAAAGACCGAGGCTGGCCCGGCGGTGCTGCGGTCCGCCACGATGACCTGTGCGTCCGCGGCCGCTGCGACCAGCTGCGCGGCATCAAGGGGCGCATCGCCTTCATGAAGCCGCACGGTGCCGAGCTGGCGCAGTCCGGCAAGGGCCTGCTTGCCGTAGTAGTTGCGGCGCATGGCAGGCGTATGGGTCAGGAAGATGACGGGTGCGTCCATGGGGACCTCCGAAAGGGTCACAGCAGCCCGAACCATCGCGGCAGTGCCAAGGTGATGCCGGGCACGAAGGCGATCAGCAAAAGTGTGACGAACAACACCGCAAGGTATTTGGCGATGGGCCGGGCCACACGCTCGATCGGCACCTGGCCCACCGCGCAGGCGGTATAGAGCCCCACGCCCAGGGGCGGTGCAAACAGGCCGATCCCCATGGCGATGATCAGCAGGATGCCAAAGTGCAGCGGGTCGATGGACAGGCGATGGGCGGCCGGGAACAGCAGGGGCCCGAAGATGATCAGCGCCGGGGCGCCTTCCAGCACTGAGCCCATGACGATCAGCATGACGATGGAGATCAGCAGGAACACCCAGGCGCCGTAGGACGCGCCGATGCCGGCCATGGTGGCTGCCATGTGCTGCGGGATCAGATTGACGGTCAGCAGGTAGCTGAGCATCTGCGCCGCGGCCACGATGAACAGGATCATCCCGGACAAGGATGCAGAGCGCAGCAGGAAGTCCCGGAGCGACAACCAGCTCATCTCGCGGAATGCCAAGCCACCAACCCCTAGGGCGTAGAGCACAGCGATCGCGGACACCTCGGTGGGAGTGGCGACGCCGCCGACAATGCCGCCGACGATGATCAAGATCAGCAGGAAGGCCGCGAACGCGCCTGCGGTGATCCGAAGCACGGCCCCAGCCGAGTGCCGAACCGGGGCCGCACGCAGATCCCGGCCGGACCGGGCGGACAGCACGGCGACCAGGATGAGCCCCAGCGCCATCACTCCGGCTGGCAGCAGCCCGGCCACGAACAGGCCGCCGATCGACACGTTCGCCACATAGCCCAGGATGATCATGTTGATGCAGGGCGGGATCGTCTCGCCCATCACTGCGGAGGCGGCCAGCAGCGCCACGGCGTCGTCCTCGTCATAGCCGGTCCGCCGCATCGCCGGCAGCATGATCGAGCCTACGGCGGCCACATCGGCGCTTTTGGAGCCGGAAATGCCGGAGAACACGGCCATGGCAGCCACCATCACCACGCTCAGCCCGCCACGGACCCGGCCCAGCAGCATGTCCAGGAACGCGATCAGCCGGCCGGACATGCCGTTCACGTCCATGACCAAGCCGACCAGGATGAAGAACGGGATTGCCAGCAGCACGAAGTTGCCGACGCCCGACTGCATCTGCTGCGCGAACTCGACCAGCGGCAGGCTTCCAGTCACCTCGATATAGGCCAGGCTGCCCGCCGCCAGCGCGAAGGCCACCGGGACCGCCGCAATGAGGCACACTGCGTCGATCGCCAACATGATCCCCACCCCCGCGCCCGGCGATACAGCACCGGTGCTGCCGCAAACCAACAGCAGCGCCAGCACTGCGCCGACCAGAACGCCGGACGCCAGGAGGGCGCGAACCGGGATGCGCGCCAGGTGGAATGCAGCGAAGATGCTGGTGGCGCCGCCGCCCACCAGCAACGGCCAGTAGTTGATGCTGGCCGGGAACAACCCACTGACGGTGGTCTGCCCCGCCACACTCGCGAGCAGCGGCACCGAGGCGACGGTAAGGCCGAGCGAAACCGCGAGCACGACCCAGGCCGCGAAGCCGTCCGCGCACGCCGCCCAGCCGGGCGAGAGCCGATTGCGGAAGGCGCTGACGCCGAGATGCTCGGACCGGTACAGCGTCAACGCGCTGCCGAGGAAGGTAATGGCGATCAACACCGCCATGCCGATCTCGTCGCTCGCCTCCAGCGGGCTGTCCAGCAGGTAGCGGCACACGACGGCGAGGGCGACGACGCAGACGCCGCCGATCAGGATCAGCGCGCACAGCAGGCCTATCAGGCCTGCAGCCGCGCGCTCCGCCAGCGAACGCCGCTGGGGCTGTCCCGGGATCAGCTCGGTTGCCCGGTGGCGGCCAGGATCGCCGTCAGCACCGGCTTGGTTTCGGGGTGCTGGTCGGTGAAGCTGCTCCAAAGCGGCTTCACCGCGTTGACCAGCGGCGCGCGGTCGATGTCAATCGTCTGGACGCCATTGCGCTTCAGCTCGTCCATCGCGGCCGCCGCAGCTGCGGCGGCCTTCGGGCGTTGCGCTTTCACGGCCATTGAAGCCGCTCGCCTGACAGCCTGTTGCTGGCGATCCGACAGGCGTTTCAGCGAAGCATTCGAGACGATTGGCGCCACCGGGTCGAAGATATGCTGGGTGAGCGTCAGGTTCTTGGCGGATTCGTAGAACTTGGATTGCAGGATGGTGGGCGGGTCATGCTCCAGCCCGTCGATCACGCCGGTCTGCAAGGAGGTATAGATCTCGCTGAAGCTCATGGGCACCGGGCTTGCGCCCAGCAGCCGGAACGTCTGCACGAAGGTGGGCGACGGCAGCACGCGCAGCTTCTTGCCGCGGAACTCCGCAAGGCTGCGGATCGGCGCCTTGCCCAGCACGTTGCGGCCGCCGAAGTTGTAGCACCAGCCGAGGATCTCAGCCTTGGTCTTCTTGGCGAAGAAGTCTTGGAGCTGCTGCCCGGCGCTGCCGTCCAGGACCTGCCCCTGCTCATCCATCGAAGGAAACAGGAAGCCCATGGTCAACACACCCAGCTCGGGCACGGATGTCGTCCAGTTCGACACGGTCAGCATCATGTCCAGCGTGCCGAAGGTGATCGCGGTCGGGTACTTGTCCTCGGGGCCGAGTTGGCTGTCACCGTAGAAGATTGCACCGACCTCACCGTTCGTGGCGCTGGTCAGTTCCTCCACGAAGGCATCGAAGAACACGCTATGTGCGTTCTCCGTGTGCGTGGGCTGGGAAGAACCCAGCTTGAGCGTGACGACCTTGCCTTCGCGCCCGCGCACGCCGGATTGTGTCTGCGCACGAGCAGTGCCACCCCGTGCAAAAACAAGGCCGAGCGGAAGTGCTGCCGCACCCCGCAGGACGGCACGGCGCGTCGCGTTGTGTCGATGTTCCCTGGACATTCTCTCTCCCTGCCAACCTATTGCCGGTTGGTATTGGAGTCATCTCTAGCGCGGCGGCGTCGGTATGGTCGAGAACGCTTTTTGGAAGGCACCAACAAGGTATCCAGGCCAAATGGTTAGCCGTCCCGTCGTGGTACCGAGCCGAGTGCAGGCGGCTTGTAGCAGTCCGGTTAGTGCAGCAACTGAGGCTGCCCGGTATCGCACGGATGAGCACGCTGCATGGTCCCAGTGCGACTGTATCCAGAGTAGCAGCGGTCGATGGACCTTCAAGAAAGCTTTTGACCGACGTCCATAGTCCGCTTTCTGCGGCCTTCTTCTCCGAACCGGACTGGCTGCTTTCGGCCAATTCGAGCTTTGGCTCGCCGACCCCGGGGTGCTCACCATCTGTGCGGTCTTGAGTGCGCCGCCTGCCGCGATCACGTCTCGCAGCGGAGTCGCGCGACTGATCCAACCGCCGCGCGTTGGACCAATGTCAACCACGGGAGACGACCATGAAGCTCTACTATGCACCGGGCGCTTGCAGCCTGGCCGACCACATCGCGCTGCACGAGGCGGGTCTGTCCTTTGATCACGAGAAGGTGGACCTCAAGGCCAAGCGCACGGAAGGCGGGATCGACTTCTCAACGATTAATCCAAAGGGTTACGTACCGGCGTTGACGCTCAATTCGGGCGAGACGCTCAGCGAGAACATCGCAATCCTGGACTGGATCGCGCATCAGGATAGCAAGCTCGCGCCGTCGGGGCCGATGGGGCACACGCACCTGCTGGAAGCGCTTGCGTTCATCTCGACCGAAATTCACAAAAGCTTCAAACCCTTCTTCGCGGGAGCAGGCGACAGCGACAAGACGAAAGCTGGCGAGGTGATCGGCAAGCGTATGGGGTATTTGGCCGACACAATGAAAGGCGATTACCTGTTCGGCTCCACTGTCAGCGTGGCCGACTTCTACCTGTTCGTCATGTTGCTCTGGGCGAAGAAGTTCGATGTTGAGTCACCCGCACCTCTGGTCGCGTTCCGCGAGCGTATGATGACGCTCCCCTCCGTCCAGAAAGCAATGAAGCACGAGGGACTTAACTAGTAATCCAAGGGCGGGGCGATTGTGGACCGCCGCAGTCGCCCCGCCTCATTTGACGAAACCCTGTTTGCAGACGAGGGGGGAGTGGCTAAAATTGCCACGGGGCGGCAGCTACGGTCCTCGGCGCTCCTTGCACGATTTCGGCTGGCCCCTGGCCGCATGGCGGATAGATCGAAATTGTACATGGCAAACATGTGGGTGTGCCGTCACGTCTCCTCGCTGAGCTCGCACAACAACCCGGGGCGGGCATCCGCATCTCGGGTGGCATCACGCTAATCTCATCTGAAGGTGTGATCTCGCTGCTCGTTGTAGGCCGACTGAAAGGGGCTGCAGTGGCGGGTTGTGCTCCGCACTCCTGCGTCCGCTTTTCCACATCGCCTGCTCCAGACTGGACAGTCCGCTCTCGGCCAAGCATTCCTGAGCGCCTTACGGCTTCGTCGCTGCTCCTAGTCGCTCCCAGGCGTGCGCCAGTGCCGAGCCTTGGCTTATCGCTTCAAGTTCGCCGCAATGCCGTTGTAGAACCCGGTCAGCGCATCCCCGGCGATCGCGCCGCCCGCGAATATCTCCATCTCGCTCTGGGCTACGGGGCCGCGCAGGCGCCCATAGGTCACTCGCAGGACCACGCCAGCTAGAACGGCCCAGCCGGCGGCGGGGAAGACAATCAGCATGCCGGTAGCGAACAGCACGCCCATCTGCCGCTTGGGGCCGCCGATCAGCTGCAGGAGCGCGCCCGGGATCGCCCAGAGCAGCAGCTGCCAGGCAACGCCGGGTGCCGCGCCCGCCTTGATGGTGGCGACGTAGACCTTGGCCACCGGGGCCACCAAGTTGGCAGCGAAGTAGCCCTTGTAGGAGACCAGCACGACGATCCCGGCCACCACGAAGGCGAACATGGCGGCGAGGTACTGCTGGAATCGTCCGTCCATCTCGAAGGCCGGGTCGGCGCCGTGGCCGCGCAGCAGGAAGCCGGCCTTCAGGTCGTAGCCCATATCTGCGAAGGCCGGCCCGGTGGCGGCGGAGAAGCCGACCAGCAGAGCGAGCGAGACCGGAGGGAAACCGATCAGCATGCCCCCGATCAGGGTGATCAGCGCCACCGCGAAGGCGGGGAACCAGCCGGAATGCATGGCAGCCAGGCCGACGATCAGTTCGTGCACCAGGGCGGCGAAGGCGGCGTAGACGATGAACAGGACCAGCATCCCGGTCGACAGCTCGCTGGTCAGCCCGCCGGCCAACGCGATCAGCATGGCGACGGCGATATAGGCGAGCGACCCGACCCCGAGCGCCCGCCCCGGCCCGGCCCGTTCGGGCGCATCCGCGGTGCGCCGGGCCAGGAGCACGGTCCCGACCTGCACAAGGGCCACCAGGCCGGCGCCGATCATGATGCCGTGCGGGATGAAGGCGGCCCCGATGTCGCCCCGCGGCAACCAGGTGGAGAAGAGCTGCGGCGAGTAGCCGCGCGTGAGCAGGCCGATGCCGAACATGGACAGCGCCCAGATGTTGCCGATGAAGGCTACGCCGAAGGCCGACATGGGAATGCCGAGGAAGCCCGTGCCCACGACGCCCGCCACCAAACCGGCGCCCAGGATGCCGACGCGCCTGCCGCCCTCGTCGCCGGCGCGGATGGCCTCGGCGGCGGCCACGCCCGGCGGCCAGGCGCCCTCGGCTGGGAAGGCGCGGGAGCCGAACATGCGGTAGAGCATGGTGGCGTCCACCAGCATGGCCAGCGCCACCCCGCCCAGCAGTGGCAGCACCAGGTCGCTGCGGCCCAGCAGGAAGGGGATGCCGATGGGCAGCAGCAGGGAGTTGCCGGCGCCGAAGGTGGCGGCGGAAACGGCGCTCTGCGCCAAATTCTGCACATGGATCGAGCGAAAGCGACTGAATAGCTGGATCGGGATGCGCGCCAACGCCATTGCGATCAGAGCGCCCACGATGGAGGTATTCGCCGTGACGCCCAGCGTCACCATCATCTGCATGCCGATGATGGCGCCGAGCACGCAGAGCACGGTCAACAGGATCAGGGTCGAAGGTTCGAACACTCTAGGATGGCGTGTGCCGGCCGTGACGTCCTTGGTGATGCTGTCCATGATCTACTCCGCAGGGCGTGATAGGGGGGCGCCCGTGACGCGACCATCAAGCAAATCAGCGGCCACGCGGTCGGCCGGGCGCAACGTCGGGTCGCCGTAGCCCGCGCCGCCCGCGAAGACGATCTCAGCGATCTCCCCCGGGCTGGTGAGCGTCACCAGTTCGCCGGCGCCGCAATCGTGCAGCAGCGTGCCGTCCGGGGCGCGGATGCCGGCGAAGGCCCGGGCCCCCGCCCCGCCCCCCGCCAGGCCCGGCAGCACGGCTTTCGCCCCCTCGGGGAACATCGCTGCCAGGGTGGGCAACCCGTCATCCCGCAGCTTGCGGAAGCGCACGCGCTGCCCCAGACCGCCGCGGGCCTGCCCGGCGCCGCCGGTGTCCGCCAGGAAGGTCTTCTCCAGCACCAGCACCGGCACCCGCGCCTCGAACACCTCGATCGCGGTGTTGGCCGCGGAGGTCGGGTACAGCAGACCCGACTTGCCGTCGCCGTGCGCGCTGCCGCCCTGGCCGCCGCCCATGAACAGGTGGTCGGCATAGAGCGCGCCTGCCGCGTCGTGCCCGGACACGTTGACCGCTACGGGCAGGCCGGTAGGCGATTGCACCTTGTCCGGCGCGGCGTCCGCCAGAGCGTGGAACACGGCGGGCGCCAAATACCAACCGGTGCGGGTGCGCGATGCCACTGCGGCTGGCCGGGTGCAATTGACGATCGACCCCTCCGGTGCGGTGACGGTGAAGGGACGGTAGCAGCCGGCATTGCCCCGCACGCCGGGCGTCAGCATACATTTCAGGGGGTAGGTGGCATGGGCCGCCGTGTAATTCATGGTGGAGTTGACCCCACCCCGGGCCAGCTGCTTCGGGGCGCCCGCGAAATCCAGCGCGATCGTGTCGCCGGACACCGTGAGCGTCAGTGGCAGGGTGAGCGTGGCGTCCACTGGACTGAACTCCACGCTGCTGGTGTAGGTGCCGTCCGGCAGGGCCGTGATGGCAGCGCGCATCGCCCGCTCCGCCCGGTCCTGGACGATGGCAGCCAGGGCTGACAGGTCGGCCAATCCGTACTCGTCCATGAAGGCCGCCAGGCGCTGGGCGCCGATGCGGTTGGCGGACATGAAGGCCTGGATGTCGCCGACTACCTGGGTGGGGTTGCGCACGTTCTCACCGATCAGGGTGAACAGGTCTTCATTGTCCACCCCGGCGCGGGCCAGCTTCATCGGCGGGATTTGCAGGCCCTCGTCGAAGATCTCCCGCGCGCGCAGGCTGTCCCGTGTGCCGCCGATATCCGCCACGTGGCCCACCGTGCCCACCAGTGCCACTACCCGCCCGTCGCGGAACACCGGGGAGACCACCGCGATGTCGAACAGGTGCCCGGCACACAGCCAGGGGTCGTTGGTGACCAGCATGTCGCCGGGCCGTAGCGTCTCCATTGGGAACCGGGCCAGCAGCGCCTTCACCGCCCGCGGCAGGGTCAGGTTGAACACCGGCATGGCGCGGGGCGAATGAGCCAGCGTTTCGCCCGTGGGGTCCAGCAGCTCGCAGGCGAAGTCCTGCGATTCCGCAATAATCAGGGAGAGGGCGGTGCGGATGATGGTGAGCCACATCTCATCCACCACGGTGGTGAGCCGGCTCCACATGATCTCCAGCGCGATCGGATCCGCCTCGATCGCGGCCCGGGCCTCCGCCTGGCTCATCCCTGGGCGGACCAGCGCCATCGTGCTGGCCGCGCCGATGGCGATGCGCAGGTTGCCGGCCGCGTCCACACGCAGCGTGTCGCCGGGGGCGACGACCGTGGTGGCCTCCCGCTCCTCGATGATCGCCGGGCCCGGAACGGTGTCGCCGGCCATCAGGGCATAACGGTCGTACACGGCAGCGGCGTGGAAGTGGTCCTCGAACCAGGCCTGCCGCTCGCCCTTCCGCGCTGTGCCGCCGCCGGTGTTTTGGCCGAGGTCGAGCCCGGGGGTGGGGCCGGTGACGGTGACGCGAAAGTTCACCGCCTCGATCCGCGCCCCGTCCTGCAACGCGGCATAGCGGGCGGTGTAGGACGCGGTGAAGGCGGCCACGAGCACCGGCAGGCTCTCCGTGTCCAGGGCGGAGGCGGGCAGCGGCACCGCGATTTCGTGCATCTGCCCGACCAGGCGCATGTCGGCGAACCGCTGCACCGTGAACGGCCCGGCAGCGCCCGCCAGCTCTGCCCGCCCATCGGCTTCCAGCGCCTGCAACACGGCCTCGACCGTGCCGAGGTCCAGCGCCGGGTCCAGCCGCACCGGCTGGGAGCGCACGCGGCTGGCTGACAGCGGCGCGACCAGGAAGCCCAGCGCGGAGGCGGCGCCGGAAGCGGGCGGCACCACCAGTTCGGCGATGCCCAGCGCCCGCGCCACCTCCGCCGCATGGGCCGGCCCGGCGCCGCCGAAGCCGACCATGGCGTAGTGGCGCGGGTCCTTGCCGCGCTCCACCAGATACACCCGGGCGGCGTCGGCCATGCTCTCCACCACGACCTTGTGGATGCCCCAGGCGGCTTGCTCGACCGAAAGGCCCAGCGGCGCCGCGATCCCCGAGACCGCATTGCGCGCGGCCTCCACGTCCAGCGCCATGGTGCCGCCCAGGAAGAAGGCCGGGTCGTAGTAGCCGAGCAAGAGGTTGGCGTCCGTCACGGTGGGCTTGGTGCCGCCGCGTCCGTAGCAGGCCGGGCCGGGTGCGGCGCCGGCGGAATGCGGCCCCACCCGCAGCAGGCCGACCGCATCGATGGCGGCGATCGAGCCGCCCCCGGCTCCGATCTCGATCATGTCCACGGTCGCCGCCTTGATCGGCAGGCCAGAGCCCTTCTCGAACCGCTGCTCCCGCCCGGCTTCCAGCATCGGGGCGATCTCGGCGCGGCCCTTCTCGATCAAACAGGCCTTCGCGGTGGTGCCACCCATGTCGAAGGCCAGCAGGTCCGCGTGGCCGGCCCGGGCGCCCAGCAGGGCTGCGGCCAGGGCACCCCCGGCCGGTCCGGACTCAAGCAGGCGGATCGGGAAGGACGCCGCGGCTTCCACCGACACCAGGCCGCCGGCCGAGTGCATCAGCCGCAGCGCGCCGGTGAAGCCCTCCGTGCGCAGCGCCTGCTCCAGCCGACGGAGATAGGTGGTCATCAGCGGCTGCACGTAGGCGTTGGCGCAGGTGGTGACGCAGCGGGCGTACTCGCCAATCTCCGCCACCACGTCGGACGACACGGAAACCGAGATGCCCGGCAATGCTTCGGCCACGATGGCGGCCGCCGCGCGCTCGTGCCGGGGCTCCCGGTAGGCGTTGAGGAAGCAAATCGCGACCGCTTCCACCCCGGCCGCTGCCAAGGTGCGGCAGGCGGCACGGACCGTCACCTCGTCCAGGGACGTCACGATCTGGCCGTCCCGGTCGATGCGCTCCGTCACCTCAAGCCGGTGCCGGCGCTGCACCAGCGGGTCGGGGTAGGTCAGGAACAGGTCGTAGATATTGTAGCGCTGCTCGGTCCCCGCCTCCAGCACATCGCGGAAGCCAGCCGTGGTGATCAGGCCCAGCCGGGCGCCCTTGCGCTCGATCACCGCGTTGGTGACCAGGGTAGTACCGTGCACCATCTCCGCCACGGCGCCGAAGCCCGCACCCGCTTCGGCCAGGATCTGCCGCAGTCCCGCCAGCGCGCCGACCGCCGGGTCCTCCGGTGTAGTGAGGCGCTTGTGGAGGCGCAAGACGCCGGTCGCGGGGTCCGACAGGACGAAGTCGGTGAAGGTGCCGCCGATGTCGAACCCCAACCGCAAGGCCGGGGGAACGGTGGCGGGGGAGGTTACGGTCATGGCAGTTCACGCTCCAGCTCGGCTCGGCAACAGGTCGATCATGTGCGCCACCAGGCGATGGGACGGCAGCACCGGCTGCTCCGCCGTTCGCATGGCCTTCATCCGGCCGAGGCAATGGGCGGCGATCATGTGGGTGGCGAACAGCGTGCCCGGACATGCTGCCGTCTGCCATAAGGGCGGACCCGTATGTCGGTGCATTCCCGGCACGCATTGCCAAGAAACCAGGCATGCTGCCTGCTTGGCCGGCTTAGTCGCCCGACATGATCATCGCCCGGCGGATCAGCTCAACAGGAGAGGCTGAGCGCAGCTTGGCCAGGCTGCGGCCGCGATGGATTTCCACCGTGCGGTGACTGATTCCCAGCTTGCGGCCGATTTCCTTGTTGCTGTCACCCTCCACCGCCGCAGAGAGCACCTCGCGTTCGCGCCGGGTCAACGACGTCGCTCCGTCCAGCAGAGCCTCGAGAGCCGCGTTCTGCGACTGAGCCGGCAAGCGGCGGGACCCGAGCGCATGGCCCAGGTGCAGCCGCACGGCGGCAGCGATGATCCGCCGTGCTGTCACGACCGGCTTGCGGGACGCGGCGGCTACGCTGTGGGCCATCGCCTCGGTGTAGCCGACCGAGTGCATGAGGATGAGGTCGGCATCCGCCAACCCGACCGTGACGTCCTCCAGCCGTTCCGTACGACCAGTCGCAGCGACGACCTGTGCGTTCTGGATCAGCGTGCCGTGAGCGAAGCCACGGTGCTGTCGCGGCAACAGGTAGATCAGCCCCAGCTTGCACGTACCCATGACAAGCGAGGCGATCCAGGCATCCACCACCTGCTGCCCGTGCACGAGGGGCGTGCTGACGCGCACCTGTTGGAACAGTCCCGTGGTGATCAGCACGATCAGGTCGAAGTCCTCACCATTCAGCCGGTGCAGCAGCGGGTCGAGGCGGCGGCCGACCAGTCCGCCGCCGACGGTCACGTGGCTGCCATCGGCCAGCCTCGTGTAAAGTCTGCTCTCGTTCACATTGAGCGGCATCGCGGACAGTTCTGCCGTCGTCATGCCGTCCAGGGCGCCGAACTGCTCGGTGGCGAGGTCTTCGGGCCAATAACCCGTCAACATCAGCAGTTCGAGTACGACATCGTCGCGCGTCGCCTGGCCGATGGTGACGAAGGCGATCCGGGGAAGACGTGGCTGCACGTCAACGTCAGCCAGGATCGGGCACGGGAAGCATCATGGATGCAGATTGCGCCAGACAGGCGGGACTCGCCAACAGCACCTGACTCTTTCTTAACGGGGAATGTCCGCTTTTTGCCTGTGGCCACTCCGTAGCGGGCAGTCCGCTTCCGGCCAGCTCTAAGCAGAGATTCGCGAGTTGGCCAACGGGACGGTCATGCGCTCGCGGTTGAGGTCGTGGACGGCTGCTTGGATGGCATGGTTGAGGTTTGCGATTCCGGTGAAGGTTTGATGCGCGAGGTGATGCGCTTTGAGGTCGTGCCAGACAACCTCGATGTCGTTCAGTTCGGGCGCATACTTTGGCAACCACTCGACGGTGAGCCAGTGCGCCCGGGCGGCCAGCGCCGCGAGCGAGAGTTTGCTGACGTGGATTGGCCCGTTATCCTCGACCAGCACGACCGGCTTTGCGGGCCGCCCGGGCTTGGGGCCGTAGATGTCGTCGAGTTGTTCGAGATGGGCCACGAAGTCGCTGCTGCGTTTGGTCGGGCTGGTATGGACGGTGAGTTGACGGGTGCCGTGGTCGAGCGAGCCCAGCATCGCCATTTTCTTGGCTTGTCCCGGCGCCGGGACGCGCAGGTCGGCGCCGGACTTCGCCCATGCCCTGGCGAGATAGGGATGCGTCAGCGCTTCGCTTTCGTCGCCGTAGAGAAGAATGATGTCGCCGGCTTCGGCCTGACGCTTGCGCAGTTGCAGGCGCAAGCCAATCCGGTCCATTTCGCTGGCCGTTTGGCGTCCCTTCAGCGTGTGCCGGGGCCGCCGCCAGCGGAACTTTTTTTTCGCAAGGCTTTCGAAAGCTGCGAGCGGCTGATTCAAACACCCTCGCGCGCTTCGATCTCGGCGCGCAGGCGGGCAATCGTCCAGTTTGGCCGGTCAGCCACCGGCGCTTCAAGCAAAGGCGTGACCACGCGCAATGCCGTTTCACCTTTCACCGGCGACGGCCCTGGCGCAACGCTTGCCTTCAACGCGTCAACGCCCCCCCGGCTGAAATCGCTTCGCCACAGCCGAACCGTGTCCTCCCGCACGCCAAACGCCTCCGCGATCCGCGGGCTGGTCCAGCCAGAAAGCGTCAAAAGCACCGCGCGCGCTCTGTCCGCCTCGCCGCGATCACGCGATCCCACAAGAAACGTCAACCTCGCGCGCTGCTCGTCACTCACCAAAATTGGAGATTTGCCGCCCATGCCGCACCCACCCGAATCGATGCACACAGCGAATCGCAAAACCCGTCCGTTGGTCAATCAATCAGAGTCTGCTTAGTCGTACGGCCCTGGTCAGCTAGGTATCCGGGTTGGGCCGCATCCCGCCCTAC
>CAXSGE010000071.1:0-20459 GCA_964236715.1 uncultured Acetobacteraceae bacterium | reverse complement strand
GCTCCGGTCCCGGCGCCAAGCGGCGCCGCCCTTGCCCTCCGCTGCGCGCCGCAGCGCCCTGGACGGGTCGGGACGAGGGGCGTCCCGACACTCAACCCATGGCCTCCGGCCAGGGTCGAACAAGAGGCTGGGGAGAAGGGGCAAGTCGGACAGGTCTCCTTTCCCTATGCCCCTCGCCGGAACTAGGCCGCCGTTGATCCAACGTAGTGCTCGATCTCGCGTGCCCGGTGCCAATGCTCCTCGGCTCGGTTCTCGGGACTGCCTTCCCGCCGCCACAGGAAGTAGGCGCGCTCGCGGATGCGCTGCTCGGTCCTCTCGAACCTCTGGAGCCTCAGCTCCAGGACATCGCTGTAGGGCGTGAGCGGCCCGCCCCGGCTCACATGCGGCCGGGTATGCAGCGTGTCAGCCTCGGCTTCGGGCGCAAGCTGCATGGCGACGGCAAGCTTCAGCGCTTCATGCTCGGGGTCCACGACCTTGGGGGTGCCGTTCTGGTCCTCCACGGGGATCGGGAAAACATGCAGAACCGTGCCCCTGTCGTTGAGCACATCGACCAAACATTCCTTCATGGTGCATCCCCTGCAGCGTGGCGGCTCTCGTGCAGGAGGTACTTACAGGAAAGAACGTTTTCCAACGCGATGAGATTTGTCACGAAAATTGAAGGCTTGTTGCGGAAGGAGGGCCGATGCGTCAGCGTCCGCTTGCCTGACAGCGGAACAGGCCCCGTCAGTCCGCCTGGACGGAGGACGCGGCATGGCCCGCCATCGGCCCCAAAGAGCCGACCTGGTGCCAAAGCAGGGTCACGGCGCCCAAGCCGGAGACGACGGCAATTAGAACCAGGCTGCCGATAACCGTGCTCCGGAGGCGGGACCGCCTTCGCCGGGCCAGCATCCGTCCCTGCAACTCGGCCAAGCTCCCGCTCACCCCGGCTCCCCTGTTTGCCTGCCTTTCCATGTTGGCGGCGACTCCGATTTTGGAAAGTCAGGAATTGTCAGGTGCTGGCCTGCTGCCACATGGCCCGCAAATGCGCTAGGAACGCCGTACAGCGGCTCTGGCGCGTTTTCCGCATCCCGACTACCGGCCAGAAGGCAAACAGCCCTCAGTCGCGCCCAAAACCACGCGGCGGGTCGATCTCCAGGCCGGACAGGTCGAGGTCGCACACCGTCCGCAACGCGTCCGCGGTGGGCGTGTCGGCCAGGTTCTCCGGCAGCCCGTCCAGCCACTGCTGGTAGTCGGCCTGCAGCTCCAGCAGCTCCGCCACCGCGTCGCGCCACCGGTGCGGCCGGTTGCGCTGGTCGGCGGGCCAGCGGTAGCGCAGCTTCACCGTTGCCGCCGTGTCGGCCGCGTGCGCGGCCCGGTAGCGGGCCTGGCGCTCGGCCAGGGTCATCGCGCGCTCGCCAAGGGGCTTGGGACCAGGAGGCATAGCCTGCTCTAATGCGTTACGTAACGCATTGCCCATAGGGCAGCCACGGTGGCTTGCCAGCGCGGCTGGCAACCTCGCCAGCCCTCGCATCGACGACCCGCGCAGGTGAACCAGACGTGAACATGAGCCCGCAACTTCGGCGTGTGGCATCCGTAGGCTGCGGACGCCGCCGGACGGGAGGACTTCAACATGCTGCAGAATGGTTCACAGATGTTTGACTGGATTTTCTTCGCCATCATCCTCCCTCCTCCCCTTTTCCTGCTCTGGGACTTGCTTAGAGACCGGGCGGCGCCGGCCAGGCAGACGACGGGCACCGGAAGCGGCATGGCCGGCAGCGCCATGACCAGGCCGTCCCGCTACGCCGTCCCAGGCGCGACCACGGCGTCCACCACCGCAGTCGGAAGCGGCGCGGGAACCCTCGACCCGGTCGGAACGCCGGCTGAAACGACGGCTCAGCGGGACGCCAACATGGGCTCGACCCGCTAAGCCACTCCAAACGCCATGTCCGGCCTCGTGCGGGGCACGGAGGTGATGAAGCACACCACCAGATCGGCGCGTTGGTGGCTGTCGCGCGAGACCACGAGGGCCGGGCGGCGCTTATCGCCGGACAGGTCGGTGAACGGGAAACGGGCAAGGACGATGCTGCCAAAGGCAAACACCTAGGCCTTGTGACCGCGAAGCTGTGTGAAACGGCCACTCCAGACAGTAGGCCGGGCCCTTCGATCCCAGGAACGGTTGAACACCGGCGGGGGCGGGACCAGCGGTGGCTTGTGATCCGGCTCATTCGGATCGTCCCGCTCCGGATCTTCCAGCGGCAGCATGGGCGGCTGCGGCGGTGGCGGCAGAATCATATCCGGCATCTGCACCCTGACAAAAATGCTCATACGCTGTGTCCTTCGTCCAACCTGGCAGTCGATAGCCTAGCTCCCCTCCTGCGACCGCGTTACGGTCAACCGGCCGGTCAACTGTCCGGCCGGGAGCGGTCATGGAACACACGTACGAGGAAGCGGCCCGGCTGTGCGGCGTGACGGTTGAGACGATCCGCCAGCGCGCGCGGCGCAACAAGCTGAAGCGTGGACGCCCGACCAACACCGGCCGGCCGACCGTTCTGCTGACTGAGCAGGATGTCGCCACCATAGCGGCTGGCCGGTCAATTAGCGTTCAACCGGTCGGCCAACCGTCCGGCCAGCCGGATGCGCTGGCGGTTCTGACCGGTCAGCTTGAGCACGAACGGCAGCGGGCGGATCAGGCGACGGAGCGGGCCAGCCGTTCGGAGGCACTGGCCAGTCAGCGGGGCGCCGAGCTGGCGGACGCGCGGGTGCGGGCCGCCCGGGCAGAGGGCGAGGCCGCGGTGCTGCGGGAGGCGTTAACGGAGGCCCGGCGCCCAGCCTGGCGGCGGTGGCTGGGCCTGGACTGACCCGCGCGCCGCGCCGGCACGGGGTTTATATAACCCTATACCAGCCTCACGCCCACAATGCGGCCACCAGCCCACGATTACAGACGATGATCTCGACTTTGCCCATTCCTGCTGATTTGGCTTGGACGTGGCCGGCCGTCACGGAGCGTAGCAGGCGGCTTCGATGATGCGCTGGATGGCGGGGCTGATGGGTTCCGTCATGTCGGTGTCTGCGGCCGATGTGACGATACGCTCGAACCAGAGGTGCTGGGGTTGATTGAGGATACGCCCGAAACTCACCCACAAGCCGAAGCTGCGTTCCTGTTCGATGGTGTCCGTAAAAATCTGCCTTTCTGGACAGCAAAACCTCGCCTGTATCTTATTGAAAAAACGCTGTTCTCTATAGGCAACTGGCAGAACCATTTATGGACAGCATGGTAATCATGCTGGCAGCGGCGCTATCAACGAGCTTCTTTGATCAACGGCTCCAAATACCAACCCGTTGTTTTACATAGTCCTTCTTGGCTAAATCCTCTTGTGGGCGACTTTCGTCCATATCCTCAACCTACCCCTACTTCTGCGACCCGCGCAGTCCCTGGCAGAAGGGCGCAGTGGAGAACGCCAACGGGCGGCTGCGGCGCTATCTCCCCAGCGACGTGCCGGCGGAGCGGCTGTCGGCCGGCAGCCTGGCCGCGCTGGCCGCTCGGCTGAACGCGACGCCGCGGCGGCTGCCTGGGCTACCGCACGCCGGCAGAGGTGCTCACTGGCCGCCTCGGGACGGCACCCCTCGAAGCTGGCCCAACTGCGGCCGTGTCGCATTAGGGATGGAAACAGCACCACCGATGGAGATGTCGCTTCTCTCACCGGTAAGGATGTCACGCCTGACACCCTGCCGTGAGCAGGATGGGGCGCCAAGCATGACGATGACCCGCATGGCGGTGAATGGCTATTGAGCGCCAAATCGCTCGCGCACCCAGCCGAGGGCATCCTCAAGCGTGTCAAACAGTGGCAACACAGCCACGGCGCACCGTCCGAAGCCTGCCTCCATTTGCCAGCCGCACAGCCCCTCCTTGTCCTGCTCGGCGTCGGTGCTCGCGACACGCACCAGCACCGAGACCAGGCGGCCATTGGCCAAAACCAGGCAGCCTTTCTCGTCAGGGCTCGCCGTGTCCACGAGAATGGGCCGGCACACCAGCACCGGCAACGACTGACGGGGTCTTGGACCGCGCGAATCTAAGTCGCGCGCTTGGCGTTTGATGCGGACCAAGTCGCGTAGTCTGATCTTCAGGTATGCCATGGGTCGCCAATTTGATGGTCAATCCCATGGGAATAATCAACTAGGTGGGATAAAAAGCGGCTAAATATGGCGATGGCCCAATCACTTCCCGTGCATCCTAATCACTTCTATGCAGCAAATATGATCGTTGCCAAACATTTTGAGACCGGCGTGGTTTAATAAACCATCGCTGGCACGATCCCGGCAGTCAGCGCCTGAGAGAGTTGGTCCAGACTGACCCCGCGCTCCCGCCGTCTCGGCTTAGGAGCTGCTGCTGTGCGTCCCGCCACGACTGCCATATTCGTCGTTGAAGACGAGCCGTTGATCCAGGAAATCCTTCAGATCGTGCTGGAGGACAGCGGTTTTGAAGTGAACATGGCTTGCAGCAGCGTGGAGGCTATTGCCACGCTGGAAGCTCAGCCTTCCAAGTTCCAGGCGCTGATTACCGATGTGAACCTGTCGCGCAGCGAGCTCACGGGGTGGCACGTCGCCAAGCGCGCCCGCGAACTGAAACCAGACCTGCCGGTTGTGTACATGACTGGGGATTCCGCCCATGAGTGGGCCTCAGTCGGCGTGCCGAACAGCGTTCTCCTGATGAAGCCCTTCATGCCTTCCCAACTGGTGACGGCAGTATCGCAGCTTTTGAACAGAGGCGAGCCAGACGCCCCTAGCCGATGATGGATCGTGCGTCCGGACACTCCCGCGGTGGTCCACACCATCGAGGGGCGGAAGACCCAGCCGCGTGAAAGTGCACGGTATGGAGTGCCTTTTGGGACCGCTTAGCCAGCTCTCAGCCCAGATGTGACCGTTTTTGGTCCCCTTCGTCACGAACTGGCTGTTTGTTGCGTGCAATCATGGAATGCGATCCGCAAAAAAGGCTGCCATCCCCAGCCATGTCGGATGTTGTCGCCGCTAACCCTCAGCCGACGATGTTGCGTCCAGTGTCGCTACCGTGCAGTTTTACGCCGCTGGGCCTTCTGTCTCTATCAGACAAAGTAAAGACGCGACCGGCGTTCTCCTGGCGTGGCTACGGCGGCGGGCCGAAGAGGCGGGCGTATTCGGCCTCCGGCGCGCCGTAGGACCCGCCCGCCGCCGCTTCCAGCCCCGCACGGTCGAGCACGGTGATCCGGCCGCGCGCGTTGCGGATGACGCCGGCCGCTCCGAGCGAGCGCACCGCCAAGGTAATGCCCGGCCGGTTCGCCCCGAGCAGGCGCGACAGGAACGGCTGGGTGATGGGCAGCTCGTCCCCGTCCAGGCGGTCGCGGGTCATCAGCAGCCAGCGCGCCAGGCGCTCGTCCATGCGGTGCGCATTGTTGGCCAGCAGCGTGTGCGCGGTCTGGGCCATGAAGGTCTGGACATAGCGCAGCAGCACCCCGCGCAGCGCCGGGCTCTTCGCCATGGCCCGGCGCAGCACGTCCGACGGCAGCCGCCATCCCCGCATGTCCCCCTGCACCAGGGTCTCGTGCACCTCGGCGTCGGTGCCCAGCACGACGGGCAGGCCCACGATCCCCTCCCGCCCGATCATGCCGGCCTCGATGCGGCGTTGCTTGTCGGGAGCGACGGCGATCATGGAGACGATGCCGGCCTCGGGAAAGAGCACATGCGCGATGGGACGGCCCGGCTCGGTCGGCACCTCGCCCAAGCCCAGAGATATCGGCTCCAGGTGCGGGCGCAAGCGCGCGAGGTCGTCCGGCGCAAGGGCCGCGAGGAGGCGGTTGCGGATAGAGTCCGTCGAGGCGGTGCCGAGCGCCGTGGAAAAGAGCATGAAAATCTCGCCGTGGGAGAGGGGGCGAGAGCACACGCGACTTCCGGCCGCTCGCGCCCTGGATCAGCATGCGAGCAATACGAAACACATGGTGCGTCGGACCAAACATTGACAGATGCCTGCGGCTTACCTTTTGAGTGTTAGTTTTCCTACTTTCATGAGCCGTTCACTGCGGCGCCGCGAGGTTCCGCCATGCCAATCCCGTTCATCCGCAAGCTGGAGGCATTCGGGCCGCTGCCCGACGCGGACAAGCGGGCATTGGAGCGAGCCATAGGGCACACGTCGTGGGTGGGTGCCAACCGCGCCCTGGTGCGCGAGGGCGACCACCCGACGGAATGCCAGCTGATCCTGCAGGGGTTTGCCTACCGCTACCGCACGCTGGACGATGGGCGGCGGCAGATCATGAGCTTCGAGATCCCGGGCGACCTGTGCGACCTGCACGGCTTCCTGACAGGCCGGGCGGACCACGCCGTCGCCACTCTGACCCCGTGCAGGGTGGCGACGCTGCCGCGCGAGGTACTGACGGGTTGGATAGAGCGCCGGCCGGCCATTGCGCACGCGCTGTGGCACGGCACGCTGGTGGACGCCGCCGTTTCCCGGGCCTGGCTGCTCAACATCGGCCGCCGCACGGCGCGCGAGCGGATCGCGCATCTGCTGTGCGAGGTGCTGCAGCGTCTCCAGGCGGTCGGGTCGGCCGAGGATGGCAGCTATGCGCTGCCGATCCCGCTCGCGGCGATTGCCGACGCGCTCGGGCTGTCCGTCGTGCACGTCAACCGCGCGCTGCAGGACCTGCACGGCAAAAGGTTGGTCACGCCAGGCGACGAGCAGGTGACCATCGACGACCCGCCGGGCCTGCAAGCCGCAGGCGGGTTCGACCCTGCCTACCTATGCCTCGGCGGCAGCGCGGACGTGCGGACGGGGGGCCAAAGGCCAGGCCGCCGGCCCACGGTCGCGCCGGACGAGGCGCTGCGCGAGGCCGCGCGAGAGCGCGAGCGGATGCTGGCCATGCTCAGTCACTCGCAGACGCTGGTCTGCGACTGGGAAGGCCGGGTCGAGGCATGGACGCAGGGCATGGAGCGGCTGTTCGGCTTTGCCCCGGCCGAGGCCGTGGGCACGATTGCCCGGGAGCTGCTGTGTTCCAAGTTTCCGGAACCCTGGCCCGCCGTGGTGGCGGCGCTGCGGCGCGAAGGGCAGTGGCAAGGCGAGGTGCGGCACCGGCACAAGGACGGCTCGATCCGGTTCGCGCAGGAAACCTGGGCCGTCCAGCCCGGCCTCGACGGCGGGGCGGCCTCGCTCATGGCGGCCGTGGAGGACCAGACCGCGGTGAAGCGGGCCGAGGAAACGCTGCGCGAAGCCAACGCCACGCTGGAAGCGCGGGTGGAAGCGCGCACGGCCGAGCTGATGGCCGCCGAGGCGGCCCTGCGCCACAGCCAGAAGATGGAGGCGGTGGGCCAGCTCACCGGCGGCATCGCGCACGACTTCAACAACATGCTTCAGGGCATCACCGGCAGCCTGGAGATGGCGCAGCGCCGGGTGGAGCAGGGCCGCGCCGGGGAGGCCGGCCACCACCTGGCTCTGGGGCGCAAGTCGGTGCAGCGCGCCGCGGCCCTGACGCGCCGCTTGCTGGCCTTTGCGCGGCAGCTGCCGCTCGACCCCGTGCCGGTGAGCCTGGACAAGCTGGCGGTGGGCATGGAGGAGCTGATCCGGCGCACGGTGGGGCCGTCCGTCCAGGTCGAGGTCCGCCTGGGCGACGGCTCGTGGCTCGTGCTGTGCGACGAGGGCCAGCTGGAGAACGCGCTGCTCAACCTTGCCGTCAACGCGCGCGACGCCATGCCTGAGGGTGGCTGGCTGACGATCTCGACTGGAGAGGCGCAGCTGTCCGCGGCCGACCTGGCCGGCGAGGACGGAACGGCGCCCGGCGCCTTTGTCACAGTCGCGGTCACCGACACCGGGGCGGGCATGACCCCGGAGGTAGCAGCGCGCGCCTTCGAGCCGTTCTTCACGACCAAGCCGCTCGGCCAAGGCACGGGGCTGGGCCTGAGCCAGATCTACGGCTTCGTGCGCCAAAGCGGCGGCGTCGTGCGGCTGGAAAGCGCGCCGGGCCGGGGCACGACGGTGCGCATCTTCCTGCCGCGCCACCAGCCGGCGCCGGCGGACGACGCGGGGGAGGGCGACGAGGCCGGCGACGTGGTGCTTCTGGTCGAGGACGAGGACAACCTGCGCCAGACGGTGGCGGAGTGGCTGCGCGACCTGCGCTACCGCGTGCTGGAAGCCCCGGACGGCGCTGCGGCGCTGCGGTTGTTGGACGGGGGCGAGCGGGTGGACGTGCTGGTGGCCGACATGGGGCTGCCGGGCGGCCTGGACGGGCGCCAGGTGGCGGAGGCGGCGCGCGAGCGCAGGCCCGGCCTGCCCGTGCTGTTCATGACGGGCTACGCGGAGACGGCGAAGCCAGGAGCGGAGACGATCGGCAAGCCGTTCTCGCTGGACGTGCTGGCGGAGCGGATCGGGGCGGTGCTGGAAACGGCGCAGGCCGGCCAGGGCTGACCGGCAAGGCCCAGTCACCTCATAGGTCGAAAAACGGCCAACTCGCAGAACGAATGACAAACATGCCGCAAAACTCGGTTGCAATGAAACCCTCGTGGGCAACAGCATAATGCAACACGCAAACTCTTGTTTGTATTGAGAACCATTTATGTCGCTAAAACGAAGGGACACTGGTGGCGAATTCACTGGAATTACCCCCAATGGGCCGCAGGTGGCCGCCAAGGGGCCAAGAGTGGCCGTGAAAGCGAGGCCACCGACTTCCGCTGCCAGTAAACAAACGGCCAACTTTGAATTCGCCACCAGTGTCCGAAGGTTTGCGCAACAAAATGAGGATGGCCGTTTTTGGGCCTATAAGGTGACTGGGCCTTTGTGGCGTGCCTGCCGCGTTCGCGCATCGTGCGCGTGCCCGGGACGGCGGTGTTCCTGACCGGCAACCCCGACAATGTGCCCGCGGCGCTGCTGCACAACCTCAAGCACAACAAGGTGCTGCACGAGCGGGCGCTGTGCGTGGGCATCGGCACGCTGGACGTGCCCGAGGCCGAGCCGAGCCGGCAGGGCCAGGTGGAGGAGCTGGCGCCGGGCTTCTACCGGGTGCACCTGGATTTCGGCTTCATGGAGGAGCCGAACGTGCCCCGCGCGCTGGCCGACCTCGCGGCCCGGGGCATGCTGTCGTTCGAGCCGATGCAGGTGAGCTACTTCCTGAACCGGCCGACGGTGGTGCCAAGCGAGGCGCCGCAGCTGCCGGCCTGGCGGCGGTGGCTGTTCCGCATCATGGAGCGCAACGCCGCATCCGGGGCGGAATTCCTGCGCATTCCCGCCGACCTCGTGCTGGAGCTGGGCGTGCGCGTCGCGCTTTGACGCCAAGGCTAGGCGCCGTAGACAGCTCCTCATCCTGCTCGGTTTCCATAACTGATCAATTATCAGACTGATGGGAGGGTGAGTTGCAGCCGGGAGCAGGGCTGTTCTCCAACCATTGCGCGCTTTTTAACGTAGATTATGTTATCAGAACGATCCTATGTGTGAGCTGCGCTCAAGCAGGGCGTTGCCGTCCGGCCGCCAAGCCAGGAAGCAGCCGCAGGCTGCTTCCTGGCTTGGCCTGAACACGCAAACGGCCGCAGCCATCGACCCCGGCAAGGATACCGTCGTGATCGCCTTCCCGTTCTCGTTGCCGCCGCCCACGTCCCGCGCCGCCCGCCTGCCCACCACGGTCGCGACCTGGCTGGCCATCGCCCTGCTCGCATCCAGCGCCTGGCTCGCCGACGCCAACATGCGAGGCATCCAGCTGAGCAGCGCGGTGGCCGATCAGGTCACTGCGGTGCAGCTCGCCTCCGAACGGCTGCTGTCCAGCCTCAAGGACGCCGAGACCGGCGAGCGCGGCTACCTGCTGACCGGCGACCCGGCCTACCTCGAACCCTACGAGGCCGCGCGCACCCGGCTGGACGCCGACTTCGCCCGCCTCGACGCGGCACCGCTGATGACGCTTGAGCGGACGGGCCGGATCGGGCGCATCCGGCAACTGGCCGGGGCGCAGCTCGACGAGCTGCGCCGCACCATCGCGCTGCGCCGGTCCGGGCAGGCCGAGGCGGCGCTCCAGATGGTCCGCACGGACCAGGGCAAGCGGGCGATGGGGGCGATCCGTGCCGAGGTGGATGCCCTGCAGTCGGCTGCCGAGGCTACGTTGGCGCAGGCGCGGATCGACATCCGGGCTGCCCGGGCATGGGCCGGAGTGGTCGGCCTGGGCGCCCTGGCCTGCGCGCTGCTGGGCGGCGTGGCCTTGGCGCAGCGCCGGGCGCAGCGCTACGTGAGTGCCCGGCTCCACCGGCTGGAACGGTTCACGCGCGCCTTCGGGCTGGCGCAAGGCATCATGCGGAAGCTGGACGGGCGGATCACCTTCTGGAACAGCGGCGCCCAGCGCCTGTATGGCTACCGGCCCGAGGAGGCGGTGGGCCGGATCAGCCACGAGCTGCTGCAGACCGTCTTTCCCCGGCCGCGCAGGGAGATCGAGGCAGCGCTGCTGCAGGACGGGCACTGGCACGGCGAGCTCGCGCACCGGCACCGGGATGGCACGGCGCTGAACGTCGTGAGCCACTGGGCGCTGAGCCGCGGCGAAGTGGGCGAGGCCGACGTCGTGATCGAGGTCGGCAGCGACATCACACCCAGCAAGCGCGCAGAGGAAGAGCTGCGCGAAGCCGGGATGCAGCTGCGCCTGGCGCTCGATGCCTCCGACCAGGGCACCTGGCGCTGGGAGGTCGGCGGCAACGGCGAGCTGCTGTGGGATGCGCGCTGCAAGGCCCTGTTCGGCTTCGCTGCCGATGCACCGGTGGACTACGCGGCCTGGATGCTCGCCATCCCCGCCGAGGACCGCACTGCCGCCGAGGCGGACCTGGCCCGTGCGCTGGACCCGGCAGACCCGAACGACAACTACGCATGCAGACACCGCGCCGTGCATCCGGACGGCACGGTCCTGTGGCTCTCGGCGACGGGCCGTGCCCTGTTCGAGCCGGAGCGGGGCGTTGCCGGCCGGCGGGTCGCATGCATCCTGGGCACCATCCGTGACGTGTCGGATGCCAAGCGCGCCGAGCAGGATGCCCAGCGGGCCGGCGCCCTGCTGCGCGCCATCGTGGAGACGGCGCCCGGGCTGATCTACGCCAAGGACCAGCAAGGGCGGATGGTGCTGGCCAACCAGCCCGTGATGGACGCGATCGGCAAGACCTGGGCCGAGGTCAAGGGCCGCACCGACCTGGAGTTCCTGGACAACCGGGCGGAGGCCGAGTTGGTGGTGGCCAACGACCGTCGGATCATGGCGCAGGGAACGCGTGAGGCGTTCGAGGAGGTCGTCAGCGGCAAAGAGGGCGCGACGCGGCTCTGGGCCTCGACCAAGGCCCCGCTGCGCGATGGCGGCGGCGCGGTGGTCGGCCTGGTCGGCGTGTCCGTGGACATCACCGACCGCAAGCGGATCGAGGACCGCCTGCAGCTGATGGTCAACGAGCTGAACCACCGGGTGAAGAACACGCTGGCGACCGTGCAGGCCATCGCCTCGCAGACGCTGCGCGGCGGCGACGCCATGGTGCGCCGGACGCTGGAGGGCCGGCTGATGGCGCTCGCCGCCGCCCACGACGTGCTGACGCGCGAGAGCTGGGAAGGCGCCAGCCTCGACGACGTGGCGGCCGGAGCGTTGGCGCCGTTCGGTGGCCGGGGGGGAGGCCGGTTCCAGGTGTCCGGCCCGCTGCTGCGGCTGTGGCCCCGGGCGGCCTTGGCGTTGGCGATGGTGTTGCACGAGCTGTGCACCAATGCGCTTAAGTATGGCGCCCTGTCGGCCGGGTCGGGCCGGGTGGCGATCCGCTGGGAGGTCGTCCCAGGCACCAGCCCGGTGTGGCGCCTGACCTGGACCGAGCGGGGCGGCCCGGCCGTGGCCCCGCCGGCCAGGCGCGGCTTCGGCACGCGGCTGGTCGAGCGCAGCCTGGCGCAGGACCTGGGCGGCACCGTCGCCATCAGCTTCGATGATCCTCTCGGGGTGACGTGCCTGGCCGAGGCGCCGATCGCCGAGGTGGTTGCGTCGGCGGCCGCGGTGCCGTTCCCCCAGGTGGGCGGCAGCAGGCAGGAGGCACGGCCGTGATGCTGGCGGGGATGCGGGTGATGGTCGTCGAGGACGAGGCCCTGCTTGCCATGTGGGTGGAGGATATCCTCGGGGAGATGGGGTGCGAAGTGGTCGCGACCGCGTCGCGTCTGGACGATGCCATGGACAAGGCGCGGGCGCTTGCGATGGACGTGGCGTTGCTGGACGTGAACCTGGCCGGGCAGCTGAGCTACCCGGTGGCAGAGATCCTGCAGGCGCGGGGCATCCCTTTCGTGTTCGCGACGGGATATGGGGCGGCTGGGCTGCCGAACGGATTGCAGGATGTGCCGATGCTGCCCAAGCCGTTCCAGCAGGATCGGCTTGCCGAAGCCTTGCGCAGGGCGCGGGCCTGATTCGGCAGGCAGCCGCCGCTTCTGCAGGCCAGAGAGCCAAGGCACACGGCTCCGCGGTCATCGGGCCAAACACGAAAAAGCATTTCGGCCCTGCATGGCTTTGCTCAAGCAAACGTGGCGATGTCCATCGCATGCCGTCGTCTCTTAAAATGGCAAAATTTAGAGTTTTGTTAAACATATTTACACATTGTGGTCCAGAGAACATTAATTGCTCACTAATAAATTGTTATTGCAGTTAATAGATATGTTCAAAACAATACTATGCCCTGCTCTAGCTCCTCAGAAAATTCATATCTTGGCCGGTCGGCATGTCTAATGCTTAATCACTTTTAAGTGATTTAATTATGTGTTGTTGTATATTTGAAAAAAATTGTTGCTTAGGCAGCAAACATTCCCGTAGTTGATCAGCAATGTGTCCTTCGCATTCTTACGAAACTCATCGTGCCAGCAATGCAGAAGCATTCGCCCCCATGAGAGGGCGGCACCATGCGGAGACCACTCTTTGAGCACCGCAAAGAAGCGCGACGAGCTGGAGCTGCTCCGGCACGAGACCACCCTGGTCAAGTTCGGGGAACTCGCGCTGAAGTCCAACGACCTCGACGGGATCCTGACCGAGGCCTGCCATCTCGTCGGCCATGCCCTGGGCACCGAGCTCGCCAAGGTCATGGAGCTGCAGGAGAACGGCAAGACCCTGTTCGTGCGCGCGGGCGTCGGCTGGAAACCCGGGGTCGTCGGCCAGGTGACGCTCGTGGCGACGGACGAAACCTCGGAGGGCCATGCGCTGCGGACGGGAAAGCCGATGATCTCACCCGATATCGGTCTGGAGACACGGTTCAGGTATCCGGCGTTCCTGACCGACAACGGCGTCAGGGCGGTCGCCAACGTCATCATCATCGGCGGCCAGGACAGGCCGCCGTTCGGCATCCTGCAGATCGACAGCCGCTCGCCTCGCGAATTCACCGAAGCCGACACCGCATTCCTGCGCAGCTACGCCAACCTGCTGGCCGCCGCGGTGGACCGCCTGCGGGTCATCGGCGAGATACGCAGCGGGGAGGCGCGGCTTCGCCTCGCCCTGGAAGCCGGCGAACTGGGCAGCTGGGACTTCGAGCTGGCCAGCGGCAACGCCACGCGCACGCCGCGGTACGACCAGATCTTCGGCTACCACGGGCCGCCATCCCCATGGATCTACGACACCTTCCTCGACCACGTGCTGCCCGAGGACCGCGCGAACGTCGCCGAGACGTTCCGCCATGCGGTGAACACCCGGACTGCGTGGCACTTCGAGTGCCGCATCCGCCGCGCGAGCGACGGCGAGGTGCGCTGGATCGAGGCGCGCGGCAAGCCGGACGGCGGGCAGGGCAACGCCCCGCCGACCCACCTGCTCGGCATCGTGTCCGACATCACGGACCGCAAGCACGCCGAGGAGGCGCTGGTCCGACTGAACGACGTGCTGGAAGCAAGCGTGGCCGAGCGGACCCGCGAGCTGACCGAACGGACCCAGGAGCTGACCGTGGCGAACGCCCGACTGGAAGCGGAGGCGGAAGAACGCGAGCGGGTCGAGGAGGCGCTGCGCCAGTCGCAGAAGATGGAGGCGGTGGGCCAGCTGACCGGAGGCCTCGCGCACGACTTCAACAACCTGCTGACCGGCATCACCGGCAACCTGGAGCTGATGCGCATCCGCGCCGCCCAGGGACGCACCGCGGACCTCGGCCGCTATATCGAGACCGCGATGAGCTCCGCCAACCGCGCAGCGGTCCTGACCAACCGCCTGCTCGCCTTCTCGCGGCGGCAAACCCTCGACCCCCAGCCCACCGACGTGAACCGGCTGGTCGGCGGCATGGAGGAGCTCTTCCGCCATACGATGGGGCCGAACATCCGGATAGAAACGAGCTTCGCAAGCCTGCTATGGCCGACCCTGTGCGACCCGAACCAGCTCGAAAGCGCGCTGCTCAACCTGATCATCAACGCGCGCGACGCCATGCCGGATGGCGGAGACTTGCTGGTCGAGACCACGAACACCGTGCTGCGCGACCGGCGCGGGGCGCCCAGGGAGCAGCCCCGCCAGGATGTGCCGCCGGGCGAGTACGTGTGCCTGTCCGTCGCCGACACCGGCACAGGCATGACGCCGGACGTGGTCGCGCGCGCCTTCGACCCGTTCTTCACGACCAAGCCGATCGGCCAGGGCACCGGCCTTGGCCTGTCCATGATCTACGGCTTCGTAAAGCAGTCGGGCGGGCACGTGCGCCTGCGCAGCGAAGTGGGACAGGGCACGACGGTGGCGATCTACCTGCCGCGGCATCTTGGGGCAGGAGCCGATGCTGTGGACGGGAATGCGGCAGCTCAACCGGCCACCACGGCAAAAGCTGTCGTGTTGGTGGTTGAGGATGAGCCCGACGTGCGCACGGTCATCGGCGAGGTGCTCTCCGATCTCGGCTACACGGTGCTGGAAGCGGCCGACGGCCGATCCGGCCTGCGCATCCTGGAGACAGGGACCCGCATCGACCTCCTGCTGACCGATGTCGGCCTGCCCGGCGGCATGAACGGCCGGCAGCTTGCGGACGCGGCGCGGCAGCGGCGTCCCAACCTCAACGTGCTGTTCGTCACCGGCTATGCCGAGAGCGTGGCCGTCGGCAACGGCCAGATGGAGCCCGGCATGCAGGTGATGACCAAGCCCTTCACCCTGGCCGCCCTCGCAGCCAAGGTCCAGGGCATCGTCGCGGCCACGCAACTGAGAGTGCCTTGAGAACGCCAAGGGACGGCTCTTTCCAGAGCGGGGGTTTGTCTCGCAGCTTGCTCGTCCTGGTTGAGCGTATGCAGACCGGAGCACGTCCGGATGCATGCCTGCTGGACAAGGATGCCTGTCGGGCCCGTCGGCCGTCCTCGCTTCGTCCCAGCCCCGGCCAGACCAAAACGATACTCAGGAGCTAACTTGAAACACAACGAAACGGGCTTGGTCGAGGCTGCCACGGGCAGGCATGTCCGGCTGGGGAGTTTCATCCGCAAGAATGTCGCGCAGATCGTCGACGAGTGGACCGGCTTCGCCGAGACCCGGACGCCGGCCAGCGAGGGCATGACGGCGCTCGCGCTGCGCGACCATATCGAGGAGATACTCAGCTTCATCGCCGACGACCTGGAGTCTCCTCAGACGAGCTCCGAGCAGGTGCAGAAATCCCAAGGCGACGGACCGAAGGAGGGGGACGCCCATCGGAGCGCGGCGGAGGTCCACGCGGAGCTGCGGCTGAACGACGGCTTCGACATCGACCAGATGGTCTCGGAATACCGGGCGTTGCGGGCCTGCGTGGTCAAGCTGTGGAGCGCAAGAAGTCGGGAGCTAAACAGAGACGACATCGACGACCTGATCAGGTTCAACGAGGCCATCGACCAGACGGTGGCAGAGTCGCTCAGCCACTACACGAAAACTCTCGACCGTTCGCGGAACCTGTTCCTCGGCATCCTGGGCCACGACCTGCGCAATCCGATCGGCGCCGTGTCGGTATCCGCCGACCGCATCGCCAAGCTCGGATCATTGAATGAACGACAGGCCGCTCTGGCCGTCCGGATCAAGGACGCCGCGTTGCGGGCGATCAGGACCCTCGACGACCTGCTCGACCTCACCCGCGTGCAGTTCGGGTCGGACCTCCCGATTTCCCGGGACAGGATGGACATGGCCCTGCTGAGCAGGCAGCTGGTCGACGAGATGCAAGCGGTCCATCCCCGTCGCACCATCGCCTTGGAGGTCAATGGGGACATGGAAGGCAAGTGGGACGTGCTCCGCATGGGGCAGGTCCTCTCGAACCTGCTCGGCAACGCGATCGAGCATGGCTCCAAGGATACCCCCGTGGAGGTCGATGTCGCGGGCACGCCCCAGGAGATCGTCCTGTCCATACGGAACAAGGGCGTCCCGATCCCCCCGGAGAGGCTTCGCATGATCTTCGACTCGTTCATCCGGAGCGATGGAAACAGGCAAGAGCCGGCGGGATCGACCCACCTCGGCCTCGGACTGTACATCACGAGAAAAATTGTCGTGGCCCATGGCGGCACCATCGACGTGACATCAAGCGAGCGGGACGGCACGAGGTTCGTCGTCAGCCTCCCACGCCATCAACCACTCGGCTCGGAACCTGCAGGTAGGTAGCCTTTTGCGGCCTAGGCGAACAAGCCAATGGAGCGTGAGGCAGATCGGGGCAAGGCAACCATGCCCATGATGCCCGGGCGGCTGCTCGTAGCCGGCATGTAGGCAGCGCCATCGCCCGAACCAGCTGATGTCCTTTCCACCATCCGCCTGCACTACGCGGCTTGAGCAGCCAAAGGCGAGACAAGCAGCCTGAACCCGCGGGGAAGGGCGGATGCGGGACGGTTGAACATCTTTTCGCTAACGAAGCGCAGTGCGGACACGACGGTGTGGGCCGAATACGGTTTGGCGATGCAGCCCTCGCCCTCGGCCTGGCTTAAAAGCGGATGATCCGGGTTTGCAGTGGCATACAGCACGCCAAACCGGCCGTTCTGCCGCAGCGCAGCAGCAACCTGCGTGCCGTACCCCCCGCCCGAAAGGTGGAAGTCGATGACGCCGAGGTCAGGATTGTGCCTCTTGCCGAGTTCGATGGCCTCGGCAACCGTGCGCGCGATCCCGCACACCTCAAAGCTGGCCTCTCCCAAAATCTCTTCGAGGAGGTCGGCGACCAGGGGATTGTCTTCCACGATCAAAACTTTCGGCATTGTAGCCTTTCGTCAGAAGTTGTTCAACGTTTGTTTGAGAGATTATAATGATGTCGTTGTAAATCGACGTGTTGCAGATATGGAAGCCAATACAAAGTCATTTTGTGTAGGTGGGCAGAAATGCCAGATCAGCAGCAGCCAGAAAACGCCCTGCGTCTGCTGCGCCACTAGGGGAACCACGAGGAAGCGTAGGGGTATTCAAGCCGTTGCCGCCTAAGCAGCGCTGGTTGGATTGTCGTTCGCCAGCCCTGGATACCACCGCTCGAACAAGAGCCATGGCGGCAATACGTGCTTATGCCGAGCTCGGCATAAGCACGTATTTTGAACCTACCGCTGGCCCGCTGACCATCAGCCATCGCTTCTACCCTGTGCTCGGCCCTGGTGAGGGCCGTGTCCAAGGATTACGAGCACCTGCCCGAAGTCTCCGAAGCCATGGTCACCCTCGCCATGATCCGCCTCATGCTCCATCGCGTCGCTCACCCAAACCGCAAACGGCTGTCCGCACCATGACTTCTGAAACGAGGTCTTAACTCGACTTTGGCCATCAAGCGGCATTGCAGAGCGCGTAGGTAATGCCCTCGCGGAGTGCCGGTCGGAGTTTTTGCATGTTCGATGCGGGGTGGGACATGGCGAAACCCTGTTCCCGCCAGAACTCGCGGCGCACGGCAGCGAGCGTATCGGAGAAGGTTGGACGACGCTTGCGATACCACGCGCTAGTCGCGACAGCCTGGCGTGCTTGCGGCGTGAGCTGTGCTGCGAGCAGGGCGACCAGGGAGAACAGGCCGAGCAGGCAGGGTGTCGTGCGTGCGATGGCCTGGTCTGACCATTGGCGCTGCGTCTCCACCCCGAGGTGGTCGCGGACCTCGCGGAAGGTGACCTCCAGTTGCCAGCGCTGGACAAACCAGCGCAGGACCTGCACGGGCTCCTGGGCGGGGTCGGTGCACAGCAGGGCTTGCGGATCGAAGCGGCCGAGGGGGTCGCGTACCAGCACCCAGCGGATCGGGACGACGGGCATCCCGCTATGACGCCAGACGGCGGTAGCGGTGCTGATCTCGACGACACGCTCTCCGCTATCATACCATCCCGTTACTGTGACGCATTGCCATGGCGTGGCCGGGTCGGCCAGCACCGCGGACAGGGTTGCCAGGCGCTTGCCCTTGGTCCGGGGTCGTCCGTTGGTGCCGGGCAGGCGGGGCGGCGCCGGGTCGTAAAGCGCAGCGTCGAGGCGCAGGCGGGTGATGCACGCCACACCGCGGCGGCTGAGCGCTGCCAGGAGTTCCAGGGCCGCAAAGCCGCTGTCGCCCACCACCACCAGTTGGCGGCCAGGCAGCCAGCGGCGGGCTTGCAGCACCAGTTGCCTTGCCCAATCCGTCAGCTTCTTGTGCTGTCGTCCGCGCTCTTGGCAGTAGCGCTCCGAGGGGGCGAGCGCCGTCAGGAACGGCAGCGCCCACACCCGCCCTGCCCAGGGGATCGGGGCCAGGAGCATGAGGCTGAGCCAGCGCAGGCCGCTCGCCTTGACGAAGTGCCCGTGGCTGGAGCGCACCGGGTCGCGATGGATGCCCTTGGCCGCGATGCGCTTGCCCCGTCGACGCCCGATCGTGTCGTCGACGCCCAGCACGACGGGCCCGGTCGGCACAAAAGCCTCGAGCAGCAGCCCGAGCAGCACACGCGATGCGGCCCGCGCGCTCCATTCGGACGGTTGAGCACGCGATGGCAGTTGACGAACCGTCGTTCATGCGCGAGGCCTACGATGCGCAAAAGGCTGGTCACGGTGCGCTTGCCCAGCGCCAGGATGTTACCGGTCAGCAACACCTCAGCGTGCCGCCAACTCCGTCGGAAAAACAGCGGCGCGAACGCCAGGACCACCGCAGCGAAGCGGGATGGCAGGCAGGGCATGGCGATGTCTCTTGGCGGGGACGCCTCATCCTAACGCACCACCTGCTTCGCCGCCCATCGCACCGTCAGGCCAGCTGGAAATAGCCAAAGTCGAGCTTAATCTTCCGCCTCTTGCAACACTCTTGGAAAGTACCCGCCCATCCTGGCCTGCCTTGCCCGGGATGTCTCTACTGCCTTCGGCCCAGCTCCCGTGTCAGCTCAGACTGCCGTATCCCCTGCCAACTTCTCAGCTATTTTCTTTTTGGTTTCTTTTGTCTTTCCAAAATTAAAAATTATCGAATTACCAGGTATTTTTTATTTTGCTTGCATTCTATCCTTTGCCGTCCCACGTCTATTTTTGTCACCCGCCATGACCCCGGCCGCGGGTGCTTGTGAGAGGCCAGCGCTCCCGCCCGTTCGTTGCGAGGAGCCAGCATTGGCCAAGCCTTCCCCCCACCCGTCCACTGTCCGCAACCACCTGCTTGCCGCCTTGCCGTCCGGCGTGCTGGCGCAGCTGCTGCCCCAGATGCAGCTTGTCGTTCTCGATCTGCGCACGGTCCTTCATGCGCCCGAAGCGCCGGTCGAGGCGGTCCACTTCGTGGAGGCCGGCTGGGTGTCGATGATCATGCGCCTCGAAGACGGGCTGTCCGCCGAGGTGGGGCTGGTCGGCCGCGAGGGCATGGCGGGGCTGCCGCTCGTGTTCGGGGTCGAGACCTCCGACGTCGAGGCCCTGGTGCAAGGGCCTGGAACGGCGCTGCGCATGGAAGCCGGCGCGTTCCGCTTTGCGCTGGACGAGCACCCGCCCTTGCGCGCGCTGCTGTTCCGCTATGGCGAGTTCATGCGCGCCCAGGTCATGCAGACCGCCGCCTGCAACGGCAACCACGGCCTGGAGCAGCGCCTGGCGCGCTGGCTGCTGATGTCGCACGACCGGGCGGGCAGCGACCACTTCCTCATGGCGCACGAGTTCATGGCCACCATGCTTTGCGTGCACCGGCCCACCATCACGGTCGCCGCCACGATCCTGCAACGGGCCGGCCTGATCCGCTACGGCAGCGGCGAGATCACGGTTGTGGACCGGCCCGGCCTCGAAGCCGCGGCGTGCGAGTGCCACGGCGTCGTCAGGCGGCAATACCAGAAGCTGCTCGGCTGAACACGTTTCCCGCTTAAGTTGCATATTTTTGTCGAGTATGTAAGGAGGATGACAGTCAAGCTAGGCTTAACCGCCTAGGCACCGCCTTATGAATTGCATCTGGTCAGTGAACGTGGGCGTCGCCTTGGCCAAGCAGCCGCCGCACCGTGGTCAGCAGGGCGGACAACGCGAACGGCTTGCGGAGCAGGATCTCCTTGGCGCCGAGAGGCTGCAGGGCATTCAGCACACCGGGCCGGCCCGTCGCGTAGATGACCGGAAAGTCCGGACGGCGCGCCCGCAGCAGGCGGGCGACCCCGACGCCGTCCAGGCTGCCGGGCATGTGGATGTCCGTCACGAGCAGGGCATAGG
>CAXSGE010000070.1:0-21023 GCA_964236715.1 uncultured Acetobacteraceae bacterium | reverse complement strand
GCCGCATAGCTTGCGATCGAACATTTCTTCGCAGGAAGCGTAGAAGGCGTTGGCGTCGATCAACCCGTAAATCCGCACCGGCTCAGACCTTTGTGCGGACCAGGGCGGCCACCACCGCCCAGATCTCTGCTTCATCGGTCACGGGCAGCGGCTCCTTGCCGGCCCCGGACGGGCGCAGCCACCATTGGCCATGGCGGTAGGCGAGCTGGCACACGAGCACGTCGCCGTGGATCATGGCGATCACGACGCGCCCGGCCGCTGGGGCAGCAGCCGCATCGGCGATCAGGATGTCACCGTGCTGGATGCCGCGCTCGGTGAGGGCGTCGCCCTTGACGCGGACGGGGTAGCGGTGCGGCCGGCGCAGGTCGAGGATCTCCGATAGGTCGATCGGACCTTCCAGGCTGTCGCTGGCAGGGCTGACGAAACCCGTGGTGTTGCCACCGTCATAATCGCGGGCCATGTCACGCGGGCCTGGGACGGGCGGCCGCCGGAGCGGGCCGTGCCGTGCCGATCCACGCCGTGGCGTTCCAAGCTGCGCTGTCCGGCGCATCCAGGTCGCGGCCGGGAACTGCGCGATGGCGCCCCCGTGCAGGCCTGAGACACCGTCCGTCGTCGCCATCCGGAATGGCGGACACTCGCGGCGCCAGGGGCGCCCACCTCCTGGCCTGGCCTTGGGTGCGCAGGCGAGGGGCGGCAGGCCAGGGGAACGGAGGACCTTGCGGCATGCTTTTTCCTGATGATCCCGCATAGGAACATATCAGGAACGATAGGCGCAAGCAGCGTTGCCCTTTCAGTGTTCGCCCCATGGAGGCCCGGCTGTGCTCGGCTTACTTTAACTGGGCTGTGCAAGCGCATGAGGTTGCCCGACACCCGGGATCACCGGGACAAGCCTGGCACCCTGAAAACGGCATGGAAATAAATCCGCGCGTGACCCTCGGAGCGTGTGCGGCGCATGCCCCTTAAGGAGTCGACCGGGCTGGCACGGTCTCTGTCACGGCGGCATCAGCAAGGGCACGACCCAGCCATTCGGTGTTTTCAGCAAGTCGATCACCACCTCGTCGGGTTCCAGGCCCGCCAGGCAAGCCGCAAGGCTCCGAAGCAAGCCGCGTGCATCAGTGAGCCCCAGAGCCTTCACCGTGTCGGTATCCGGGTGGGCGATGTTGCGCCCACGCTGGGCCAGCGCATCGTCGAGCCCGCCCTGTGGCCGCAGCACGAAGTCGGACCAGGCGCCGTCCGACCACAGCAGCCCGCCATACACCAGTCCGCCCCGGCGATGCTTCGGCAGCCAGCCCGTGGGATTGTTGAAGATCAGCACGGCGCCGGCCGGGTGCTGCGCGGCGATGCGGGCCTTCAAGCCGTTGACCTGTTCGCTGCCGGGCTCACCGGGGATGTGAATGCCTGCCGCCATGATGACCGGCATGCGCCGCTGCCCGCCGCCGACCGCAACCGCCACCTGGGTGCCGTCCCGGTTCGCGTGTGCCCGCACATCGGTGAACGTCCAGCCAAGGTGCGCTTGCATGATCCCAAGCCACACGCCAGGCTGGATGGGCAGCAAGCGCCTCAGCGTCTCGGCCAGGTCCGGTGAGACGTCGCCGGGATCGATGCCGGCCCCTGCCATGAGGCTGCCCAGGGCGTCGGTCACTTCCTCATCAAGGTCCGGCTCGTCCAGGCCGTCGACGTCCTCGTCGGCATAGGCGTCGGACGCCGCCCGCATGTGCGCCAGCGTGCCGGGCTCCAGCCCGGGCCGCGCCGACTTGGCGGACGGCCGCAACGCTTCGACGGCGATGGACGCGGCCACGGGTCCCATGTTGCTGCATGACGCGAGCACGTGCGCTTGATAGGTGCGGCGGCACCCGACCTCCTCGGCGCCGCAGTCCTCGTCCGGCAGGTCCGCCTCCAGCTTTTGCGCCGCCCGGGTCAGCTCGCGCCAGCTGCCAAAGCCGAGCATGAAGGCGACCATCTCCTCCGCTTCCTTGGTCGAGGCCCCGATGCCCTCGCGCAAGGCGGCGGCCAGCGCCTTGGGCCGCCGCGTCCCGGACGGCACCACGCGCACGGGAGCGGGCAGGGGGCCGATGTCCTCCTCGTCGTCTTCGAGGCCGCCGGCCATGTCCATGTCGCTTTCCGTGATGGCCTGCAGCAACGCTTCCGCCTTGCCGTCGCCGGCCGCGGCCGCATGCTCGAACAGGTCCATGGCTTCCTCGGGGTCGTGCTGCATGACCTTGATCGCGAGATTGGTCATGGACGGCACGTGGCCGAGCTCGACGCCGCGGCGATACAGGTCGCGCGCCTTGCCCACCGAGGCGGGCATGCCCTTGCCTTCGTCATGTATCAGGGCGGCGTTGAACGCGGCCTCGCCGTGTCCGGCGATGGCCGCCTGCTCGAAGTGCAACAAGGCCACCTCCGGCGTGCTGTCGCCGCCGAACTTGCCCGCGGCGATGTGGGCGAGCCAGTTGTGCGCGTGGGCGCGCATCTCCATCGTATCCGACCTGACCAGCGCTTCGAGCAGCGCCTGCGCCCGGCCGACATCGCGCGGCACGCCGTCGGCTGACAGCAAAGCCAAGGCCAGGTTCGCCGCCGCGGCCTCCGAATGCGCCGCCGCCACGTCCAGGGCGGCGACGATCTCGGCTTTCAAGCTGTCCGGCGCGGCGCTCATGGCGTCGCCGAGGGCGGCGCCGGCGTTCGCCCACCGGCCTGCCTGGCTGAACACCAGCCCGGCGCGCAGGCACTGCCGCGCATGGGCTTCGTCCGGCGCCTCCTGCTTCGGCGGCGGACCGGACCGGGGGCCGTCCGCCATGGCGCCGAGAAGAAAGCGGAGCGCTTGGTCTTGTCGCCCGATCGCCTCGCCCAGGTCGTACAGGCGGTCGACCACCCGGTCCGGGTCGAAGTCCGCGGCAGGGGCCGGGCCTCCGGCCTCCACCGCGCGGATCGCTGCCAGGAACGCCGCGTGGGCGCCGTAGCCGTAGCCGGCCGCGACAGCTTCGGCGATGTGCCGCGCATCGGCGCCGGGCAGCACCTTGCCGATCAGCGCACGCATGCTGCCCTGGTGGCTGGCGTCGAAGGGGGTGCTGGACATGGCGAGCCATCCTTTCGCTCGGGCAAGCGGCCGCCGACGGCTTGCCGGCCCCGTGCAGGATGGCTGGCGCAGCGCGGGCGAAGCAACCCCCGCAGGCCCGCCCGTTCCGCGCAAAGGGCCAAGGGCGACCGACACAAGGCTAAAAGCTGCGCGCCGGGGCTGCAACGGGTTTGCAGGCAGCGCACGCAGGCGTGCATGGCGCGCGTTTTCACCCCCCGGCCAGAACAGTCTCCCAGCGGGCAATGTTCATCCACCGGCGCGCAGATCGGCGTCATCCGAGCGTCCCGCCCGGATGTGTCCCAAGACGGTGCGGGTCGCAACGCACAGGCGATGGCGAATGCCCGTGTCAGGATGGCTGCAGCCCCATCGCCATGCCGGCCAGTGCGGCGGCGCCGCGCAGGCCAGCGTCATCCGAGCTTCCCGCCCGGTCGGCCAGCGCGATCCAGAGCATCCGGATCGTCACCGGCGTGCCGCCGGTGCGAAGCCCCGCTTCGGTGCGTTCGAGCAGGGCCAGCACCCGCAGCTCGGCTGCAGCTTCCGTGAGATAACGCTCGCGCCAAGCCGCTCGCACCGCCTCGGGCATTTCGGCCCAGGCTTGGCGGGGCGAGCGGTCGTACGGCGGATGGCCATCGATCATAGGGCCATCCGCCACGAACGGGAGATTGGACATGCCGTTCAGATCAACGCTAGACGCATTCGATCTGCGCGCCATCCTGGGAGGGATGGAGATCGAGCTTCACTTGGCTCCTCAAGCACGCTGCAGAACTGGCGCGGAAGGCGCCGAACGGTCTCGACCTTCCCGGACGGGTAACGGGCAACTAGCGTCCAGTCGCCGGTCGGCGCCGGTTGCGCGGCGGCGAGCGCGAGAACTGACATTTGAAAATGGTTCATTGCTGACTCCATGGGCTGGAAACCTTGGTCCGTGCCGCCCGACGCAACCCATCCGATGTGCCAGGCGCACACGGGTGCATGTTCGCCGATGACGGCGCGAACGCGGTCGCCTGCTGTTCCCCGAGCTTGCACTGCCTGGCGTGGCGTCACGGTAGACGTCGAGGAGCTTCGGAAGTGCCGACACGGGTAAGTCCATGCTAGAATCGTCATCGTTCAAGGAGGGTCTGCCTCATCCGCGAAGGCGTGGCCATCCGCCTCGCCGGCATTTTCGCTGGGTGCCGTTTGCGCCGTCGCCGGCGATGCTGCGGCCATGAACGAGATGCGACGACTGCCTTCCCAGGACGATGTACCGGCCGCGGCCATACGACGACGGGTCGTCCATGCCGCGCCGCATCTCCGCATCCCGTTCGGCCACCTTATAGCCGGGGGACAGCCGGTGGCCTGGGACAGCAAAAGCGCGATTAACGGCCACATGCTACTGTCAGGTCCGTCCGGCACCGGAAAGACCTATCAGCTCAACGCCATGATCGCCGCCCTGGCCCGGCAAGGGGTGCCCCACATCCACGTGCTGAACGTCCACGGCGACCTGTGCGACGGCTTGCCCGAGCGCCAGGTCCACACCGTGCGCTTTTCCGAGCAAAGTCCGTACGGGCTGCAGCCGCTGGAACTGCTGGACGACGCCGACATCGGCGGCGTGCGCCGCCGCTGCCTGGCGTTCATCAACCTCATGGCCCGGCAAGGGGCGCTGGGACAGCGGCAACGCCCGGCGCTGTTTCGCCTGCTGACCGAAGGCTACCGGCGGTTCGGCTTCTATATGGACGACCCGAGGACCTGGACGCTGGACCACGACCCGCGGGGCCGGCCGGGGCTGGTCAAGCGCTACCCGACGCTGAAGGACCTCAAGGCCAGCGTTTGGACCCGCCTGGTGATGATGCGCACCGGGCAAACCCAGACCGCCGTGGCGGCGCTGGACAAGGTCGTCACCCTCGCCAAGCGGCGGGCGCGGTTGTGCAAGCAGCAGAAGGCGGCAAGCGGCGAAGACCTGGACGCGCTCGAGGCGGCGCTGGCCAAGGCGCGCGCCGAGGCGCGGGACGCCTTCGCCGAAGGCTTGGAGAAGATCGACAGCGGCGAGGAGCTGGAGGAGCTGCTGTTGTGGAACAACGCCGACGGGGTGCAGGCGCTGTATGATCGGCTGGAAAGCCTGGACCTGTCCGGGGTGTTCAAAAAGCAGCCTGCGGTTTTTCCGCCAGGCGTGTGCGTCCACGACTACAACATCCAGGCGCTCGACCTGCGGGAACAGCAGCTGTTCACCGACTGCCTGATGGAACGGCTCTACGTCGGCGCCAAGCAGCGCGGCGAGTGCGACGGCCCCGTGGAGTTCGTGGTCATTGATGAAGCGGACACTTTCACCAGCGAAGAGCCGGAGCATATAATCAATCGCATGGTGAAGGAGCTGCGCAAGTTCGGCGTCGGCATGGTGCTGGCCGGGCAAAGCTTCGAGCACTTCAGCGACGACTTGCTGATGTCGGCCTCCGTCAAGCTCGTGCTCGGCTGCCCCGAGATGTTCCTGGAACCGACCCGGCGTCGGCTGGGGCTGCCGATGGCGGAGCAGGACGGGCGCAAGATCAATCCCTTGAGCACCATCCGCCCGCGGCAAACGGCGTTCGCCGGCGTCACCATGGCCGGGGAAAACCAACCCATCGCCGAGATCCGCCTCACGGGTGCCGCATGAACCATCATCGCAGGACGAACCTGGCCCCCCGTCGCCGCGGCCCCTGGCCTGACGGAGGCGCCGCATGCTGTCCGTTGTCGACAAGAAGGGCAGGGTGGCCGGCCGGCTCAGCCGGCCGCTGTGCCGCCACGGCCGCTGCCGACCGTTAGCTGTTCAGGACGTCCCGCACGGCCTTGGCCGGGGTGAACGCCAGCTTGCGACTGGCCGCGAGCGTCATGGCCTCGCCGGTGGCGGGGTTGCGGCCTGCGCGCTGCGGCCGGACCTGCGCCTTGAACTTGCCGAACCCTGGCACGGACACCTCGGCGCCGCCCTTGGCAGCCTCCACCACGGCCTTCAACGTCGTCTCGACCACCTTGCGGGCTTGGTCCTTGCCCAGGCTTTGCGTGGCGGCAACCTGCGCGGCGAGTTCGGTGATGTTCATGGTTCTGGTCCCTGCGAATCGTTCCAGTCCCGGATGCTGTCACACAAGCCTGCGCTGACCAACCCGTCCAGCGCCGGCCCTGACCTGGGCTGACCGTCCACCCAGCGCGCCTCGCTTTCGGCCACCCGTCCTTGACCCCGCTGCCGTTCGCGCCTTCGCCCGGCCGTTCGCGCCGTCGTGGGGGATGACGAGGGGAGAGACCGAACGGGGAGATGCCGACATGGACGAGCTACCGCCGCCGCAGGCAGCGCCGCAAGGGTGCGTCGCGCTGACGCGCTCCCGGGCTGCGCCCGCCCTTGCCCCGCCTCCTGCGCCCGCGGGTGCCGGGAGGGGATCAGGACGGAATGAGGAGGGGAGAGCGGGCGCAGCGGCGTCCGGCCCCGGTTCCGCCCTGCCAACCCGGGCAGGAGCACGGCGATGAGCGGACAGGATGGAGAGCTGGACCAGCTGAAGGCGGGCGTGAGCTGCGCCGTGCTGCTGGAACGCATGCAGCCGGGCTGGCTGCTCGACAAGGAAGCGAGCACGGCCAAGTGCCTGAAGTACCGCCGCGGCGCGGGCGAGGTGCTGATCATCAACCACGGCGGCCGCGGCTGGTGGGACCCGATGGGCGAGGGCAAGGGCGACGTGTTCAGCCTGGCGCAGCGCCTCGACCCCGGCCTGAACTTCGGCCAGGTGCGCAAGCTGCTGCGCGGCATGGTCGGCCTGCGGCCATCCGGCCCCGTCCTGGAGCGCAAGCCTAAGCAGCGCGATGCCGCCGCCATCCCGGTTGCCCAGCGCTGGGAGCAGCGCAAGCGGCTCAGCCGGGGCTCGGCCACCTGGGGCTACCTCACCGGCGAGCGCGCCTTGCCGCCGGCAGTGCTGGTGGCCGCCGACCTGGTCGACGTCGTGCGGGAGGGACCCTACGGAAGCGGCTGGTTCGCCCACCGCGACCACGCAGGCGTGCTGACCGGCATCGAGATGCGCGGCCCGGACTGGCGCGGCTTTTCCGACCAGTCGGACAAGAGCCTGTTCCGGCTGCCGGGCGGCGTAGGTGTGCTGACCCGGCTTGCGGTGTGCGAGGCGCCGATCGACGCGCTCAGCCTGGCAGCGCTGGAAGGCTTGCGGGCCGACACGCTCTACATCGCCACCACGGGCGGCATGGGGCCGCTGACGCTCGACTGCCTCGACGCGCTGCTGCAGGGCCTTGCGGCCCAGCCCGCCGGCGTGCTGGTCGCGGCGACCGACGCGGACCGGCAAGGCGAGCGCTATGCCGAGCGCCTGGCGGCGATGGCGGCGGCGGCGGGCGTGCGCTCGGAGCGGCTGATGCCGCCGAACGGGCAGAACGACTGGAACGACGAATGCCGCCGGCGGGGGAGGAGAGCATGAAGCCCGATCGCGCCTGGGTGCGGCTCGGCTCCGGTCGGCGGCTCGATTTGGTCAACCCTCAAGCCGACAGCTGGAACGACTCCGACTTGGCTCTCGGCTTAGCGCGCACCTACCGGTGGGGCGGGCACTCGCGTTGGGAGCTTCCCCTGACGGTGGCGCAGCACAGCCTGCTCGTGCTGGTGCTGCGCCAGCAAATGCAGCCGCACCAGCCGTTGACGCCCGGCGAAGCATTGCGTGAACTATTGCACGACGCCGATGAGGGATTCCTCAGCTTTGACGCGATCGCGCCAGTGAAACCGCACCTGGGCGATAAGTTCCACTTGCTTACCGGGCGGCTTCGTGCCGCCGTTGCTGCACGTTATACTTTGCCAGAGTGGCGTCAAGACGATTATGTGCTGCACAAGCGGGCGGATCATCTCGCCGCTGCCTCTGAAGCTTTCCATGTAGCCGGCTGGGAGCAACACGAACTTGCCGACACGCTCGGCATCCGCCTTACGCCGCTGCGAGACGATCCGCTGCCATTGCTGGACGGCCTGCAGCCCTGGGAACCCTGGCCGGCACGGTGCGCAGCAGCCCTGTTCCTGGCCAAGCTGCGCGAGCTGCAAGGTGCGGCATACCTGGAAGCACCGGCCGACCTGACCGCCGCGATCGAGCGCGAAGCGACGCTGGCCCGGCTGGGTGCGGCCTTCTCCCGGCTGCCCCCTCGCACGCGGGCGCGCTGTGCCCGGCCGCTCACCGGCAGCAGCCTCACCGACACCTTCGTCTCCGTCGAGACGGACGACAGCGCGCAGCAGCACCTGGAAGGCGTGGTCGTCGACGGCGAGCGGGACGAGCACGGGCAATGGCTGCTGGACGGCGAGTTTACCGTGTTCACGACGGAGGAGACCCTGATCCATGTTCGAGGATGGGGATGCACGGTCGGAGTCCAGTGATGGAACGCCACCAGCACAGAACGGGGAAACGGGAACGACATGAGCATCCGCTTCAGCCATCGCCCAGCCCCCGCATTGGATGGCATCCCCCGACGGTGACGGAACGAGCGAAGTGCGCGGAACGAGACGAACGCCGGACACGACACGAGAAGGAGAACGCGGACGCAGCAGGTGAAGCGCTGCCGCTGCGCGCCGGATGCCGCAAGGGCAAGGGCCTGACGGCCCGCGCTGCGCGCGCCCTTGCCCCACCCGGCCCGAAGCGGCTGGCGGGCTGGGTTCTCAGAAATGCTGAGGACGCAGCAGAAGGACGACAGCAATGAGATGGAACAAGGGAGTGCGCCTGGTGCTCGGCGCAGCGCTGCTGGCAGCGGCGCTGCTCGCGCTGGTGTCGGCGCCGGGCTTCGTGTCCGACCGGGACTCCACGGTGCCGCTGCAGCTGCGGCAGGAGGCGCGGCGGTGACGGATCTCCTGCAGGCGATCGCCCGCCTGCCGCAGGTCCACGGCGGCCTGTCGATCAGGCCGGTCGCCGGGACGCCCAACGGGCTCTGCCTGCTTCGCACCGACACCGGCGCCGAGGCGCTTGTGGCCGTGGTGATGGGCGCCGAAGCCCCGGGCTATGCCAGGCTGCTCTCCAGCGCCCCGGTCCTGCTCGACCTGCTGGCGACCGTGCTGGTGCGCTGGGACGAGGCCGTGGCGAATGACGAGGAGATCAACGGCGGCGATGCGGTCGAGTGGCTGTCGGCCTTCACCACCGATGCCCGCCAGGCGCTAGAGCAGCTCGTCGGCCCAGAGGCACCAGAGGCGCCTGCGCGCCACCGCTAGCAGCACGGGCGCTGGCTCAGCACGGCGGCGCCCAACCACCCATCCAACCCTCCCCAAGGCTCGCCATCGTGCGGGCCTTCGGCATTTCTGGAGATCTATCGTGGCAAATTACACGACTTCATTCAGCTGCTTGCTGCCGGTCGGCGCCGGCAACGTCGACGCGGCACTCGCCCTCTACGAGCAGATGGAGGCCGAATGCGAGACCGGCCACAACGAGATCGGGTTCGAGGCCCAGCGCGACAGCGACGACGCTGCCTCGCTGTGGCTCTACTCCGATGACAGCAGGGGCGACGTCGAGCAGGTGATCGCCTACGTCCTGCAATGTGCCGAGGCCCTGAACCTTTCCGGCGTCTGGGGTTTCCGCTGGGGGCTGGGCTGCGACAAGCCCCGCCTGGACGCCTATGGCGGTGGCGCGCAGGTGCTGGACCTCGGCCGGCGCGAAAGCGTGGGCTGGATCGATTGCGAGCACTGGCTGGCGCAGCGGACCGGCGCGGGCGGGCTGCACGCCGTGACGGCAGAAACGATCCTGCAGCCCGTGGCCATGGCGCAGGGCTGGACAGAAGCAACGCAGGTGGGCGTGCTGCTCGGCTTCATCGACAAGCTGATCGACGCCGATCCCTGCGTCGCCGACCAGCTCCGCGCCGACCTGGCCGAGGTCGCCGCCATGGCGGACGAAACCGAATGCAGCGAGTGCGGCAAGCCTATGTTCATCGCCGATGGCGGCACGTCCCACCACGTCGGCGACGGCCCGGACGGGATCGACTACGGCCGTGACCACGACCACACCGCCATCGCCGAAACGGCGGTGTCGCCATGAGCGGTCCGGACCACCTGGGCATCCTCAGGGTCCGAGCGCCCGCGGATCCGGCGACGCGGGTCGGACGGTGGTATGCAACGGGGCCAGACCGTCGCTTCGTGCCGGGCGATCCCGCGTTCGCGATCTACCGCATCGTGTCGGACCACGCCGACGTGCCCGGCTGCGTGACCGTCGAGGCCCCGGGTGGAAAGCGCTTCCCTCTTCACGTGACCCTGGCCGACGACATCGCCGGCCCATCGGTGGAGGAGGGCGGCCTCTCACCCGGCGGTACGGACGGGCGCGGGGAGCAGCCGTCATGAGCGTGCGCCGGTTCCTGGACGTCTCCAGCGGCCACCTGTCGCCCGCGACTTGGGAATGGCTGGACGGCATAACGTCCGACGAGGCCGTGCGCGACCCGCGCAACCGCAATGCCGAGATCCTGGGCGGGCGCACCCGCCACGGCTGGTTCGTCTGGGCCAGCGACGCCCCAGCGGCAACGGTCCCGGCCGACCTGGCAGCGGTGATGCGCCTCGCCCGGCAGCAGGGATGCGACTTCGCGCTGCTCGACTGCGACGCTTTGCCGATGGAGGACCTGCCGGTCCTGCATCCGGACTTCCCTGGCACGTCCATGCCGGGCTGACCGCCGCCCCTGCCGCTCCCGGCGGCCTGCTCCACCATCGCCAACACCGCAGTCCCGCCATCCTAGCCCGGATGGCGGGCCTGCACACGCACGAGGACCGCCATGACCACCATCACCGACGCGACCCGCTGGACCGCGGTGCCCAACGACGACCATGCGTTGTTTGCCATCGACATCTTTGCGGACGGACCCGGACGCTGCCCCGTCGCCGGCGTGCTCGGCGTCCAGGACCGTGGCGAGCCCTGCGATGCCACCTGGGCGCACGCCCAGCTGATCGCCGCCGCGCCCGTGCTGCTGTGCCTGCTGCGGCAGGCCCGCGCCGCCCTGCCGGACGCCTGGTTCGCCGTGAAATGCGGCGTGCCGCGCGAGCTGGTCGAGGCGATCAACGCCGCGATCCGCACGGCGACCGCGCCGGCGCCGAAACCCCCGTCATCGCCTGTCCCCACGCCACCCGCTGCTTGCTGAAGGAGAGTGCACCATGTCCCGATCCATCCATCGCCGTGCCGTGCAAGCCCGCCGCGCCGAGCGGCGCAGGCCCGTCGAGCTGCATGTCTTCAGGTTCAGCTACCCGGAGGTGGCCGGCTTCCGGCGCGAGGCGACCGTGCTGGTGCGCGGCAAGATGGGGCAGAACGCCGCCATCGGCCCGGCCTACGGCCAGGCCGGCGCGCTCGGGCACGGCTCGCCGTTCTGCGTCGACATCCGCACCGTGCCGGCGCCGCGGCCGACGCCCGCGCTCGATGCGCTGTGCGCCCGCTGCACCGCATCCGCTACGCTTGTAGCCCTGCTGACCGCGCCGGCCGGCTACCGGCCGAGCATCCGCCTCGACCTGCTTGGCCGGGACGGCGCAGCGCTCGCCCGCGCCTACGACCGGATCCAGGCGGCCTGGGGCGACCCGCGCCGCGCCTTCGTAACCGGACGCATCAAGCGGCGGGCCATGGCCGCGTCGTTATCCGCCGGGGCGGCGTGACATGGACGGCCATGGTGACGGCAGCGCTGGCCCGGCCACGCCGGTCTGCTGGTTCTGCGGCGAGCCGGAACTGCTGGAGATATTCGATATCTGGGTCGATGGCCATTTCCAGCTCAATACCTGCTGCCAAGGCCTACTCGACAGCGTAGCGGCTGGCATCAGCGACGATCCTGCCTGGGGACGCGAGCTGCTGCGCCGTCTCGGCGCGGAGGAGATCACCGGCCGGCGCCTGCGCCGGGTCAGCGACGGCGAGGGCTGCCATCCGATGCTCGACTACAAGCTGCAGGTGCGCCCGGTCAGCTTCCGCGACGCAGCGCGGTTCGTCGAACAGCATCATACCCACTGCCGGCCACCGTTGACGTGGCGGTTTGGCCATGGGGTGTCGAACGGTGTTTGGAGCCTGATGGGCGTCGTCATGGTCGGCAACCCGGTAGCCCGGGCGTTCATGGGACGCAACTTGGTCGAGGTGACGCGCTTGTGCGTCAGGCGCGATACCGAACCGATGCTGCGGGACGGTTGCTGTTCCAAGCTTTACGCTGCCGCCGCACGAACTGCCGAACGCGCCGGGTTCAGCCGTATCATCTCATACACGATGGCCGAAGAAGATGGCGCGAGCCTCCGCGCTGCCGGCTGGATCCGCGAGGCGGAGGTGTCAGGGCGCGGCTGGCACAGCGCGCGTGTACGTCGGGCCATAAGCATTCCCTGCTTTGCGCATAAGCACATTCCTAGACCAAATGAAGGAAAAGTCGCCTCCTTGCGCGTTCCCCGTATGGCAACCTTATGGGCAAACTGCCAATTGCGACCCCATGCAGACCTTCAGCGTCTTTGAAGAAGTGAAAGGAAGTGCGCCTATGGTAGCGTCTTGATCACCACAAGGAAGAACAATTCGAAAAACAATGTTACCTGAGCTATTTTTAAGGGTAAAACTATGTCTTTAGAAGTTGACAAGCCAAAGAACGAATCTGTTAGCAAGTTGTTAAAGGCCGGAGCTAGTGTAGTGGGAGCTGCCATTGGCGGTACTATAGGACTTTTTGCTGGGCCCTCAGGTGCGATAGTTGGAGCGATGGGCGGAGCGGCCGCCGCAGAGCTGCTCGAAATCGGAGCAGACTACGCTCAGCGTACCCTTTCTCCGCGTGAGTTGTCACGGGTAGGGGCAGCGATTCTGTTTGCGTCGAGTGAGATCAATCGACGTACCGCCCATGGAGAGAAGGTTCGGGATGATGGCTTTTTTGATGAAAAGACCGCAACCGGGCGAGGTCGCGAAGTCGTAGAGGCGATTCTTTCGAAAGCCCAGCGGGAACCCGAGGAAGCCAAAGTCCGCTTTTTGGGCTATCTTGTCGCAAGCATCTGCTTTGATGCCACCGTGAGCGCCGATTTAGGTCATCAATTGATCAAAGGCGCAGACGCTTTGACCTATCGACAGTTGAGGCTTTTAGCAATCATTGAGAAAAAGGACCAGTTCGACCTACGTCGCACTCACTATCCGGAAGGAACCGAAGCGCAGAAAATGCTTAAAGATCGTGAAGTCTACCAGGTGTTAACAGATTTATGGGATCTGGTACAAAAGCAATACATCGACAACAATGATATTGCGACCACTGGACTTGATGTTCTTCAACCGGCCGGCATGACGCTTCTCGCGCTTGGGAAGGATCTTTACACCTTGATGCGCTTGGACTGGATACCGACGAATGAGCTAGCAGTGGTCGCACGCATCATTGAGCACCGCGATGACGATAGCGGTGTCTTGCCAGCAGGCCACGCCTGACTGCCAGAGTCTTTCAGTGCTCAAGTAGGCTTTTCCATCCTGCTCTACCCAATGCGAATGCCCAGATTTCCCCAAATCCAGCAGTAACCCAGCTAATTTCCCGGTTGGGAAATTATGACCGCTTATGGGCTCAGAACCGCTTGAAATGACGGCTTATGGACAAAAGAGTGACTGGGTTGAGCCTCTGAACCCGTCACCAAGGTATTGATTCCGTTTACAACCCGACGTCGGCTTATGGCTCGTCCTACAGCGCGCCGGCCGCGCAGCAACGGCAAAAACGCCTTCGTCGCCAAGGTGCGCTGGTCGCGCACGCTGCGGCCCAAGCCGCAAGGAGCAGCCACGCCGGCGCGGGCGGAGCGCACGCCGGCCCCGGACTGGCTGCGGATCGGCGGCGCCGGCCAACCGTCCGCCTTCAGCATCGACGCCGTCTGACGGCCCAGCAGGTCGAGGCGCCGCCAGCAGCGCAGGCGCGAAGCCGCTCCGAACGCGCGAGGCAGAAGCCGAGCGGCCCAGCAAGCGGGACGGGAATGCGAGATCAGGGAAAAGCCCGAGACGAGAGCTGCCGCATGCCCGGTGCGCGCCGCAAGGGTGCGGCCGCAAGCGGCCCGCGCCAGCACGCGCCCTTGCCCCGCGCACCGGGATGCGGCGTCGGCGAGGAGTTCTGAGCAACCCTGGAGAAGGAGAACCCATGATGATGGACGACGCACGACTGTTCCGGCGCAGCGATCCGGATTTCCCGACCACGCGGGCCGTCCAGCAGCGGCTGGTCGACGACGGGCGCGTGGCGGGGGAGGGACCGCTCGCCGCTTCCAGCCTCGACCGCGGCGCCGACGCCGAACGGTCCGTACCCGGAGAGCCACACACGCCGGCGCTGCCGATCCCCGACGGCCCGAGCATCCCGCTCGGCGAGACCGGGCGCGGCACGCTGCACCTCGACCTCAACCGCCTGCTTGCCGGACGCTGCCTGATCCAGGGCTCGTCAGGCGCGGGAAAAAGTATGTTGCTGCGGCACCTGGTCGAAGAGGCGCACGATTACCTGACCACGATTCTTGTCGATCCTGAAAACGAATTCGAAAATCTTGCAAAGCACATAGGAGCGGCAACCATCCGGGCCGCCGAGATTGCGCCGGACGGACTGACCGCGGCGGCATCGCGCGCGCGCCAGCACCGGCTGCCGCTGCACCTCGACCTGTCCGACCTCGAGCCCGACGTGCGGATCAACAAGGCAGCCGCGTTCTTCGCCGGCCTACTGGCAGTACCGCGCGAGCACTGGGCACATACGGTGCTGGTCGCGGTCGACGAGGCGCACTTGCTTGCGCCGCACCTGGCCGCCTCGGCGCGGGACGCGGAGACGCGCCGGCTCGGCGTGGCCACGATGACCGACCTGTGCTCGCGCGGCCGCAAGCGCGGCATCAGTCCGGTGATCGCGACGCAGCGGCTGGCCAAGCTGGCGACGAGCGTGGTCAGCGAGATGCACAACGTCCTGTTGGGCCTCAACGTGTTCGACCGCGACGTGACCCGCGCCGGCGACCTGCTGGGCTTCGGGTCGGACCGGGCGGCGGCGCTGCGCGACCTGCGCCCGGGCGAGTTCTTCGCCTTCGGGCCGGCGCTGTGCCGCTTGCCCACCCTGGTGCGGATCGCGCCCACGGTGACGCGCCACGTCGGGGCCACGCCGGACCTGGTGGCCTCGGCCAATGTCACCCCGGACGAGGCGCGCGGCCTGCTCGACCTCGACGCGCTGCGCGACGCAGGCCGTGCGGCCCCGGCTCTGCCGGTCCGCGGCGGGCTGCGCGCCCTCGACGGCTTCCTCATGGAGCTGCACGCCGCCGACGCCGTGCGAGTCGTCGCGGCGCTGCGGGCGATCAGCCCGAATGCGACAACGGCGGCCGACCTCTCGCGGCATCTGGGCGCTGAGATGGATGCGGTGCACGGCGCGCTCGACCTGCTAGGATCGGCCGGCGCGGTCGACACCATGCCGCGCGGCGAGGCGAGGATCGCCCGCCTGTCGGCCCGGCTGCGGCTGCGCGCGTCGGACACCAACGTGGTGGGACTGGCATGATGCTCGACCTGCCGTTCGACCTGGTCGAGCTGGTGCCCTGCCCGGCGTCGGTTCGCGACAGTCCGGGCGCGCCGCTGCGCGAGGTGGCCTACCGCGAGGACGCCTGGCTGCCCGAGGACGTCAACGCGCTGCGGGCGCGGTTCGGCGACGACGAAATCCTGGCAGACATCGCCGTGCTGATCGGCCGCACGCTCGCCGCCGTGCGGACGAAGATCGTCGACCTCGGCCTACGCCGGAACAGCAGCCGTCCCTGGTCGGGTCTGGATGACGAGTACATGGCCCGGCACTATGGGACCGAGGCGGCCAGCGCGGTCGCCGCGGCGCTTGGCCGGTCCTGCGGCGCCGTCTACGCCCGCGCCGGCCTGCTCGGACTGACCGAGGGCAATGCGCCAAGTTATACCGACTGGGAGGTGGCGCAGATACGGGCCGGCTACGCGCAGGGCGTGCCCGTCGCGCAGCTCGCAGTGCTGATCGGCCGACCTGCGTCCGGCATCGCCACCGTGGCCAGCCGGCTGCAGATCAGGCACGCCAACGGGCCGCGCGGCTGGTCCGGCGACGAGCAACAGCGCGCGCTCGCCCTGGGCGAGACAGGCATTCCCTATGCCGCCATCGCCGACGTGCTCGAAGCCGAGGGGTTCCCGCGCCGCGAGGGGCGCACCGTCGGCCAGACCCTGCGCAAGCTCGGCTACGGGCGGGGCTGGGGCCGCCCCTGGCTTCCAGAGGAGGACGACCTGCTGCGCGACGCCTACGCGCACGGCAAGAGCCTGACACCGCTGCGCACGCGCCTGGGACGGAACCGCCCTTCCATTGCGCACCGGGCCGGCGAGCTCGACCTCCAGGGCACGCACGTGCGGCCGAACGGCTGGCGCACCGATCCGCCCTGGACGGATCAAGACATCGCCATCCTGCGCCGGGATTACGGCACGGTGCCGACACCGAAGCTGGCAGAGGCGCTCGGCCGGGCCAAGGGCGGCGTCTACAACAAGGCGTTCGTGCTCGGGCTGAAGCACGGCTTCATGCAGGCCTTCGATGACGACGAGGAGCGCGCCCTGCGCATCGCCTGGCACCACGGCGTCTCGATCACCGACGTCAGCGCGGCCCTGGGCCGCGACACCGCCGTGGTCAGCAAGCACGCCATCCGCATGGAGATCCCGTTCGGCGCACGCGCGAGGCGGGCACCCCGCGGGCCGAGACGCGACCGGCCAGCCGTGACGCTCGCCTCGCTGCTGGCGATGAGCGACGTCCCGGACGGACCGGCACGGACGAGAAAACGCAGGGGCAGGGCGAAGGAGAGTACGGGGAGGGCGGGATAGGAGAGAGCGGGAGAGCTGCCGCAACCCGCCCGCCGCCGCAAGGGGTGGGTCGCGCCGGCCGCTGCGCTGGGCCGGACGCGATCCCGCCGCAAGCGCGGCGCCCTTGCCCCGGCGGACGGGCCGCGGCGCGCGGAAGGTGTTCAAAGAAGGGGAACACCACGATGGCGAGAAGCAGCAGGACAGGGCGCGGGCACCAGGCCGCACCAAAGGATCACTACCAGGCTGTCACCGACCGCATCGTTGCAGCGCTGGAGGCAGGCACCGCGCCGTGGCGCCGGCCCTGGATCGCCGGCGCACGCACCACCCTGCCGGGGATGCCGTGCAACGCGATCAGCGGCCGGGCCTATCGCGGCGTGAATGCCATGCTGCTCTCCATGACGCAGGCAGCGCACGCGAGCGACGACCCGCGCTGGATTACCTACCGCCAGGCATCGACGCGGGGATGGCAGGTGCGGGCCGGAGAATGCGGCACTCCGGTCGTGTTCTTCAAGCGGCTTGAGGCTCGTGACGGTGCCAGCGACGGCGAGGAGGGCGGCAACGATGCCGCCGTGCGACGCATCCCGATGCTGCGCGGTTTCACCGTCTTTCATGCCAGTCAGGTGCAGGACATCCCGGACTACCAGGCGCCAACGCTCGACGAGGCGCCGTGGCGCAAGCCGGAGGCGCCCGAGCTGATCGTGGCCGCCAGCGGCATACCGGTTCGGGTCGGCGGCGACCGCGCCTACTACGCTGCTGCCTATGATTTCATCGGAATGCCGCCGGCCGCCGCCTTCCGCACGCCGGAGGGATACGCGGCCACGCTCCTGCATGAGCTCGGGCACGCCTCGGGGGCCAAGAGCCGGCTGGACCGCGATCTCAGCGGCCGGTTCGGCAGCCACGATTACGCTTTCGAAGAATTGGTCGCTGATTTGACCTCCTGCTTTGTAGGATCTGCCCTGGCGCTGCCGTGCGAGATCGAGAACCACGCGAGCTACCTGCAGTCCTGGCTCGACGTGCTGAAGGGCGACAGGCGCGCGGTGTTCAAGGCCGCCGCGGCAGCGCAGAAGGCGGCGGACTGGATACTGGCGTTGCACCCCAACTACACGGCCGCATCGCCCGGTGCCGACAAAGGCAGCGAAACCGAAGGTGCGGACGCCACCCCTGCCGTGACGGCGAGGGCGGCATGATGGCCGATCCCTCGCGCGACACGCACGACACCGAGGCGTGGATCCGCCAAGCCTTGGCCTTCGAGGACGGGCACCTGTTCATCGGCGCGGGCGGCTCCGTGCTCTGTTTCCGGCCAGGCGCCCGGCTCGCAGGCTACGACGTGGAGACGACCAAAGCAGCCTGCCTCGCCGCCGGCCTGGCCGTGATCGACATACGCGGCCTCGATGTCGAGACCGCGCTCCGGGTGGCGCGGGATGAGCCAAGGCCCGCTCCCGGCGAGCGCCTGGACGCGCGGCCGTTCTACGGATGGGCGTATGGCCCGCTGCGCAGCGTCGCCGCACTCTACCATGCAGCCGGCGCCGAGGTTGCCAACATGGCGGACGTCACCGGCGCACCTGCGGGGGCGGCGGCATGAGCGCGCTGTGGCACATCGACCGCCTGCCCCGCCCGCGTGCCGGGCAGGACGGCAACCTGCAGATCGTCGACGCCGAGGACGGGCCAGCCGGCCGCGTCGTCTGCGTCGTCCCCGGCCACCTGGAATGGCAGGCCAAGCCCGGCATGGTGGTGCGCCTGCTCGACGAGCAGGACGTCGACAACGCGCGCCTGATCGCCGCCGCACCGGAGCTGCGGACGGCGCTGGCCGCGCTGGTCGAATGGGCGGCGCAAGCCGGAGGCTGCGACGCGCTGGCCTGGCAAGACGCCCAGGCCCTGCTTGAGCGGCTCCGGAACCCGCACGCCGGGTTCTGAGCTCCAGGCCAGGATACGCCCGTCACCGATTGAGCGTCGCCGGATCGACCGGCAGACCCGCATTGCAGGACCCTCATCATGACACAACCATCAGACTACGCCGTCGTGCGCGTGCACGACGACAGCTACCGGCTCGACCGGGTGACGCCGCCCGGCGCCGGCGCGGCGGCCTTCGTCATCCGCGTGCGCGACCGCCTCGGCAACCCGCTCGGCTGGCGGCTGAAGCCGCTCGCCGTCATGCAGGGCGCCAGGAGCCGGATCTGGCCGCAGCCGACCGACCCGATCGCCTCGACCAAGCTGATGAGCGCGAAGCAGGCCAGGGAGGCAGTGCGGCGCGCAGACGACGAAGTCCTGACTGTCGCCGGAGGCAGGCAGCGATGAACCACATCGCACGCCTGCAGGCCGACCTCGCCGCCGCACGAGCGGAAGCGGCGGCCAGGAGCGAAATCATTCGCGAGATACGCGCCCACCTCGTGAGCGCGAAGTTCTGCGGCACCGACGCCGACGGCAGCCGCCGCGACTGGATCGCGGTCAGGGACGTCGACGCCTGGATGGTGCGCCTGCTGACGACGGGCGCGTGAGATGCCTGGCCGTTGCAGGGGTTCCGCCGCTGCGCACGCGCCGCACGGCGACGCGCCATGAGGTTCACCCGCCGGCCGCGGTGCGCGTACACCGTGACCGACCGCAAGCGCGCCGCCGCGGTGCGGCTGCAACGGCGGCAGCGGCGGCAGCGGCGGCAGCGCGAAAGGCTGCCGCTGCTGGCCCCGCTGATTGCCCAGGAGCAGCCGAGCATCGATGCGGTGATGACCGCACGCGTCGCCAACTGGATAGAGTGCGAACAGAACAATCGCGACCGCCGCGCGGCCAGTTGGCGCAAGGCACGCGGCCGTCTCGACGGGCACCAGCCCGCCGAACGCCGGGCGCTGCTGGACTACTGGAATGGCCACAAGTGGCTTCCCGGAGATCCGGTCTACTTGTTGGATCTGCTGCACGGGTTTCAGACGGGGCGCTACGTGATCGAGAACGGGAGGCTGCGGCCGGCCTCGATCGTGATCCCGGTGAGCCAAGCCGTCGCCGCCTTCGGGCCAGGCAAGCCGCTGGCCGGGGCGTGGTTCGGCAAGCGGCTACGCTGAGCCCAGCCGCCGCACGGCAGCATGGCCGTGTTGGACCAGCCTGGCTCGCGCTCACCGCGAGGGAGAGCGGGTCGAAGCGGCCGCAAGGAACGCGGCTCGGGGAAACACGAACGCGAGCACGGGGGAGGGGAGAGAACGCCACCACGGCCGGGTGCCTGGCGCAAGGGGTGGGTCGCGCCGGCCGCTGCGCTGGGCCGGACGCGATCCCGCCGCAAGCGCGGCGCCCTTGCCCCAGGCACCCGGCCGCGGTCGGGCGGGGGGGTCCTCGGAGGAGAGGACGCGAACCGGAGAACCCCGATGCTGACACTTTTGCCGATCCGAACCGAGACCTTCGACCACGCCGCCGCGCGGCGCGAGGGCTGGGACGTGTTTGACTACGGCCCCGACGCCGACGGCCGGGCGCAGGTCCGGCTGGGGCGCATGGACACGCCCGAGGACGGCCAGCCACCGTTCCCCAACGACTGCGACGCCTGGCAGCACGTCGTCGCCCGCGCCCGCGCCGGGTCCGCCCTGCACCAGGCTGCGCTGGCGGCGGCCGACGACATCGAACGCATGCTGATCGAGGCGGCCTACGGCGCCTGGTAGCGCCGCACCACCACCCGTTTGCCCCACCACGCATTGACGGAGACCAACCATGGCCAGCGACACCGACTGGACCGAAGAAGCGGTCGCACGCCTGCGCACCCTGTGGACTGAAGGACATAGCACGGCCGAGATCGGCCGGCGCATGGGCACGAGCAAGAACGCCATCATCGGCAAGGCGCACCGCCTGCGCCTGCCGCCGCGTCCCAGCCCGATCTGCGAGAGCGGCACCGGCACGCCGCGACGGCCGAAGCCACCGCGGATGCGCGGCCCGAGCCTACCACCGCTGGCAGCGGCGGCGAGCAGTGTGCCGCCGTTGGCACCGACCCGTGCAGCCGCTCCGGCCCTGGTGCCGGCACCGCGGCCGGCAACGGCGTTCAAGCCGCTCACCGCCCGGAACCCGTGCTGCTGGCCGTTCGGTGAGCCAGGCACGCGCGAGTACCGCACCTGCGACGGCCCCAGCGTGCCCGGCAAGCCGTACTGCGCCGAACACTCAAGCCAGGCCTACGTCACGCCGCAGTCTGCGCGCGACCGCCCGGACGGCCGCGCGCTCGACCGCTTCTTCAAGCGCGAGCTGACCGCCTGACCGCCTGACCGGCCGGCCCACGCGGGCTGGCACCCCCCTCCCATCCCTCA
>CAXSGE010000069.1:0-21688 GCA_964236715.1 uncultured Acetobacteraceae bacterium | reverse complement strand
GCCTTGATGATCAGGTCGACCACGCGCTGGATCTGGGTGAAGCGCGCCTCCGCCGCCGCCGGCGCTATCGGGTTGAAAATGCAGCCGGGCGGGGCGGTCACCTTGACCGGGCGGAACGAGCCCTCGTTGGCCGGCACCGGATCGGGGTTGGTGTAAGTGTCCAGCAGCAGCGAGCGGAAGGCGAAGAAGCACGCTACCTTGGTCGAACCCTCGAACGGCACGTTGAACGCCGTTGGTACTTGCGGCGACGAGCCGGTGAGATCGACCTCTACCCCGTCGCCGCGGATGCGGACCGTCACCTTGACCGGCAGATGCTGGCCGCGGTTGCGCCCGTCGTCGTCCATGAAGCCCTCGGCGGCGTAGTCTCCGTCGGGAATTTTGGCGATCTCGCGCCGGAGAGTGGCCTCGGAATAATCCATCAACTGCCGGGTCGCCTGCAGAACCGTCTCCTGGCTATAAGTCTCAAGCAGCTCCTGGAAGCGGCGGACGCCCAGCTCGACGGAGGCGATCTGCGCGGCGAGGTCGCCCATCACTAGGTTTGGCACCCGAGTGTTGCCGCGGATGTAGTTCCACAGCGCCTCGTTGCGCTTGCCCTCGTCATACAGCTTGACCGCGTTGAACAGCATGCCCTCGGCGAACATGTCCGGCACGTCGATGATGAGGCCCGGCGTTGCCGCGCCAATGTCGACATGGTGCGCCGTGTTGGCGGAGAACCCGACCAGCGCGCCGCCATGGAACACCGGCATAACGATGGCAATGTCGGGCGAGTGGCTGGCGCCGAAATACGGATGGTTGTGGATCACCAGGTCGCCCGGCTTCCAGGCGTCCAACGGGATCGTCTTCTCGATGCCGCGCAGGTAGCCCGGCAGCGAGCCGATGTGCATCGGCGTCGAATCGCTCTCGGCCAAGGTGTTGAACGCCCGGTCGAACAGCCCGGCGCCCAGGTCCTGACTCTCGCGGATGATCGAGGAGTACGACATTCGGTAGAGCACGTTGCCCATCTGCTCGGCGATGGCGTGCAGCGCGCCGCCGATAACCTGCAGGGTAATGGGATCGACTGTCTGGGTCATGTGCTAGCCTCCGTCAGCGCGCGTTAAGTCGTGGAGCAATAAGGATGTCGCCGTGCGACAGCATGCGCGCAATATAGCCGGGCGGGACGATCGTCGTGCTGTTGTGCTGGGTGATGATCGCCGGCCCCTGCACCGTGTCCTCGGCCAACAGCCGGTCGCGGGCGAAGCGCGGCGTTTCGAGCGCCTGCCCGCTGTCGAACACGGTTTCCCGGACATACATCCGGGCCTCGTCGGGGTCGCTGCGCCCGCCATGCGCGATCTCGGGCAGACGCAGCGTATCAGTCGCGCCGCGGGCAATCAGGCGCACGGTGATCGCCTCCACACTCTGGTCCTCGAAGGCGTGGCCGTAGACCTGCAGGTGGGCGTCGTAGAAGTTCTTGATCACCGCCTTCGCGCAGCCGGCGTCGATCGGGCCGTCCGGCACCGCCGCGCGCAGCTCAAAGCCCTGGCCGACATAGCGGCATTCCAGCACGCGGCCGAACTGCCATTGGGTGGCCGGGATGCCGTCGCTCTCAAGCTGTGCCGCGCCCTCGCGTTCCAGCTCCGCAAAGGCCTGCTCCAGCCGCGTGAGCTCCGCCGGCGCGGCAGTGCTGAGCACCATCAAAACGGACCGGGTGTACTCGTATTGCAGCTCGGCCTCTAGCAGACCGATCGCCGCGGTGACGCCAGGGTGGAGTGGGGAAATAATGTCGCGGGCGCCGACGATCTCGGCCAGCGCCACGCCGTGCAGCGGTCCCGCGCCGCCGAACGCCATCAGCGAGAAGCCGCGCGGGTCGATGCCCTTGGCGACCGAATTGCCGTTGATCGCTAGCGCCATAGTATTGTTGACGATGCGCAGCACGCCGAGCGCCGCCTCCGTCACCGATAGCTTGAGCGGCCCCGCCAGGTGCGTCTCGATGGCCTGGATGGCGAGGTCGCGGTCGATGCTCAGGTCGCCGCCCAGGAAGCGGTCTGGATCGAGGCGGCCGAGCGCCACCTGCGCGTCGGTCACGGTCGGCTCGGTGCCGCCGCGGCCATAGCAGGCAGGGCCGGGGTCAGCGCCCGCCGAGCGCGGTCCGACGCGGAACGCCCCGCCGGCGTCGATGTAGGCAATCGATCCACCGCCGGCGCCGATCGCGTCGATGTCCAGCATCGGCACCAGCACCGGCAGCAGCGCAACCTGGGTATCGCGCGAGTTCTTGATCGTCAGCTCGCCGCCGCGGATCACGCTAATGTCGGCGGACGTGCCGCCGATGTCGATGGTGATGACGTCGGCGACGCCGCAGACCTGCCCGGTCGCCCGCGCGCCGATCACGCCGCCGGCCGGTCCGGACAGCAGCAGGCCAACCGGGCGCGCAATCGAGTTCTCGACCGTCGAGATGCCGCCGTTCGACTGCATGATCCGCACCGGCGCGTGCATGCCGCCCTCGCGCAGCCGGCCCTGAAGCCGCGTCAGGTAGGACGCGGTGCGCGGGCCGATATAGGCGTTCATCGCCACGGTGGAGAAGCGCTCGTACTCGCGAATGGTGTTGACCACCTCGGACGAGGTGCAGACGTAGGCGTCCGGCATGACCTCCAGCACGATCTCCTTGGCCCGGCGCTCATGCGCGTCATTCAGGAAGGAGAACAGGAAGGCGACCACGACCGCGTCCAGCTTCCGCTTGCGGAACAGCTCGGCGGCCTCGCGCACCTCGTTCTCATCGAGCGGCAGGGCGACGACGCCGTCGCGCGGCAGGATGCGCTCGCTGACTACCAGGCGGTTGCGCCGTTTTATCAATGGCGCGCTCTGCCAGGGCACATCGAACTGCAGCGAGAAGTTATGCGGGCGCTTGTGCCGGGCCATATGCAGGATGTCGCGGAATCCGCGCGTGGTAATCATCCCGACCTCGGCGCCCTTGCGCTCGATGACCATGTTGGTCGCGACCGTCGTGCCGTGCAGCAGCACGTTGATGTCGCCGGGGCCGATATCCGCCATGCGGCACAGCTCCAGCACGCCGCGGACGACGCCGATCGACTGGTCCTCCGGCGTGCTCGGCACCTTGTGCACCACGACCCGCTGCGTGCCGTGCCGCGTGTCCGCCAGCACGAAGTCGGTGAAGGTGCCCCCCACGTCGACGCCCACGCGCACGAGCCCTGTTTTCTCTACCGTCTCGGACATGTTTGGCTCCCCTACTGCTTCGCGACAACCGTGGCGTCCGCCGGGTCCCACGCGAGCGCCACGCCGTCCGGCGCCCAGCCGCGTGGATACTTGCTGACGTGGCTTTCCACGGTGACCTCCTGGCCATCCGCGAGCGCTACCGTCAACTGCACCGCGGTGCCGATCAGCAGCCGGCTCACCAGCCGCCCCGGCAGCCGGTCGCGGTGGTCCAGCGCCATCGTCGCGTCCAGCACGTCGACCGCCTCCGACGGGATCGACAGCACGACCGCAGCACCTTCTGCTGGCGCCGCGCCATTCAGCCGGCCATGCAGCAGGCCCGCCGATGTCGCGACCGCGGCGATGCCGTCCGCATGGCCCTGCAGCGTGCCGGTCAGCAGCGTGTTGCGGCCGATGAAGCGGGCGACGAACTCGCATTGCGGCCTGGTGTAAAGCTCGTGCGGTGTGCTGACCTGCTCGGCGCGCCCCTGGTTCATCACGACGATCCGGTCGGACAGCATCAGCGCCTCTGACTGCGCGTGGGTTACGAAGACGAAGGTGATGCCGACATTGCGCTGCAGCAGCTTCAGCTCATGCTGGATCGACTTGCGCAGGTTGGCGTCCAGCGCGCCGAGCGGCTCGTCGAGCAGCAGGATGTCGGGCTCCACGACCAGCCCACGCGCCAACGCCACTCGCTGCCGCTGCCCGCCCGACAGCCCGGCCGGACGCTGCCCATCGATGGGTCCGAGGTCGAGCGTCTCCATTATTCGGTCGACCTTCGCCCGGCGCTCGGCGGCGGCCATGCGCTTCACCCGTAGCCCATATTCGATGTTCTGCCGCACCGTCATGTGCGGGAACAGGGCGAAGTTCTGGAAGATGGTGGAGGTCGGCCGCCGCTCCGCCGGCAGGTCGCTCACGTTGCGGCCCTGGATCAGGATGTCGCCGGACGAGACTGTCTCGAACCCGGCGATCATGCGCAGGGTCGTGGTCTTGCCGCAGCCGGACGGCCCGACGAACGACACGAACTCGCCCTTCGACACCTTCAGGTCGAAGCCGATGACCGCCGGCGTGCCGTTCGGGTAGGTTTTGCCGAGCTGCACCAATTCCAAATCGTGGATCATCTCAGGCGTTCAGGAACTCGTCCCAGCGCTGGATCAGGTGGTCGTAGGCCTCGGGCCACTGGTGCCAGTAGGCGACGTGCGCGGCGCGTTCGGCCAAGGAGCCGCCATCGCGCAGGTCGCCCTCCTTGATGCCGCGCTCGGGCGCGCCGGTCCATGGCTTGCCCTCATACCAGAACGCGTATTTTGCCGCCGGCATCACGTCCTTGATTTTCGTCGTCGGCGAGTAGTAGCCCTGCTCTGACACCAATATGCCGGGCGGGCCGGACAGCCAATAGTCGGCGTAGGCCGTCACCGCGTCCGGGTTCGGGTTGCCGGTGAGGGCAGTAACGCCGATCGCCCAGCCGCGGTAGCCCTCCTTCGGCACCGCATACTTGCAGGCGTGGCCCTGCGCCTTTACCGCCATGACCGCCGGCTGCCAGGCGTCGCACACCACCATCTCGCCGGATGCCAACAGGTTGACCAACTCGCCGAAATCGGCCCACAACGCGCGGAACTGGCCTTCTTTCTTTTTGGATATCAGGAACTTCGCCGCCTCGTCGATCTCTTGCTCGCTCGGGTTGCCGGGGTTCGCCACGTTGGACAGCCCAAGCGAGTTCATCGCCATGATGGCCTGGCCGAGCGCGATCAGCGGGTCGGTGTTCAGCCCCGACTTGCCACGCCACTTCTTGTCAAAGATCGCGGTCCAGCTATTTGCCTCCTCGGCGCTGACCACGCCCGGGTTATAGCCCACGGAGTCGTAGTTATACACGGTCGGCACCAGCCACAGTGCGGTCTGGCCGGGATCCTTCCAGATCTGCCCGACGATCTGCGACTCCGACGACCATTTCGGGTTCGGCTTGGTGAAAGTGTCGCGAATGCTGGTCCAGTTCTTCAACGCACTGACCGGAATCGGGGTGATCTTGCCGGTCTGCACCACCGACGGCAGCCGCTCGCCGATCGACTCCCAGCAGTCGTAGTCCGATGAGCCCGAGAGGATCTTTGTCTGCGCGTCGGGGAAGGTGGCCGCGGTGCCGCTGGTGCCGCCGACGCCAGAGCTCGTTTTGAAGTCGGCCAGGATGCGGTCCTGCACCGTCACCGAAAGGCCGATGGTACGCAACTGCTCCGAGCCAAGCGCCTTGGCCTGCGCCCACGCCCGCCGGGACGACACGAACGGCGTGCCGCCCCCCAACGCCAAGGCAGCCGCCGCGACGCCGTTCTGCAATACGCGCCGGCGCAATAAGTCATCCATGCTTGCCATCTCCCAAATCAGTCAGTGCTTCAGTAACGACCGACGAGCAGCCCGCCGTCGACCGCGATCACCTGGCCCGTCAAATAGCGCGCGGCCGGGGAGGCCAGGAACAACGCGACGTCGGCGATGTCGTCGGGTTCGCCCACCCGGCCCATCGGAATGAATGACGCTGCCTGCTCCAGCCCCTCCGGGCCGAGCGAGTGCTCGCGCGACAATGCCTGTGCCGTGCGGATATAGCCGGGCGCGATGCCGTTCACCCGGATGCCGGCGCGGGCGAGCTCGACCGCCAGCCCGCGCACCAAACCGACGACTCCGGACTTCGCGGCCGAGTAGTGCACATGCTCGTCCCAGCCATAGGCCACGCCCATGATCGAGGACATCGCCACCACGCTGCCGACGCCGCGGCGGCGCATGCCCGGCACGGCCGCGCGCACGACGCGGAACACGCCCTTCAGGTCGACGTCCATCGTTTGGTCCCATCGCTCGTCCGATAGCGCATCGAGCGGCACCCGATGGGCGATGCCGGCGTTGGCGACCACGCAATCCAGCCGCCCGAACGCCTGCTCTGCCGCAGCCACCGCGGCCTCGGACGCCGGCGTATCGGTCACGTCGAGCGGGTGGAAGCGAGCGACGCCGCCCTCGGCCAAGATCGCGTCGGCCACCGCCTGGCCCTCGTCCCGCAGCACATCCGTCACCATGGTGGCGTATCCGGCCCGCGCGAAGGCGTGCGCGGTGGCGCGGCCGATGCCGATCCCGGCGCCGGTGACCAGCACGGCCTGACGGTCATCGCTCCCCGTTTGATCGTCGCTCATAGCATCACGTCCCCCGAATTGGGGCCAAGCGTCTGGCCCACGTAGATCGCGGCGGCCGGGGAGGCTAGGAATGCCACCGTCGCCGCCACGTCGTCCGGCGTGCCGAACCGCCCCAGCGGTAGCTCCGCCAGCTTGGCGCGCCGCCAGTCCGGCGACAGGCGCTGCACCAACTCGGTGTCGATCGGGCCTGGCGCCACCGTGTTGACCCGCACGCCGCGCCCGCTCAGCTCGCGCGCCATCGACTTGGTCAGGCCGATGATGCCGGCCTTGGCGGCGGCGTAGTGCGCGAGCTCGACGCCGCCGATCTGGCCGAGCTGCGACGCCATGTTGACGATGACGCCTGCGCCTGCCGCAAGCATCGCCGGCACCGCTCGTCGGCAGCACAGGAAGGTGCCGCGCAGGTGGACGGCGATCATGCGGTCGAAGTCCGCCAGCTCCAACGCCTCGAATGGGGCCTGGTGCACGTGGCCGGCATTGTTGACCAGCAGTGTGACGGCGCCGTCCGCCTCCGCCGCGATGAACATCGCCTCGACATCGGCGGCGTCGCTGACGTCGGCCGCCACCGCCGTCACCCGCCCGCCAGCGTCGCGCAGCACAGTGGCGACACGCTCGGCCCGCGCGCCATCCAGGTCGGCGATCAGCACCCGCGCGCCAGCGCGCGCCAGATAGGTGGCGACCGCCTGGCCGATGCCGCTCGCAGCGCCGGTGACGATTGCATGGTGGGCGCGGAGCGCCGGCGCATGATGCGCGGCAAGCTCAGTCATTGAATGGCCTCCTGAATGGCGACGCGCCCGCTACGACGCACGCTGAGCGCCATGAGGACTCCATAAACCGTCAGCAGGCTGAAGGAGAACAGCGTGGTCAGCACGCCGAAGGCGAAGATGTTTGGGTGGATCTCGACCGAGAAGGTTCCGTAGATGGTCAGCGGCAGGGTCTGCGCCCCGCCGGCGGTGAACAACGTGCGGGAGAACTCGTCGTAGCTGAGGGTGAAGGCGAACAGCATGGCGCTCAGCAGGCCGGGAAAGATCAGCGGCAGCGTCACCCGGCGGAACGTGCGGATGGGCGTGACGCCGAGGCTCCAAGCGGCCTCCTCGACCGAGCGGTCGAACCGGTTGAAAATCGCCAGCAGCACCAGGAAGGCGAACGGGAAGGTATAGACCACGTGCGCCACGAACGAGGTGCCCCACCAGGTCCGCTCGATGCCGATTGCGTTGGCGACCAGAGCGATTCCGAGCCCGACCAGCACGCCGGGCACGATCATGCCGAGCACGATCAGATAGAACGCGATGCCGGAGAAGCGGAAGCGCTGCCGGAACGCCTGCGCCGACAGCACGCCGAGCACGGTCGACGTGACGGTGGTCATGAAGGCGAGTGAGAGCGACCGCAGCAGCGCTGTGCCGATCGGCAGCGGCGCCACCCGCGTCGGCGGCACCCAGCCGAACAGATGCTGATACCAATAGGTCGACCACTCGACGATGGGGAACTGCGGTCCGCCCTCCGGTCCCGACTGGAAGCTCAGGATGGCGAGCACGCCGAGCGGCGCGTAGAGGAACACCAGGAACAGCACCATGAAGACCAGCAGCGGCCAGCGCAGCGGGCTCTGCATCTCAGAGCTCGCGCCGCAGGTCGACGAAGCGCAGCAGCACGGCGACGACCGCCGCCATTAACGCGGTCAGCACCACGCCGACCACCGCGGCGAACGCCCATTTCAACGAGCCCACCTGGGTGACGATGATGTTGCCGAGCATGTTGACCTTGCGGCCTGACAGCGCGGCTGGGGTGGCGAACTCGCCCAGCACCATGACCGAGACGAAGATCGCCCCGACCACGACGCCCGGCATGCTGAGCGGCAGGATGATGGTACGCAGGATACGGCCCCAGCCTGCGCCCAGGTCGCGCGCGGCCTCTATCAGGCTTGGTTCGATGCGGGACAGCATGAAGGCGATCGGCCCGACCATGAACACGACGTAGATCTGCGTCATGCCGATAATGACGCTGAGCTCGGTGAACAGCAGGACGCTGATGGGTTGCGTGATGAGGCCCAGTTTCAGCAGCACGATGTTGACCGCCCCCTCGGTGCCGAGCATCGGCCGCCAGGCGACGACGCGGATCAGGAACGAGGTCCAGAATGGCACCACGCAGGCGACCAGCAGGATGGTCTGCAGCGTCTTGTTGCGCACGAACAGGCCAATATATAGCGCGACCGGGTAGCCGATCAGCAAGGTGGCCGCGAGAGTGATCAGCCAGATGCGTATTGTCGTCCACAGCGCGTCGAGGTAGGTGGCGCTGGAGAAGAAAAACTGCCAGCTTTTCAGGGTTAGCGTGGGCGAAATCTTGAAGGTCGTCTGGGTCCAGAAGCTGACATAGACCATCATCAGGATCGGCACGACCAGGAACAGCGTCATCCAGGCCATGCCCGGCGCCAGCAGCCAGGCCGTGGTCCGGCTGCGCCGGCGCGGAGCAGGCTGCCCGACGATTACATTGAGGTCCGACCGGGCGTCCACCTAGGCCTCCGCGAACAGCAGGGCCGACGCGGCCGGCCACTGCAGCGCGTAGCGGGCATCTCGCACGAAGTCCGGCGGGGTACGGTGGCCGAGATAGTATTCGACCTCGAACGGCCGGGCGCCATCGACGTCGAACAGGCCGATCATCCGCGCGCCGGAGTACTCGCTGGCCAGGAATTTGCCCAATACCTGCGCCTGGCCGGGCGGCAGCGGCGCGCCGTGCTCGGCGACGGCGACACGGTCCGAGCGGATGCAATACGCCGCCGGGCCGGCGCCGGTGCCGCGCTGCACCGGCAGGTTCAGCCCAGGCCCCATGAAGGCGCCGTCCGCGACCCGCCCGGCGAGCACGTTGTAGCAGTTCAGCAGCCGGGCCACGGCGCGGCTGGCGGGCGCTTCGATCAATGTGTCCGGCGTGTCGATCTGGGCGATCTGCCCTTTGGACAGCACTGCCACCCGGGTGCCCATCGCCAGCGCCTCCTGCTCGTTGCCGGTGACGTGCAGGAACGTCGCGCCCAGGCGGCCGTGAATACGGCGCAGCTCGATCATCATGCGCTCGCGCAGCCGCGCATCGAGCGCACCGAGCGGCTCGTCGAGCAGCACGATGCCGGGCTCGGCGATCAGGGTGCGGGCGAAGGCGACGCGCTGCTTCTGCCCGCCGGAGATCTGCGCCGGTAGGCGGCCGCCGAGCCCCTGCAGGCCCGTCAGCTCCAGCGCCTGGGCGACGCGGCGGCCGATGTCGGCGGGGTCCGTGATTGCGCCGCGGCGGCGGTAACGCAGGCCGAACGCCACGTTGTCGGCGACGCTGAGGTGCGGGAACAACGCGAAGGACTGGAACACGAAGCCGACGCCGCGCTCGTGAGCCGGGTGACCGAGAATTGAGCGTCCGTCCACCCGCACGTCGCCGGCGTCCAGCGGCTCGAACCCGGCGACCGCGCGCAGCAGGGTGGACTTGCCGGAGCCGCTCGGGCCCAGCAGGGTGACGTATTCGCCGGCCTCGACCGAGAGCGACAGTCGGTCGAGCACGATGCGCCCGGCGAAGGACTTAGTGATGCCGTCGAGTTCAAGTGCCTGTTGCATCAAGCAAGCCATCCTCCTGTGTAAGCTGCACGCAAAGTCCATTTGCATCTGCAATGACACCGGTGCAAGCATAGGCTTGCACCAAGTAATACCGCAAGCAACCTAATTTTCACGTTTGACTTAGAAAAGGGCAGAATTATCGTATATAAGGCAGCAAATGGTGAAACTTAAGCCATTTTCGTTAATAAATTTTGGCTGACTTGACCGAGAGCCATCGAGAATGTCTTGCGCGGACGAGAAGCGGTTGGCAGGATCGCAGCGCTGACGAACGATGGAGGTTAGGATGGCGACGGAGGCTAACATAGCCAATCTACGCGTCGCGGTGGATATTGGCGGCACATTCACCGATATCTGCATTTTCGATGAACGCACCGGTGCCGTCCGGGTGGCAAAGACCGCCTCCACGCCGGACCCCGCCGATGGCTTCCTTGCCGGGCTCGAACGGGGCGGCGTCGACCTGCACGACGTGGCGCTGCTGTCGCACGGCACCACGGTCGCCACCAACGCCCTCATCACCCGCCAGCTGCCGCGCGCGGCGATGGTTTGCACCGAGGGTTTTCGCGACGTGCTCGAGATCCGCCGGGCCAACAAGGAGGACCTCTGGGATACCTATAAGGACGTGGCCCGCCCCTACATCCCGCGCCGCGATCGCCTAACGGTGCGGGAGCGCGTGGACGCCGCCGGGCAGGTAGCGACCGCGCTCGACGAGGACGGCGCACGCGAGGTCGCGCGCGTGCTGCGCAAGCGCCAGGTAGCGGCGGTTGCGGTGTGTTTCATGAACGCCTTCGCCAACGGCACCAACGAATTGCGGATGAAGGCGATCCTGGAGGCGGAGCTGCCCGGCGTGCCGGTCACTACCTCGTCTGAAACGTTGCCGGAAATTTTCGAGCACGAGCGTTTCTCGACCACCGTGGTCAACGCCATCCTGGCCCCGGTCGTCGGCGACTACTGCGCCCGCCTCGGCGACCGCCTGGCCAGCGGCGGCTACGCGAGCGACCTGCTGCTGCTGCACAGCGGCGGCGGCGTTATGACCGCGAAGGGGGCACGGCGCTTCGCAGCGCGCCTTGCCGGCTCCGGCATCGCCGCCGGCGCCATCGCCAGCCGCCATATCGCCATGCAGTGCGGCTTCCCGAACTCGATCGGCCTAGACATGGGCGGCACAAGTTGCGACGTGTCGCTGGCGTATGAGGGCCGCTCGCGCGTCACCAAGGACTGGTTCATCGAGTTCGGCTACCCGATCCGTTTTCCCAGCATCGAGGTCATGACCATCGGCGCCGGCGGCGGCTCACTCGCTTGGATCGACGACGCCGGTTCGCTGCATAACGGCCCACAATCTGCCGGGGCCAACCCTGGCCCTGCCTGCTACGGGCGCGGCAACCCGACGCCGACCAACACCGATGCCAACGTCGTGCTGGGCCGGCTCGGCCGCGGGCTCGCCGGCGGCAGCGTCCAGCTCGACCCCGCGCTGGCGGAGGCAGCCGTGCGCCAAGGCGTGGCCAAGCGACTGGGCATGGAATTGCATGAGGCCGCCGAAGCGATCGTGCAGGTGGCCAACGCCAACATGGCGGACGCCGTGCGATTGATCTCCATCAGCCGCGGCTACGACCCGCGCGATTTCGCATTGGTGGCGTTTGGCGGCGCCGGGGCGCTGCACGGCGCGGCACTGGCGAAGGAGCTCGCGATCCCGGTCGTCATCGTGCCGCCCTATCCCGGCGTCACCTCGGCGCTGGGCTGCCTGCTGGTGGACGTGCAGCACGACCTCGCCGAGAGCTACATCCGCCCGGCCACCGACGCCGACCCGGCCGCTATCGAGGCCGCGTTCGCCGTGTTGGAGGCCGAGGCGCACGAGCGCCTGCAGAATGAGGGCATTCCGCCGGACCGCCGCCTGGTGGAGCGCACGGTGGACATGATGTACCAAGGCCAGTGGCGCTCGCTTGCGGTGCCGGCCGGCAGCCCGGTCGCCTCGATACCCGACCTGATTGCCGCCTTCCATGCGCAGCACGAGCGCGAGTACAATTACCGCCGCGACGACGCCCCAGTGGACATCTACCGGCTGAACTTGCGTGCCGTCGGCACCGTGCCGAAGGCGGCACTGGCGGAGCACGAGCGGGGCGGCGTGATGCCGGAGCCAATCGGCCGCCGGGCCGTATGGTTCGGGGCGCAGAGCCACGACACGCCGGTTTACCAGCGCGACGCCCTGCCCGCCGGTGGGAGCTTCGGCGGCCCCGCCATCGTCGACCAATCCGACTCCACCACTGTCGTGCCGCCGGGCTCGCGGGCGGAGGTGGACCGTTTCCTCAATCTCATCATTCGGCTGGAGGACTGACGATGGCAACCCGAGAGATGGCACCTCAAGCAGCCACCAGGGGCGGCTTCGCGCTCGACCCCGTCACCTTCGAGGTGCTGAAGAACTCGTTCATTACATCGGTCGACCAGATGGCCGAGCAGATCCTGCGGACGTGTTATTCGTTCGTCATCTTTAACCGCGACTTCTCCAACGCCATGCACGACGCCGATGGCGACTCCATCGCCCAGGGCAACCAGGACATCGCGGTCCACGTCGGCACCCTGCACTGGACCTGCAAGGACGTAATCCGCGCCTTCGCGGGCGACATGCGCGAGGGCGACGTATATGCCGTCAACGACCCCTACGCCGGCGGCACACACTTCCCCGACGTGCGGCTGATCCGCCCGGTGTTCATCGACGGCGAGCCGATCGCCTACATGCAGTCCAACGGGCACTGGTCCGACGTGGGCGGCAGCGTGCCGGGCTCGTTCGACGTGATGGCCAAGGAGATGTTCCGCGAGGGCATACGCATCACCCCGGTGCGCCTATGGGACGGCGGGCGGTTCTGCCGCGACGTTGCCAACCTGATCGCGGCCAACACGCGTGACCCGGCGTCGATCATCGGCGACATGCAGGCGCAGGCGGAGGCGACCCGCGTGGCCGAGCGCGAGATCATCCGGCTGGTCGGTAAATACGGCAAGGACACCGTCGTCACCGGCTTCGCCGACGTGCAGGATTACGTTGAGCGCGCCATGCGCCAGCGGCTGGCGGCGCTGCCGGACGGGGAGTGGGAGACGCAGGACTTCATCGACCGCGATCCGTCGCAGGGCGAGGGCATGATCCCAATCCGAGTCAAGCTGACGAAGCGCGGTGATCGGGCGATCTACGACTTTACCGGCAGCCATCCCTGCATCGGCTCGCTGTATAACTCGGCGTTCGGTGCGACCTTCTCGGCTGTTGCCGCGGGCATGAAGACGTTCTTCCCCGATCTGCCGCTCAACTCCGGCTTCTACCGCTGCTTTGAGGTAATCGCGCCCGAGGACACCGTGGTGAGCGCGCGCTGGCCGGTCGCGGTGACCGGCTTCCTGATGCCGTTCGAGAAAATCATGAATTCGATCTTCGAGATCTGGTCGCAGATCATGCCAGAGCGGGCCATTGCCTGCGCATTCAACCTCGAATACTTGCTGACCGGCGGTCGAGACCTGCGTTCGCCGGCCAAGCCGATCTTCATGTTCTACGATTGGCTGCCGGGCGGCTGGGGCGGGCGCAACGGCCGCGACGGCTGCAACGTCACGACGGCCTGCTTCGGCACCGGGCTGCAGTCGCAGCCGGTGGAGGGTCAGGAGCGCGGCTGCCCGATCCTGACCGACGAGTACCAGATCTTGACCGACTCCGCCGGACCCGGCCAGTGGCGCGGCGGAGTTGGGGTGCGCAAGACCAGCACGCTCCGTCAGGCCGAGCAGACCGTCATCTCCTATATCTGCGACCGCGAGCGCGCGCTCGTGTGGGGCATCAACGGTGGGCTGCCCTCCATGCCGCACGGCCTCAGCCTCAAACGCGCTGAGACTGGCCGGGAGGAGTGGCTCGGGGCGGTGTTCTCCGACGTGGCGCTGCGATCCGGTGACGTGTTCAGCCGGCCAACCGCGGGCGGTGGCGGCTACGGCGACCCACTGTTGCGCGATCCGGCGCGAGTGAGAGACGACGTGGCCGACGACTATGTCTCGATCGGGCGCGCCCGCACCGACTACGGCGTGGTGCTGCGTGTCGTCGACGCCGACCTTGCCCAATACGAGGTGGACGCGGAGGCGACGCGGCGCGAACGCGACCATATCCGCCAGCATCGCCGTGTTTGGATTGAAGACGATCCACAGCGTGTGGCCGAGCGCTTCCGCAACGGCGAGATCGGTGTGCTGGACGTGGTGCGCCGCCATGCCGTGCTGCTCGATTGGGAGACTGGCGCAGTGCTTGAACGCAGTACTGCGCAGTTCCGCGAAATGTTTCACCGGCGGTCGGCTAACTACTGGCAAGACACACCGGCAAGTTGAGCCGGTGATGCGTTGATCACACTCTGCGGCGTCAAGACCCCGGCATAAAGTTAAGCTTGCGCCGCGTTCGCCTTGCGCAAGGCCTTCAGGGCGTGAGCACGTTGCTACCCCGCCAGCGTTCGATGGCGGCGACCGCGGCCCTGGCATCGATGATGTCGGCGTAGCGTCGGCCGACATCGGCAAAATTTTGATCATGGGCCACCGCATCGTGATCTCCGACGCAGTCCTTCGGAACCTGAACACGGAAGCCCAGCGAGAGGGCGCCAATGATCGTTGCCCGGATGCAGCCGGAGGTGATGCAGCCCGTCACGATCACCGTGTCCACCCCCTCCCGCGTCAGGATGGCGCCTGCCGGGCTGCCGAAGAATAAGGACGGCGCCGGCTTAGCGAGCACAACGTCAGGCTCTTCGAGCTGCAATGCGGGGGTCGAGCTCGCAGGCGGGGGTGCCGGAGATGAGGTCGAGTACGGGCGCTACCTTCCACAGTGGTGCACCCTTGCGACTGCCAAATGCGACGACGCAAGCGATGACGGGCAGCCCGGCCGCCTTCGCGGCCCGCATCACGCCTACCGTGTTCTCGACGGCGGCATCGACCATGGGCGCCCCGCCCATCGGGAATCCTGCATCCGTGAAACCGCGCTGGAAATCGACGACGAGCACGGCGGGCTTTTGACCAAAGCCTTGCACCTGCAGCCCGTAACCGCGCTTCTCATAGGGGTCCGACATCGCAGGGCTCCGAGATAGACATCCGCTCACCCGAAGCATTGTGCAACTCTGCTCCACGTTTCAACAAGTGAAAGACAATCGCCATGGCTTACCGCATCTCGGTCGATACCGGGGGTACTTTCACCGACATGGTCGTGCTCGATGAGGCGGGCCGGCTGCACATCGGCAAGGCCCTGACCACGCCGGACCGCATCTTCGACGGCATGGCGGGCGCCCTCGCCGTGGTTGCGGACCAGATTGGGCTCTCCCCGGGCAACGTGCTTGGCCGGACGAGTATCCTCCTCTATGGCACGACGCGCGCCACCAACGCGATCGTCACCCGGCAGACTGCCAAAACCGCCTTCCTGACCACGATGGGATTTCGCGACACGCTCACCCTGAAGGAGGGCGGCAAGCACGGGCCGCACGACTACAGCTACGATTATCCGGATCCCTACATCCCCCGCCGCTACACCTTCGAGATCGAAGGACGCATCGGCGCCCAGGGCGAGGAGGTGGTTCCGGTATCGCAGAAGCAGATCCGGCAAATCGTCACCACCCTGCAGCAGCGGGGCTTCGAGGCGGTGGCGGTCAGCCTGCTCTGGTCGATCGCCAATCCCGCCCACGAGCTTGCCGTCGGCCGCAAGCTCGACGAAATGATGCCCGGCGTTCCCTACACGCTGTCGCACCAGCTGGTGCCGATCCTGCGCGAATATCGGCGTGCGTCGGCGACCGCAATCGACGCCTCGCTGAAGCCGTTGATGCAGCGCCATCTGCGCGACATGGATGAGGATCTGAAGACGGCGGGATTTTGCGGCGACCTGCTGATCTCGACGTCTGTCGGCGGCTGCCAGCAGGTCGATGAGCTGATCGCGCGGCCCATCCACACACTCAAGTCTGGCCCGGCCATGGCGCCTGTCGCCGGCCGCGCCTATGCAGCGGTGGAGCGCCTGGGCGGCAATGCCATCGTCTGCGATACGGGCGGCACCACCTTCGACGTGGGACTGGTGCGCGACAGAAGCCTCGTCTACACGCGCGATGCCTGGCTGGGCCAGCGCTGGCTGGGCGACATCATCGGCACTTCGACCGTGGACGTGCGCTCGGTGGGCGCGGGCGGCGGATCTATCGCCTGGCTCGATCCTGGCGGCCTGCTTCGCGTCGGCCCGCAATCGGCGGGCTCAGTGCCGGGACCTGCCTGTTACGGACGCGGCGGGTACCAGCCGACGGTGACCGATGCCGCCCTCGTGCTGGGCTATATCGACCCTGCCTATTTCAACGGAGGTCGCCTCGCGCTGGATCGTGACGCTGCCCATCGTGTCGTGGGTAGGCTCGCCGGAGAGCTCGGGCGCACGCCCGACGCCCTGGCCGCCGACGTCATGACCATTGCCAACGAGCATATGATCAAAGCCATCGGCGAGATCACGGTGAACGAGGGCCTCAATCCGCGCGAGAGCGTGATTGTGGCCGGTGGCGGCGCGGCCGGCTTCAGCATCATGCCAATCGCACGCGAGCTCGGCTGCGAGACCGTGATCCTGCCTCGCTTGGCCGCCGCCCTGTCGGCCTGCGGCATGCAGTACAGTGAGATCGTGCACGAGGCGACGCGCAGCCGCTTTACCGATACGACCGCCTTCGACATCGCCGGCGTCAACGCCGCGCTGGAAGCCATCGCCGCCGATCTCCGAATATTCAGGGCCGCCGTCGGGGGGGCGGCGGGCGCGCGGGTCGCCACATCCTTTCTCGTCGAGGCGCGCTACCGGGCCCAGGTCTGGGAACTTGACACGGCCCTTCCGGACAGCCGGATCGAAGGGGAGGCTGACGTGGCTGCCCTAGCCGAAGCCTTCCATCGCGCCCATGAGCGCGTTTATGCCGTGCGCGACGAGGGCAGCCCGGTGGAGTTCGTGAACTGGAAGGGGCGCATCGCAATCTTGCTTTTCGATCCACCACCGCCGCCCGAGGAAACCGCCGTGCCGCACCGGGCAGAGCCCACAGCCTGGCGCGAATGCTACTTCGCGGAAACCGGCCGAGCCAAAGCTCCGATCTACCGCGGCGATGGGTTGGGCTTGGGAGCGGAGATCGACGGTCCCGCCATCATCGAGGAGCCGACGACCACTATCGTCGTCTATCCCGGCCTGTCCGCCCGGCTCAGCATGGCCGGCAACTACATCCTGACCTGCGCATGAGGGAACCCGACATGGCCACGACATCCTCCGGCTCCGCCACTCCGCTCGACCCCGTCCAACTCTCCGTAATGGCAAACCGCCTCGACGGCATCGTCCGCGAGATGACGAACACGCTGCTGCGCGCGGCGCGCTCCGCGGTGATTTCCTCAGCCCGCGACTTCTCCTGCTGCCTCGTGACCGGCGACGACCAGCTTCTCGCCCCCGCCGAGGGACTGCCGGTGCACATTTTCGGCTGCCATATTCAGACGGCGAACATGCGCCGGTATCACGGCGACGACATCCGCCGCGGCGACGCCTATCTCGACAACGATCCCTACGGCGGCAATACCCATCCGGCCGACCACACCTTCATGGTGCCGGTGTTCCATGAGGGCGAGCACTTCTTCACCGCGGTGTCTAAGTGCCACATGGCCGATATCGGCAACTCGATCCCGTCGAGTTATTTCGTGTTGGCGCGCGACGTTTATCATGAGGGTGCGCTTGTCTTCCCTGGCGTACGGATCCAGCGTGACTTTCGCAATGTGGATGACATCGTCCGCATGTGCCGCGCGCGCATCCGCGTGCCTGACCAGTGGTATGGCGACTTCCTGGCCGGGCTCGGCAGCGCACGCGTGGCCGAACGGCGGCTTGAGGAGTTCTGCGCCAAGTACGGCGTCGAAGCCGTCAAGCAGTTTAGCCGCGACTGGTTCGACTACTCCGAGCGGCGAATGATCGACAATATTCGCCGCCTGCCGCGAGCCAGGCTTGTTAACAAGGGCCATTCAGACCCGCTGGAGGGCGTGCTGCCCGGTGGGTTGGAACTGACCGTGAAACTGGCAATCGACCCTGACGAAGCGACGATCCATGTGGATCTTTCCGACAACCCGCCCTGCGTCGATGTGGGGCTGAACACCTCGCTGGGGGCGGCGACATCGGCGGTCGTCGGCGCCATCTTCAATGCGCTCGACAAGGATATTCCACGCAATGCCGGCAGCTTCCGACGGCTGCGCTTCACCTATGCGCAGGAGAGCGTCGTCGCCGCGCCGAAGTTTCCGCATTCCTGCTCGATGGGCACGACAAACGTGTCGGAGCGGCTGGTCAACATCACCCAGTCCGCCTTCGCGCAGCTCGGCGAGGGACATGGCCTGTCCGAGGGCGGAACCGGGCTCGGGGTCGGAATGGCGGTGATTTCCGGCAAGGACGCGAGGCGGGGCGATGCGCCCTACGTCAACCGCATGATGCTGTCGACAAACGGCGGCCCGGCCTCGCCCGTAGCGGATGGCTGGGTGAATTACGCGATCCCGGTGATCGCCGGCCTCATGTACCGTGACAGCGTCGAAGTGGACGAGCTGAAGCATCCCATCCGGGTGCGCAGCCTCTCCCTCGTGCAGGACAGCGGGGGCGCTGGACGCCACCGGGGCGCCCCTGCGCAGCAGATCGAGATCGAGCCGACGGGACATCCAGTAACGGCCGTGATCTCGTGCGACGGCCAGCACGCCCCTCCGCGCGGCGTCAATGGTGGGCTGCCCGGCACGTCGGGCGAGACCTTGCTGATGGGCGGCTTGGACGGCGATAAAAGGCTGCCCAACGTCGTGCAGGTGACCATGCCCAGCGGGCAGGCCCTGCGAGGCCGCGACTCCTCCGGCGGGGGCTACGGCGATGCGCTCGAGCGCGATCCCGCCCGCGTGCTGCACGACGTGCTGGAAGGTTGGGAGAGCCGACAGAAGGCTCGCAATATCTACGGAGTCGTTTTCACCGGCGAGATCGAGGATGACTCGTTGGCGGTTGACGCTGCGGGCACGGCTGGACGGCGTCTAGCGCTGAGGGAGGCCCGCAAATCATGACGGCTCTAGTCGGCGACGGTTGGCGTGTCCCTGATCTCGCGCGGGCCATGCAGGATGGCGCGCTCACCGCCTTCGGCCTTGTCGAGACCTGCCTCGCCCGCATTCAGGACGTGGACCCGGAAGTGCGCGCCTGGATCGTGGTCATGGGTGAGGAGGCTCTGGCCGCCGCTCGGGAGCTTGACCGCGAGCGCGAGACAGGAAGGGTGCGCGGGCCGCTGCACGGGATCCCGTTCGCGGTGAAGGACGTGATCGACGTGGCCGGCGTGCCGACCCGGGCCAACAGCCCGTCCCGCGCCGGGCAGCCCCCCGCCACGACGGATGCGACGGTGGTGACGCATCTTCGCTCGGCCGGTGCGATCGTGCTCGGTAAAGTACACACGACCGAGTTGGCCTATTTCGAGTCGGTGCCACCCACCCGCAATCCACACGACACCACCCGGACCCCCGGCGGGTCCTCGGCTGGATCGGCCGCTGCCGTCGCCGCGGGCATGGTCCCGCTGGCGCTGGGCACCCAGACGGCGGGCAGCGTGAACCGGCCGGCGGCCTATTGCGGCATCGGCGCGTTCAAGCCGTCGACCCTCGCTATCGGCGGGGCGGGGACGGTTCCGCTGGCGCCCTCTTTCGACACGGTGGGAGCGTTCGGTGCAACGGCAGCCGACGCGGCGCTCATGGCGACCGCGTTCGCGTCGGACCATCTCGGCCTGGCGCATGCCGCTGCGCACGCCTCGGTTCCGCAGATCGTCTTACTCGAGGATCCCTTGATCGAACGCCTCTGCACGCTTTCCTGCCAGTTCGCCTTATCTGACCTTGCAGGAAGGCTGAACGGGGCCGGGCTACAGGTCAGGACCGCCGCATCGCCGGTATCGTTCGAGGCTATCCTGGCCGCACACAGGACGGTGCTGCTGGCCGAACTCGGTCGCCACCATGCGCGGACTCCGAGCGACAGGATTGCGCCCCGGCTTGCCCAAGATATCGCGGAGGGACTGGCGATCCCCGATCGCGAGCATCACGAAGCGCTGCGCACCCTGTCCCACTTCCGCGACACTTTTTGGTCGAGCTTCGCTCGTGACGACCTGCTGCTTATGCCGGCCGCACCCGATGTGGCGCCGAAGGGCATGGCGACGGGCGATCCTCGCCTCGTCATCCCGGCTACGGCGTTGGGCGGCCCCATCGCCGGTCTCCGGTGCGAACTGGACGCCGCCACATCCATGCCTCTCGGCGCCATGCTGATGGCAGCTCCTGGCGCGGATGCGAGGCTTGCCGGGATCCTTCTATCCTCGCACGGCCAAAGCCTGGACCTCTGAACTTTCGGCGATACACCATATAGATCAAGCGGCTTGCCATCATTGGTGGTCGTGCTCGTCATCATCGGCGATTTCTGCTTATGCCGGGGTAAGTTCGGCATCCGTGCTTATGCCGAGTTCGGCATAAGCACGTCTGTAACGCTTTGTATTGTGCGCTTGCCTCGCCCCGGCTCCGTTCGCCCGTGCTGATGACAAGCATTCCTATGAGCGAACCCCCATCATCCATCAGGGTCGTCGTCCTCACCACATTCGAGATCCGCAACGACACCGGCGGCACCCCAGGCGAGTTCCAGAACTGGGTCGAGAACCTGCCGTTGCCGGAGGTCCTGCCGTTTCCGCAGGGCTACCACCCGCTTCGCTACAACCCAGACAGGCACTGTCAACTTGTTGGACTAGGGTCGCGATGGCGCGCGATGAAGACGGCGCGCTTGTGGTTACGCCACAGCGGCGACACTGGTGACCTCGGCCCAAACCCGAAAGGCTTGGGTCCGGGCGGCACGATACTGGGTGGCGGGCACTTGATGACGGCGGAGGTGGAAGAGGTTGTTGATCCCGTCATGGGCGGAGAGGAAACGCTGCGCCTGGCCGGCTGACTTGAAGCGCTTCATCTGCCGCTCGCGTTGTCGCGTGGGCTGGTGCGAGTTCTCCGCCCTGTTGTTCAGCCCTTTGTGCTTCCGGTGCTCGACCGAGGGCATCACCTGGCGCTTGGCCGCCCGGTAACTCGCCAGCTTATCCGTGATCATGACACGAGGTAGGCGGCATTGCTTCTTCATCAGCTTGTGCAGCAGGCGCCTGGCCGCCTGTGTGTCGCGCCGGCTCTGCACCAGGATGTCCAGCACGGTCCCGTTCTGGTCGACCGCGCGCCACAGCCAGTGCTTCACGCCGGCGATCGTCAGCACGACCCCGTCCATGTGCCACTTGTCGCCAACAGCAGGCAGCCTGCGCCGGATCGCGTTTGCGAAGCTCTGGCCGAACTTCAGCCCCTCCGTTGACCATTCTACTGGCTGCGCCAGCGGAACCTTCGGTCAACTCCGCCCACTGGCGCACGGTTTCGTAGCTGACGATAATGCCGCGCGCGGCCAGCAGTTCGTCCACCATCCGCAAGCTGAGCGGGAAGCGGAAGTAGAGCCAGACGGCGTGGCTGATGACCTCAGCCGGGAAGCGGTAGCCGGCGTAGCTGGGAGCAGCAGGCGTTGTCATCGCCTACCCGGCTTAACCGCATCTCGCAAGCCGGCCGGCAGCCAAGTTGACGGTGCCATAGGCAGCGATCCTGGCCGGCCGCGGTGAATAAGGCAAGCCCTATATAAGGCTGGTAAGTGTATTCCGGCCTTCAATTCGCCTGTTTCTTGAGTGCAAGAGAAGAAATCTTATCTTGCACTGGACGGGACGGCAGCAGGAATGTAGGGTCGGGGCATGACCG
>CAXSGE010000068.1:0-22063 GCA_964236715.1 uncultured Acetobacteraceae bacterium | reverse complement strand
GGATCGCAGCATCATGGAGAACCTATGCCCCCGCCGCGATTACCCGATGTCCACATATAGGTCGACCCCAAAAATACCGCTTATCGTGGTAGAGCTGAGTCTCGAGTATCGGCCCATCGATTGCACTGATCTTGGAGTCTGACCCTTGAAGTGGTTTTTTGCGCTGAACGCCGACACGATGGACCATCACGATCATGACTGGGACAGCATGATCAAGGCAGCCGTGTGCTCCGCCCGGCGAAACACCTGGCTGCAGCCGCACTTCATCTTCGACGGGCCACCCTCCACCTTCACGCGTGACCTGGAGCGGCTCGGCGTGAAGATGATTTACCACCGGGTCAGCCTCTACGAGAAAATGCAGGAGCAGGGGCCGAAATTCCCGATGGCCATCTCGGCCGGCAGCTATCTCCGCATCGACATCCCGTTGCTCGAGCCCGAAGAAGACTTTGTGCTCTACACCGATTGCGACGTGATCTTCCGCAAGCAACCCGCCGTCATGCGGTTAAGACCGCAGTTCTTCGCCTGCGTGCCGCAAACGCAGCGCGGCTCCTACGAGGACATGAATAGCGGCGTGATGCTGATTAACGTCAAGGCAATGCGGCGAGAGCTTCCTGGCTTCTCACGCTATATCGTCGAGAACTTGAGCCGCCTCGGCAACCACGATCAGACGGCATTGATCGAGTATTTCAGCGGTCGGTATGACTTGCTGCCTGACGAGCTGAACTGGAAATCGTACTGGGGCGTCAATGACGCGGCGGAAATTGTGCATTTTCATGGCCCGAAACCTGGCGCGGTGCTGAAAGTTCTAGCCGATCCATCTTATCCGATGTACCCGGTTTGGCGTAAACTGATGAACCGGGACATATCAGCCTACCAGCAGACTGTTGCCGAGTGGGAGGGGTATCTTCACCAGGTTCAACACTACCTGGCGGCTTGAAATAGCGTGGACTTACTATCCGTGGTCAAGCGCTCGATGAGCGGGACCATCAGGATGTTGTGTGGACATCGGGTAATCGCGGCGGGGGCATAGGTCCTCCATGATGGCACGCCAGCGCCGCGCTGAAGATGCAGATGAACAAGACCGACCAGAACGACGCCAAGGGCCTGGCGCAGATCATGCGGACGGGATGATATCGAATCGGCTACACGAATGAGCGCTGCCAGTTCCGGCAATCGGTTGCCGCCTTCAGTCATGGGCTAGTGGTGCGAATCTATCGGAAAGAACCGTCAGATTCGCACCACTAGCCATTATCTGGTGGACCGATTCACCTAACGCTTGAGACTCAAGCGTTAGGATCGGACCACTAGGTCCTCCGTCGGCTTCGGCCTGTTTCCGTTCCCGTGTCCGCCGTGGGCAAGGCCCGCTCGACATCCTCGACCGGCAGCCCCGAAAGGTCCTCGCGTTTGAGCCAACGCGCGCCCGGCCCCCAAGGCGCGGAAACCAGCGGGTCGGTGTGGGAGGACATGAGCATCAGGGTCGGCGTTCCGACGGCCGAGGCGAGGAAGGTGGCGCCGGTGTCGTTGCCAACCGCGACTCCCGCCTGGCGCGCCACCGCTGCGAGCTCGAACAGGGTGGTGCGGCCGCCGAGGTCGACCAGGCCAGGGGCCACGGCGCGCACGCCGTCGATGGCGGCACGGTCGACGGCGGTGCCGACCGCGACGGCGGCGAGGCCGCACTCGGCCAGCCGTTGCGCCAATAGGCCATAGCGCTGCGCCGGCCAGCGCTTATGCGGCAGATGCGGCGAGCAGCCAGGGATCAACAGGGCAAAGCGCTCCGGCAGGCCAAGATGGCCGACCGGCGCGCTCAGCCAGGAGAGATCGGCAGGCTCGGGCGCCGGCACGCCGGCGATGGCGAGTTGGGCCGCCATCTTCTGCCGGTTGGAAGGGCTTCGCGAAAAGTCGGGGTTGGGATGCGAGCAACCCGGCGCCGCGCCAACCCACTCGGGCCGTTGCCGCCGGGGCAGCATTTGAAAATAGCGCACGGTGCGGGAGGAGCATTGCAGGTCGTAAACCCGGTTGAAGCTCTCGGCCGCAAAGGTTTTTCGGATCGCCCACCAGGCGCTGATTTCATGCAGCCGGGGCCGCTTATCGAGCCAAATCCGGTCAAACCAAGGAATGGCTTGCGCCAGCGCCGCATAGGCCGGGGAGGTCATGAGCACGAGCTCAGCCGTCGCGTGATGGCGGCGCAGCGCCTGGAAAGCGTCCATGGCCTGGATCAAATCACCGAGCGCGCCGTGCTTGATGACGAGGATGCGCCCATGCGGCACCGGCCCGGGCAAGGCGGAAGCCAGCCGCAAAACGCTGTCAGCGCGCCCGAAGGAAGCTGGCGAATGCCGCGAGTGTGCTTGCGGAAACATGGTGCTCGATCCCCTCCGCGTCGGCCTCCGCGTCCTCGATCGGCACGCCCACAGCGACCAGCAGCTCGACCACCAGCCGGTGCCGGGCACGCACGCGCGCCGCGAGCGCCTGGCCCGCGTTGGTCAGGAACACTCCCCGGTAGGGCAACGCCGTGACCAGCCCCTCGCGCTTGAGCCGGCCGATGGTCTTGACCGCGGTCGCATGCGCGACGCCCATGCGCCGGGCAATGTCGACCGTCCGAGCCTCGCCGCCCGTCGCCAGCAGATCGGCGATGAGTTCGGCGTAGTCCTCCAGCAAGGTGGCCGACCGGGCCTGCCGCGCCCGACCGAATCGATCCGCCTGCGCCGGTTCCTTCGGCATGGTCGACGCGGGTTGCAGCCGTTCGGACATCCGCCCTCCAGATATCGAAGCGTTTTTTGTTCGGACCATCATACACCGCGGGTCCATGCCGATGGCAGAAACAATTTTGCTACACCGGTAGCACGTTGATGCTCCTGCACGATGATCCAGTCAAACGATAAAGTCAGACCATCTTGCGTAAGGTGTAGCAATGGCTGTATTTGAGATCGGCAGAGTAGGATGGCTGAATGAGCAAGGCGCAGGCGCAAGCGAACCTAACCGACCGCACCACGGCCGCAGTCCGGGATGCGCTGGCCGGACGCCGCCGGGGCCTGCGCGCGATGCTGCCGTTTGCCGGGCCGGCGTTCATCTGCTCGGTCGCCTACATGGACCCCGGCAACTTCGCGACCAACATCCAGGCTGGTGCCAAGTACAACTACAGCCTGCTATGGGTCGTGCTGCTCGCCAACATCGTGGCAATGCTGTTCCAGGGCCTTTCGGCCAAGCTGGGCATTGTCACCAACCGGAACCTCGCCGAACTGTCGCGTGAGCACTTCCCGCAGCCCGTGGTCTGGGGAATGTGGGTGGTCAGCGAGGTCGCGGCGATGGCGACCGACCTTGCTGAGTTCCTGGGCGGCGCGATTGGGCTGTCGCTGCTGTTCGGCATGCCGCTGCTATGGGGTATGGTCGTCACCGCCATCGTGACCTTCGGCATCTTGGCGTTCCAGCGCCAGGGCTACCGCCCGATCGAGCTGATCATCGGCGGCCTTATCGGCTTGATCGGCCTCAGCTACCTGATCGAGCTGTTCATGGCGCCGCCGGACTGGGGCGCCGCCGCGCTCGGCACCGTGCTGCCGCGCCTGGCCGACGGCGGCGCATTGACGCTTGCGGTCGGCATCGTCGGCGCGACCGTGATGCCGCACGCCATCTATCTGCACTCCAGCTTGACGCAGGACCGTGCGCCGGCGCGCAACGAGCAGGAACGGCGGGTGCTGCTGCGCTACTCGAACATCGAGGTCGTCGTGGCGCTGGTCATCGCGGGCCTGGTCAACATGGCGATGGTGATGATGGCCGCCGCCGCTTTCCATAACGGCCACGAGGACGTTGCCGAAATCGAGACGGCCTACCGCACGCTGATTCCGCTATTTGGCGGCGGCGCTGCGGTGGTGTTCATGCTTTCGCTGATCGCCTCGGGCCTGTCGAGTTCAGCCGTGGGCACGATGGCGGGCCAGGTCATCATGCAGGGATTCGTGGGTTTCCGCATCCCGCTCTGGGCCCGGCGGCTGATCACGATGGCCCCGTCCTTCGTGGTGGTCGCTTGGGGGGTGAACGCCACGCAGGCGCTGATCCTAAGCCAGGTCGTGCTGAGCTTGGCGCTTCCGGTGCCCATGGTCGCGCTGGTGCTGCTGATGCGGCGGCCGGCGGTGATGGGTGCATACCGGAACAGCCGGTACACCGGAGGCGCGGCAATCGTCGCCACGGCCATCGTGCTTGCGCTGAACCTGTTGCTGGTGCTGCAAACCCTGGATGTGCCGCTCCCGGGCTTGGGCGCGAACTGAAGCGTTGGGCCTAGTGCGAAACCAGCGTGCAACGCCCCGGGCTTAGCAGCAGGTCGCGGGTCACGCCGCCGAGCACCCATTCACGCAGGCGGTTATGCCCATAGACGCCGGCCACCATCAAGCCGGCGTCATGCTCCCGAACGATTGCGTCGAGCCTTGTCGCGTCGCTGCCGCTTGATGGCGCGGCCAGGGATGCCGCCGTCACACCATGCCGCCCGAGCCAGCCGACGACGTCGTCGAGGCGGCTGCGCGCGTCGGCGATGTCCTCCGGTCCGGCGACCTCCACCACCAGCACGCGGCCCGCGAGCCGAAGCAGCGGCAGGGCATCCACAACGGCGCGCCGCGTTTCCCGGCTTTCCTTCCAGCCGACGACGACGCTCTCCAGGTTGAGCCGGTCGACGCCCGGCGGCACGATCAGCACGGGCCGGCCCGCACGCATCACCAGATCGCCGATGTTCACCAGCCTTGAGCTGTCGATCGACGGGTCCTTTTGGTCGGGACCAGTGATCAGCAGGTCGGCGGCGCGCACCTGCTCGGCGAAATAGTTGGTGAGCGACATGTAGCTGATGATCGAGCGCCACTCCAGGTCAGCGACTTTGCCATCCAGGGCCGCATTGAAGCCTGTCCTGGCCTGGTCGATCTCCCGCTCGCGCTCGGCGCGGCTCTGCTCGATCACTTCGGCGGACATGTAGCCGTCGTCATAGGCGACCGGCATCGGCTGGCAGGCCGTGATGCCGATGACCCGCGCCTTGCAGCGCTCGGCAAGATCGGCGGTGATCCGCAGCAGCCCCTCGTTGGAGGAACGAAGGTTGAGGTGGGCCATCAGCGTCGAATACGTCATCGCGCGTCTCCTATGGGACACCCAGCGTCATGGCGCCACTGCGATACGTTATCGCATTCCGGGCCGCCGGTCTTGGCTTATCGCCCGGTTAAGCAGGAACTGAAAATCAAAGCGCCCTTGCTGGTAGCTCGTTACAAGGGTAACGCCCGGCGATCACTTGATCGAGGCTGGCATTTTGCTGAGCGACAACCCATGCGTTCGATAGGCCTGGCGCGCCGGGTGGTGGCCGGACATCCACGAACGTTCATCGCCCTTGCGGTAAGCGTCGTGACTTGGACGATCATCGCGAGCATCCACACCGGCTGGGACGCGAAGACCCGGGCGATCATCAACTGGGATATCGGCGCCTTCATCTTTCTCGCCCTCGCGATTCAGCTTTTCGTCAGCCGCGCGCCAGGACAGATGGCGGCCGAGGCAGAGGCGCAAGAGGAAGGGGAGTGGACCATCTTCTGGGTGATGCTGTTGGGGACGATCTTCAGCTTCGTGGCATTATCAAGCGAGTTTTCCGGCCTTAAAGACCTGCCGACGGTCGAGCGCAGCCTGCATGTGGCGTTAGTGGCCGCAACGCTGCTGCTGTCATGGCTGCTGGCGCACATGGTGTTTACGTTTCGTTATGCCCACGAGTGGTATGATCTCGACGAGCAAGGCAAGACGAAGGGCGGCCTGGATTTCCCGTCGGACGACCTGCCCGACTACTTCGACTTCTTATATTTCTCAGTGGTGGTCGGCATGACATTCCAGGTGTCCGACGTGCAGGTCACCTCCCGTCGCCTACGGCGCCTTGTGCTGCTGCACGGGCTGCTCAGCTTCCTGTTCAATACCGTGATCGTGGCGCTCACGGTGAACATCGCTGCCGGGTTGTTATAGGCGGGTGGGGCGGCGGTAATGGCGCTTGCCGCGTATAAACCGGTGCCGCTCGCCGTCATCGTCAATGTTTCGGGCGGCCTCGCACGCGATCGAGAATTTTCGTCCATTGGACCAGCCGGTCGAGCTAGGGCAGGGGCATGAGCCTTAAGGCCGGCTCACACGGCTTGCAGGATAGCGGGGATAGCCGCCTTGACTTGGAAGTAGCCCCGCGTCGCTCGCGGCCACACCAACTCGTCCCAGCGCCGCCGCATGCATAAAGCCGGCGGCAGAGTTGCGGCAGAAGGGCCGACCGGCGCCCAGGCTGTCACCAAGGGCAAGCCCTCTGCCCAGCCTTGTTCGACCAGTCCGGCCGAGCAATCGAAATGAGCCGACGCACGGGCCAGCGCGTTTGCCATCGCGTCGCGGTCGAACTGCTTCACTGCGTCCACCGCGCCCTCGGCGTGGGCCAGCAACCCGCCGACCCGCCGCACACGGGCGTGGCCAAGCGGCAGGCTCTCGGGATGCAAGTCGTCCAGATGCAGCAGCAACGCTATGTCGCCGGCGGGTGGCGCGTCGCTCGGCAGCAAGGCACGGGCCGGCGCCGGATCGGGCTCCAGCAACGGGGCGGGATCCTCGTTGAGGTTGGCCGGGCTGTAGCGTCCGTCGGTGTAGCGGCGGATGTTCTCCGCCCGCGCCGCGTAGGGCTTTCCGCGCGTATGCAGCCCGGCGACCCACCGCCATGACAGCGTGTTGGACGCCGGGTCGCCGTCCAGCAAATGGCGCATGAAAAAATCTGCCCCGAGCGCCCAGGGCAGCTTGAGCGTGAAAATCCAGATCGAGGCGAACCACATCCGGGCATGGTTGTGCAACCAATTGGTGGCCGTAAGTTCGCGCGCCCAATCGTCAAAGCCGTCGATGCCAGTACGCCCCGTTACCGCCCGTTCATAGGCGAGCCGCAGCCCCGAATTGTCGGCCAAGCGCGCGTGGCCCTCGGCCGCCAGGCCTCGATACCCCATCCACAGCTCTGGCCGCGTCTCGAGGTGGCCCTTGAAGTAGCCCCGCCAAAATACCTCCTGCACGAATTTCTCCGCAACCGGGCCGTGCGCGCTGAGCGCCGCATCCACGGTTTCCTGCTCCAGCACCATGCGGCGGCGCAGGTAGGGCGACAACGCCGCGGTCGCGGTCTCGGCCTCCGGCCCATAATCCGTGTTGCGCCCGGCGGCGTAGGCATGGCCCATGCGGGGCGTGAATGCGGCGAGGCGTGCAAGCCCGGCGGCGCGGGTGGCGGGGAAGCTGCGGTCCATGCCGGGGTATGTAGGGTGGAACCGGCCTTCCGCTACCGGCCGGTTCAGCAGTGCAAGAGCGACGCGCGGCTTTCGAGGAACTCTGCCACGGCCTCGACGAAGGCGTCCATTTCCGCCGCCCCGATCTCAAGGCTGAGCGCGATCATGCCGCGGCGTGCCAAATAGAAGCCGCGGTCCAGCATATCGAGGTGGAACAGCTCGCGCAGCCCTGGATCGACGCCGGCGATGTCGGCCGGACCGCGGATCGGCCCCTGGTGGAAATGCGCGGTCAGCAACGAGCCCAGCCCGGTCCATTGCAGCGCCGGGGACAGCGCGTTCAGCCGCGCCCGCAGCGCCTCGCCACGGGCAAACAGCGCATCGGCCGCGGCAGGGGCGAACAACTCCGTAAGCCCGGCGACGCCTGCCGCCATCGTCAGCACGTTGTTGTTGAACGTCCCCGCGTGCGGCAGCGCGTCGGCGCGGCGCGGGTCGTAGCGGTCCATGATGTCGCGCCGCCCGCCAAAGGCGCCGAAGCTCATCCCGCCGCCGATATACTTGCCGAGCGTGGTCATGTCCGGCGTGATGCCCAGCCGCGCCTGCTGGCCGCCGGACGACATGCGGCTGGTCATCACCTCGTCGAACACCAGGACGGCGCCGGTCTCAATGGCCACGTCGCGCAACGCTTGCAGGAAGCCGGGCTCGGCCGGGATGCAGCCGCCGCTGCCGAGCATCGGTTCGACGAGGATGCAGGCGAGTTCGCCGGCGTGGGCGCGAGCGAGGGCAACGGCGCCAGCCGCGTCGTTGTATTGGCCCAGCATCCATTGATGCGGCACGTTGATCGGGATGCCGCCGCCGCCGAAATACAGCACCCCGCCATGGTAGCCGCCGTCGAACACCATGACCCGTGGCCGCCCGGTGATGGCCACTGCGGTGGCGATGGCCATCAGGTTCGCCTCGGTGCCGGAATTGGTGAACCGCACCAGGTCGATGCCTGGGAAACGGTCCACGACCAAACTGGCGAGCCGCGCCTCCATCGTGCCATGCGCGCCCAGGTTCCAGCCGCGGTCCAACGCCGCGTCGAGCGCGGTCCGGATCACCGGATGGCTATGGCCATAAAGCCCGGCGGTGTACTCGCCCAGCAGGTCCACGTATTCGTGCCCGTCCACGTCCCACAGGCGGCAGCCCTGCCCACGCGCCATCGCCAGTGGGAAGGGCGTATGGAACAGCACGGTCCGCGTGTTGCCGCCGGGCATGGTGGCGACGGCTTCGATATGCGCGGCGAGGCTTGCCGAGTTTGCGCCGATGTAACGCTCCCGGGCTTCGGCCAGGGCGGCATCGAGCGTGCTGTTGGCAAATGCAGTGTCCATGGCGATCGATCCCGGCTGGCGTGAGCCCGTTATACCGGCGCGATCATAGCATGGATCGGTCTCAAGCAGGCATCAAGCAGGCCTTCCATCCCAGCCAGCCATCAATCCGCCTCGACCGGTTTGGGATCGAGCGGCTGCGGGCGGGCAAACGCCAGCAGGCGCTGCGTGAGCGCCGAGCCGCGCTGAGCCGCCGTCGCGGCCATGGTCGTGTAGCGGTCGAGTCTATCAAAGCGCCCGGCGGCGATACGGCACTCCAGCATCTCCAGGCTGCCAAGAATTCCGGCCAATATGTTATTGAGTTCATGCGCAAGTTCACCGGCCACATGACCAATCGCTGGGATCTCCGGGGATTGGGGCGACTGCTCCCCTGCGCATTCCGGCGCCTGGACTGCCTCCTCCGTAGTGACATGCCGTCCGCTGGCATAGATCAGGCCCTCGTCTTGCGACGCTATCCAAGCGATCCAACGACCGGAGCCATCCTTGTGCCGCATACGGCTCTCGTATTGCGGCAGGCCCTCGATTGCTGCCGTGACGAGCGCGTCCGCACTGGTTGCATGGTCTGCGGGGTCGATGAATTCGCGATGGTTTTGGCACACGAGTTCGTCCGGCTGCCAGCCGAGGATTTTGGTCCATGCCGGGTTGGCCGCCTGGATGACGCCCTGCTTGTCACATATGACCAGCAGGTCCTGGGAGTTGCACCAGGCGCGGTCCCGCTCATGCGTCCGCTTCGCCTCAACCGAGGCAACGGCGCCATCCTCTTGGTCGATCGTCCCATCCTTGAGGTTGTAGGCAGCGCGCCGGATGTCGGCTGCCTCGGCGGCCACGCGGAACGGCGGTTCAACGCATTCCAGTACGGACCGGATGCACAGGGCGTCCTGCTGCATCTTCTTCCGCCCCGTGCAGGACGAGTATTCGCCTCTAAGTAGGTTCGCCATCGCTTGGGTCGCACTCCTGAAGGCGGCTGGGTCCCAGCGGCCAAGTCGTTGCGGACATGACAAGACGATATAGCGGGTTTGTGATAATCGCTAGGGTTGATAACAATTCATAATGAGCAGTCGAATGTAGGAAGCTGAGCCGTCCATGCCGACGCCGCTCAGTTTCACGCGGAAACGCTCTGCGGCGAGGAGCACATCGTCGAGGGTAGTCGCTGCAGGTGCCGGTCCACTCATGCCGCCGTCATGCAAATCGAGGAAGGCCGCATGGGATCATGCCGCCCGGCGTCCGCTCGGCCGCCGGTTGCTGTTCTGCGCTCCGCCGCGCTGGCCACCGCCGCGATGCCCTTGTCCGCGGCCGTTGCCGCCGCCCAGCACCGGCGCGCGCATCGTCGAGTTCCGCGCGGCCTCCGAGTGGTATTCGTGCTCCATGAACACCGGGATCGTCTGGCCGACCTCCTTCTCGATCTCCCGCAGCCAGGCGCGCTGCTCGGCGCTGCACAGCGAGATCGCGTGGCCCTCGCGCCCGGCCCGCGCGGTGCGGCCGATACGGTGCACGTAGCTCTCCGGCACGTTCGGCAGGTCGAAGTTGAACACGTGCGACACGTCGTCCACGTCGATGCCGCGCGCCGCGATGTCGGTCGCGACCAGCACCTTCACCGCGCCGGAACGGAAGCCTGCCATCGCACGCTCGCGGGCACCCTGCGACTTGTTGCCGTGGATCGCCTCGGCGTTAACGCCGGCCTTGGTCAGGTGCTCGGCGACCTTGTTGGCCTCGTGCTTCATCAGCGTGAACACGATGGCGCGGGCGACCTTGGGCGACTTCACCAGCATCTCGATCGCGGCCTTCTTGTTAGCCTCGTCGACGAACATCATTGTCTGGCGCACCCGCTCGACCGTGGTGGACGGCGGCGCGACCTCGACCCGGACCGGGTTGCGCAACATGCTGCCTGCGAGTTCCGCGATGGCGGCGGGCATGGTGGCGGAGAACAGCAGGGTCTGCCGGGCGTGCGGCAGGGTGGCGACGATGCGGCGGATGTCGCGCACGAAGCCCATGTCCAGCATGCGGTCGGCCTCGTCGAGCACCAGGACCTCGACCTTGGACAGCTCGATATGCCCCTGGCCCATCAGGTCCAGCAGGCGGCCGGGGGCGGCGACCAGCACGTCCACGCCGCGGCGCATCGCGTCCACCTGGCGGCCCTGGCCCACGCCGCCGAACACGACGGTATGGCTCAGCCGGATGTGCTTGGCATAGGTCGCAAAGCTCTCGTCGATCTGCGACGCCAACTCGCGCGTCGGCGCCAGCACCAGGACGCGGGCACCCTTCGGCGGCGCAGGCACGCGGTGGGCGTCCAGCCGCTGCAAGATCGGCAGGGCGAAGGCGGCGGTCTTGCCGGTGCCGGTCTGCGCCAGGCCCAGCAAGTCGCGGCCTTCAAGGAGATGCGGGATGGCGCCGGCCTGGATCGGCGTCGGCGTGGTGTAGCCCTCGGTCGCGAGTGCGCGCAGCAAGGGCTCAGAAAGCTTGAGGTCGGTGAATGTCGTCATGAAGGAAAGCGCCTCCTGGCGCTGGGTCGTCTGGCCGCCACCACAAAGGGGGCAGCATAATGGTAGGTGGGATGCCATGGCACCGGGTTCGGCGGGACCGCCGCGAGCGTCATTGGGTTCGAAGGGCGGCACTTCCCTGTTGGGCATCCACTCTCTGCGCACGAGGACACCGATTTAGGAAGGCGTAAGCAGTCGCAGTCTGCTGCACTGCACATAAGCCCAGCGGCTCGAATCCGCAACCATTTGTGTCAGAAAAGCAAGGCATATGGCCAGAATGCCACAGTGTCCCCTGGCGAAACCGTCGTCACGTCGTCCGCCAGTTCGGCCAGCCCATCCGTCTCGGTCAGCGAAGTCAGGATGCCGGCCCCATCCACTTGATGTTTGTGCGCCGCAGGGATGCCATCGGGGCCAGGGTGCAGCCGGACGCGGACATACTCGCGCCGCCCAGCTTTCTTGCGGTAGGCAAAGGCAGCCGGCACATACAGCGCTGGCAGCGGCTGAGTCTCGGAGCCTGCCAGCGCCGCAATCAGCGGGCGGGCGATTTGCGCGAAGGTGACGAAGGCGGCCACCGGGTTGCCCGGCAGCCCCGCGAACGGCACGCCGTCCACAGCACCCATCGCCACCGGACGGCCCGGCTTCACCGCCAGGCGCCAGAATACCAGGCGCCCTATCGCCTCGACCGCAGCGCGGACGTGGTCCTCCTCGCCGGCCGATACGCCGCCCGAGGTCAAGATCAGGTCGTGGCCCGCCGCTGCCGCCCGCAACGCGCCGATGATGGTATCCAGCTTGTCCGGCAGGATGCCCAGGTCCGTCACCTGCGCCCCGGCCCGGCGCGCCATGGCGGCCAGCAGCACCCGGTTGCTGTCGAAACGCTGCGCCGGACCGGTGGGCTGCCCGGGCTCGACCAGCTCGTTTCCCGTCGAGAACAGCGCGACCCGGACCGGCCGGCGCACCGTAAGCCCGGTGATGCCCAGCGCCGCCGCCAGCGCCAAGTCTTGCGGCCGTAAGCGCAGGCCGGCACGGAGCGCAATGACGCCTTGTGCCACGTCTTCGCCGCGCGGACGCGTGTTGGCGCCGCGCCGCAGCCCCGGCGGAAGCTGCACCTGGCCGCCATCGAGCCGCACGTCCTCCTGCATGAACACCGTGTCCGCGCCGGGCGGCAAGGCAGCGCCGGTGAAGATGCGCTGGGCGGCACCCTCGGCCAATGGCTGCGCCAGCGCCCCGGCGGCGAGCCGGCCCAGCACCGGCAGGCGTCCGCCATGCTCCAAACCCGCCAGGCGCACGGCGTAGCCATCGACCGCCGAGTTGTCGAACGGCGGCAAGTCCACTGGCGCCGCCACGTCCATGGCCAGCACGCGCCCATCCGCTTCGTGCAGTCCCACGCGCTCCGTGCCGTCGACCGGTCCGACCTGGGCCGCGATCATGGCCCGCGCCGCGTCCACCGTCAGCAGCGCGCCCCCGAAAGCGAAGCAATCGTCCGAGAGCTGCGCCATCAGCCGATCTGGACCGCGTATGCCTGCACCGCCACCGCAATCGCTGGGATGTCGTCGAGGTGCAGCCACGGCAGCGCCAGGCCCGGCATCGGCGCATCCGACGCCACCGCCACCACGGAGTGGTCATCCACATGCAATGGCGGCTTATTGTTCACGCTGCGGAACACCTCGAGCTTCGGATGGCCGCCGCGTTTGAAACCTTCGATCAGCACCAGGTCGACCGGGCTCAGCCGGCCCAGCAGGTCCGCGAGTTCCGGTTCGGCATCCCCGCGCAACTCGTGCATCAGCGCCCAGCGGTTGGCCGACGCCACCAGCACCTCCTGCGCGCCGGCTTGGCGATGCTCCCACGAGTCCTTGCCGGGCTGGTCCACGTCGAAGCCGTGATGCGCGTGCTTGAGGGTCGAGACGCGCAGCCCCTGGGCGACGAGGGCCGGGATCAATCGGCGAAGCAAGGTCGTCTTGCCCGCGCCGCTCCAGCCGGCCAGGCCAATCACCCGCATGGGAGGGCAGTCTGGGGGTGCCGCAATAAGGTCGATCTTGCCATTGATTAAATTAATGGCCTTTGCCGCGAATGTCACGAGCCTAGGCCCTTGGCTTGTAGCGGGAGGCACTCTTGGCGTTGTGCGGGTTTGCGGTCATATGACGCCTACAAAGGCGTGCGGCCAGCAAGCCGCGCACCCTGGGAGTCATTGATGGCCGCACCCCTTGGAACCGTAGTACGCTTCGAGCATCCGGGCGCCGGACGCCGCCGTGCCTCCGCCCTGCCCAAGGGCCGCGAGGTCCAGCCAAAGGCCAAGTTCGAGGTGGAGGCGCTGCTGGAGGACCGGTCGCGGGAACGGGAATTCCTGATCGAATACCTGCATCTGATCCAGGACACATACCATCAGATCTCGGCCGCGCACCTGGCGGCGCTCGCCGACGAGATGCGTCTTGCCTACGCGGAGGTGTTCGAGACCGCGACGTTCTACGCGCATTTCGACGTGGTGAAGGAGGGCGACGCACCGCTCGCGCCGTTGGTGGTCCGTGTGTGCGACACCGTGACCTGCGCGATGCACGGCGCCGAGGAACTGTATGCCGAGCTGCGCGCGCATGAGGCGGCGGGCAGCCTCGGCGGCCCGGCCCGCGTGGTGCGGGCACCCTGCGTCGGCCTGTGCGACCAAGCGCCGGTCGCCGAGGTCGGCCACCATTTCCTGCATAAGGCCACCGCCGCCACGGTGCTGGAGGCGATCGCGCAGGGCGACACGCACCCGCACGTGCCGGATTATCCGGATTACGACGCCTATGTCGCCGGGGGCGGCTACGCGTTGCTGAACCAGCTCCGGGCGGGCACGCTGACCAGCGATGCCGTATTGGCGATGCTCGATGAAAGCGGGCTGCGCGGCCTGGGCGGCGCTGGCTTCCCGGCCGGGCGCAAGTGGCGCTCCGTCCGCAACGAGCCCGGCCCGCGGCTGATGGCGATCAATGCCGACGAGGGCGAGCCCGGCACGTTCAAGGACCGCCATTACCTCAACAGCGACCCGCACCGTTTCCTTGAGGGCACGCTGATCGGCGCCCACGTGGTCGAGGCCGCGGACGTCTATATATACTTGCGCGACGAGTATCCGGTCGCGCGCGAAATCCTGGCCCGGGAGGTCGCTAAGCTGCCGCCGGGCGGCCCGCGCATCCACATGCGGCGCGGCGCAGGCGCCTACATCTGCGGCGAGGAAAGCTCGATGTTGGAGAGCATCGAGGGCAAGCGTGGCCTGCCGCGGCACAAGCCGCCGTTCCCCTACCAGGTCGGGCTGTTCGGACGGCCGACGCTGATCAACAATGTCGAGACGGTGTTTTGGATACGCGAGCTGCTGGAAAAGGGCGCGGCGTGGTGGACCAGCCAGGGCCGCAACGGGCGCGTAGGGCTGCGCAGCTACTCGGTGTCCGGCCGGGTCAAGCAGCCCGGCGTCAAGCTGGCGGCCTCGGGCCTTACCGTGCGGGAGCTGATCGACGAGCATTGCGGCGGCATGGAGGACGGGCACGAATTCACCGCCTATCTGCCCGGCGGCGCATCGGGCGGCATCCTGCCGGCGTCGATGTCGGACGTCCCGCTCGATTTCGGCACGCTGGAGAAATACGGCTGCTTCATCGGCTCCGCGGCCGTTGTCGTGTTTTCGCAAGCGGATGACGTGCGAAGCGTGGCGTTGAACCTGATGCGCTTCTTCGAGGACGAGAGCTGCGGCCAGTGCACCCCATGCCGGTCCGGCACGCAAAAGGCGCGCATGTTGATGGAGCGTGGCGCGTGGGACGCGGACCTATTGGGCGAACTCGGCCAGGTCATGCGCGACGCTTCTATTTGCGGGCTTGGCCAGGCGGCGTCCAACCCGCTGGCCTGCGTCATCAAGTATTTCCCCGAATTGTTGGCGCCCAAGGAAGCCGCAGAATGAGCAGCTCGACCACGCGGGAGGGTCCGCAGAACCTGGACGGCGTCACGACGGAGACGCAGGGCCTGGCCTTCGAGCTGGACGGCGAGCGGGTGTTCGCGCGCGAGGGCGAGAGCCTGTGGGATGTGGCGCGCCGGGTCGGCACGGCGATCCCGCATCTGTGCCACCGTCCGGAGCCGGGCTATCGCCCCGACGGCAACTGCCGCGTGTGCATGGTGGAGATCGAGGGCGAGCGCGTGCTGGCGGCGTCCTGCAAGCGCATGCCGGCCGTCGGCATGAAGGTCCGCACCCAGTCGGAGCGGGCGGCCAAGGCGCGCGCGATGGTCATGGAACTGCTGGTGGCCGACCAGCCGGCGCGGGAGACCTCGCACGACCCGACGTCGCCGTTCTGGAATTGGGCCGAGCGGACGCATGTCACCGAAAGCCGTTTCCCCGCCGCGCAACGCTGGGGGCATGACCCGAGCCACCCGGCGATGCGCGTCAACCTCGACGCCTGCATCCAGTGCAACCTGTGCGTCCGCGCCTGCCGCGAAGTGCAGGTCAACGACGTGATCGGCATGGCGTTCCGCAACGCCGGCAGCAAGGTGGTGTTCGACTTCGACGACCCGATGGGCCAGTCGACCTGCGTCGCCTGCGGCGAGTGCGTGCAGGCGTGCCCGACCGGCGCGCTGATGCCGGCGGCGTATTTGAACGAGGCCGAGCAGCGCGTCACCTGGCCCGACCGCAAGGTGGACAGCCTGTGCCCGTATTGCGGCGTCGGCTGCCAGGTGACGTATGAGGTAAAGGACAAGCGCGTCGTCTATGCCCAGGGGCGCAACGGGCCGGCCAACCATAATCGGCTGTGCGTGAAGGGGCGGTTCGGCTTCGATTACATCCACCATCCGCACCGGCTGACCAAGCCGCTGATCCGCCTGCCGAACATGCCGAAGCACGCGCAGGACCAGGTCGACCCGGCCAACCCATGGACGCATTTCCGCGAGGCGACGTGGGATGAGGCGCTGGAGTTCGCGGCGGGCGGGCTGTCGCGCATCCGGGCCGAGTCCGGGCCGCGTGCGCTGGCGGGTTTTGGATCGGCGAAGGGATCGAACGAGGAGGCGTACCTGTTCCAGAAGCTGGTGCGCACCGGCTTCGGCTCCAACAACGTCGACCACTGCACCCGGCTGTGCCATGCGTCGTCGGTCGCGGCGCTGATGGAAGGATTGAACTCCGGCGCCGTGACCGCCCCGTTCTCGGCGGCGCTGGATGCCGAGGTCATCATCGTCATCGGCGCCAACCCGACGGTGAACCATCCGGTCGCGGCGACCTTCATCAAGAACGCCGTGAAAGACCATGGCGCCAAGCTCATCGTCATGGACCCGCGCCATCAGGCGCTGACCCGGCACGCCGCCTATCACCTCGCCTTCAAGCCCGGCAGCGACGTGGCGCTGCTGAATGCGATGCTGCACACAATTATCGAAGAAGGGCTTACCGACGAGCAGTATATTGCTGGGTACACCGAGGGTTATGAGGAGCTGCGGTCCCGCATCAAGGACTTTGCGCCCGAGCGGATGGAGCCGGTTTGCGGCATCCCGGCGCAGACCATCCGCGAGGTCGCGCGGCTGTATGCCAAGGCGCGCGCCAGCCTGGTGTTCTGGGGCATGGGCATCAGCCAGCACGTGCATGGCACCGACAACTCGCGTTGCCTGATTGCGTTGGCGCTGGTGACCGGGCAGATTGGCCGGCCCGGCGCCGGGCTGCATCCGCTGCGCGGGCAGAACAACGTGCAGGGGGCGAGCGACGCCGGGCTGATCCCGATGGTGTTCCCGGACTACCAATCGGTCGAGAACTCCGGGATACGCGAGCATTTCGAGGCGTATTGGGACACCAAGCTCGATCCGGTGCAGGGGCTGACGGTCGTCGAGATCATGACCGCGATCCACGAGGGCAAGATCCGCGGCATGTATGTCGAGGGCGAGAACCCCGCGATGTCCGACCCCGATTTGAACCATGCGCGGGTCGCGTTGGCGAAGCTCGACCATTTGGTGGTGCAGGACCTGTTCCTGACCGAGACGGCGTTCCATGCGGACGTGGTGCTGCCGGCCTCGGCGTTCGCGGAAAAGAGCGGCACGTTCACCAACACGGACCGCCGGGTGCAGATTGCGCGGCCGGTGCTGGACCCGCCCGGCGACGCGCGGCAGGACTGGTGGATCATCGCCGAGGTCGCCAAGCGTATGGGGCTTGGCTGGGACTACGCCGGACCCGCCGAGATCTTTGCCGAGATGGCGCAGGTGATGCCGTCGTTTGCCAACATAACGTGGGAGCGACTGGAGCTGGAGGGCGCGGTGACCTATCCCGTCGACGCGCCGGACGTGCCGGGGCATGAGATCATCTTCTACGCGGGTTTCCCGACCGCGAGCGGCCGGGCGAAGATGGTGCCGGCCAATGTGCTGCCGCCGGATGAGATTCCGGATGAGGAGTATCCGATGGTGCTGTCGACCGGGCGGGTGCTGGAGCATTGGCATACCGGGTCCATGACCCGGCGGTCGGACGTGCTGGACGCGATCGAGCCCGAGGCGGTGGCGTTCATGTCGCCGAAGGATTTGTGGCGGCTGCAGTTGACGCCGGGGGATCGCATTCGGCTGGAGACGCGGCGTGGCGCAATAGAGGTGAAGGTTCGGTCTGACCGCGATGTGCCGGCTGGGATGGTGTTCATGCCGTTCTGTTATGCTGAGGCGGCGGCCAACTTGCTGACCAACCCGGCGCTTGATCCGTTTGGGAAGATTCCGGAGTTCAAGTTCTGTGCGGCGTGGGTTGCGGCAGTGGAGCTGGCGACAGCGGCAGAGTGACGTACCCATCCGCACGCTGAAGATGGTATAACTAAAGCATCGGAGCAGAAGTGCGCCCATGCTGAGGTAGGTCATGGCACCCACCGAGTTTTGCTGCCGAGCGCCTGGACGGAGAGCAGCGACTGCTCACGCAGGCGTTGTCACTCGACCGCTTCAGGCACCGTGTCCTGTGTCGGCAGGCCGGCTGCTTGCCAGCCATCCACACCTTCAGGAAACCAGGCAGCGTCGAACCCCATTTCCCCCGCCCGGCGCGCCGCGTTCCAGCTCATCCAGCAGTCCGCGAGGCAGTAGAAAACGACCAATCGGCCAGGGTTATCCTGCGTCACGTCCTTGAGGCGCTGCCGCAACCGCGCCTCCACCGCTTCAGGAAGCGCGCCCCGTCCGATCTCCGGCCACCATAGGCTGCCGGGAAGGCTCGGATGACGCACGGGCAGCCACGGTGTCCCCGGACGCATGCCCGCAGGCCGGCGTGGCGCGGGCAGCACGTCGATCAATACTGCGTCATGCCGGGCCACAAGCTGCTGCATCGCCGGTATGTGCAACACCTTGGCGCCCGGCACCGTGTCCGGCACCGGCGCGCGGTAATCGTCCAGGCGATAGGTTTGCGGCACCGGCACGTTAGGGTCGGCATTGGCCGGCACGACACTCAGGCCGACAACAAGCGAAGCCGCCGCAAGCCTCAAGGCGTTTATTGGCCCTGTTCGTCGATAATTGGCACACCGTAATCTGCCAGAACGGCAGCGATCTCGGTCTTGCGTTTCACGATCGCCTGGTTGATGCGGCGACGCCACTCCGGTTCACCGGCGCGCACGCCCATGGCAATGCGGTAGTCGAGCCTAGGCGCATCCGGTTCCGGCTCGATGAACGCCGCCGTCAACGGCAGGTGGTCCTGCTTGATGGCGTAGCCGGCCGTAGGACCCCAAACTAGGGCAACGTCGATCTTCCCGTCGACCAGATCCTGCAGCATGGCGCGCGGCGGGTTGCTGATGCGGGTGTCGACCCGCAGCGCATAGGGCCGCACTTGATCCATCAAATGATGCCGAACCAAAAGGTCGGTCGGCGGCGTCGCGGCGATCACCCCGAATTTCTTCCCCGTCAGCGCCGGGTCGCCCACCGAACGCGTGGTTATCCCGTCCGCGGTTCGGGTCACCATCATATAGCCCGTGTGATAGTACGGATTGGTGCTGTCCATCTCGCCGTCACCGCTGACGGTTCCCATAACGAGGTCGCACTCACGAGCGCGCAATGTGTTGCGTACGAACCCGACAACCTGGGGGAACCAGACGTAGGTGACCGGCAAATCCAGGTCGGCGCCCATGATCTCGGCGATCCGGTTCTCGAACCCTTGGCGCGCCTCATTGGAATAGGGCAGGTTGTTCGGATCGGCGCAAACACGCAGTTCCGTGCGGGAGATCAACTCGGCGCGTTGGGCCTGCGCCGGCAAACAGGCCAGCAGCGACGCGGCTAAGACAAGGACCGACCGTGTCCAGCCGGGCATCAGCCTAGCTGTCATCGCCGATGCGCTTCGGGCGTCCGCGCGGCAGCTTATCGTCGGACCGCGCCTTCAGGTAGCCATAGATGTCATCCATGTACAACACGACATCCTCGGTCGTGCCGAACGCCGGCATGACGTTGTTCTGCGACTTGGTCACGTTCTGCCGTCCGTTGACGATGGTGTTCACGACGTCGTCGTAGGACATATGCTTGAGCGACTCGGTGAGGCTCGGGGCATACGAACTGCCAGCCCCATCCGGACCGTGGCACCGCAGGCAAGACTCGCCATACCGCCGGTAGCCGTTGAAGGTGTGCTGGTCCACGCGACCTTCCTGGACCACGTAAACCGGATCGTTTTCCGCCTTGGCGCCGGACGAGGCGACGACGACAGCAGCCAGCCCTGCACAGACCAGGCCAGAGAACGCCAGCAAAGATTTATTACGCATCAGTAGTCTCCGGAAGCATCTCCGGCCGCGTGGCATCCGCGGTCGGAGACTGCAAGTGTCGGCTTAGTCGAGGCCGAACACGGTCAGCACGCCGCCCAACTGGGTGTAGTTGGAAAGCTGCTTATAGGCGCCCACTGCGCCCAAGCCGTCGGTGTCGTTGCCAAGCCCGGCCGCCATGCCGATCCCGGCCCAGCCGCCAACCCCAGACAGCACGGCAATGTATTGCTTGCCGTTATGCGTGTAGGTGGTGACGTTGCCGATGATGCCGGACGGCGTCTTGAACTTGTACAGTTCCTTGCCGGTCTTGATATCGACACCCTTCAACTGGCCATCGAGCGTGCCGTAGAACACGACGTCGCCCGCAGTCGCCAACGCGCCCGACCAAACGGAGAACGGCTCCGGGTCGGACCAGACGATCTTGCCCTGGCCCGCGTCCCAGGCAATGAAATTGCCCAGGTTGGTGTCGCCCTTTGGCGGATACATCGACAGCGTCGCGCCGACATAGGGCTGACCCGCGGTGTAGGACACCTTGAACGGCTCGTAGTCCATGCAGACGTGGTTGGTCGGCACGTAGAACAGCCCGGTCCGCGGCGAGAACGCCGAGGGCTGCTGGTCCTTGGACCCCAGCGCCGCCGGGCAGACGTTGCGGCTGTTCTTGTCCTCGCCGTTGAACTGCGTGGAGTACTGGTTCACGACCTGCGGACGGCCGGTCTTCATGTCCACGTTGGTCGCCCAGTTCACCGCCGGGTCGAACTTCTCGGCGACCAGCAGCTCGCCCGTCTCGCGGTTCAGCGTGTAGCCGAAGCCGTTGCGGTCGAAGTGCACGAGCGCCTTGGTCATCTTTCCCTTCACGGGGATGTCGGCCAGGATCATCTCGTTGATGCCGTCGTAGTCCCACTCGTCGTGCGGGGTCATCTGATAGACCCACTTCGCCATGCCGGTGTCGGCATCGCGCGCGAAGATGGTCATCGACCACTTGTTGTCGCCCGGGCGCTGCACCGGGTTCCAGGTGCTCGGGTTGCCCGTCCCGTAATAGATCAGGTTGGTGGCGGGGTCGTAGGAGTACCATCCCCAGGTGCTGCCGCCGCCGGTCTTCCACTGGTCGCCTTCCCAGGTGGACACCGACGAGTTCTTGCCGATCGGCTTGCCCATGTTGGTGGTCTTCTCGGGGTCAACGAGCAGTTGCTCGTCCGGCCCGACCGAGTAGGCGTTCCAGGCCTGCGAGCCGTCCTTTAGGTTGTAGGCCGTCAGGCGCCCCTGGGTGCCGAACTCGCCGCCGCTGATGCCGACGTAGACCTTGTCCTTCACGATCATCGGCGCCATCGTCATGGTCTCACCCTTGGCGGCGTCGCCGTTCTTGACGTGCCAAAGCTCCTTGCCGGTCTTGGCGTCGAGCGCCACGGTGGTCGCATCGGCCTGGTTCAGGATGATCTTGCCATCGCCGTAGGCCACGCCGCGGTTCACCGTGTCGCAGCACATCACAGCGATCACGCTCGGGTCCTGGCGCGGCTCATACTTCCAGATGATCTTGCCGCTATCGTTCAGGTCGAGCGCGAACACGTTGTTCGGGAACGGCGTGTGCACATACATCACGTTGCCGACGACCAGCGGGCCGCCCTCATGCCCGCGCAGCACTCCGGTCGAGAACGACCACACCGGGTGCAGCTTCGAAACATTGGTGGCGTTGATCTGGCTGAGCGTGCTGTAGCGCTGGTTGGCGTAGTTGCCGGTCGGCATCACCCACTGGTTGGCGTCGCCCTGCAATTTCTGCAGCTCATCGTTGGCGGAGGCGGGTGAGCCCCAAGCCAGCGCAGCAACGCTCAGCATCGCTGCACTTAGCGTTGTCGTACAGCCAAGCAGACTCTTCTTGTTAAGCCTCACGTGTCGATTCCTCCTCAAGATGGCCAATGTTTCAGCCGCTTCATCCTGCAATGCTGCAGACCATTCCGCTCCACATCCGCAACAGCTCTCACCGTTTGGGCTGCGGAACGCTCGGTCTTCAACATATGCAGGCATTAGCCAAGCCGGCAAGACATGCCACTTATCGAAAAATGCGCGGTCAGCACTAATCTTTCCATGTTGCACTGCAACAAGAAACTCTGTGCTGCGATTGACGGTCGTCGGGGCTGGATTCATGCGTGCATTCCGTTAGGTTGCGCCGGCCATAACTTTGGGAGACGCATCTTGGACGTCCGTGCCGCCGTCGCCTTCGCTGCCGGCCAGCCGCTAAGCATCGAGACCGTGCAGCTTGAAGGCCCGCGCGAGGGCGAGGTGCTGGTCGAGATCAAGGCCACCGGCATCTGCCACACCGACAAGTTCAC
>CAXSGE010000067.1:0-22321 GCA_964236715.1 uncultured Acetobacteraceae bacterium | reverse complement strand
CCATGCCCTGGCCCAGCCCCCTGACGCGCGGCTGCTGGCGCGGCTTGCCGGCGTGAATGGCGACGGCAGCCCGGTCGGCCTGGCGTTGCGGGAGTTGGCGGCGCAGGCCTCGGGCTGTTCCGTCGAGGCTGCCCGCGCCGAGTATGACACCCTGTTCATCGGCGTGGCCCGCGGCGAGCTGATGCCATACGCCTCGTTCTACCTGACCGGCTTCCTGCATGAGCGCCCATTGGCCCGGCTGCGCACCGACCTGGCGCGGCTTGGCTTCGCGCGGGCGCCGGGCCGCTCGGACCCCGAGGACCACATCGCGACAATTTGCGAGGTGATGGCGAGCCTCACCGAACGCGGACCCGCCGCCGGGTCGGAGTTTTTCGCCCGGCACTTGGCGCCGTGGGGCGCCAGCTTTTTCGCCGATCTGGAGCGGGCCAACGCGGCGCGCCTGTATCGCCCGATTGGCGCCATCGGCCGGTTGATGGTCGAGCTGGACCGCCAAGGTTTCGCCTACGCCGAACCCCAGATAACACAATCGGAACACCGAGGTGCAGCATGACCCCTAAATCCGATACGCCCGTCCGGGCAAACCGGCGCGCCTTCCTGCGTGGCGCCGGCATCGCCGCCGTCGCCGCGCCGTTGTCCGCCAGCGCCGCCGAAAAGCTGGTGCAGCCGACCAGCCACCAGGCTCCGGCGCGCTACAAGGACAGCGAGCACGTCCAGAGATTTTACGCGCTGAACCGCCGTTAGAGGCCCGCCATGCTGACAAAACAACGCCCCACCTCCGCCTCGCGCGCGCTTCCAGTATTGCCAGACGCTGCCGCCACGCCCGGCGCGCTCGACCGGCGCGGGTTCCTGCGCACCTCCGGCCTGGCCGCGGCTGGGCTCGGCGCGCTCGGCGGGCTTGGGATGACGACGGTGCAGCACGCCGCCGCCGGGGAGATCGTGCCCGGCGAACCCGTCGAGACGCGCAAGACCGTCTGCACCCATTGTTCGGTTGGCTGCTCCGTCATCGCCCGGGTGCAGAACGGCGTCTGGGTCGGGCAGGACCCGGCGTTCGACAGCCCGAACAACCTCGGCACCCATTGCGCCAAAGGCGCCGCGGTGCGTGAGCTGACGCATGGCGACCGCCGGCTGAAATACCCGATGAAGCTGGTGGGCGGCTCCTGGCAGCGGCTGAGCTGGGAGCAGGCGATCGATGAGATCGGCGACAAGATGCTGGAAATCCGCGAGAAGTCCGGCCCGGATTCCGTGTTCTGGCTCGGCTCCGCCAAGTTCAACAACGAAGCCGCCTATCTGTTCCGCAAGTTCGGTGCGCTGTGGGGCACCAACACCTGCGACCATCAGGCGCGGATCTGCCACTCCACGACCGTAGCGGGCGTCGCCAACACGTTCGGCTACGGCGCCATGACCAACAGCTTCAACGACCTGATCAACGCCAAGGCCATCATGATCATGGGCGGCAACCCCGCCGAGGCGCATCCGGTCTCGCTGCAGCACCTGCTGCGCTCCAAGGAGATCAACCAGGCCGAGCTGATCGTTGTCGACCCGCGATTCACCCGTACCGCCGCGCATGCGACGGAATACGTGCGCATCCGGCCCGGCACCGACATCCCGGTGATCTGGAGCATCCTTTGGCACGTGTTCGAGAACCACTGGGAGGACCAGGGCTTCATCGACCGGCGCGTCTATGGCATGGACGCGGTGCGCGAGGAGGTGAAGAACTGGCATCCGGAGGAGTCCGAGCGGGTCACCGGCGTGCCGTCCGCGCAGCTCCGCAAGGTCGCGGAGATCATGGCGAAGAACCGGCCTTCGAGCCTGGTCTGGTGCATGGGCGCCACGCAGAAGAGCGTCGGCACCGCGAACGTCCGCGCCTACAGCATCCTGCAACTGGCGCTTGGCAACATGGGCATCTCGGGCGGCGGCACCAACATCTTCCGCGGCCACGACAACGTGCAGGGCGCGACCGACCTCGGGCTCGATGTGACGACCTTGCCGGCCTATCTGGGCCTCGACGAGGCGGCCTGGCGGCATTTCGGCCGGGTGTGGGACCTGGACTACGACTATCTGGTGTCGCGCTTCGCGTCCAAGAAGCTGATGGAGACCAAGGGAATCCCTTCCACCCGCTGGTTCGACGCCGTGCTGGCCGAGAAGGGAACGCTCGACCAGCCCGACAACGTGCGCGCAATGGTCGCCTGGGGCCACGCGGCCAACTCGATCACCCGCGAGCCGGTGATGCGGCAGGGCATGAACAAGCTCGACCTGATGCTGGTGGTGGACCCGCACCCGACCACCTTCGCCATCTCGGGCGACCGCAAGGACGGAACCTATCTGCTGCCGGCCTGCACGCAGTTCGAGCAGTCGGGCAGCGTGACCGGGTCGAACCGGTCGATGCAGTGGCGCGAGCAGGTGGTGAAGCCGATCTTCGAGAGCAAGCAGGACGTGGAGATCATGTACCTGCTCGCGAAAAAGTTTGGCTTCGCCGAGCAGCTCGTCAAGCATATCGAGGTGCAGGAGAACGTGCCGGTGTCGGAGGACATCCTGCGCGAGATCAACCGCGGGTGCTTCGCCATCGGCTACAGCGGCCAGTCGCCGGAGCGGATCAAGATGCACATGAAGCATCAGGGCGACTTCGACCCAGCCACGCTGCGGGCCACCACCGGTCCCTGCGCCGGCGACTATTACGGCCTGCCGTGGCCCTGTTGGGGCACCCCGGAGCTGAAGCATCCAGGGACCGCGTTCCTGTATAACACCAAGGTTCCGGTCAAGGAGGGCGGCAGCGGCTTCCGCGCGCGCTGGGGCGTCGAGCGCAACGGCGTTTCCATGCTGGCCGACGACTATCCCGAGGGTTCCGAGATCAAGGGCGGCTATCCTGAGTTCACCATGGCCGTGCTGAAAAAGCTCGGCTGGGACGGCGAGCTGACTGCGGCGGAGATGGATATCATCCGCAAGGTCGGCGGCAACAACCTCGACGCCGTGAGCTGGCAGACCGACCTCAGCGGCGGCATCCAGCGGGTGGCGATCGAGCATGGCTGCGCGCCGTTCGGCAATGGCCGCGCACGCGCCAACGCCTGGAACCTGATCGACCCGGTGCCGATCCACCGCGAGCCGATCCAGACGCCGCGGCGCGACCTGGTGGCGAAGTATCCGGCCCTGGAGGACCGGCGCGACTTCCGCCTGCCGTATCTCGGCCGCAGCCTGCAGATGGTGGACAAATCGAAGGACTTCCCGTTGATCCTCACCTCCGGACGCCTCGTGGAATACGAGGGCGGCGGCGACGAAACGCGATCGAACCGCTGGCTCGCCGAGATCGTCGAGGAGGCGTATGCCGAGATCAACACCGAGGACGCCAAGCGCCTGGGGATCACCGACAAGGGCATGGTCTGGGTCTACGGCGCCGAGAGCAACTCGAAGGCTCATCTGCGCGCGCATGTCAGCACGCGGACCGGACCCGGCGTCGTGTTCATCCCGTTCCACTTCGGCGGCATGACCGCGGGGGTGGACAACCGCGGCAAGTATCCGCAGGGGCTGGACCCGATCGTGGTCGGGCATGCGGTGAACCAGCTCACCACGTACGGCTATGACTCCGTGACGCATATGCAGGAAACCAAAGTCACGCTTTGCCGGGTCGAAGCGGCTTAATTAAGGAGAGGCGCCCATGGCGCGGATGAAGTTCCTCTGCGACGCCGAGCGGTGCATCGATTGCAACGCCTGCGTCACCGCCTGCAAGAACGAGCACGAGGTGCCGTGGGGCCTCAACCGGCGGCGCGTGGTCACGCTGAACGACGGCGAACCCGGCGAGCTCTCGGTCTCCATGGCCTGCATGCACTGCACGGACGCGCCCTGCGCCTCCGTGTGCCCGGTCAACTGCTTCGTGCAGACCGCGGACGGGATCGTGCTGCACAACAAGGACCAGTGCATCGGCTGCGGCTATTGCTTCTACGCCTGCCCGTTCGGCGCGCCGCAGTTCCCGTCCAAGTCCAACTTCGGCAGCCGCGGCAAGATGGACAAGTGCACCTTCTGCGCCGGCGGTCCCGAGGGCAGCAACTCGCCGGAGCAGTTCGCCAAATACGGCCGCAACCGGCTGGCGGAGGGCAAGCTGCCGATCTGCGCCGAGATGTGCTCGACGCGCTCGCTGCTGGCCGGCGACGGGGCGACGATCGGTGCGATCTACAAGGAGCGCGTGCTGCGGCGTGGCTATGGCTCTGGCGCCTGGGGCTGGTCCACCGCCTATCGCGACAGCCCGACGGTCTAAAAGGGACTTCCTATGCGCATTGCCCCGCTCCTGGCGCTTCTCGTTCTCATCACCGGCACCGCCTGGGCGGTCGATATGCCGCGGAACCGGCCCGAACCCGATCGCGCGGCATTGGAGCAGCGGCTGGAGCAGGAGCGCAATCTGCCGCCCGGACGCATCCAGGGCTTCGTGCACGAGCCCGATGCAAAGCTCGGCGTGCTGATCCAGCCGCAGGGCCGGGAGTTCCGCAATTTCCGCACGCGCTGGCAGCCATGGATCGACGCCGCGCTCATTGTGGTCGCCGTGGGCGCCATGGTCCTGCTGTATTTCGTCGCGGGTCCGATGCGCTACACCAAGGACCCGCGCGGCCGCACGATGCAGCGCTTCACCGTGCTGGAGCGGCTTGTGCATTGGCTGACGGCGGTGTCGTTCATCTGGCTGTCGCTGACCGGGCTTAACCTGGTGTTCGGGCGCTGGCTGCTGGAGCCGTTGATGGGCGACAACGCCTATGCCAGCATGACGTCGCTGGCGAAGCTGTCGCACAACTCGGTCGCCTTCGCCTTTATGCTGGGGCTTGCGGTCATGGCGGTGCAATGGCTGGGGCGCAATCTCCCGACCAAGCTCGACATACAGTGGATCAAGGCGGCTGGCGGCATGTTCGGCGGGCCGCATCCGCCGGCGCAGAAGTTCAACGCCGGGCAGAAGATGATCTACTGGATTGCGGTCGGCGGCGGCGGGCTCATTTCACTCACGGGCCTTGCATTGCTGATGCCGTTCTATGTGTTCGACATTGGCGGCATGCAGCTTATGCAGGTGGTGCACTCGGTTGTCGCGGCGTTGATGATGGCGGTGGTGATCGGCCACATCTACCTTGGCTCCATCGGCGTGCAGGGGTCGTTGCAGGCGATGACCACTGGCCGGGTCGATGTGAACTGGGCGCGGGAGCACCATGGGCTTTGGCTGGAGGAGGAGCAGGCAAAGGGCCGTGCTCCCAGGGATGTCGACGCATCGATGCACCCGGCTGAATAAATTTTAAGGCCGGGTAGAGGACGTCGAGTAGGCACGCTCCGAGCTTTCGCCTACAACGCGGGTTAAGGTGAGTTGTGACACTGCCGCGATTGCGACCATTACAATCGCTGCGGCTACTATAAGCTTCAACGCGTTTGCTCCCTTGACCAACCGTTTGATAATATACTCGCCGTATGTGCGCCTGCGATGGCGTGACCATCACAACTTAGCTGGGCCTCAATGCGGGATCAGCAGGGCCTTCAGTCCGTAGGCGACGACGCCCACCACTGCCACCCCGGCCACATACAGCCCGACGAACCATAGCAGGCGCGACATCCACGCCGGCTGGCCGGGCTTAGTGCCCGCTTTAATGATAGTTGGCACCGACGGCCACCTTTCCGCGGAACACCCAGTAGGCATAGAAGGTGTAGATCAGGATCAACGGCACCAGCACCGACGCGCCCACCAGCAGGAATGCCTGGCTGGCCGCAGGCGCGGCGGCGTCCCACAGGGTGATGCCCGGCGGCACGATATTGGGATAGAGGCTGATGCCCAAGCCCGCAAAGCAGAGCGCGAACACGCCGAGCGTGCACAGGAACGGCGTGACATGCGACGTGTCCTTCTGCAACGCCCGCCAGAACACCAGGGCGAGGACCGCGACCAGCACCGGCACCGGGCTGGTGAGCGCAATGCCGGGCCAGCCGAACCAGCGCGCGGCGAAGACCTCGTTCTGTAGCGGCGTCCAGATGCTGACGACCACGATCATGAACAGCGTCGCCACCCCGAGCGTGGCGGCAAGGCGGCGTCCGCGGACCTGCATCGGCCCCTCGGTCCGCCAAACCAGCCAGGTTGCGCCCAGCAGGGCATAGCCGATGACGGTGGCGATGGCGCAGACCACGGTGAACGGCGTCAGCCAGTCCCACCAGCCGCCGGCATAGGCGCCGTTCACCACATGGATGCCCTGCAACAGGCCCCCGAGGGTCATGCCCTGGCATAGTGCTGCGACCAGCGACCCGCCGAAGAAGGCGAAGTCCCAACCGCGCCGTCCGCGCCGGGTCGCGGCGCGGAAGCGGAACTCGAACGCCACGCCGCGGAACACCAGTGCCAGCAGCATGGCCATGATGGTCGGATACAGCGCCGGCATGATGATCGAGTAGGCCAGCGGGAACACCGCGAACAGGCCGCCGCCGCCCAGCACGAGCCAGGTCTCGTTGCCGTCCCACACCGGGGCGATGGAGTTCACCATGACGTCCCGCGCCTCGTCCTCGTTCTCGACGGCGAACAGGATGCCGGTGCCGAGGTCGAAACCATCCAGCAGGACGTAGGCCAGCACCGCGAACGCGATCAGCCCTCCCCAAATCAAAGGCAGGTCCAGGAACGGAAGCGTCATCATGGGCCGATGTCCTTTTGCGTTTTACTCAGCCGGCGCAGGCACGCTGGAGCCATGCTTGGCGGCAGGACCCGGGGTGATGCCGGCGGTGCGTATCGGCAGCTTCGGGTCAGGCCCGTGCTCGCCCACGACGATCGGCTTGCTCAACAGCTTGAGCAGGAAGATGAAACCGGCGCTGAACACGATCAGATAAACGATGGCGAAGGCTGCGAGCGATGTCGCCACCCCTGGCAGCCCAATTGGCGACACGCTCTCGACGGTGCGCAACATGCCGTAGACCGTGAACGGCTGCCGTCCGACCTCGGTCGTGGTCCAACCGGCCAGCAGCGCCACGAACCCAGCCGGCGCCATCGCCACCGCCATCCAGTGCAGCCAGCGGGTCTCATACAGCTGGCCGCGGAACCGCTGCAGCAGCGCCAGCGCCCCCACGCCCAGCATGGCGAAGCCCAAGCCCACCATCAGGCGGAACGACCAGAATATCACCGGCGAGTACGGCCGGTTCTCCTTCGGGATGTCCTTGAGGCCCGGGACCTCGCCATTCCACTCATGGGTCAGGATCAGCGAGCCCAGATGCGGGATCGCAAGCTCGTAGTCGGTGCGCTCGGTCTGCATGTTCGGCATGCCGAACAGGATCAGCGGCGCGCCCTTCATCGTCTCCCAATCGCCCTCCATGGCGGCGATCTTGGCCGGTTGGTACTTCAGCGTGTTGAGGCCGTGGATGTCGCCCATCACGATCTGCAGCGGCGCCACGAGCACCGCCATCCACATCGCCATGGAGAACATGGTCTGCGCGGGCTGGTTCCGGCGGTCGCGCAGCAGGTGCCACGCGCCGATGGCGCCGACGAAGAAGGCGACCGAAAGATAGGATGCCAGCACCATGTGCGGCAGGCGCACCGGAAAGCTCGGGTTGAAGATGATCTCCATCCAGCTCGCCGGCAGGAAGCGACCGTCCGGTGCCATCGTGTAGCCCCGCGGCGTCTGCATCCAGGAGTTGACCGAGAGAATCCAGAACGCGCTCAGCAAGGTGCCGAAGGCGACGACGCAGGTGGCGAAGAAGTGCAGGCCCTTGCCGACCTTCTTCATGCCGAACAGCATGATGCCGAGGAACCCGGCCTCCAGGAAGAACGCGGTCAGCACCTCGTAGCCCATCAACGGACCTACGACCGGGCCGGCGAGCTTGGCGAACTGGGACCAGTTGGTGCCGAACTCGTAGGACATGACCAGGCCGCTGACGACGCCCATGCCGAACACCAGGCTGAAGCCCTTCACCCAGAACTGGAACAGGTCGAGATAGACCTGCTGTTTGGTGCGAAGCCACAATCCTTCGAGCACCGCCAGGTAGCTGGCAAGCCCGATGGAGAAGGCCGGCAGCACGATGTGGAACCCGACGGTGAAGGCGAACTGCAGCCGCGCCAGGAACACCGCGTCGAGACTTGTAGCGAGACTGTTCACTTGACCCCTCCGGCAAACGGTCACACCCAGCGCTGCACGACGTTAAAGCCGTGATGGCATCCAACATCGAACCGGCAAGATGACCCTATAGTCCGAGCCCGCCCCACGCCATCGTTGAAGCTGCCCAGAAATCGACATCTGCCGTTAAATAGCGAGTGAACGCAGCTTGTCCATGGTTCCCGAAATTGGGGGTTCCCGTCGTTGGATTGCGGCGCTAACGCTCCGACCGCGGGTCGAATGCGTGCTGCAGCCCGTCGCCAAGGAAATTGACCGCGATCACGGTGATGAAGATCATCAGGCCCGGGTAAACCGCGAGCGCCGGCGCCGTCGTCACCAGTTCCTGCGCGTTGTTCAGCATGTTGCCCCATGACGGCGTAGGCGGCACGATGCCGAAACCGAGGAAGCTCAGCACGCTTTCGAGCAAGATCACCCGGCCGACCGTCAAGGTGAATGCCACGATGATTGGACTGGCGACGTTGGGCAGCACGTGCGAGATCATTGCATAGACCGGCCCGGCGCCGCTCGCCCGCGCCGCGCGCACGAAGTCGCGTTCCCGGATCGACAGCGTCGCCGCCCGCACGAGGCGCGCGATTGCGGTCCAATCGACGATCGAGATGATGATGACGATGCGCCAGAACCCGGCCGCGCCGGAATGCGCGAACTCGGCGCTGAAGCCAAGCTTGGTGAGGTCGACGGCGCCCAATACGATCAGCAATGGCAGCAGCGGCAGCGTGATCATGCCGTCGGTGAACCGCATCAGGACCGCATCGGTGCGCCCGCCCAAATAGCCGGAAACGACGCCGACGATCAGCCCCAAGACGCCGCCGACGACGGTCGCGAGCAGCCCCACCAACAGCGAGATCTGCCCGCCGACCATCAGCCGCAGCAGCTCGTCCCGCCCGGCGTCGTCGGTGCCGAGCCAATGCGCGGACGAGGGCAGGTCGTAGCGCGACAGCAGGTCGGTGGCGTCGGGGTCGATGCCCAGCAGGCTCTGCAACGGATACGCCGCGAGGCAGAACAGCACCAGCGCCAACAGCATCGCGAGTGCGATCACCCCTGGCCGATGCCGCAGGAAGCGTCGCCAGCGCAGCCGCCATGGCGAGACCGCCGCCTCGAACGACACGTCTGCCGGGACCGCGACGGCTTCGCTGGCGCTCATTCCGCAGCCCTCATTTTACGGCAATCCGCGGGTCGAGCGCCCCATAGGCGATGTCGGTCGCGAGATTGCAGAGCAGGGTCACGAGCGTCGCGAACAGCAGCCCGGTCAGCGCCAGGTTGAAGTCGTTGCCGAGGATCGAGTCGTAGATCATCTTGCCCATGCCGGGCTGCGCGAACATCGTCTCGGTCAGCAGCGCCCCGCCGAACAGCGTGCCGAAATTGAGCCCCATCACCGTCACCACGGGGATCAATGCATTGCGGAACGCGTGGACCAGCACGACCCGGCCCGCGCCCGCGCCCTTGGCCCGCGCCGTCCGCACATGGTCCATCCGCAGCGTCTCGATCATGCTGGCGCGGACATAGCGGGTGAAGCCGCCGGTATTGGCCAGCGCCAGGGTCGCCACCGGCATCACCAGATGGTGCAGTTGGTCGCCCACGCTGCCGTCGCCCACGTTGGCGATGCCGCTGGCCGGGAACCAGTGCAGGTTGACCGCGAAAATCAGGATGAGCATGAGCGCCAGCCAGAACACCGGGATCGAGATGCCGGCGAAGGCGAACAGGCTGACGAGGCCATCCACGACGCCGCCGGGCCGCAGCGCCGCCAGGATGCCGAGCACGAATGACAGCACGACGCTGATGACGAAGCTCGAGATCAGCAGCTTGGCCGTCTGCCACAGCGCCGGCAGCAGCACCTCCAGCACCGGCTGCGAGTGGATGCGCGAGAAGCCGAAGTCGCCGTGCAGCGCGGCGAGCAGCCAGTGCCAGTAGCGCAGCAGCAACGGCTGGTCGAGGCCGTAGATCGCGCGGAGGCGGGCCACCACTTCGGGCGTGGCGCCGGGGTTGCTGGCGATCATGATGTCGATCGGGTCGCCGGGCATGAGGCCGATCAGGTTGTAGATGACGAACGACATCACCAGCAGCACCAGGAAGCACTGCACCAGCCGGCGGAGGATGAACTGGGCCATGATGCCTCCTCAGTCCTGGAAGTGGCAGGCGGCGAGCTGCGCCGGGCGTCCGGGGGCAGGCTGCATCGCCGGGGGCATGGTGCGGCAGACCGCCTGCACCTTCGGGCAGCGCGGGTGGAACACGCAGCCTGGCGGGGGCGAAAGCGGGCTCGGCATCTCGCCCTTGATGGTGCGGCGGCGCGTGCGCCCGCGGCCGATGCGCGGCACCGCTTCGAGCAGCGCCTGCGTGTAGGGGTGCGAGGGAGTGGCGAACAGCTCGGCCCGCGGCGCCACCTCGATCAGCCGGCCCAAGTAGAGCACCGCCACGCGGTCCACCAGGTGGTTCACCACGGCGAGGTCGTGGCTGATGAACAAATAGGACAGGGTGCGCTGCCCCTGCAGTTCCCGCAGCAGGTTCAGCACCTGGCTCTGGATCGACACGTCGAGCGCCGATAGCGGCTCGTCGGCGACGATCAGCTCGGGGTCGGGGGCGAGCGCGCGGGCGATGGCGATGCGCTGGCGCTGGCCGCCGGAGAACTCGTGCGGGTAGCGGTTCAGCGCGTCGCGCGGCAGGCCCACCTGTTCCACCAACGTCGCCGCGCGGGCACGCCGTTCGGACGCGGTGCCGATGCCCTGGATGCGCAGCGGCTCGGCGATGATGGCGGAGACCGGCATGCGCGGGTCCAGCGCGCCGAACGGGTCCTGGAACACGATCTGGATCTTGCGCCGTGCCTCCGCCCAAACTGCGTCGTCCATCGCCCGGCCCATGAACCGCATCGTGCCCGCGGTCGGCGCCTGCAAGCCGGCGACGACGTTGCCCAGGGTGGACTTGCCGCTGCCGCTCTCGCCGACCAGCGCCAGGGCCTCGCCGGGCGCGATGTCGACGGAAACGTCCGCCACCGCCTGCAGGATGCGCCGCCCGCGTCCGAACCAGCCGCCGCCGAGGTCGAACGCGACGCTGATGCGGTCGAGCGCGACCAGCGGCACGGAATCCCTCATACCCGCGCCTTGAAGCAGGCGACGAGATGCCCGGGCTGCAACTCCTCAAGCGGCGGCTCGGCGCGCAGGCATCCGGCGTCGCCGCGCGTGCAGCGGTTGGCGAAGTGGCAGCCCGTGAGCCCGGCGTCCAGCGTCGGCACCGCGCCGGGGATGACCGGCAGCCGCGCCACCCGATGATCGGGATCTGGCAAGGTCGCGATCAGGCCGAGCGTGTAGGGATGCAGCGGCTGCGCGAACAGAGCCTCCGCCGGCGCCCGTTCCACGACCCGTCCGGCATACATCACGATGATGTCGTGGGCGATCTCGGACACCACGGCCAGGTTGTGGCTGATGAACTGGATCGCCATGCCGATGCGCGCCTGCAAGTCGAGCATAAGGTCGACGATCTGCGCCTGGATGGTCACGTCCAGCGCGGTCGTCGGCTCGTCGGCGATCAGCAGCTTCGGCTCGCAGGCCAGCGCCATGGCGATCATCGCCCGCTGGCGCATACCGCCTGAGAGCTGGTGCGGATAGGCCCGCGCCCGTTCGCCCGGCGAGTTGATGCCGACTGCCTCCAGCAGCCCGACCGCCTGTTCCTCCGCGGCGCCCCAGGCGGTATGGCGGTGCAGCACCAGCACCTCGGCGATCTGCCGGCCCACCGGCATGACGGGGTTCAGCGCCGTCATCGGCTCCTGGAACACCATCGCCACCTGTTCGCCGCGCAGCCGCCGCCATGCCGCCTCCGGCTGGCCGACCAGCTCGCGCCCGTCGAAGCGGATCGATCCCGTGACTTCGCCGGGCCGGGGCACCAGCCCCATCATCGCCAGCGCCGTCACCGATTTGCCGCAGCCGCTTTCCCCCACCACGCCCAGCGTCCGGCCCGGCGCGATCGAGTAATCGACTCCCGCCACCACTTCCCGCCGCCCGCCTGGACGCGGAAAGGCGACGCGCAGGCCGGAGACCTCCAGCAATGCGCTCACGCCGGGTAGTTCAGCCCGGATGCCAATTCTCGGACCACAGCGAGCTGAAGTCGCCATGGCCGGTCGGGACGAAGCCCTTCAGCCACTTCGGCAGCACATACTGTTCGGCGCGGAAGAACAGCGGCAGCGCCGGGAGCTGGTCGGCGTAGATCTTCTGCATGTCCGCCCATATCGGCTTCTGCTTCCCAGCATCGAGCTCCTTCTCGGACTGCGCGATGTCGGCGTCCATCTGCTTGTCGTTGAAGGCGAGCGCGTTGTTGCCGCCGTAGTTGTTGGCCGCGGTCGGGATTTGGTCGCTGCCGAGCGTCCGGCGCGGGCTCTCGCCCACCGGGCTCGACCACGCATACATCACCATCCCTTTGTACTTACGCTGCTTGAGCGTCTCGCCGAACAGCGTGCGGGCGGGCTCGTTGTGGATGGTGACCTCGATGCAGGCGGCCTTCCACTGGCTTTGCAGCACCTGCTGCTGCAGCTCGCGCAAGCGGTTCCCCGACGTGGTGACGAACTCGACCGAGAGCCGGTCGCCCTTGGCATTGCGGCAGATGCCGTCCGCACCCGGCGTCCAACCGGCCTCGGCCAGCAGCGCCTTGGCCTTGGCCGGGTCATACGGGTAGGCGGCGGTGTCCTTGGTGAAGTTCGGATCGAGCGGGTTGACCCAGGTGGCGGCCATCGGCTGCTTGCCCTCGAACAGCCGCTTGACCATGGTCTCGCGGTCCACGGCGTAGGCCATCGCCCGGCGCACCCGCACATCGGCTAGGATCGGGTTCTCGATTTGGAAGTCGATATGCTCGTAGTTGAGGCTCGGTTTGAACAGGTAGTCAAACAGGTCGGGCTTCTGCTTCTGCAGCGCCAGCACCTGGTCGATGGTGAGCGCCGGGGCGTCGCCGGGCGTCATGTCGACATCGCCAGATTGCAGGTTGGCCTGCAGCGCCGCCGTGTTCTCGATCAGCTTGATGACGATGCGCTTCAACCCGGGTTTCTGCCCCGCCCAATAGGGGTTCGGCTGGAACACCACCTGCACGCCGGACTGATAGTCGGTGAGGAGGAACGGCCCGTCCCACAGGCCCGGCGTCGTCGGCGCGCGGTTGTAAGCGGTCTGCTTGATATAGTCGCCCGCCGCGGCCGACTTCGCATAGATCGGCCCCTCGATATGCTCGGGCAGCAACTGGTCCCATTCGTTGTAGGACACGGTGACGCCCTTTAGGTGCAGCACCGCCGTATGCTCGTCCACGACGTCGACCGAGCTGGCGCGGTCCCATGGATGGGGGTTGCTGAAACCCGACGCCGGATCGGTGCCGAGCTTCCAGGTGAAGGCGAGATCCTTGGTCGTGACCGGCACGCCGTCGCCCCACTTCAAGTCAGGCTTGAGCTTGATCGTGACCGCCATGCCCTGCTTGCCGCCGCCGAGATCCTCGATCTTGGCGAGCCCGTTGTCGACCGTCGGCAGCTCGGTGCACAGCAGGCACGAGTTCTTCCAGTCCTTGTCGAAGGCCGTGATCGGGCGTATGGCGAAATCGGTCACATAAAGCTTGATCACCTCCGCATCGATGTCCGGGTGGAGACTGGACGGGAACTGCGCCACCCCGATCACCAGGTCGTCCTTGGCCTGGGCTGCCGGCGCCAGAAGCGGCGGGCTAAGCAGGCATAGGGCAGCGAGCGCGGCACGGAGGGTCATGTCGCAGGGTTCCTGGAAAGCGGGATGTCGTCGGTGCAGGCCAATGAAACGGGCAACGGCGTGGGCTGTCAATGCGGGCATTCGATCAATCCGGTTCCCGAGTTTCCATCCCAAGTTTTGCTTCACGTTTCCGTGAATAAGCATGGCGTCGGCTTAAACCGTGCGTAATCCTTTGGGGCCGCTGCGGGCCTTCGAACACGGTGACCCATGAAATTCCCCTATGCCCTGGCGCTCGCCGCCGTGCTGCTTGTTGGCGGCGGATACGCTGGATGGCGGGAGTTCGGCGCCCATAAGGACCAGAACCAGGCCCCGCCGGCGCCGCCCGTGCCGGTCACCACGGCAATCAGCAAGACCGCCGACGTTCCAGTCTATTTACGCGGCATCGGCACCGTGCAGGCGCTGAATTCGGTCGAGGTGCATCCCCAGGTCGGCGGCGTGCTGATAAGCGTGCCGGTGCGCGAGGGGCAGGAGGTGAAGCAGGGCGACGTCCTTGCCGTGATCGACCCGCGTCCCTACCAGGCGGCGCTCGACAAGGCGAAAGCGCAGTTGCAGCAGGACCAAGCGCAGCTTGAGAACGCCAAGGCCGACCTCACGCGCTATTCGAGTCTCGCCCGCAGCGATTTCGCTTCCCGTCAGCAGGTCGAGACCCAGCAGGCCACGGTCGCGCGGTTCCAAGGCGTGATCGCTGCCGACCAGGCCGCGATCGACGACGCGCAGCTCAACCTTGGCTTCTGCGTGCTGCACGCCTCGGTGGACGGGCGGGTAGGGCTGCGCCGGGTCGATCCGGGCAACCTGATCCAGGCCAACAGCAGCGGACCCGGCATTCTGCTGGTCGTGCAGGTCCGGCCCATTGCCCTGGTGTTCACCTTGCCGGAAGAGGACGTGCGGCGGGTGCGGGAGGCCAACTCGCATGGGCCGCTCACCGTGCTGGTGGATAGTTCCGAAGGGCGGGACGATCCCGCGCGCGGCACGCTGCTGACCACGGATAATGCCGTGAATGCCTCCAGCGGCACCATCCAGCTCAAGGCGACGTTCCCGAACGAGGACGACCGGCTTACGCCGGGCGAGTTCGTCAGCGTGCGGCTGTTGATACGCACCATGAACGGCATCACGATCCCGCACGAGGCCGTGCAGCACGGCCAGAACGGCCTTTATGCTTTCACGGTCAAGCCGGACAATACCGCGGACCGGCGCGACATCCAGCTTGCCTATGACGACGGCGCGACGGCGATCATCGCCAAGGGGATCGACGACGGCGAGCAGGTGGTCGTCTCCGGCCAGACCCGTGTCGGCGCCGGCACGCGGCTGGCTCCGCAGGAACAAACCCGGAGTGCGCAGCGTTGAGCATATCCAGCCCGTTCATCCGCCGGCCGATCGCCACCTCGCTGTTGGTTGCGGCCATTTTCCTGGCCGGCGCCGCAGCGTATCCGTTCCTGCCGGTCTCGCCGCTGCCGGCGGTCGAATTTCCGACCATCTCGGTGACGGGCTCATACCCCGGCGCCAGCCCGGCCACGATGGCGACCGCCGTCGCGACGCCGCTCGAAACCCAGTTCGGCCAGATACCCGGGCTCGCGCAGATGACGTCGGTGAACGTCATGGGCAACTCGCAGATCACCCTGCAGTTCGACCTCAACCGCGGCATCGACGCGGCCGCGGTCGACGTGCTGGAGGCGATCAACGCCGCCGGCGGGCAGTTGCCGAAAGACATCCCGAACCCGCCCACCTTCCGCAAAACCAACCCGGCCGACGCGCCCATCCTGATCATCGCCGTCCGCTCCGACACGCTGCCGATGCCGGAGGTGGACGCGGCGGCGGAGAACATCCTGGCGCAGCAGCTCAGCCAGGTGTCCGGCGTGTCCCAAGTGCTCGTCGGCGGGCAGCAAACGCCGGCGGTGCGCGTTCAGGTCGACCCGGCGCGCCTGGCCGGCCTGGGCCTCACGCTCGAAGACGTGCGGAACGTGCTGACCCAATCCACAGCGAACCAGCCGAAGGGTTCGGTGGACGGGCCGCACCAGTCCTACACCGTCTATGCCAACGACCAGCGCACGCACGCCGAGGAGTATAACGACGCCATCATTTCCTATCACGACGGCGGCGCCGTGCGGGTGCGGGATGTGGGCAAGGCCATCGACGGGCCAACAAACCGCGAGCTCACGGCCTGGCAGGACAACAAGCCGGCCGTGCTGCTGCTGGTGTTCAAGCAGCCCGGCGCCAACGTGATCAACACCGTGGACGCAATCCGGGCCAGGCTGCCGCGCCTGGTGCGCAGCGTGCCGGCGGACGTCCGCGTCGACATCGTGTCCGATCGCACGCAGACCATCCGCGCCTCGGTGAAAGACGTCGAGTTCACCTTGGGGCTGTCGATCGCCCTGGTGATCGCGGTCATCTTCGTGTTCCTGCGCAGCGTCTGGGCGACCGTCATCCCGAGCGTCACCATCCCGATCGCGCTGGTGGGCACCTTGGGCGTCATGTACCTTTGCGGGTTCAGCCTCGACAACCTCAGCCTGATGGGCCTGACGATCGCCGTGGGCTTCGTGGTCGACGACGCGATCGTCATGCTGGAGAACATCGTCCGCTACGTCGAGGACGGCATGGCGCCGATGGATGCGGCGCTGAAGGGCGCCGGCGAGATTGGCTTCACCATCGTCAGCATCAGCATCAGCCTGATCGCGGTGTTCATACCCCTGCTGCTGATGGGCGGCATCGTCGGCCGGCTGTTCCGCGAGTTCGCCGTCACCGTGTCCATCACCATCGCCGTGTCCGCGATGGTGTCGCTCACCCTCACGCCCATGATGGCGTCCCGCTTCCTGTCCTCCGAACGGCATGAGCATGGGCGGGCATACAAGGCGGTCGAGGCGGTGTTCGACGCAATGCTGCGCTTCTACGAGCGCACGCTGGACGTGGCGCTGCGCTTCCAGTTCATCACCCTGGTGGTGTTCCTGCTGACCGTCGCCGCCACCGTCGGCCTGTTCATCATCATCCCCAAAGGCTTCTTCCCGGTGCAGGACACCGGCATCATCATCGGCATCACCGATGCGGCGCAGGATGTGTCGTTCCAGGCCATGCAGCGCCTGCAAATGAAGGTGAACGAGCTGGTGGGCCAGGACCCGGCGGTCGCTGGCGTCACTTCCTCCGTCGGCGCCGGCGCCGGCGGCCAGACCGCGAACAACGGCCGGCTTTATATCTCATTGAAGCCCTGGAGCGAGCGCAGCGAGAACGCGACCCAGGTCGTGGCGCGGCTTAGCCAGAAGATGCAGGGCGTCGAGGGCATCCGGCTGTTCATGCAGCCGGCGCAGGACGTGAGCGTGGGCGGGCGGCTGTCGCGCACGCAATACCAATACACGCTCTCCGATCCCGACGGCGACGAACTGAACACGTGGGCGCCGCGGGTGCTGGACAAGCTGCGCAGCATCCCAAGCCTGGCGGACGTGACCTCCGACGCGGCGGGCGCCGGGCTGACTGCGACGCTCACCTACGACAAGGAGGAGGCCGCGCGTTTTGGCGTGCAGCCCGGCACTATCGACGCGACGCTCGACGACGCATTTGGGCAACGGCAGGTGGCGCAGTACTTCACCCCCCTCAAGGCGTATTACGTGGTGCTTGAGGTGACGCCGGGGCAGCAGGAGACGCTCGACACGCTGCGCCAGCTCTATGTCCGCACCGCATCGGGCGGGATGGCGCCGCTTTCGACGTTCGTGCGGATCGACACGGCACCGGTGCAGCCGCTGGTGGTAAACCACCAGAGCCAGTTCCCGTCGGTCACGATTTCCTACAACCTGAAGCCCGGCGCATCGCTGGGCGAGTCCGTCACGGCCATCCAGCAGGCGACCGCGGCCATGGGCGTGCCGTCGACGGTGACGGGCGCGTTCCAAGGCACGGCCCAGGCATTCCAAAGCTCGCTCAGCTCGCAGCCGCTGCTGATCCTGGCGGCGCTGGTCGCGGTCTATATCATCCTGGGCATCCTGTATGAAAGCTACATCCTGCCGCTGACGATCCTGTCCACTTTGCCGTCGGCGGGGGTAGGGGCTCTATTGATGCTGCTGGCGGCTGGCTACGACCTGACGGTTATCGCCATCGTAGGCATCATCCTGCTGATCGGCATCGTGAAGAAGAACGGCATCATCCTGGTGGATTTCGCCATCAACGCCGAACGCAACGAGGGCGCGGAGCCGTTGGACGCCATCCGCCGGGCTTGCCTGCTGCGGTTCCGGCCGATCCTCATGACGACGATGGCGGCGTTGCTGTCCGGCCTGCCGCTGATGCTCGAAAGCGGCGCGGGGTCCGAGCTGCGCAAGCCGCTCGGGTTCGCGATGGTGGGCGGGCTGGCGCTGAGCCAGGTGCTGACGCTTTATACCACGCCGGTCATCTACCTTTATCTCGACCGCCTGCAGCGCTGGTTCGCCCCGGCGCCCAAAAAGCGGAACATGCCCCGGCTCGCCGGCGCGATGCGGGCGGAGTCGGAGGTGTCGGGGTAGGCCCGCGCCGCTCAATCTGGCTGCCCAGGCATTTCATCGCCAGACTGCGGCGGCTGCCCGCCCTCCCGGCTCATGAGCCGGTCAAATGCCGTCCAATCCGCCCGGGCTTTGCGCTCGGCAAAATAGGCCGCCGTGCGCAGGACCGCGACCTTTTCGGCCACCGCGGTTGCCACGAACTGGTTGAGGCTGGTGCCTTCGATGCGCGCGAGCCGCTCCGCCTCTGCCTTGATCGACATCGGCAAACGCAACGGGTAGGTCGAGCTCCTGGTTGTCATTGCCGCACTCTCTGAATTGCCTGCGCAGGCAGGAGCACCTCAACGCCGAAACGCTCTGAACCCGGCAGGAAGTCGCGGCGGTTGAAGGTTGCGATGGCTTCGGCCCGCCCGTTAACGGCCGCCTCCAAGACCATCTCGTCGCCGGGATCGCGGAGTTGCGGACGCCACAAGAACCAGGCATGAACTGGCTCCACCAATCCGATTGTAGCGTCGAGGAACACGGTCGACTCCGCAGCGCTGAACCCGGCTGCTGCAATGTGCTCTGGCCGGCTGCACACACTCTCGTATTCTATGCAAAGGGGCACGGTCGCCAGCAATATCGCTTGATCGGCACGCGCAGCACGCAGCAACGCGGCCGAGGCTCCGCCGGGACTGCGCATCGCTGCGACCACCGTGTCTGTATCCATCACTAACCTCACACATTACAGAGTTTCACATCACGGGTGATATGCCTACAAATAAGATCGATTGCAGGCCGACGCTTGATGGAGGGCGCGGCACTCAGCGCCGTTCCCTGCTATTGGCGGTGTTGGCAAGCGCCATGCCCCATCGCGTCCATGCGGCGGGCAGCGCCATGCTTGTCCACTCCGCACGGCCCGGCGCACCGTTCCAGGCCGACGCCTTCAACATGGCCGGCGTGTTCGATGCCGACTGGCTGCTGGAGCGGCGCTACACGCGGCTGCTCGACACCATGGCCGCCTCGCCGGGCGCATTCAGCGCCGTGCGCTTCTTCGGGGCGCTCAACGCCGGCGAGCGGGAGGCCGTGTTCCCAACCAGCAGCGGCCGGGTGTGGCCAAGTCCGGATGCGCCCATGGACTTCTCAATCCCGCTCGCGGCGTTGGACACGCTGCTGTCGCGCGGGATCAGGCCGTTCGTCCCACTGACGTTCTTCCCCGCGGCTGTTTCCGCCGGGCCGGTGATGCCGCCGCCTAATGGCTACGCGGCGTGGCAGCGCCTGGTGCGCGGCTTCCTCGACGCGGCCATCGCCCGGTTCGGCGCGGCCGAGGTGGGGCGCTGGTGGTTCGAGGCCTGGAACGAGCCGAACATGCCGCCGTTCTGGGCTGGCAGCTTCGACCAATACCTCGACTTGTATCGCGCGACGTCCGAGGCGGTAGCCCCTTATGCAATACGCCTGGGCGGCCCGGTGCTGGCCTACATGCCTGGCGAGGGCCTGCCCCTGATGGAGCGCTTCCTGGCCTTCCTGCAGCGTGAACCCGGCATAAAGTGCGACTTCGTGTCCATGCACTGCAAGGGCCTCTGGGTGGCAAGCGAGCGCGAGCCCAGCCTTGCCCGCCTCGAAGCCGCCGCGCGCGAGACGGCGGACGCCATTCTGCGCATCGTGCCGGGTCGGGCACGGGGCATGACGGTCGTGAACGACGAGGCCGACATGAAGGTGGCGTTCAACACGCCGTACGAGCCACGGATGACCGAGCAGTTCCCCGCCTGGCTCGCCGCCTCCGCGATTATGCACGACCGGTTGAGCGCCGAATACGCCGCGCACGGAATCCGCTTCATGGCGGCGGCGGACCACGCCAACCAGCATCTGGTCCAGGCGCCGTTCGACGGACGCCGCTCGGTCATGACCCGGCTCTCGTCGGACCCCGCCGACCTGGTGAAGCTGCCGGTGTTCCACTTCCACGAGATGCTGCGCATGCTGGGCAACCGGCATGGCACGGTGCTGGCCGCCGAGCGCCTGCCCGCCGGCCTTTTCCAACTGGTCACGTCGGGCGAGACTGGCGTGGCCGCCCTCCTGACCTACTACCCCGACGGACCCGGCGATCCCGTGGAGCTGGACTACACGTTGCGGGACTTGCGGTGGCCGCGGATCAATCTCGCCCGCTTCGCCATCAACGGCGTCCTGTCCAACAGCTACGCCGCAGCGGGCGGCAAGCTGCTGCCGAGCGTGCCCGACGCCGCGCGCGTGCGTGCCGCAGCCGAGCTGGGCGTCGCCGAGCCGCTCCGGTCCGGCATGACGCCACAGGGCGGCGCAGTGAAGCTGCGCCTGCGGCCGGCGCGGTTCGAGACTGTGCTGATCTGGGTGACGCCGACCAGCACAGCGGCGCCCGCCACTCCCGGCTGGCTGCAAGCGGACGCTGAGGGCGGCAACGCCGTGCTGCGCTGGACGCCGAGCCGGGAGCCGGATTTTTATTCATACGAGGTGCGCCGGGACGGGCGGCTGATCTCTCCGGTTCCGCTGCGGGCTGCGATATGGGTCGACGCGGCGCTGCCGCCGGGTCGGCACCGGTATGGGGTGCGCGCCATATCGGCTTCGGGCGTGGCTGGCGCGCAGGCGGAGCGCGAATTGACAACCTGAAAATGCGGATCGGGGAGGATGCGGATCAGGCAAGCGTCCTCGACGCCGCTTCCGTTCAAGCCTGGCGTCGTGTTAAGGCAAGCGTTGCGGCGATCCAGGGCGGAACATCGCTGCCTCACTCAGGACCATCCGCGTCCGCACCGATAAGGGAGCCCTATGCTGATCGCTCCAGTCCAGGCCTCCAACGATGCCATCCCAGTCTGGGGCGTGGATTGCGACGACATGCTCGTGTGCCGCGCGGTGACGCAGGAGACTGCGGACGTGCGCAGCTTCCATTTCGCAACTGAGCGGCAAAGCACTGGGGGCCCAAGCCGGTTCCGCTTCGAGGCCGGCCAGTTCCTGACGCTGGAGCTGCCGATCGACGGCACGGTGTTCCGCTGCTATACGATCTCCTCCCCGCCAACCCGGCCCGAGACGGTTTCGATCACCACGAAGCGGGTGCCGGGCGGGCCTGGCTCAAACTGGCTGCACGACAACATGCGCCCTGGCGTGGGCCTGCGCGCCTCCGGCCCGTCCGGCGTGTTCGTCCTGCCGCAAGCGCGCGCCGGCAAGCTGCTGTTCCTGTCGGGCGGCAGTGGCATAACGCCGTTGATGAGCATGACCCGAACCCTGTTCGACCGCGCGTGGGACCGCGACGTGGTGTTCGTCCACAGCGCCCGCTCGCCCGGCGACATCATCTTCCGCGATGAACTGGCGCTGATGGCGCGCCGGCTGCCCCGGCTCCGGGTGGCGCATGTGGTCGAAGGCACGCAAGGCGAACCGGGATGGCCTGGCCTGGTCGGACGGCTCGACCTTCGCGCGCTCAGCCTGCTGGCGCCCGACCTGCTGGAGCGCGAGGTTTTCTGCTGTGGCCCGGCGCCATACATGGCCGGCGTGCGCGCCTCCCTCGACCAGGCCGGGTTCGGCCGCAGCCGCTACCACGAGGAAAGCTTCAGCTTCGACGAGTTGCCCGGACCCGTCGCGGACGAGGTCATCGAGGCCGAAACAGCCGCCGAGGCCGCGTTCAGCGTGACTTTCGCCAAATCCGGCAAGGCCGTCGCCTGTCCGCCGGGCACGACGGTGCTGATGGCGGCTCGCCAAGCCGGGCTGCGCCTGCCAAGCTCCTGCACCCGCGGCGTGTGCGGGACCTGCAAAAGCCGGATGCTGTCCGGACGTGTCGACATGCAGCACGGCGGCGGCATACGGCAGCGTGAGATCGACCAGGGTATGATCCTGATCTGCTGCAGCCGTCCCCTCGAAGATTTGGTGATCGACCGATGACTCCAGCTTTCGCCTTCGACGCCGGTTCCGCCGCCGGTGATCATCCTGGCGTTCGACTTGCTGGCCTGGCGCGTTTCGGGATTGCGGCGGCCTGGGTGAAGCAGCACCCGGAAGTTGTGAAGTCTTGGCTGGCGGTAGTGTCTCAGTTTGGAATCTCAACGCGATCTCGCTTCAGAAAACGGAGGGT
>CAXSGE010000066.1:0-22451 GCA_964236715.1 uncultured Acetobacteraceae bacterium | reverse complement strand
CTCAAACACGGTATCCCCGTCGAGCGCACGCCTGTTCTCGGCATCTGACCGTCCGCAGATGATCAGCCGCGGCCCTTCGGAGCCGGCGACTGCGGCGACATACCCCAGGCTCTGCCGCCCGATCTCGACTCTCTCAGATAATAATGCCCGAATCGCGTCTGATGACGGGCCGTTCTCCGCCGAAGTCGACGGTGTTCCGCTCGCGGCTTGCGAAGCCGTATCCGTCGCAGCCTGAGCGGCGGCAGGCGTAGAGGCCAGCGCCGCCGTGAGCAGGTCACGACGACGAAGGGATGCTTGGCCGCGGTCATGCTGCATGGCGCGTACCCAATCCAACCTGGACCTAAACCACCGAACATCCCGTCCGGTCCGCACGTCGTCCTATTGCAGTTGCTGCCATGCGACTCCTGCTGCTTCGGCCACCAAGTTGCCCGCGGTGCCCAACGAGATGCGCATAACCTTCAATGCGCCGACAAAAACTTCGCCTTATGAACAATATTCAACGGGCTAAATTCCCTCCCGCAAAACATCGCGCGTGAAGTAGCTCAGGATCAGGTCGGCCCCGGCGCGCTTGAAGGCGCCAAGCGTTTCGCGCACGGCCCGCGCCTCATCCAGCGCTCCGGCCTGGGCGGCGAACTTGATCATCGCATACTCGCCGCTGACTTGGTAAACCGCCAGCGGCAGCAGCGTCCGGGCGCGTATGCCGACCAGGATGTCGAGGTAGGCGAGGCCGGGCTTCACCATCAGCAGGTCAGCGCCCTCGGCCTCGTCCTCCTGGCTCTCGCGTAACGCCTCGCGGCCGTTCATCGGGTCCATTTGATAGGTTTTCCGGTCGCCCCGCAGATCGCAGCCGGAAGCCGCGCGGAATGGGCCATAGAACGCCGAAGCGAATTTGGTCGAATAGGCCATAATCGGCACGCCCGAGTGCCCGGCGCCGTCCAGCGCGCGGCGGATCGCGGCAATCTGCCCGTCCATCATGGCGGACGGAGCGATCAGGTCCGCCCCGGCATCCGCAGCGACGACCGCCTGGCGCGCCAGGTTCTCGAGCGTCGGATCGTTGAGCACCTGCGCCTCGCCGCCCAAAACACCGCAATGGCCGTGGTCGGTGTACTCGCAAAAACAGTTGTCGGTCATCACGACCATATCCGGGGCCGCCGACTTGGCGACGCGCGTCATGCGCGCCATCAGGCCGCCGGCCCGCATCGTGTCGCTGCCGTCGCTGTCCTTATGGTGGCTGATGCCGAACAGCATCACGGCCCGGACGCCATCCCGGGCGATCGCCTCGATCTCACGCGCCAGGCGGGCTTCGGGGATGCGGGACACGCCGGGCATCTCCGCGATGGGCACCGGAGCGTCGATCCCCTCCTCGACGAAGATCGGCAGGATCAGGTCGCTGGCAGCCAACGACGTTTCGCGCACCAGGGAGCGCAGCGCGTCGGTGCGGCGCAAGCGGCGTAGGCGGGTGGCAGGGAACATGGGTCCTCGCGGCTAGCGCGCCACGGGGATAGCCCGGGCGGCAGCGTTAAATTGCCCGGGCCGCGTCCGCTTGGCTAGGCTGGACGGCAAGACGACTACTCGGGGCCGGCAATGCCGCCGGGGTGTTCACCGCGCTTGGCTTGGCTCTTGCGGACGCGCATGAACTGATACACGGCGATCGCCAGCACGATCAATAATGTGACAAACGAAAGGATGACAGGAAGTGAGAATTGATGGTCCACCGCAAAGCCTCCCCAATTAGCTTTAGTTGCGCTGCAACGTATAGCAGTTGCTGCCGTGGCGCATGTTATCAAGTGGCAGTTGCATCCTGCCCAGGCCATCGCGGAGGTTTGAGCGGGCCAGCCCGACCTGCTAACCTTGCCGCCATGCAAACCCGCCCCGCGCCGTGCCGGACCGCCCTCGATGCGTGAGGCTTATCCTTTCTCCGCCATCGTCGGACAGGACGAGATGAAGCTGGCGCTGCTGATTGCCGCGGCCGACCCGACAATCGGTGGCGTGCTGGTGTTCGGCGACCGTGGAACCGGCAAATCGACCGCAGTCCGCTCGCTGGCTGGCCTGCTGCCGATGATGCCGGTGGTCACGGGATGTCCATACAACTGCGCGCCAGGCGCCGAGGCCGGGCTATGCGGCCATTGCGGGGACCGCCTGCCTGGCACGGCGCCGGGGCATATGGCCATGGTCCCCGTGGTGGACATGCCGCTGGGCGCGACGGAGGACCGGGTGGTGGGGGCGCTCGATCTGGAGCGGGCGCTATCCCGTGGCGAGAAGGCGTTCGAGCCCGGCCTGCTGGCCCGTGCCAACCGCGGCTTCCTGTATATCGACGAGGTGAACCTGCTGGAGGACCATTTGGTCGACCTGCTGATCGACGTCGCGGCCTCGGGCGAGAACGTGGTGGAGCGCGAGGGGCTGAGCGTCCGGCACCCGGCGCGGTTCGTGCTGGTCGGCAGCGGCAACCCGGAGGAGGGCGAGCTGCGGCCGCAACTGCTCGACCGGTTTGGCCTCTCGGTCGAGGTGCGGACGCCGGATGACCTTGCGACCCGCATCGCCATCGTGCGCCGGCGGGATGCGTTCGACCGCGACCGCGCCGGCTTCATGGCGGAGTGGCGCGTGGAGGACGGACGCTGCCGCGACCGGATCGAGGCGGCGCGGGACCTGCTGCCTGCGGTCGAGACGCCCGACGCGGTGCTGGAGGACGCGGCCCGGCTGTGCATGCGGCTCGGCACCGACGGGCTGCGCGCCGAGCTTACGCTGCTGCGCGCTGCCCGTGCGCTCGCGGCGCTCGATGGGGAGGTCGAGGCCGCGCGGACCCACCTGCTCCGGGTTGCGCCGTCGGCCCTGCGGCACCGGCTGCGCCGCGATCCGCTGGACGAGGCCGGGTCCACGACGCGGGTGGCGCGGGCAATCGAAGAGCAGTTCGGCGCATGACCGCCGCTGGTTATGACGAGGGCTGGACGGACCTGCGCTGGCGTGACGCCAGTTGGGCGGCGGCGTTGTTTGCCGTTGATCCCGTGGGCACCGGGGTCTCGTTGCGGGCGCTCGCGGGTCCGGTGCGCGCGCGGTGGCTCGCTTTGCTGCGCAGCCTGCTGCCTGCCGGTCCCACGCGGACCATCCCGCTCAATGTCCCCGATGCCCGGCTGTTGGGCGGCCTCGACCTCGCGGCGACGCTGCAGGCGGGCCGGCCCATCGCGGACCGCGGCATCCTGGCCGAAGCCGATGGCGGCGTCGTGCTGCTGGCCATGGCGGAACGCCTGCCGCCCGGCGCCGCAGCGCGCATCGCCGCCGTGATCGACCAAGGCGCCGTCACGGCCGCGCGGGACACGCCGGGGCAGCGGCATATGGCGCGCATCGGCGTCGTCGCGATCGACGAGGGCATGGCCGAAGACGAACGCGCCCCGGCGGCATTGCGCGACCGGCTGGCATTCCATGTGGAACTCGCCGATATCGGCGCCCGGGTCATCGACGGCCCGCTGCCCGGTCCGGCGCAGGTCGCGGCCGCCCGGCTGCTGCTGCCCCGCGTGCGCGCAGGCGCCGACGTGCTCGATGGGCTGTGCCGGGCTGCTGCGGCGCTGGGCATCATGTCGGTCCGCGCCCCGTTGTCGGCGTTGCGTGCGGCGTGTGCGGCGGCGGCGCTCGCCGGGCGGGACGCGGTGCTGGACGAGGACGCGGCGCTTGCCTGCCGGCTGGTCATGGCTCCGCGTGCAGCCACGCTGCCATTGCCGGACCCGCAGGCGGCAGACGCGCCGCCATCGCCGGAGCCCTCGGAAGCTCTGGACCAAGCAGAAACCCAGCCGCTGCCCGACAGCGCCTTGCAGGACATGCTGATCCAGGCCGCGAAGGCGGCGATCCCCGCCGGGCTGCTGGCGCAACTTACGGCGGGGGACGGCCCGCGTGCCAGGGCGCCAACCGCCGGGGCCGCCGGGGCATTGCAGAACGCCGGCCGGCGCGGGCGTCCCGTCGGAACGCGCCCTGGCGACCCGCGCGGCGGCGCACGGCTCGACCTGATCGCCACATTGCGCGCCGCCGCGCCGTGGCAGCGCGTCCGTCAACGACAGCAGGCCGGACGGATCGAGATCCGGCGCGACGACTTCCGCGTGACCCGCATCAAGCAGCGGGCGGAGACGACGACAGTCTTCGTGGTCGACGCCTCCGGTTCCCAAGCGTTCAACCGGTTGGCCGAAGCCAAGGGCGCGGTCGAGCTGCTGCTCGCGGACTGCTACGTGCGGCGGGACCGGGTGGCGGTGCTGGCCTTTCGCGGCACGGCGGCACAGGTGCTGCTGCCGCCCACGCGGTCGTTGGTGCGGGCCAAGCGCAGCCTGGCTGGGCTGCCCGGCGGCGGCGGCACGCCCCTTGCGGCCGGGATCGACGCCGGGTTCGTGATGGCGGACGGAATTCGGCGCAAGGGGGGCACGCCGACCATCGTGCTGCTGACCGACGGACGGGCGAACGTGGCGCAGGACGGCAAGGGTGGCCGCGCGCGGGCCGACGCGGACGCCATGGCCGCAGCACGGCAGGTTCGCGCCGCCCGCCTCAGGGCGTTGCTGGTCGACACCTCGCCGCGCCCGCACCCGGCGAGCCAGCGCCTCGCCGCCGCCATGGACGCGCGCTACGTCCCGCTGCCCTATGCCGACGCGGCGGCCCTGACCCGTGCCGTCCGGGCGGCGTCATGAGCGACCGGCGGGGCTGGCAGCGGCAGGGACGGGATTGGCCGAACCGGGAAAGCAGCCGATTCGTCCGTGCTGCCGGACTGTTGTGGCATGTGCAGGTGATGGGCGAGGGGCCGGTGCTGCTGCTGGTGCATGGCACTGGCGCTGCGACCCATTCCTGGCGTGCGCTCGCCCCGTTGCTGGCGCGGCACTTCACGGTCATCGCCCCCGATCTTCCTGGCCACGGCTTCACCGATACGCCCGCGACGGCGCGGCTCGGCCTGCCGGGCATGGCGAAGTCGCTGCAGGGATTGCTGCGGGCGCTCAACATGACGCCGGCGCTGGCGGTGGGCCATTCGGCCGGCGCGGCGATCCTGGCGCGGATGACCCTCGATGGGCAGATCGCGCCGCGGGGCTTGGTCAGCCTGAACGGCGCATTCGTGCCGCTGGAGGGCGTTCAAGGGCAGCTTTTCTCGCCCTTGGCGAAGCTGCTGGCCGGCCTGCCGCTGCTGCCGCAGTTCTTCGCCTGGCGGGCGAAAGATGACGCGACCGTGGGCGGCATGCTCGAAAGCACGGGTTCCCGTATCGAGCCGGAAGGTGTCGCGCTGTATGGGCGCATGATCCGAAACCCGGCCCATGCCGCTGCCGCGCTCGGCATGATGTCGCAGTGGGACCTGCACCCCTTGCTGCGCGACATCGGCAGCCTTGCTGTGCCGATGCTGCTGATCGTGGGCGCGAACGACCGCGCCGTGCCGCCGGCGCAGGCCGTCCGGGTACGCGACTTGGCGCCTGGCGCGAGCTTGGTGTCGATGGCCGGGCTCGGCCACCTCGCGCATGAGGAGCGCCCGGAGGACACTGCGGCGCTCGTGCTCGGCTTCGCCCGCGAGCTGGGCGTGTTGCCCGCATGATCCTCCTGCCCGCCAACCACCCCCAGCGCATCCAGCTCAACGACGAGGTGCACGCCCGCCCGCCGGAACCGCTGGCGGCGCCGGTCCGGCTTTCCTACCTTGCTTTGTTCTCCGACACTGCCGCGCGCGAGGGTGGGTTCAGCGCGGTCTGCGCCCTGGCCGAGCGGCACGGGGTAGCGCCGCCGCCTGCCTGGGCCAACCATTACAGGGCCGACCTTGGGCCGTTCCGCCTGAAATGGGAGCGGCATACCGAGTTTGTCCGTTATACATTCATCGTGGCTGGGGCAGGGGAGCACCCGTTCGACGACCCTGCCATCGCCGCCATTCCTGCCGACTGGCTAGCCAGCCTGCCCGGCCAACTCATGGTGGCGGCGCATGTCGCGCTGCTGCCGCCGGGTCCCGAGAAGACCGAACCGTTGGCAGTGGCGAGGCGGCTGTTCCCCGGCGACCTGCTGGTGGGCTCGGTCGTCAGCGGCGGCGCGGCGGCGGCCTTCACCGATTTCCGCGTGCGGCCCGACGGATTCAGCCGCGTGCTGGTGCAGGACCGCAGCATGACGCCGGCGCAGGCGGGCCGTGTCGTGCAGCGCCTGCTGGAGATCGACACCTATCGCATCATGGCGCTGCTGGCCCTGCCGGTCGCGCAGGCGCTGGCGCCAGAGATCGCCCGCTGCGAGCGCGAGGTGGCGGGGATCACCGCCGCGATGGTCACCGCGCGCGACCAAGACGAGCCCGTGCTGCTGGATCGCCTGACCCGGCTCGCCGCCGAGATCGACAGCCGCCAGGCCGAAAGCCTGTATCGCTTCAGCGCCGCCACTGCCTATGACGGCCTGGTGCAACGACGCATCCAGGAGCTGCGGGAAGCGCGGGTGCCGGGGCTGCAGACGCTGCAGGAGTTCACTGAACGGCGGCTTGCCCCGGCGATGAACACCTGCCGGTCGGTGGCGGACCGGCAGGAGGAGCTGTCGCGCCGGGTCGCACGGGCCACGCAGTTGCTGGCGACGCGGGTAGGCGTGACGCGGGAGCAGCAGAGCCAGTCGGTGCTGGAGGCGATGAACCGCCGGGTGCGGCTGCAACTGCGGCTGCAGTCGACGGTCGAGGGCCTGTCGATCGCGGCCGTCACTTACTACATCGTGGGCCTGGTCGGGTATGCGGCAAAGGCGCTCAAGGCGGCTGGCGGGCACGTCGACCCGGACCTGGTCATGGGAATCAGCATTCCGATCATTGCAGTGCTGATGGCGCTCGGGCTGCGTAAGGTCCGGCAAGCCGTGGCGCACGAGTAGGTGCCGCGGATGGCGGAACTGTTTGCCAGTGGACGGATATTCGACCTGATCTTGGCCGGCATGGCGCTGGAGGCGCTCGGGCTGATCTCGATGTATCGCGCGGCGCGGCGGGGCGTCCGTCCGGCGAGGCTGCTGCCGAACCTGCTGTCAGGCATGTGCCTGCTGCTGGCGATGCGCGCCGGCGTCGGCGGGGCCTGGTGGGGCTGGGTGTCGTTTGCGCTATTGGGCGCGCTTGCCTTCCATTTGGTCGACCTCAAGCGAGCCTGGCATTAGCGGCGGAGATGACTTCGAGTTGGCGCCGCAGGCCTACGCGGGTTCCAGCACGCGGGGGCGCTGCGGTAGGTCATCCATGCCCAAAGGCTTCGGGATCAAGCAATCCGGCAGTGGCTTCAACGGCGTAAGATCCTGCGGCGTGGTGTCGGGCGGTGGCGGCACTGGGGCAGGGGTGTGCGGACCGTCCCCGTCCCAGGACCCGCGACGCGGACGCCGCACGGCGATCAACTCCCGGCAGGCGAACGCCAGGGGTATGCCGAAGGTCAGGATACCGCTCAGGATGACCTGGGTTGATGATTCCATAATACCTCCCGTCGGGCCACGCCGGAGCCGGCACTCAATGGCAGACTCAGTTTAGTATGTTAATAAGCTTTATCCTAGACTATCGTTCCTTGGGCCTGTTGATTTCGACCCTCGTCGGATCGGCTGGGGCTTATCCGGGTGCAGCTACGCCGCGATCACGCACTGCGACTGCTCACCGAGGCCCTCAATGCCAAGCCGCATCGTCTCGCCGCCTTTGAGGAACATTGGCACCGGCTTCATGCCCATGCCCACCCCCGGTGGCGTGCCCGTGCTGATGATGTCCCCGGGATGCAGCGTCATGAAGTGGCTGACATAACTCACTAATTTCTGCACGTTGAAGATCATCGTCTTCGTGCTGCCGTCCTGCATGCGGCGTCCGTCCACGTCCAGCCACATGTGCAGGTCCTGCGGGTCCGGGATCTCGTCGCACGTCACCAGCCATGGCCCGGTCGGGCCGAAAGTGTCGCAGCCCTTGCCCTTGTCCCAGGTGCCGCCGCGCTCGGTTTGATACTCACGCTCGCTCACGTCGTTGACCACGCAATAGCCGGCGACGTGATTCATTGCTTCGTGTTCGGGGACATAGGTTGCGCGGTCGCCGATGATGATCGCGAGCTCGACTTCCCAGTCCGTCTTTTTCGAGCCGCGCGGCAGACGCACGTCGTCATTCGGTCCCTGGAACGCGCCGAGCGATTTCAGGAACACGATTGGCTCCTTGGGAATTTGCGCCCCGGTTTCGGCTGCATGGTCCGCGTAGTTCAGCCCGATGCAGACAAAGTTGACCGGACGCGGCACGCAGGGGCCGATACGCTCGCCCGGCGCCACGACGGGGAGGCTCGCGGGATCGAGCGCCGCAAGCTTCGCCAGCCCGGCGGTCGACAGCGCCTCGGCGTCGAAGTCGCCGATGACGCCGGACAGATCGCGATACCCGCCGTCGGGTCCCAGCATGCATGGCTTCTCGGCGCCGGGGGCGCCAACACGCAGCAGCTTCATGACCTGGTCTCCTAAAGCGTCCAGCCACCGTCGATGACGATGGCCTGGCCCGTGATGAACTGCGTTTCGTCCGAGCCTAGATAGACCGCCAGCGCTGCGATCTCCTCCGGCGTGCCCAGCCGGCCCATGGCTTGGCGCGCGATGAACCCGGTGCGTGCCGCCTCCAGCGATCCGGCGGCGGCGGCATTGGCGGCGATGCGGTCGTCCAGGCTCGGGGTCTGGATGGTGCCGGGGCAGATGGCGTTGCAGCGTATGCCCTGCTTCACGTAGTCCGCCGCGACCGATTTCGTGAGGCCGACCACCGCCGCCTTTGTGGTCCCGTAGATGAACCGGCCCGGCGCGCCCTTGATGCTGCTGGCGGCGCTGGACATGTTGATGATCGATCCGCGCCCGGCCGCCAGCATGCCAGGCAGCAGGGCGCGGATCGTGTGGAACATGCTCCGCACATTCAGCGCGAACGCGAACTCCCACTGCTCATCCGTCGCGTCCAGGATAGTACCCTGGTGCACGAACCCGGCGCAATTGAACAGCACGTCCACCGATCCAGCCGCGTCCGCGACACGCGCGATGTCCGCTGGCTGCGTCGCGTCAAGGCGATGCACCGTGATGTTGTCGCCTGCGATCTCCGCGAGCTTTGCCTCGTTCAGGTCGGTGGCGATCACCCGCGCGCCCTCGGACGCATAGGCTAGCGCCGTGGCGCGCCCGATGCCCTGTGCGGCCGCGGTGATGAACGCGGTCTTGCCTGTGAGCCTGCCTGCCATGGTCTGCCCCCGCTAGTGGTTGTTGCGGCTCTCACCGCGTTCCTCGACGATGTTCAGATATAGGGTTGCCGGTTCCAGGCAGGCGCCGGTGGCATGCTGCCCGACCATGCTGCGGCTGATTTCTTCCCACGGCGTCTTGTTCTGCAGCGCTGGCCGGATCCAAGCAGCGCGCCGGACTTCCAGCTCGCCGTCGGGCAGCAGCACGTCCACCTTGCGGCTGTTCAGGTCGATGCGGATGCGGTCGCCGGTGTGCAGCAGGGCCAAGCCGCCGCCCACGACCGCTTCGGGCGACACATTCAGGATGCTCGGGCTGCCGGAGGTGCCGGATTGGCGTCCGTCGCCCATCGTCGGCAGGGTGTGGACGCCGGCCTTGAGCAGCGCCGCGGGGGGCTGCATGTTCACGACCTCTGCGCCTCCGGGGTATCCGACCGGGCCGCAGTTGCGGATCACCAATATGGAGTGCGCGTCGACGCCGAGGTCCGGGTCCTCGATGCGCTCGTGGTAATCCTCGGGGCCTTCGAACACGATCGCCTTGCCCTCGAACACGTTGGGCTGGTCCGGGTCGGACAGGAAGCGGCTGCGGAACTCGGGATCGATGACGCTTAGTTTCATCACCGCGGCGTCGAACAGGTTGCCCGACAGCACGGCGAAGCCGGCGCTTTCCTTCAGCGGATTGCCGTAGGCGCGGATCACCTCGTGATCGACGGCGGGCTTTTTGGCCAGGTTTTCGCCAAGCGTCTTGCCGGTGCAGGTCATCACGTGCGGCTGCAGCTTGCCGGCGTCCAGCAGTTCGCGCATCACCGCCGGCACGCCGCCGGCGCGGAAGAAGCCCTCGCCCAGCACGCGCCCGGCCGGCTGCACGTCGGCCAGCAGGGGGATGCCGTCGCCGAGGCGCTGCCAGTCCTCCAGCGTGTGGTCCACGCCCATGTGGCGGGCGATGGCGATCATGCTGATCGGGCAGTTGCTGCTGGCACCAAGCGCCGCCGCGGCCACGACGGCATTCTCGAACGCCGGCTTGGTCATGATGTCGGACGGCCGCAGGTTTTCGTGCACCATGCCGACGATGCGGTGGCCGGTGTGGTAGGCCATCCAGCCGCGCTCCTTATGCGGCCCGGGAATGGCGGCGCAGCCGGGCAGGGACATGCCGAGCGCTTCGGCCAGGCTGTTCATCGACAGCGCCGTGCCCATGGTGTTGCAGTGGCCGACCGACCCGGCCGACGCCGCCACCATGTCGATGAACTCCGCGTAGTCGATCAGCCCCTCGGCCAGCAGCTTGCGCGCCTCCCAGACGATGGTGCCGGACCCGGCGAGCCGTCCGTTGTACCAGCCGTCCAGCATCGGGCCGCCGGAGAGCACGATGGCGGGAATGTTCACCGTCGCGGCGCCCATCAGGCAGGCCGGCGTCGTCTTGTCGCATCCGGTCGTCAGCACGACCCCGTCGATCGGGTAGCCATGCAGCACCTCGACGAGGCTCAGATAGGCCAGGTTGCGGTCGAGCGCGGCGGTTGGACGCTTGCCGGTTTCCTGGATCGGATGGATGGGGAACTCGAGCGGCACGCCGCCGGCGTCGCGTATGCCGTCCCGCACCCGGCTCGCGAGGTCGACCAAATGCCGGTTGCAGGGCGATAGGTCGGAGCCGGTCTGCGCGATACCGATGATGGGGCGTCCGGATTGCAGCTCGCCGCGGGTCAGGCCGAAGTTGAGGTAGCGTTCGAGGTACAGCGCCGTCATTCCGGGGTCGTTCGGCTCGTCGAACCAACGTTGGCTGCGCAGGCGCCGCCCGGTGGATTGCCCGGTCAATGGAGGCTCTGCGTTCATGGAGGGATGTTCCCCTTGGATGTCGTTGCAGGCAAGGTGGGCAACTCGCCGGGGGGTGTCAACGGCGGCTCAGCCCCCCAATCCTCGCACCGCAGGCCGTTCACCCGGGAGAACTCGCCGGTGTTGTGGGTGATCAAGATGAGGTTGCGCGCCTGTGCCTGTCCGGCGATCAGGACGTCGTAGGGACCAATCGGCGTTCCGGATAAGGCGAGCGCCGCCCTGATGGCGCCGGCCTGCCGGGCGTCGTCCTGATCGAACTCCACGACCTCGAACTGCAATGCTTCGACGATATCGAGGTTAAGCGCCCTACGCTCGCTTTTATAGGCGCCATAGAACAACTCGTGGGTCGCGATGGCGGAGACGCCGAAGTCCTGCGGCGCATGGCGCCTTATGCGTTTGGTGAGCGAGGCCTTGCCGGCTAGAAGGCCGATGACGGCATTCGAGTCCAGCAGGTATTTCACTCAAAGAAGTCCAGCGCCGGACGCTCCTGCTCCTTGGGCTGCTCGGCCACGGCCGACGCGAAGTCTTCGTCGACCTTTCCTGCTAGAACCTCAAGCCAATTCCAGTCGTGCGCCACCGGCTCCAGGATCACCGACCGGCCATGCCGCCGGATGCGGACCTCATCGGTTTCGAGACGGAACGCCTTGGGAAGCCTGACCGCCTGGGAACGGCCCGACCAGAAAACCTTCGCTGTGTTCATGTTGGCCACCGTAGGTATATATCAAAGAGATGTATCATGCTGCGGCAGGGGTCAATACATCTCTGGAGAGATTACGTTCTGCGGACGGTTGCTCATCAGCGCCGCTTGCATCGTCTCGGCCGACTTCACGCGGATGTCCCAATGCGCCTCGGGGGTAAGGTAGGCCGAGTGCGGCGTGATGATGAGACGGCCCTCCACCCACGCTTCCCGGGCGCGATAGGCCTGCAGCAGTTCGGGGATCGGCTCGACCGGAGGCTCCACCGGCAGCACGTCGAGACCGGCGCCGGCAACCCGGCCGTCGCGCAACGCTTCCGCCAGCGCCGCCACGTCCAGCACCGGGCCGCGTGCCGTGTTCACGACTATTGCGTCTGCCGGCAGCCAGGCGAGTTCGGCGGCGCCGATCAGCCCCGTCGTTTCCGGCGTCAGCGGGACATGGATCGACAGCACGTCCGCCTGCCGCATCAGCTCCTGCAAGCTCAGCGCCCGAGCGACGCCGATGGCAAGCTCTGAGCCATTGCGCAGGCTGGGATCGTAGAATGCGACCTTGAACCCCAGCGCTTTGGCCCGCAGCGCCACCGCCGTGCCGATGCGGCCGAGTCCGATGATGCCGAAGGTCTGCACGCTGGTGCGGCGAAGCAGTGGGCTGTCGACCGCACGCCAGGGCGCAGGCGGATCGCGCCGTTGCGCGTCATGGTGCAGCAGCAGCCCGCGGCGCAGCGCCATCGCCAGCGCGATCGCATGGTCCGCGACCTCGGTCGTGCCGTAGTCCGGCACGTTGCACACCAGCACCCCGCGGGCGGCGGCGGCGGCGCGGTCGATGCGGTCGTAGCCGACGCCCATGCGCACGACGGCGCGGAGCCGGGTGAAACGCGCGAGGTCGGCGGCGGTGAGGAACTGGCGGAACAGCATCAGCCCGTCGGCTGCCGCGCAGTCCGCATCCGAGAGATCGGCCAGCAGCTTGGTATCCCGCCGCAGGATGGTGGCGTTGGGGCCGAAGATGCGGCGCTCCTCGGCATCGTCGGGGTACATGGCCTCGGGATATAGGATCGTGGTCATCGGCGCGGCGTCCCCTGGCGTTATTGCCCGTGATGGGTAGAACCGCCCCGGACCGGGGACAAGGCGCTGTTGCGGCGTGTTGCCAACGTCTTACGCCACCGGCACTGTCACCGGCGGACCTGGAGATTGCGGATGAACGGTGCTGAGAGCCTGGTGCATACCCTGCTGGCCTGCGGGGTCGACACCTGCTTTGCCAACCCCGGCACTAGCGAGATGCACTTCGTCGCGGCACTTGACCGTATCCCGGGGATGCGATGCGTGCTCGGCCTGTTCGAGGGCGTGGTGACCGGCGCGGCCGATGGTTATGCCCGCATGCAGGACCGTCCGGCCGCCACGCTGCTGCATTGCGGACCCGGCCTCGCGAACGGCCTGGCGAACCTGCACAACGCGCGCCGCGCCCGCTCGCCGATCGTGAACCTGGTGGGCGACCAGGCGACCTACCACCGTCCGCTCGACGCGCCGCTTACCGCTGATACCGAGGGCTGGGCGCGACCCGTCTCCGCCTGGACCCGCACTGCGGCGCATGCTGCGGCCGTGGGCAGCGATTGCGCCTCGGCCGTGCAGGCGGCCCGCAGCGCGCCGGGCGGGATCGCGACGCTGATCCTGCCCAGCGACACCTGCTGGGACGATGGCGGCCTTGTCGGCACACCGTTGCCGGTGCCGGCGACGCCCAAGGCTTCACCCGACGCCATCCAGGCGACAGTGCGGGCGCTGCGCTCCGGCGAGCCTGCCATGCTGATCCTAGGCGGCAAGGCGCTGCGGGCGGACGCGCTGGATACCGCCGCCGGCATTCTGGCTGTGACCGGCGCCCGTATGCTGGCGCAAACCAGCAACGCCCGGATCGCACGCGGCGCCGGGCGTGCGCCGATCAATCGCGTGCCCTATCCCGTCGACCATGCCGTGGCCGCTTTGGCCGGGCTCAAGCATTTGATCCTGGTCGGCGCGGCCGTGCCTGTCGGGTTCTTCGCCTACCCGAACAAGCCCGGCCACATGGCGCCGCCGGACTGCGAGGTCCACGTGCTCGCCCGGCCCGAACACGATGCGGCGGACGCGCTTGCTTGCGTTGCCGATGCGCTGGGGGCGGAGACGGCGCGGCGGCAGCCGAACGCTCCACGGCCCACTCCCGCCCGAGGCGCCGTCACCTCTGAGGCGGTGGCCCAAACGCTCGCCGCTATGCTGCCCGATGAGGCGATCATTGTGGATGAGAGCGTGAGCTTTGGCCGCGCATTCTTCCCTGGGACGCATGCTGCCGCCCCGCATGATTGGCTGCAGATCACCGGCGGCGCGATTGGCTGCGGCATTCCGCTGGCCACTGGGGCTGCACTCGGGGCGCCGGGCCGCCGGGTTGTGGCGCTGCAGGCGGATGGCTCGGCCATGTATACGCTGCAGGGCCTATGGACCCAGGCGCGCGAACGGTTGGATGTGACGACGGTAATCCTCGCCAACCGCAAGTACGAGATCCTGCTGGGCGAGTATCAGGGCGTGGGCGCGAACCCGGGACGCACTGCGCTCGACATGCTGGACCTTGGCAACCCGGACCTGGACTGGGTGCGGCTTGCAAACGGCATGGGGGTGGAGGCAGCGCGCGCCGACACGATGGAAGCGTTTGCCGACCTATTTAGCCAGGCCAACGCCCGCCCGGGTCCGTTCGTGATTGAACTGGTGATTTAGCGGCTACTTCGCCGACGGGACCGCTGGGTCGCTCTTTGTTGGCGAGGAATCGGCCTTGGCGGCACCGGCGGCCGGCGTGTGGGCATAATCGAGATAGGCGAGCGAGACGGCCCGGAATGGGTTGCCGGTAATCAAGGTCGCCAATATCACTGCGATCACTGCCGAGCCGATGATCGCTTGGGCTGTCGGGTTGAAGCGGGTGGCGTTGTTCCGGGGCAATGTTGAGGGCTTGGCGGCCATGGCGGATCTCTCGTGCAAAGGGGGGCGGCGCCTTCTATAGCCCGGACACAGGCCGGCGCAAATAGAACTGGACTTGGCCAACCCCATCCGCTATACGCCCGCGCTCACTCGGAACGCGGGAGATCGCCGGCCGTTAACACGGCTGCGATCGATATGACCGCGGTCCTCCGACTTAGGAGGCCAGTCAATGGCTAAAAAGATCACTGGTTATATAAAGCTGCAGATTCCAGCGGGGAAAGCCAACCCGTCGCCGCCCGTTGGCCCGGCGCTTGGGCAGCGCGGCCTGAACATCATGGCGTTCTGCAAGGAATTCAATGCGGTGACCCAGGGCATGGAGCCCGGAATGCCGGTTCCGGTCGTCATCACCGCGTTTGGCGACCGCACCTTCACCTTCATCACGAAGACGCCGCCGAACACCTATTTCTTGAAGAAGGCGGCGGGGATCACCAAGGGCACGACGACGCCGGGCAAGGGCGCCATGGTCGGCCGGGTCACGATGGCGCAGTTGCGTGAGATCGCTGAGACCAAAATGAAGGACATGAACGCGAACGACGTCGACGGCGCGGTCCGTATGCTGGCAGGCAGTGCCCGGTCCATGGGCCTTAGCGTGGTGGAGAGCTAGACCCCATGGCACATGATAAGCGCCTGAAGGCGGGCTATGAGACATTTGACCGCACGAAGTCCTACACGCTGGACGAAGCGATCAAGCTGGCTAAGGGCAATGCTCGCGCCAAGTTTGACGAGACGATCGAGTTCAGCATGAACCTGGGCATTGACCCACGCCACGCCGACCAGATGGTGCGTGGGTTGCTAAGCCTTCCAAACGGAACCGGCAAGACCTTGCGCGTCGCAGTGTTTGCCCGTGGCGCCAAGGCGGAGGAGGCGCGGGCGGCTGGCGCCGACGTGGTAGGCGCCGAGGATTTGGCCGAGAAGGTCCAGGCTGGCGAATTCGGCTTTGACCGCTGCATCGCGACGCCGGACATGATGGCGCTGGTTGGCCGGTTGGGTAAGATCCTGGGGCCTCGCGGCCTGATGCCGAACCCGAAGCTCGGCACCGTCACCATGGACGTGCGCGGCGCGGTGAATGCCGCCAAGTCTGGCCAGGTGGAGTTCCGGGCCGAGAAGGCCGGCATCGTCCATGCAGGGATCGGCAAGGCGAGCTTTGAAGAGAACAAGCTGGTCGAGAATATCCGCGCCTTCGTTGACGCCATCCAGAAGGCCAAGCCTACCGGCGCGAAGGGGACCTATGTCCAGAAGGTGTCCGTTAGTTCGACTATGGGGCCGGGCATCCGGGTGGATGTCGCGAGCCTTGCAGCCCAGGGTGCGCAGCCCCGGTAGATGCAACGAAATTTGCCGGCCTTTCGGGGTTGGTGGCTAGGGGTGGCGCAAGCCGCCCCGAACCTGTCCGAGACTGCACGTCGTCCCAGCCATATCTTGGCGAAGACAGTAAAGGGCCTAGGCCCGCGCGCAGTAGACGGGGAAGCCGAGATGATCCGGGGCAGACGCGCTTGCCTCGGCAGACTGGCGGTTCCGGCTAAAGGGTCCACGGCGCGTTTGCGTGCACGGGGTTTCGGACAGGCGTCATGGCGTGGCCATCCGGTCATGCCAGGGAACCACCCCAGCGCGGTCCAAACGCGCAGGGGCTGAAGAGGAGATGGGACGTGGACCGTACGGAGAAGCGGGAGTTCGTCACCACGCTCGGTCAAGTGTTCGCAGAGACGTCGATGGTGGTGGTCAGCCAGAATAATGGGCTGACTGTGGCCGAAGTGTCCGATCTGCGGCGCAGGATGCGGGCGTCGGGATCGACCTACAAAGTCGCGAAGAACCGGCTGGCAGTGCTGGCCCTGGAGGGGACCCGGTTCGGCGGCATCAAGCCAATGCTGAAGGGTCCGACGGCGCTCGCGTGGTCGCAAGACCCGGTGGCGGTGGCGAAGGCCGCTGTCGATTACGCCAAGACCAACGAGAAGTTCGTCGTGATCGGCGGCGCACTTGGGACCCAGACGCTCAATGCGGAGGGGATCAAGGCGCTGGCGGACCTGCCGTCGCTCGATGTGTTGCGCGCCAGGCTGGTAGGGATGATCCAGACCCCTGGCACGCGGATCGCAGGCGTGCTCGCCGCGCCGGCTGGACAGCTTGCCCGGGTTTTTGCGGCTTATTCCAAAAAGGACGAAGCGGAGGCGGCCTGATCCTCAGTGGAGGATAGGCGCTGCTCGCCGCATTGCTGATATGAGACAAGGCCCGGTCCGGAATACGGCATTGGGCTTGCATGGAACCACCTAAGGGCTAGATAGAGGAAGTTACGAAATGGCTGACATGTCGAGACTAGTGGACGAGTTGTCTGCGTTGACGGTGCTTGAGGCGGCTGAGCTGTCCAAGATGTTGGAAGAGAAGTGGGGCGTTTCCGCTGCCGCTCCGGCGGCTGCAGCGCCCTCGGGTCCGGTTGCTGTTGCTGCCCCGGTCGAGGAGCAGACTGAGTTTACGGTTATGCTGGCGAAGGTTGGCGACAAGAAGATCAACGTCATTAAGGAAGTCCGCACCATCACGGGCCTCGGGTTGAAGGAAGCCAAGGACCTGGTCGAGGCGGCGCCAAAGGCGGTCAAGGAAGCCGTGAATAAGGACGAGGCGGAGAAGCTCAAGAAACAACTGGAAGAGCAGGGCGCTTCTGTCGAGATCAAGTAGCCGAGCGAACCCGGTCCGCCCCCTGCGGGCGTCGCCGGGTCATTGAGCAGGAAGCGGGCGGAAACCAGGATCGGTTTCCGCCCGCGAACCTGTTGCCGGACGGCGGGCGGCATCCTGCGTCTGGCACGACGATTGATTGCCGAGGTTAACGGCTACCATGCCACCACCGGGTGTGCAGGATACTAGGTCAAGGACGGGCGATGAACGCGATCACCAAATCGTTCACGGGACAGAAGCGGATCCGCAAGAGCTTCGGGCGCATTCCCGAAGTTGCGCCGATGCCGAACCTGATCGACGTGCAACGTTCCAGCTATGAGGCATTCCTGCAGATGAATGTCCAGCCGGACAGCCGGACGCCGACTGGCTTGCAGGAAGTGTTCAAGTCGGTCTTCCCAATTGACGATTTTGCCGGACGTGGACGGCTGGAGTTCGTGCATTACGAGCTCGAGGAGCCCAAGTACGATGTCGAGGAGTGCATCCAGCGCGGCATGACGTTTGCTGCGCCGTTGAAGGTTATCCTGCGCCTTATTGTCTGGGATTTGGACGAGGACACCGGCGCGCGGTCGATCCGGGATATCAAGGAGCAGCCGGTTTACATGGGCGACATGCCGCTCATGACGGATAACGGCACCTTCGTCATCAACGGGACCGAGCGCGTCATCGTCAGCCAGATGCACCGCAGCCCCGGCGTGTTCTTTGACCATGACAAGGGCAAGACGCACAGCAGCGGCAAGTACCTATTCACTGCGCGCGTCATCCCGTATCGCGGCTCGTGGCTCGATTTCGAGTTCGACAGCAAGGATTTGGTTTACGTCCGTATCGACCGCAAGCGTAAGCTGCCGGTGACGACGTTGCTGTATGCGTTGGAGAGCGCGGCGACCGAGAAGCTGCGCGCTGACCGGGTGGCGACTGGCGAGACCGTCGACATTGGCGAAATTCGCGGCATGGATGCCGAGCAGATCCTTAATTATTTCTACACCCAGGTCGTGTTCACCCGTACGCCGAAGGGCTGGGCGCGTCCGTTCGAGGCTGACGCTTACCGCGGGATCACATTGGCCGAGGCGCTGGTGGATGCGGATACTGGCGGGGTCGTCGCTGAGGCGACCACCAAGCTCACCGCGCGCAACGCCCGCAAGATCGCCGAGAAGACGCAGACAGTGCTGGTGGGCCGCGCCGATTTGCTGGGCCGTTACGTCGCTCTTGACTTGGTGAACGAGGAAACTGGCGAGATTTATGCCGAGGCTGGGGAAGAGCTTGCTGAGGCCCGGTTGACTGCTTTGGAGGACGCCGGCGTTGACCGGCTCCCGACGCTTGCGGTCGACCAGTCGAACGGCCCGTGGCTGCGCAACACGCTGGCGGTCGATAAGAACAGCAACCGCGACGATGCGCTGGTCGACATCTACCGGGTGATGCGCCCTGGCGAGCCGCCGACGCCCGAGACGGCGGAAGCGTTGTTCCGTGGGCTGTTTTTTGACGGCGACCGCTATGACCTGTCGGCGGTCGGACGGGTGAAGATGAATATGCGCCTCGGCATGGACGCTGAGGATAGCGTCCGCGTGCTGCGCAAGGAGGACGTGCTCAAGACCGTCAAGATCATGTGCGAGCTGAAGGACGGACGCGGCACGATCGACGACATCGACAACCTTGGCAACCGCCGGGTGCGGTCGGTCGGCGAGCTGATGGAGAACCAATATCGGGTTGGCCTGCTGCGCATGGAGCGGGCGATCCGTGAGCGCATGGGCAGTGTCGACATCGACACGGTGATGCCGCATGACTTGATTAACGCGAAGCCGGCGGCAGCGGCGGTGCGCGAGTTCTTTGGCTCGTCGCAGCTCAGCCAGTTCATGGACCAGACCAACCCGCTGTCGGAGGTGACGCATAAGCGCCGCTTATCCGCGCTTGGACCAGGCGGGTTGACGCGTGAGCGCGCCGGGTTCGAAGTGCGCGACGTGCATCCGACGCATTACGGCCGTATCTGCCCGATTGAGACGCCGGAGGGGCCGAACATTGGCTTGATCAACAGCTTGGCCACCTATGCAAAGGTGAACAAGTACGGGTTTATCGAGACGCCGTATCGCCTGGTGAAGGAAGGCCAGGTGCAGGATGGCTGGAAGTATCTTTCGGCCATGGAGGAGGAGAAGCTTGTCGTCGCGCAGGCCGATGCCCCGACGGACACCGAGGGCAACTTTACCAATGAGCTGGTTTCGGTGCGCCGGCAGGGTGATTTCCGGCTGGTGAAGCCGACCGACGTGACGGCGGTGGACGTGAGCCCACGGCAGTTGGTGTCAGTCGCTGCGGCACTGATCCCGTTCCTGGAGAACGACGACGCGAACCGTGCGCTGATGGGCAGCAACATGCAGCGTCAGGCGGTGCCGCTGATCCGCGCCGACGCTCCGTTGGTGGGGACGGGGATGGAGGCCGCGGTCGCGCGTGACAGCGGCGCCACCATCGTCGCCCGGCGGCCGGGCATCGTCGATCAGATCGATGGCGCCCGCATTGTGGTGCGCGCGACTGCCGAGGACGGCACCACGCACGGCGTCGATATCTACCGCCTGCGCAAGTATATGCGCAGCAACCAGAGCACGTGCATCAACCAGCGTCCGCTGGTGCGGGTCGGCGACCGTGTGTCGAACGGCGACATCATTGCCGATGGTCCCAGCACGGAGCTGGGGGAGTTGGCGCTGGGGCGGAACGTATTGGTTGCGTTCATGCCTTGGAACGGATACAACTTCGAGGATAGCATCCTTATCAGCGAGCGTATTGCGCGGGACGACGTGTTCACGTCCATCCACATCGAAGAGTTCGAGGTGATGGCGCGGGACACCAAGCTGGGCCAGGAGGAGATCACCCGCGACATTCCGAACGTCGGCGAGGAGGCTCTGCGCAACCTCGACGAGGCCGGCATCGTCTATGTGGGCGCGGAGGTGAACCCGGGCGACATCCTGGTCGGCAAGGTGACGCCGAAGGGCGAGAGCCCGATGACGCCCGAGGAGAAGCTGCTGCGGGCGATCTTCGGCGAGAAGGCGTCGGACGTGCGCGACACGTCGTTGAAGCTGCCGCCGGGTGTGACGGGCACTATTGTGGATGTCCGGGTGTTCAGCCGGCGGGGCGTCGACAAGGACGAGCGCGCGATGGCGATCGAGCGGTCCGAGGTCGAGCGTCTGGCCAAGGACCGCGACGACGAGCGGGCGATCCAGGAGCGGTCGTTCCTCAACCGGCTACGGGAGAAGCTGCTGAACCGCAAGGCTTCCGGCGGTTTCAAGGGCATCAAGGCGGGCACGGTCATCAACGAGGAGGTGCTGGCCGAACATCCGCGCGGCGCGTGGCGCAATATCGGCGTGGCGGACGATGCGGTCATGGCCGAGATCGAGACGCTGAAGCGCGAGTTCGACGCGGCGGTGCACGGCCTGCAGGCGCGGTTCGACGGCAAGGTCGAGAAGCTGCAGCGCGGCGATGAACTGCCGCCCGGCGTGATGAAGATGGTGAAGGTGTTCGTAGCGGTGAAGCGTAAGCTGCAGCCGGGCGACAAGATGGCCGGACGTCATGGCAACAAGGGCGTGGTGTCGCGCGTGACCCCGGTCGAGGATATGCCGTTCCTTGAGGACGGGACGCATGTGGACCTCGTGCTGAACCCGCTTGGCGTGCCAAGCCGGATGAACGTGGGGCAGATTCTGGAGACGCATCTAGGATGGGCCTGCGCCACGCTCGGCAAGCAGGTTGGGGAGCTTGTCGAGGAGTATCGCCGCACTGGGGCGCAACGCGACGCGCTACTGGACATGCTGAAGGACATCTATGGCGACGAGGTGTTCGAGGCGGAGATCGCTCCGATGAGCACGGAGCAACTGCTGGAGCTGTCGGACAACCTGAAGAAGGGCATTCCGATCGCGACGCCGGTGTTCGACGGCGCGCGGATGTCCGACATCGAGGGCATGTTGACCAAGGCCGGGCTTAATACGTCGGGGCAGATGTACCTGACCGACGGCCGGACGGGCGAGACGTTCGAGCGCAAGGTCACGGTCGGCTACATCTATATGCTGAAACTGCACCACTTGGTGGACGACAAGATCCACGCGCGCTCAATCGGGCCATATAGCCTGGTCACCCAGCAACCACTGGGCGGCAAGGCGCAGTTTGGCGGGCAGCGGTTCGGCGAGATGGAGGTTTGGGCGCTGGAGGCTTACGGCGCCGCCTACACGCTGCAGGAAATGCTGACGGTGAAGTCGGACGACGTGTCCGGCCGGACCAAGGTTTACGAGGCGATCGTGCGTGAGCAGGACACCTTCGAGGCCGGAATCCCCGAGAGCTTCAACGTGCTGGTCAAGGAACTGAAGTCGCTTGGCCTGAACGTGGACCTCGACACCCGCGCCACCTGATTACCAATCCCGCATCACCCGGCGGCCGGTTTGCACGAGCGGTGCAAGCCGGCGGGCCGCATTGGGGTAGCTGACGTATGAACGAATTGATGAAGATCCTTGGTCAGGCCGGCTCGGCTGTGACCTTCGACCAGATCAAGATCCAGATGGCCAGCCCGGAGCAGATCCGGAGCTGGTCGTATGGCGAGATCAAGAAGCCCGAGACGATCAACTACCGCACCTTCAAGCCGGAGCGGGACGGGCTGTTCTGCGCGCGCATCTTCGGGCCGATCAAGGACTACGAGTGCCTGTGCGGCAAGTATAAGCGCATGAAGTTCCGCGGCATCATCTGCGAGAAGTGCGGCGTCGAAGTCACGCTGGCCAAGGTGCGCCGTGAGCGCATGGGTCACATCGAGCTGGCAAGCCCGGTCGCGCACATTTGGTTCCTGAAGTCTTTGCCGAGCCGCATTGGCCTCATGGTCGACCTGACGCTCAAAGAGTTGGAGAAGATTCTCTATTTCGAGAGCTACGTCGTGCTTGAGCCCGGGCTGACCGATCTCAAGCTGCATCAGTTGCTGACCGAAGACCAGCTCATGTCCAAGCAGGACGAGTTCGGCGAGGATGCGTTCCGGGCCGGTATCGGCGCCGAGGCGATCAAGGGCATCCTGCACGGCATCGACATCGACGGCGACAAGGTGACGCTGCGGCAGGACTTGAAGGACACCACGAGCGAGGCCAAGCGCAAGAAGCTGGTGAAGCGGCTCAAGCTGATCGAGGCGTTCG
>CAXSGE010000065.1:0-23023 GCA_964236715.1 uncultured Acetobacteraceae bacterium | reverse complement strand
GCTGACCAACAAGTATGCCGAGGGCTACCCCGGCCGCCGCTACTACGGCGGCTGCCTGCACGTCGACGTGGCCGAGGAGCTGGCGATCTCGCGCGCCAAGGAGCTGTTCGGCTGCGGCTTCGCCAACGTGCAGCCGCATTCCGGCGCGCAGGCCAACCAGGCGGTGTTCCTGGCCCTCTTGCAGCCCGGCGATACCATCCTGGGCATGAGCCTCGCGGCCGGCGGCCACTTGACGCATGGCGCGGCACCCAACCTGTCGGGCAAATGGTTCCGCGCCGTGCAATACGGCGTGCAGCCGGAGACCGGCCTGCTGGATTACGAGGAATTGGAACGCCTGGCCCGCGCCGAGAAGCCGCGCCTGATCATCGCCGGCGGCTCGGCCTATCCGCGCGCCATCGACTTCGCCCGCATTCGCCAGGTGGCGGACGCCGTCGGCGCCTGGTTCATGGTGGACATGGCGCACTACGCCGGGCTGGTGGCGGCGGGCGTCTATCCCACGCCGCTGCCGCACGCCCATGTGGTGACGACGACGACGCACAAGACGCTGCGCGGCCCGCGCGGCGGCATGATCCTGTCGAACGACCTCGACCTCGGCAAGAAGTTCAACTCGGCGGTCTTTCCGGGCCTGCAGGGCGGCCCCCTGATGCACGTGATCGCCGGCAAGGCGGCGGCGTTCGGCGAGGCGTTGCGCCCGGAGTTCCGCACCTACCAGCGCGCCGTGGTCGACAACGCCCGGATGCTGGCCGAGACGCTGATGCAGCAAGGTTGCGACATCGTGACCGGCGGCACCGACAGCCACCTCATGCTGGTCGACCTGCGGCCCAAGGGCGTGACCGGCAAGGCGGCGGAGGCCAGCCTTGAGCGGGCGCACATCACCGCCAACAAGAACGCCATCCCCTTCGATCCGGCCAAGCCCGCGGTCACGTCGGGCATACGCCTCGGCACTCCGGCGGCGACCACCCGCGGTTTCGGCACCGCCGAGTTCCGCGAGATCGGGCTGATGATCAACGAGGTGTTGGATGGGCTGAGCCGCTCCAACGACGGCAGCAACGACTTGGCCGAGCGGGCTGTCGCAGCGCGGGTGCAGGCGATGTGCGCCCGCTTCCCGATCTACCCGGCCATGCTCGGCGGCCACGCCGGACCCTAAACGCCATGCGCTGCCCGTTCTGCGGCCACGACGACACGCAGGTGAAGGACAGCCGGCCCACCGATGACGGGTCGGCGATCCGGCGGCGGCGGTTCTGCGGCGGCTGCGGGCAGCGTTTCACGACCATCGAGCGCGTGCAGCTCCGCGAGCTGACGGTGCTGAAGGCTGATGGCCGCCGGGTGCCGTTCGACCGTGAGAAGCTGGGCCGCTCCATACGCATCGCGCTGCGCAAGCGCCCGGTGCAGGAGGAGCGGCTGGAGCGCATCGTCAACGGCATCGTCCGCCAGCTCGAAGCGACCGGCGAGAACGATATCCCGAGCAAGCAGTTGGGCGAGCTGGTGATGGAAACGCTGAAGGAGGTGGACGCGGTCGCGTATGTCCGCTTCGCCAGCGTTTATCGCGACTTCCGCGAGGCAAAGGACTTCGAGACCTTCCTGGGTTCGCTTGACGAGCCTACATAGCGTTCAATGATCGATGAGGAGCACATGCGCGCCGCTCTGGCGCTCGCCCGGCGCGGGCTGGGCAGCGTCTGGCCGAACCCGTCCGTAGGGTGCGTGCTGGTGCGCGGCGGCCGGGTGGTCGGGCGGGGCGTGACCGCGCCGGGCGGCCGCCCGCATGCTGAGGCGGCCGCGCTGGCGGCTGCCGGCGATTTAGCCCGCGGTTCGACGGCCTATGTGACGTTGGAACCCTGCAGCCATCATGGGCAGACCCCGCCCTGTGCCGGCGCGCTGGTTGAGGCCGGGGTGGCGCGTGTGGTCGTAGCGCTTGGCGATCCCGATAGGCGGGTTGACGGCGCCGGGATTGCAGCATTGCGGGCAGCCGGGCTGGAAGTGGCCGTGGGCACGCTTGCGGCCGAGGCACGATCCCTGCAGGCCGGCTTCCTGTCGCGGGTGGGCCTTGGGCGGCCGATGATAACTCTGAAACTGGCCAGCACCCTCGATGGACGCATCGCAACCCGCACTGGGGAAAGCCGGTGGATCACCGGGCCGGCATCGCGGCGCACGGCGCACGCATTGCGTGGCCGGCATGACGCCGTGCTGGCCGGGGCAGGGACCGTGCAGGCGGACGATCCTGACCTCACCTGCCGGATTCCTGGCTATCGCAAGTCCGCCAATTTGCGCATCATCGTGGATAGCCGCCTTCGCACGCCATTGACCGCGCGCGTGGTATTGACCGCAGCGGCGGCGCCTACTTGGTTCCTGCACCGTCCGGACGCGGACCCAGACCGGATACAGGCGCTGAACGAGGCTGGCGCGCGGTTGTTCGCCATTGCCGGGGCGGAGGAGGGCATCGACCTCGCGGCGGGGATGCAGGCGCTGGGCGCAGCCGGGCTGACCCGGGTATTGGTGGAGGGGGGCGCGCAGATCGCCGCCGGATTGCTGCGGGCTGGGCTGGTGGACCGTATCGCCTGGTTCCATGCCCCGGCGGTCATGGGCGGCGATGGCTGGCCAGCCGCGCAGGCGTTCGGCACGGCGGCGCTGGCCGGAATGCCGCGCTTCGTGCGCGTGGACTCGCGTCCGATGGGGGATGACATGCTGACCGAATTCAGCCGTTGCGAAGCCGAGAGAGCCGCCTGATGTTCACCGGGATCGTGACGGGAATGGGCGAGGTGCGCAGCCTGCGGCCTATCGGCGACGGACAGGACATGCGGCTGGTGATTGGCGCCCCGTGGGCGGACACCGACAGCATCGCCGTCGGCGCGTCCATCGCGTGCGGGGGCTGCTGCCTGACTGCGGTCGAAGTCGGCCCGGATTGGTTTGCGGTCGAGGTATCCGGCGAAACACTGTCGAAGACCAAGCTGGGCGGCTGGACAGTCGGCAGCCGCATGAACCTTGAGCGCTCGCTGCGGGTTGGCGACGAGCTTGGCGGGCATATCGTGTCCGGCCATGTCGACGGCCTGGGCAAAATAATGTCGGTGACGCCGGAGAACGGCTCATGGCGCGTGCAGGTCGAGACGCCGCGCGAGCTGTCCCGTTTCATCGCCAGCAAGGGCAGCGTCTCCGTGGACGGGGTCTCCTTGACGGTCAATGAGGTGGCGGGCGGCGTGTTCGGCGTCAACGTCATCCCGCATACCTGGAACGTGACAACGCTGGGGCTGCTTCAGGCAGGGCACGCGGTGCACATCGAGATCGACATGCTGGCGCGCTATGTCGCACGCCTGGCGGAGGTTCCATGAGGTCTGCTGTCCTTTCCGACTACCTGTGCAGCGCCGTCGACCTGATCGAGGAGGCACGGGCCGGGCGCATGTTCGTCCTGGTCGACGACGAGGACCGGGAGAACGAGGGCGACCTGGTAATCCCCGCGCAATTCGCAACGCCTGACGCCATCAACTTCATGGCCCGGCACGCGCGCGGGCTGATCTGCCTTGCGCTGACCCGCAGCCGCGTCGAGCAGCTCGGCCTGCCGCTGATGAGCCAGTCGAACAACACGCGGCACCAGACGGCGTTCACCGTCTCGATCGAGGCGCGGGACGGCGTCACGACCGGGATTTCGGCCTCCGACCGGGCGCTGACCATCGGCGTCGCTATCAACCCGGAGGCGGGCCGGGATAAGATCGTGACCCCTGGCCATGTGTTCCCGCTGATGGCGCGCGAGGGCGGCACCCTGGTGCGCGCCGGGCATACTGAGGCGGCGGTGGATATCGCGCGGCTGGCCGGGCTTACCCCCGCCGGGGTGATCTGCGAGATCATGAACGACGATGGGACCATGGCCCGTCTGCCGGACCTGGTTGGTTTCGCGCAGCATCATAACCTGAAGCTCGGCACGATCGCCGACCTCATTGGCCATCGCCGCCGCACCGAACAGTTGGTGCGGCGCGTGCAGCAGGGCACGCTGCAACACATCGAGGGCGGTGAGTGGAAGCTGAGCGTCTATGCCAATACCGTTGATTATGCGGAACATTTGGTGCTGATCAAGGGCGACTTGATCGGGCCGCAGCCAGCGATGGTGCGGATGCACGCCGTCGATCTCGTGAGCGATATGCTCGGCGGGCCGCACTGGTCCACGCTGCACGGGGCGATGCGGATGATCGCGGCCGAGGGCCGGGGCGCCGTCGTGCTGATCCGCGATACGAGGCCGACCGCGGTTTCGGAACGGGTAGGCGCGATGCAGGCCGACATGCGGCCGCAGCCGTTTTTGCGGGATTATGGCATTGGGGCGCAGATCCTGCTGGACCTTGGCGTCCATGAGATGATCCTGCTGTCCAATACGCATCGGACCGTGGTCGGGCTGGAGGGATACGGCTTGAATATTGTCGAGCAACGGCCGATCGAAGGCGCTCCGGCGGAATGAGGCCCACCCGATGAGCACCGTCGATGCGCCCTTGCCGGCTGCCCCCAGCGTGCCTGGCGCCCCGCCACGCCTGCTCATGGTGCGTGCGCCTTATTATCGCGAGGTCGTCGACGGCATGACGGCCGGGGCTGCGCGCATCCTGGGGGACGCCAGCGCCGCCCATGATGTGCTCGACGTAGCCGGCGCGTTCGAATTGGCCCAGGCGATCCGGCTTGTGCTGCGCGGTTCCTCCCGATTTGACGGGTTCATCGCGCTGGGCTGCATCGTTCGAGGGGAGACCGACCATTATGACCATATCTGCCGCGAAAGCATGGCCGGCTTGATGCAGGTGGCGCTGCAATACGGCTTGGCGATGGGCACTGGGCTGCTCACCGTGCACGACATCGGGCAGGCTATCGCCCGGTCTGGCGCCGATGGCCACAACAAGGGCGCCGAAGCTGCATCGGCGGCGTTGCGGCAGATTGCGATCGCGCGCCAAGTGGGAGCCGCCTGATGGCCCGGTCCGAACGTCCGCCGAGCCGTCCGCGCACTGCGTCCCGTGTGGCCGCGGTCCAAGCGTTGTTCCAAAGCGAGCAGGGCGGAGAGGCGGCCGAAGCGGTGATCGAGCAGTTCGTCCGGCATCGCCTTGGCGAGATGCCAGGTCCGGAACATCTGGGCGGCGGCGGCTTTGAGGAGGGCCGGGTCCCGGACGCGCACGTGCCGCTGTTCACGCAAATCGTGCGCACGGCGGTTCTGCAGCAGGACCGGCTGGATACCCTGATTGCCGCCGCCCTGCCGGCGGACTGGCCGATGACCCGGCTGGACCCGGTGCTCCGTGCCCTGTTGCGCGCGGGCGGCGCCGAATTGTCGATGGTCGACGGGCCGCCGCCCCGTGTGGTGATAAACGAGTACCTGGATGTGGCGCACGGGTTCTTTACCGGAGAGGAACCCCGTATGGTCAACGGCTTGTTGGACCGCCTTGCGCGGGAACTGCGGCCCAGTGATTTCCCGGCGGAGGCTGCCCAAGCAACCTGAGGATTACGAGTGACACAGGCTGGGGGATGACAGACGTTGGGCCGCCTGCCGAGTTCAACCTGATCGCGCGGCACTTTCGCCCCTTGGCGGGCCCCGGATCGCTTGATCTGCTGGACGACGGCGCGTTGCTGGTGCCACCGCCGGGCCGCGAACTGGTGTTGACGGCGGATGCGATGGTGGCCGGCGTGCATTTCCTGCCTGACGATCCCGCCGAAACGATTGGCGCCAAGCTCTTGCGGGTCAATCTTTCTGACCTCGCCGCAATGGGCGCCACGCCGCTGGCCTATCTCGTAACGGTATCTGCGCCCCGGGACACTGCCGATGCCTGGTTCGCGGCTTTTGCCGCCGGGCTGGCGCGGGACCAGGCGCGATTCGGCATCACGCTGCTGGGCGGGGACACGACAGCGACGCCGGGGCCGATGACGCTATCGTTGACCGCGATCGGCCATGTCGCGCCCGGCGCTGCGTTGCGCCGCACTGGCACCATGGCGGGCGACGAGGTTTGGGTGACCGGCACGATCGGCGATGGCGCGCTGGGCCTGTTGGCATTGCAGGGGCGGCTTGCCGACGTTGATGGCTTCCTGGCCGGACGTTACCGGATGCCGCAGCCCCGGCTTGGCCTGGCGCTGCATGGCGTGGTGTCGGCCTGCATGGACGTGTCGGACGGGCTGGTGCAGGACCTTGGCCACCTATGCCGCGCGGCCGGTCTCGGAGCTGTGATCGAGGCCGCGCGAGTGCCGCGCTCGCCAGCGGCGCTGGCAGCCGGGGGGGCTTGGCTGCCGACGTGCCTGACCGGCGGCGACGATTACGAGCTGGTCATGGCGGTGCCGCTCGCCCGGGCCAAGTTGCTGTTGGACGCGGCATCTGCCGGAGGATGCGCTGTAACCCGGATCGGACGGTTCGAAGCGGGAAGGGAGGTTCGGGTTCTGGATGCATCGGGCGCAGCGATCAGCCTGGAACGTCCAGGTTGGAGCCATTTCTAAAGGCTACAGGCCGTTGCTGGTCGAGGCGCCGCTGCCGCCTGGCGAGGCTCGCGATCCTCCAGTCGCGCCGCCAGCGCTGAACTTGCCGACGTTGCCCAGCAATTGCTGCAGGAACGAGGCCTCGCTGCCCGGCGACGGGGTGGTGCGGCTGACGATGGAAACGTCCTTGCGGTCGGCCTGATCCAGATGCTTCACGTCGCGCAGCACGCCGGCCTGATCGAACGTCAGCACGACGACGTCCTGCGCCAGGACTCCGGGCGACCGGCCAACCCGCGTGCGCGTGGTCTCGCTGATGTAAACCCAGGTGTTGTCATCGAAGGCCGCGCGCGTGGTCGGCGAGCCCAGCAGCGAGGTCGCGTCGGCCCGGGTGGACGTTCCGGGCACGAGTTCCTTGAGCTGGTCGGCGTCCACGTGGTTGCCGCGCAACTGCCTCGGCGCATCCAAGGCGTCGCAGGCGGACACGGATAGCAGGAGTAGAACGAATAAAACGCGCACGCTCGGGTCCAATCTGGATGTCGCGTCAAGCCGGCGGAGCGCCGGGCGCATTGACCGGCCGCGCTTGTCGCCTATTTTCAATGGCGTGTCATGCCCGTTCGGCCTTGTCAATCTGGCGGGGCGTGGCTGGCGGACGAGATGAGGGCTGAATGGCATTCCTGGGTTTGTTCGGACGCAAGCAACATGAGCGCGCGGGGTTCGAGCTTTATACCGCTGCCGTGCAGGCTGCCCGCGACCCCTATATCTTTGAAACGTTGCGCGTGCCGGACACGTTGGACGGACGGTTCGACGTCATCGGGCTGTATGTGTTCCTAGTGGTGAACCGGCTGCACGCGGAGTCGAAGGTCGGAAAGGACTTGGCGCAGGCGATCTTCGACGCGATGTTCTCCGATATGGACATCAACCTGCGCGAAATCGGCGTAAGCGACATGCGGATCGGCAAGCGGGTGCGTGCGATGTGGGAAGCGTTCAATGGCCGGGCCAACGCTTATGCCGCCGCATTGGATGCTGGCGACATCGCGGCACTGACCGAGGCGGTCGCCCGCAATGTCTGGCGCGGCAAGGCGCCCGAGGACGCTGCCGGCGCCCTGGCGGCGTTGGCGCTGGAGCAGGCTACGCACCTGCGCACGCAACCTATTTCGGCGCTGGCAGCAGGCCGTGTGGACTTTCGGCCGGCCCGGATGGCAGCATGAAACCCGAGCTATATCGCCCGGTGGCGCTTGACCGGATTGGCCCGCAAGGCACGGCCTTGGCCGTCGATGCCAAGCCTGGCGAATTGCCGGCGATCGCGGCCCGCCTTCGCCTCGTGACATTGTCCAGCCTGCATTGCGCGTTCAAGCTGCGCCGCGTCGGCGCGACGACGATCGAGGCTGAGGGTGCGTTGCGCGCCCGGGTGGCTGAAACCTGCGTCGTCACGCTCGACACCTTCGAGCACGACGTGAATGAGGCGTTCACCGTGCACTTCGTCCCGGCGGGCTCTGAGGATGACGACCCCGATCCGGAGGCGATCGATCAAATCCCGTATAGTGGCGGCTCGGTCGACATCGGCGAGGCGGCGGTGGAGCAGCTCGCTCTGGCGCTTGACCCCTATCCGCGCAAGCCCGGCGCCACATTGCCGCCAGATGCCGCAGCCGAACCGGATGGCCCATTCGCCGCGTTGTTGGCTTCGCGCCCGCGACAGTAGGCTGTCGCTTGCAGCCGCAGTGCGGCTCTGCTAAATCGCGCGGCTCGTTAATGAACCTGTTGACCCCGGTGCGCCGCCGTGTTGCCGCGCGCCATTTAGCCCGGAGGGGCGTGTCCCATGGCTGTTCCCAAGAAGAAGACCTCGCCATCCCGCCGCGGGATGCGCCGCAGCCATGACGCCCTGCGGACCGAGGCGCATGCCGAATGCTCCAACTGCGGCGAGCTGAAGCGGCCGCATCATTTGTGCAGCCATTGCGGCCATTATGACGGACGCGAGGTCATTGCCGCTGGCAAGGCGCTCAAGGGCGCTGTCCGCGCCTGAGTGCGACTGGCGTGCCGCCGGGCCGCTTGGGCTTCATGCCATGACCGAGCTGTTCAACCTGGCCATCGACGCCATGGGGGGCGATCACGCGCCGGACATGGTGGTCGAAGGCATCGCCATTGCGGCGGAGCGGCATCCGTCGGCGCGCTTTCTGCTGGTGGGCGACGAGGCACGGCTGGCGCCGTTGGTGGCGAAGCGGAAGCGCGCGCAGGCGTCCTGCACGATCCGGCACGCACCGGAAAGTATCCCGAGCGAGATGAAGCCGACTGCGGCGCTTCGGGTGCGTGGATCGTCCATGCGCATTGCAATCGACGCCGTGGCCGGTGGCGAGGCTTCGGGAGTCGTTTCAGCCGGGAATACCGGTGCGTTGCTGGCCTTGGCGAAGATCGTGATCAAGACGCTGCCTGGGATCGATCGCCCGGCCATGGCGGCGATCGGCCCCTCGGCCCGCGGCGACGTGGTGATGCTCGATCTCGGGGCCAATGTGCAATGCGACGCCCGGAACCTCGTGGAGTTCGCCATCATGGGCGACGTGTTCGCCCGGACGGTGCTGGGGCTGACTTCGCCGACCATCGGGCTGCTTAATGTTGGCTCCGAGGAGTTGAAGGGCGATGAGCGCGTGCGCCAAGCCGCCGAGATCCTGCGCGCAAGCCACATTGCCCCGCAGTTCCATGGGTTTGTGGAGGGGCACGACATCGCCGCTGGAACCACGGACGTGATTGTGACGGACGGGTTTACCGGAAATGTGGCCCTGAAGACAGGGGAGGGGGCGCTCAAGCTGGTCGGCGAGCTGCTGAAGCAGATCTTCCGCAGTAGCCTGGCGGCGAAGCTTGGTTACTTGCTGGCTCGGCCCGGGCTGGACCGCATGAAGCTCTGGCTGGACCCTCGGCGTTATAACGGTGCAGTGATGCTGGGACTGAACGGCGTCGTGGTTAAGTCGCATGGCGGGACGGACGCCGAAGGGTTCGCGCACGCGGTGGACGTGGCAATGGACATGGTCGTGCATCGGTTCAACGATAAAATCCGCGATGGCCTAGCCCTTATCGAGGCATTGAAGTCCGACAATGGCGGGCCGCAGCTTCTGGCGGCGGTCTGAGCCCGATGGCCATACGTCCTGTGATCGCCGGCGTCGGCGGCTACCTTCCCAAACGGATCGTGGGCAACGATGAGCTGTCGCGGCGGATCGACACCTCCGATAGCTGGATTCAAGAACGCACCGGGATCAAGCAGCGCCATATCGCCGGGCCAACCGAGACCTGCGCCTTCATGGGCGCGCGGGCGGCGGAGGCGGCGTTGGCGGATGCAGGGTGCGGCCCCGGGGACGTCGATGCGATCATCCTGGCGACGGCCACGCCGGATCAGGCGTTTCCGGCCACGGCCCTCCGTGTGCAAGCGGACCTCGGGATCAGCCGCGGATTTGGCTTCGACGTGTCTGCTGCCTGCAGCGGCTTTGTTTACGCATTGTCGATCGCCGACGCGATGATCCGGTCCGGACAGGCCGCGGGCGTGCTGGTGATTGGCAGCGAGGTGTATTCCAGGATCATGAACTGGGACGACCGCGGCACCTGCGTGCTGTTCGGCGACGGCGCCGGGGCAGCCTTCGTGCGGTCCGGCACGGATCAGGATGGCGCGCGCGGCATCCTGTCCACCCACCTGCATGCGCAGGGGACGCTGGGCGACCTGCTCTATGTCGACGGCTCCATCGGCCAGCCGGAGCGGCCGGGCTATCTCGTGATGAACGGACGCGAGGTGTTCCGCCACGCCGTCTCGAAGCTGGCGGAGGTGGTGGATGAGGCCCTGACCGCGAATGGGCTCACCCACGCCGACATCGATTGGCTGGTGCCGCACCAGGCGAACCGGCGAATCATCGACGCGATGGGCCGCAAGCTTGGGTTGCCGTCCGAGCGGGTCGTGGTGACGGTTGAGCGCCATGCAAACACGTCGGCCGCGTCGGTCCCGCTCGCGTTGGCTGAAGCGCGCGGCGATGGGCGCATCAAGCGCGGCGACCTGGTGGTTATGGAAGCGCTGGGCGGCGGCATGACCTGGGGCTCGGCGCTCGTACGTTTTTAAAGGTGCGTTTCGAAGCGTAAGACTTTGAGGCGCGGGCGCAACAGTTTTGCATAATTGTTTAAGGTCAGCAGCTTCGCTTGACGCGTGAGCAGCCCATGCATAGCGTGTGGCAATGAACACCGTAACGCGAGCGCAACTGGCCGAAACAATCTATGCGCAGGTCGGGCTGTCCCGCAATGACTCGGCTGACCTGCTCGAGACGGTGCTGGAACGCATGTCGCGGGCACTGGAGGCCGGTGACTCCGTTAAGATCAGCGGTTTCGGAACGTTTTCGGTACGGCAGAAGGGCCGCCGGATCGGGCGTAATCCCAAAACCGGCGTAGAAGTGCCGATCCTGCCCCGGCGGGTGCTGACGTTCCGGCCAAGCCAAGTTCTGAAGGCTCACGTCAACGGTACGGCAATTCCGGCGGGCGACGACGAATGAACGGACCCGATGACGCCTCGGTCGACGATCTCGGGCCGGATGAAGCGCCATCAAATGCTGCCCTAGGTCCTGATGACAGCCGTCCGCGGGCTAAGAAAGCGCCGAACGCATTCCGTACAATCAGCGAGGTTGCGGATGAGCTTCATATCCCGCAGCATGTCCTCCGGTTCTGGGAAACGAAATTTCCGCAGATCAAGCCGTTGAAACGTGGTGGCGGGCGCCGTTATTACCGTCCCGACGACATCCTGTTGCTGCGCCGCACCTCAGACCTGCTTTATATTCAGGGTTACACGATCAAGGGAGTGCAAAGATTGTTGCGTGAGGGTGGCGGCCAGTTATCCGAGGATATTCCACCGGCAAATGCCGCCGAGCGCGCTGCCGCCGAAGTGGAGCAGGCAATGACGCCCATGGTTGCTGCATCTGACCTCACCAGTCCGACGCTGGTGCCTGGACCGGACGAGGCAGCTCGTTTGCGCGCTGTGTTGCAGCATGCGCTTGATGAGTTGGTTGCACTCCGGGCGATGCTGAACTGAGCATGCGTCGCGCCGTTGCAGCCAATGTGGCGGCCTGCTAGACCTATCGCGTGTCGGAGCGTAGCGCAGCCTGGTAGCGCATCAGTCTGGGGGACTGGGGGTCGTGGGTTCGAATCCCGCCGCTCCGACCAAAATATCCGCAACTTAATCTACGTGGCCAACAGGACCGTCGCCACTGCCTGCGCTGCGATCCCTTCGCCGCGACCGGGGAAGCCAAGCCGTTCGGTCGTCGTTGCCTTGACCGAGACCCGGCCCGCCTCCACGCCCAACAACTCGGCCAGCCTCGCCTGCATGGCGGCGGCATGGGGCGTGATTTTTGGCTGCTCGCATATCAGTGTGATGTCGGCATTGGCCAGGCGTCCGCCACGCGCCGCGATCCGTCCGGCGGCGTGGACCAGGAAGCGGGCGCTGTCAGCATCTTTCCAAATTGCCTCGCTCGGCGGAAAATGGCGGCCGATGTCGCCTTCGGCCAGCGCGCCATAGATCGCGTCGCATAGCGCGTGGATGCCGACATCGGCGTCGGAATGCCCGGCCAAGCCATACGCGTGCGGTATCAAAACGCCGCAAAGCACCAACGGACGGCCGGGCGTGAGCGCATGCACATCGAACCCGGTGCCAACGCGGGGCTGTATGGCGGGCGCCAGTATGCGTTCGAGCCGCACGAGATCCTCCGGGAAAGTCAGCTTGATATTGTCCTCGGCGCCGGGCACCAGCTCCACGGCGTCGCCGGCATGCTCCAGCAATGCGGCGTCGTCGGTCAGGCCAGGCAGCAAGGCGTGCTCGCGGTGCAAAGCCAGCAGACTGGCGAAGCGGAATGCCTGCGGCGTCTGCGCACGGAACAAGGCGTCTCTGGGAACCGTGGTCTCAATAATGCCTCCATGCGCGCGTTTCAGCGTGTCCGCGACCGGCACGGCGGGGATCGCCCCTGGCACGCGGGCCAGGGCGGCCAGCAGGGCAGGGATGGTGTGGCCGGGCACATGGGGGCGTGCGGCGTCATGGACCAGCACCACGTCAGGGTCGAACGGCGCCAGCGCTTCCAGCCCGGCGCGCACGCTGTCCTGCCGTCCGACGCCGCCGGGCACGACGGGAAGATGCGCCAGGCCCTCCAGCGCCGCGGCGAGTAGGGCTGGATCTCCGACCGGCTGCAGCAAATCCACGAACGGCGACAGGCAATCCGCTGCCCAGCGTGCGACGGGCTTCCCGGCGAGTTGGACGTACTGCTTCGGCTGGCCGGCCCCGAGCCTCGATCCGGAGAACCTTGATCCGGAGCCGGCGGCGACAAGTATGGCGGCGACACGCATGGGGAAGCAATGGCGGCGGGTCAGCACCGCGTCAACCCGTCCAACTCTTGAGGTCTATGATTGCGCAGGGCGCAAGCCGGCAGTAGTTTGCCCAAATGATGGGCAACCCAAATACCACAGGCATGGTCGGCCCGATTACCCTGGGGTCCGGGCGTTATGCCGTGCGCATCGACGCGCCGGTTATCCTAGCGCCGATGTCGGGTGTCACCGACCTGCCATTCCGGCGCCTGGCGAAACAGCAAGGCGCCGGCCTCGTCGTATCCGAGATGATCGCGTCCTGGGCCATGGTGCGGGAGAACCGGGTCACGCTGCGCATGGCGGAGGTCGACGGTTGCGGCGGCCCCAGCGCGGTCCAGCTCGCCGGCTGCGACCCGGCCGCAATGGCCGAGGCGGCGCGCATTGCCGTTGGCCACGGCGCCGACCTGATCGACATCAATTTCGGCTGCCCGGTGAAAAAGGTCGCGGTTGGGCAGGCAGCCGGGTCTGCGCTGATGCGGGACGAGATTGCGGCGGCCCGCATCCTGGAGGCGACCGTCCAGGCGGTGCCGGTCCCAGTGACGCTCAAGATGCGCATGGGATGGGATCACGCTAACCTGAACGCGCCCAGCCTGGCCCGGATCGCCGAGGCGTCCGGCATCCAGATGGTCACGGTGCACGGTCGGACGCGGCAGCAGTTCTACACCGGCTCAGCCGATTGGCGGTTCATCGCGCGCGTGAAGGCGGCGGTCAGGCTGCCGGTGATCGCCAATGGCGATATCCTGACCGAGGATGACGCCGCCGAGGCGCTGCACCAGTCCGGGGCGGACGGCGTGATGATCGGGCGCGGCTGTTATGGCCGGCCCTGGTTCCCGGCCCTGGTTGCGCGGTTCCTTGTGACCGGACAGCGCCAGGCCGAGCCGCCGCTTGCGGAGCAGAAGGCCACCATGCTGCAGCACTACCACGCCATGCTGCGGCATTTCGGCGAGGACGCTGGGGTACGGGTGGCGCGCAAGCACCTGTCCTGGTACTCGCGCGGCCTGTTCGGATCGGCGGAATTCCGCGCTGCCGTGAACAAGCTTTCGTCCCCGGCGGCGGTCGAGGCGCTGATCGACGGGTTTTTTGATCCGCTGATCGGACGTGATGCCGTGCGGACGCCTGAAGTGCCGGCCGGGGCGCTCGCGGCGTGAAAGGCGCGCTGACCCGAGGGCGCCTGGCGTTGGTGGACAAGCTGTCGCCCCGCCCAACGCCGGCGGTGCCCTTGCCGCTTCCCGTCGATGGGCAGGCAATCCTGAGCGCGCTGCCCGTGCCCGTCGTGCTGCTGGATGCCGACAACCGGTTCCGCTACGCCAACCAGGCGGCCGAGCAGTTCCTCGGCGTATCGCTGCTGCAGTTGCGGCAGATGACGCTCGCGACGCTGCTGCCGGATGACAACCCGCTGTTCGCATTGCTTTCCCAGGTCCGGCAGGAGGGGACGACCATCTCCGATCACGACCTGACGCTCGAGAGTCCGCGCCTGCACAAGCGGGGGACGACCGTGCAGGCGACTGCCTTGCTCGAGGAGCCCGGTTGCGTGCTGCTGACCTTGCAGGACGGCTCGGCTGCCCGGGCATTGGACCGCCAGATGCTGTTCCGCGGTGCGGCCCGAAGCGTTACCGGCATGTCGGCGATCTTGGCGCACGAGGTGAAGAACCCGCTCTCGGGCATCCGCGGCGCGGCGCAGTTGCTGGAGACGAGCGTGAGCGACGGGGACCGCGAGCTCACGGTGCTGATCCGCGACGAGGCCGACCGTATCCGGGACTTGGTGGACCGCTTCGAGGTCTTTGGCGAGAAGCCGATCGAACGCCGGGCCGTGAACATCCATCGCGTCTTGGAACACGTGCGGCGGCTGGCCGGAACCGGGGTCGCGGCGCGTATAAAGATGACGGAAACCTATGATCCGTCGCTGCCGCCTGCCTGGGCCAACCGGGACCAGCTCGTGCAGGTCCTGCTCAACCTTGTGAAGAATGCAGCCGAGTCCATTGCCGGCGACCCAGAGCTTTCCCAGCGCGGGCCGGGCGAGATCGTGCTGACCACCGCTTACCAGCAGGGCATGCGGATCGCGGTTGCCGGCAGCAATCACCGGATGCACTTGCCGCTGGTCGTGACGGTCCGTGACAATGGGCCTGGCATCCCGGAGGATATCCGTCCCCATCTGTTCGAGGCGTTCGTGACCAACAAGCCAACCGGCAGCGGCCTGGGCCTGGCGCTGGTGGCGAAGATCATCGGCGACCATGGCGGACTGATCGAGGTGGACAGCCGTCCCGGCCGGACGGAGTTCCGCATGTTCCTGCCGGTGATGACCGAGGCCGAGGGAGACGCCCTCTGAAGGATCGAAGATGACCCCGCCCACTGTTCTCGTGGCCGATGACGACCGCTCGATCCGCACGGTGCTGACCCAAGCGCTGGGCCGGTCGGGATACCAGGTCCGCTGCACCGGCAACGCAGCTACGCTTTGGCGCTGGGTGGAGGACGGGGAGGGCGACCTGGTGATCACCGACGTCGTCATGCCGGATGAGAACGGGCTCGACCTGATCCCGCGCATCAAGCGCATCCGCCCGGACCTCCGCATTATCGTCATGAGCGCGCAGTCCACGCTGTTGACTGCCGTAAAGGCAGCTCAGCGCGGGGCGTTCGAGTACCTGCCGAAACCTTTTGATCTCAAGGAGTTGCTGGCTGTCGTAGGCCGCGCATTGCAAGCTCCGGCGCCGCTCGCGGATACTCCACCGGCCGAGCCGCGCGACGCCGAGGAGCGGCTGCCGCTGATCGGGCGCAGTGTCGCAATGCAGGAGATTTACCGCAGCATCGCCCGGCTGACGACGACCGACCTGACCGTCATGGTGAACGGCGAGAGCGGGACGGGCAAGGAGCTGGTGGCGCGCGCCCTGCACGACTATGGCCGCCGCCGCACCGGGCCGTTCGTCGCGATCAACATGGCCGCCATCCCGCGCGAGCTGATCGAGAGCGAGCTGTTCGGCCATGAGCGCGGCGCCTTCACCGGGGCGATGAACCGCAGCCAGGGCCGGTTCGAGCAGGCAGCCGGCGGCACGTTGTTCCTCGACGAGATCGGCGACATGCCCGCGGAGGCGCAGACCCGGCTGCTGCGCGTGCTGCAGGAAGGCGAGTTCACCACCGTCGGCGGCCGGCAGCCGATCCGCGCCAATGTCCGCATCGTCGCGGCGACGCACCGCGACCTGCGCCAGGCGATCCGCGCCGGGCAGTTCCGCGAGGACCTGTTCTATCGCCTGAACGTCGTGCCGATCCGGCTGCCGCCATTGCGCGAGCGGCTTGAGGACATCCCCGTGCTGGCCCGGCATTTCTTGGAAAAAGCGCGGGAAAGCGGGCTGCCGGCGAAGTCGCTCGATCAATCCGCCGTCGAGCGCCTGCGCCAGCACCGCTGGCCCGGCAACGTGCGCGAACTGGAGAACCTCATGCGGCGCTTGGCGGCGCTGTATGCCCAGGAGACCATCACCGACGAGGTCATTGGCATCGAGCTGCTGGAGACCGGGGCCGATGCCGAGCAGCCGCATTCCGGCAGTCCAGAGCCGCTCGCGCTGGCGGTCGAGCGGCACATCCGGCAGTTCCTGGCTGCCAGCCGGGATGGGATGCCGATGCGCGACATCTACGACCAAGTCATCGCCGAGGTGGAGCGCCCGCTGATCCAGATGACCCTGTCGGCCACACGCGGCAACCAGATCAAGGCGGCGTCGATGCTTGGGCTGAACCGCAACACGCTGCGCAAGAAGATACGCGACCTGGATATCCCGGTCGTGCGCGGGATCGGCTGAAGGTGAACGCGTCCAGCAAGCCGGAGGCGCTTCGCCCGGCGGGTCCGGAGCCACCGCGCCGGTCGCTGCTGCGCCGCATGGCGGACGCGCTGCTCGGCAAGGTCATCACGCTGCTGCTGGCTGCCTTCGCCCTGGTTTTGGGGGTGTCAACGTTCGCGACGATGTCCGGCGGGGTGTCGTTGACGCCGAACCTGATGTTCGCCCTGGTGCTGGCGAACCTGGTGGTCGTGCTGCTGTTGGGCGCCGTGTTGGCCGGGCGGATCACCCGCGTCTGGGTGGAGCGCCGGCGCGGGTCGGCCGGCTCGCGGCTGCACGTGCGGCTGGTCTTGCTGTTCAGCGTCGTTGCGGTGACGCCCGCCATCGTCGTGGCGGTATTTGCGACCATCTTCTTCAATCTTGGCATCCAGTCATGGTTCAACGACCGTGTCCGCACGGCGCTGAACGAAGGGCTGGAGGCGTCGCGCGGGTATCTCGAGGAGCACCGCAACAACATACGCGCGACGGCTCTGGGCATGGCCAACGACTTGGCGCGCGACGGGCATTTCGTGGGGACCAACGCCTACACCTTCGGCCAGATCCTGCAGACGCAGACCGTGCTGCGCGGCCTGACCGAGGCGATCATCTATGACCCGGTGACGAGCCTCGTGGTCGCTGGCGTCGGCCCCATGTCGGGCTTGGACGTGGAGCTTCCGCCCGCTGACGCGACGGAGTTGGCCAAGACGGGCGATGTCGCGGTGATCGGGTCGTCCGACGAGAGCCGGGTGCGCGCGGTGGTCCAGCTCAATTCCACCCCGACCTACATGCTGCTGATCGGACGGCCGGTGGACCCGGAAATTCTTGACCACATGTCGCGGACCGAGCACGCCGTCGCCGAATACAAGCAGTTGGACGAGAACCGCTCGGGCCTGCAGGTCACGTTTGCGCTGATCTTTGCGCTTGTGGCGCTGCTGGTGCTGTTTGCGGCGGTGCTGATCGGGCTGGTGCTGGCCAACCAGATCGCGCGGCCTGTCGGACGTTTGATCCTGGCCGCTGAACGGGTTCGGGCCGGGGACCTATCGGTGCGGGTCCCCGAAATCCAGAGCGAGGACGAGGTTGCCGGGCTGTCGCGCGCCTTCAACCGCATGACCGGCCAGTTGGCGGCGCAGCGGACCGAGCTGATGGACGCCTACAGCCAGATCGATGAGCGCCGGCGGTTCACCGAGACGGTGCTGGCGGGCGTGTCAGCCGGGGTGATCGGGCTGGACTCGTCCGGGCATGTCGAGTTGCCGAACCGGGCCGCAAGCGAACTGGTCGGCATGAACCTGATGGCGGCGATCGGGCTGCCGCTGGGCGAGGTGGTGCCGGAGTTTGCGCCGCTGCTGAACCAGGTGGACGACCAGCCGGAGCGTGCGCGGACCGCAGAAGTGCAGATCGGCCCGCCGTCGCGCCGCCGCATCCTGTTGGTCCGCATCGCTACGGATTTGCGGAGCGGGCGTCTGGATGGCTATGTCGTGACCTTCGACGACATCACTGAGCTGCAATCGGCCCAGCGCAAGGCCGCCTGGGCGGACGTGGCCCGGCGGATCGCGCACGAGATCAAGAACCCGCTGACGCCGATCCAGCTCTCGGCGGAGCGGCTGAAGCGGCGCTTTTCAAAGGAGATCACCTCTGATCCAGAGACGTTCGTGCAGTGCGCCGACACCATCGTGCGCCATGTCGGCGATATCGGCCGCATGGTGGACGAGTTCTCGGCGTTTGCACGAATGCCGCAGCCGGTGCTGCGGCCCGAGGACGCCGGACGCATCGCGCGCGAGGCGCTCGTGCTGCAACGCAGCGCCCGGCCTGAGATCGTTTGGACGACGGATATCCCGGAACGCGGCCCCATGACGGTATGCGACCGCCGCCTGGTCGGCCAGGCATTGACCAACCTATTGCAAAACGCGGCCGATGCCGTGGCCATGCGTCCGCGGCCTCCGGGCCAGCCGGTGGGGCATATCGGCATCTCCGTTCATGCTGATGAGGCGCGGGTGGTGTTCCAGGTGCGCGATGACGGCGTGGGCTTGCCTGAGAAGGATCGTGAAAGCCTGACCGAACCCTATGTGACGCATAAGCCCAAGGGCACTGGGCTGGGTTTGGCGATCGTGAAGAAGATCATGGAAGACCACGGTGGAACCTTGGCGCTGGACGATTGCGCCGACGGACCCGGCGCAACTGCGACGCTATCCTTGCCGCTGTTGGTGGCCGAAGCGGTGAAGGCTTAGCAATGGCAAACGAAATCCTCATCGTCGATGACGAACCCGATATCCGGATGCTGATCGAGGGCATCTTGGAGGACGAAGGCTACACCGTGCGCCAAGCCGCCGACTCCGATGCGGCCTTGGCGGCATTCCGCATGCGGCGGCCCTCGCTGGTGATCCTCGACATCTGGCTGCAAGGGTCGCGGCTCGATGGCCTCGGCATCCTGAAGGGCCTGCTGTCGGAAGAGCCGCATGTGCCTGTCGTCATGATATCCGGCCATGGCACCATCGAGACCGCGGTTGCGGCGATCCAGCTCGGGGCCTACGACTTCATCGAGAAGCCGTTCAAGTCGGATCGGCTGCTGCTGATCGTCCGCCGGGCGCTCGAAGCCGCACGGCTGGCGCAGGAGAACGCCGAGCTGCGGCTTCGCGCTGGGTTCGAGTCGAACCTGACCGGACACAGCCCAGCAATCACCTCGTTGCGCGCTGCCTTGGAGCGGGTGGCGCCAACTGGCTCCCGCGTCTTGATCAGCGGCCCGGCGGGATCGGGCAAGGAGGTCGCAGCCCGCATGGTGCACGCGCGCTCGCGCCGGGCCGATGGGCCGTTCGTGGCGTTGAACTGCGCCACCCTCAACCCGGCTCGTTTCGAGGAGGAGCTGTTCGGGGTCGAGGCTGGGCCTGATCCGCTGGCGACGCCGCGCCGGGCCGGGGTGCTGGAACGCGCGCATGGGGGGACGCTGCTGCTGGACGAAGTTTCGGACATGCCGCTTGAGACCCAGGGCAAGATCGTGCGCGCGCTGCAGGACCAAACCTTTGAACGGCTGGGCGGGTCGTCGCGCGTGAAGGTCGACGTGCGGGTGCTGGCCACCACCAACCGCGACCTGCAGGCGGAAATCAGCAGCGCACGGTTCCGCGAGGACCTTTATTACCGCTTAGCCGTTGTGCCGATCCGCATGCCAAGCCTGAAGGAGCGGCGCGAGGATGTGCCGGAGCTCGCACGCTATTTCCTGGAACGCTCGGCCGAGACGTCCGGCATGCCAGGGCGCGAGCTGTCGACCGACGCGATGACGGCGCTGCAGGCTTATGACTGGCCCGGCAACGTCCGCCAGCTTCGCAATCTGATGGATTGGCTGTTGATCATGGCGCCGGGCGGGACCGCCGACAGCATTCGGGCGGAGATGCTGCCTGCCGAAATCAGCCAGGGCGCCCCGGCGCTGTTGAACTTCGACCCGACGGCCGACCTTATGGGCCTGCCGTTGCGGGAAGCGCGGGATCTGTTCGAGACACAGTACTTGCAGGCGCAATTGCTGCGGTTCGGCGGCAACATTAGCCGCACGGCCGGGTTCGTCGGCATGGAACGAAGCGCGCTGCACCGCAAGCTGAAGCAGTTGGGGGTCAACTCCGACGACCGCGGGGCCACTTGAGCCGGATCGCCTACGTCAACGGACGCTACTTGCCGCAGCGCGAGGCCAGCGTGAATGTCGAAGACCGCGGCTACCAGTTCGGGGATGGCGTTTACGAAGTCGTGCACCTTTATCGCGGCCGGTTCATCGACAGCGAGCGGCACCTGGGGCGGCTGGAGCGGTCGCTGGGCGAAATCCGGATCGCGATGCCGATGCCGCGGACAGCACTCCTGCATGTTCTGAACGAAGTTGCGCGGCAGAACCGCGTGCATGACGGGCTGCTGTATATGCAGGTGACGCGCGGCGTTGCCCGGCGCGATCACGCGTTCCCGTCCGGCGCGACACCGCCGGCCCTGGTGGTCACGGTGCGGCGCATCCCGCCCTATCCAACAGACGTCGACGCCTGGACAGCGAGCGCCATCACCTATGCCGACCAGCGCTGGGCGCGGTGCGACATCAAATCGACCAACCTGCTGCCGAACGTGCTGGCCCGGCAGGCAGCGCGGGAGCTTGGGGCGGCCGAGGCGATCCTTATAGACGCCAGGGGCATGGTGACCGAAGGGGCCGCAACCAGCTTCTGGATCGTCGATGCGGAGGGCCGGCTGCGCACCCGCCATCTGGATCAGGGCATCCTGCCGGGCTGCACGCGCGGCGCGCTGTTGGCGATCATGCAGGACGCGGGCGTCGCGTTCGAGGAACGCGCATTCAGCGAAGCCGAGATGCGTGCGGCGCAGGAAGCGTTCATCACCAGCGCCACGAGTTTCGTGAAGCCGATCGTCGCCATCGACGCCCAGCCGGTGGGTGACGGCCGGGTCGGCCCGGTGACCCGACGGTTGTTCGCGCTTTTTGCCCGGCATGTGAATGGGGCATCCAACGCCGCATAGGCGGCCATACGCCTTCGCAGCTTGCTTGATCGGGCGGCATTGTTAGGATCAGCATGCCGGCCCACATCCGGGTTTGCGGCAAGGCCTTTGCGGAGCCGGCGAAATGCGCGGCCCGCAACAACAAAAAGGACACGAACGTGGCCACTGAGAAATCGCAGAATGTTCAGGACGTCTTCCTGAACCATGTGCGCAAATCCAAAACCCCGGTGACGGTATTCCTCGTTAACGGGGTCAAGCTCCAGGGCATCATCACTTGGTTCGACAACTTTTCGGTTCTGCTGCGCCGGGATGGGCATACCCAGCTCGTCTATAAGCACGCGATCAGCACCGTGATGCCGGGCGCGCCAATCCAGCTTTTTGACGCAAGCAAGGTCGAAGCCAGCGCAACGCAGGAGGCGGACTCTGGCGGTAGCGGCGGCTGATACTTCCGCGCCGCCGACCCGTGCGGCGGTCATCCTGCCATGGGAGAAACCCTCTAGGCAGGACGCCTCGCGGGCGGCGGACGCCCAATTGGCCGAGGCGGTCGGGCTAGCGGCGTCGATCGGGCTGGTGGTGGTGCATACCGCCATCCCGCCGCTACGGTCTCGGCGGTCGGCGACATTGCTGGGCCAGGGCCAGATCGAGACGATCGGCCAGGCCATCAAAGCCGAGGACGTCGCCGTTGCCATCGTGGACGCCCAGCTCAGCCCGGTGCAGCAGCGCAACTTGGAACGGGCCTGGGAGTGCAAGGTCATCGACCGGACCGGCCTGATCCTGGACATCTTCGGCGAACGCGCCCGCACCAAGGAAGGCGCCATGCAGGTCGAGCTGGCGCACCTCGAATACCAGCGCAGCCGGCTCGTGCGGTCCTGGACCCACTTGGAGCGGCAGCGCGGCGGCTTCGGCTTCCTGGGCGGACCCGGCGAGACGCAGATCGAGGCGGACCGGCGGCTGATCGGCGACCGGATCGTGCGGGTGAAAAAGGACCTGGAGCAGGTGCGGCGGACCCGCGGGCTGCACCGCAGCGCCCGGCAGCGCGTGCCCTATCCCGTCGTCGCCCTGGTTGGCTACACCAACGCAGGCAAAAGCACGCTGTTCAATGCGCTGACTGGGGCGGAGGTGCATGCGCAGGACCAGCTTTTCGCGACGCTCGATCCAACGATGCGCGCCATGCAGCTTCCGTCGCACCGCCGGGTGATCCTGTCGGATACGGTCGGCTTCATCAGCGACCTGCCGACCGAACTGGTCGCGGCATTCCGTGCGACCTTGGAGGAGGTGAGCCAGGCCGACATCATCCTGCACGTGCGCGACGTGGCCCATCCCCACAGCGCGGCGCAGCGGGCGGACGTCGTCCAGGTGCTCGACGGCATGGTGAAGGACGGCGCGCTCGACGTCGACTGGCCGTCGCGCACGATCGAGGTGCTGAACAAGGCTGACCTGATGGGCGGCTCGGCCGCGGTTCCGGTGCGGGAAGGCTGCATTGCGGCGTCCGCCATCACTGGCGATGGCCTGCCCATGCTCGCTGATGCGATCAACGCCCGCATCTCGGCGGGAATGGAGGTCGCGGACTACTTGCTGCCGGTCTCGGATGGAGCGCGTTTGGCGTGGCTCTATCAACACGGCGAGGTTGTGGAGCGCCGGGACGGCGAGGACGGCGTGCATATGGTCGTCCGCATGCTGCCCGCCGACCGGGCGCGATTCGAGCGTGGCGCTTGAGCGCTGGGGCGTTCGACCCGGCGGAGGTCGTGCAGTTGGTCCGAGCCGTGGCCCGGACCGAGATCATGCCGCGGTTCCGCAACCTGGCGCCGGGCGACGTGCAGGTGAAATCCGGGCCGCTCGATCTCGTCACCACCGCCGACGAACAGGCGGAGAAGCGGCTCGCAACCGGGCTTGGCCGGCTGTTTCCCGGCTGTGCCGTGGTGGGTGTCGATGGCGGTCAGAAAGCGCGTAAATCTGGCGCGGGGCAAAAAGTTGGC
>CAXSGE010000064.1:0-23259 GCA_964236715.1 uncultured Acetobacteraceae bacterium | reverse complement strand
GACATTTATCATACACACCGCACGCCAAACCTCGCCGCCCATGCGCCGGGGACAATGAGGGCGGAAGGGTCGAGAGCCACGCCGCTGAGGTCAGCGGCGGAGCGCGCGGTCGCACTCAACGCCGCAATTTCGAGCAACTTAAGCTTTCGTCAACGAACCTATGGCAAGCTTGCGCATAACTCAGGAGATCGCCATGCCTTCGGAAGTGCGTCATGTCCTGTTCCAACCGCCTGAGGTCGTGCAGGCCGTCAAGGCATACCATCGCCGTTTAGGAACGCCGCTTCCGGCAGGCGCCATCCAACGTTGCGGCCCAGAGGCCGAGGGCACGGACGGCGCGGTGCGCTTCCGCATCACGATCGTGCCCGATTCGGCCGAACGGACACATCCGACCCCCGTCGAGAAAACGCTTCGGGAGATAACCATAGAAGGTTCGGCCCTTGCTGCCGCGCTCATCCTTCACTGCAGTGACCTGCGCATCCCATTGCCCGCTAGCGCCGCTAAATCGCTACGGTGCTTTGGTGAGCAGGTCTGCCTTGTCGTTGCCGTCAATGCCAGGCAGAGCCCATCGCCATAGCTGAGGCCGCTTTAGCTATAAGCCGCGCAGACCCGCTCCGGCTGGAGCTGGGCCATGAACGTATCCAACGTGCCGATCTCGTCGGCCGTCAACCGCAATCCAAGCTTGCTGCGCCGCCAAACGATGTCGGCGGCCGTCACCGCCCATTCCGCGCGCATGAGATAACGGACTTCCGCCTCCGTCAGGTCCGCCCCGAACACCTTGCCGAGCGCTTCGGACGAAGCGGCCCCGTCCAGGACATCGTCCACGCGGGTGCCGTAGGCGCGCAGCAGCCGGTGCAGCGTGGCGGGCGCCAAAAATGGGTAGCGCTCCTGCAAGCCCGCCAATGCGGCATCGAAGCCATCGACCGGGAAGTCACCGCCGGGCAACGCTGCCGATCCGGTCCAGCCCGGCGGCAACCCGGACGCCGCTGGCAAATGCGGTGCCAGCCGGTCGAGCGCAGCCTCGGCCAGGCGGCGGAATGTCGTGATCTTGCCGCCGAACACCGACAGCATCGCCGCCCGGCCATCCCCGGCGTCCAGGTCCAGCACGTAGTCCCGCGTGGCGGCCTGCGCCTTGGATGCGCCGTCGTCATACAACGGGCGCACGCCGGAATAGGTCCAGACCACCTGGTCCGGCGTCACCGGGCGGTCCAGGTATTCGCTGGCGCCGCGACAGAGATAGGCGACCTCCTCGGGCGACGCGGCGGCATCGGCCGGGTTGCCCTGGTAGTCGATGTCGGTCGTGCCGATCAGCGAGAACTCCCGCTCATATGGAATGACGAAGAAGATGCGGCTGTCCGCGTTCTGGAAGATGTAGCACTGGTCGCCCGCATACAGGGCACGGACGACGATGTGGCTGCCCTTGACCATGCGGACGTGCTTGGCGGTATCGGCGCGCACCACGCTGTGCAGCACGTCGCCCACCCATGGCCCGGCCGCGTTCACCAGCGCCCGCGCCCGGATCGCCTGGCGCGCGCCGGTGCGCGTGTCGTGCAGGCGCAGCGTCCAGGCGCCGGCCTCCCGCTCCGCGCCGACGCAGCGGGTGCGTGGCGCGATCACCGCCCCGCGCGCCGCCGCGTCCATCGCGTTCAGCACGACCAGGCGCGTGTCCTCCACCCAGCAATCCGAGTATTCGAACCCCAAGGTGTAGGCCGGCTTCAGTGGACGCCCGGCGGCGTCGCTGCGCAGCCGCACCGTTCGCGTCGGCGGCAGCAGCTTGCGGCCGCCCAGGTGGTCATACAGCAACAGCCCGAGCCGCAGCAGCCAGGCCTGGCGCAGCCCCTTATGGTAGGGCAGCACGAAGCGAAGCGGCCAAATAATGTGCGGCGCTATGGCCCACAGCACCTCCCGCTCCAGCAACGCCTCCCGCACCAGGCGGAACTCACGGTGCTCCAAGTAGCGCAGGCCGCCATGCACCAGCTTGGTGGACGCCGAGGACGTGGCGGAGCCGAGGTCGTTCGCCTCGCACAAATGCACCGACCAGCCGCGGCCGATCGCCTCCCGCGCAATGCCGCACCCGTTGACGCCGCCGCCGATGATGGCGAGGTCGAACATCGGTTCCTCGTCCATGGGCGGCATGGCGCGTCTCGACCTCCTGCACAGCCTGGTAGCCCGTTTTCGTTTTGTTTGTTAACGCTAGCCTTGCCGCGCATCAACTGGACCGCCCGCTTGCCGGTGTGCGCTCAACGCGGCCCAATCGAAGGTGATGCCATGCCCGGGACGGTCGGGCGCCACGGCGAGGCCGTCACGAATCGTGAGCGGGTCGGCGATATAGCGGTCCAGGCCGAAGCCATGCGCCTCCAGGAACGACCGGTTCGGCACAGCGGCAAGAAGGTGCACGGTGATGTCATGCGCGCCATGCGACGTCACCGGCAGGCTGAACGCCTCGGCAAGGTGGGCGACCTTCATGAATGCGGTGACGCCGCCGCAGTTGGTCACGTCCGGCTCGGGGAACGTGACCCCTCCGGACGTAATCAGGGCGCGAAACTCCCACAGCGAGCGCAGGTTCTCCCCGGCGGCGATCGGCAGGCCGCCATCGCGCACCACCCGGGCATGCCCGGCCACGTCGTCGGGCGAAATCGGCTCCTCCAGCCATTCCGGCGCATAGGGCGCGAACGCACGGGCGGCGCGGATGGCCTGGTCGGCCGTCCAGCGCATGTTCGCATCCACCATCAAGGGAAAGTCGTCGCCCAGATGCCGGCGCATCGCCGCCACGCGCCTCACGTCCTCCGTCAGCCGTGGACGCCCGACCTTCATCTTGATGGCCCGGAAGCCGCGGGCGAGGTTCTCGTCGGTCTGCCGCAGCAGCGCATCGAGCGGCAGGTCGAGGTCGATCCCGCCGGCGTAGCAGGGCACCAACGGATTATGCCCGCCCAGGAGCTTCCAAAGCGGCAGGCCAGCACGCCGGGCCTTGAGGTCCCACAATGCGATGTCGAATGCCGAAAGCGCCAGGACGGTGGGTCCGCCACGGCCGCCATAATGCAAACCCCACCAAATGCGCTGCCACAGGAATTCGATCCGGTCAGCATCCTGCCCGGCGACGATCTCGGGGATTTCGCGATGGAGGATGTCGTGGATTGCCCCGCCGTTGCGCCCGACCGTGAAGCTGTAGCCGACCCCCTCCGCGCCGTCGGCATCCCGGACGCGCACTGTCACCAGCTCGAACTCGGACATGGCGCCATGCATGCTGTCGGTCAGGACCGCGGGAAGCGGGATGCGATAGAGTGCAGACTCGAGCGAAGCAATCAGGGCCATGTCGTCCCTCCCGTTTGCCGGCCCGGCGAATGGCCGGACGGCGCGTCAAACCGAGCTTTCGGCGTCAGAACGTCGGCAGGTTCGGCAGCGGCTGATGGAACCACTTCTGATACAGCGCATCCAGCTCGCCGTCGTTCTTGGTGAAATAGACGAAGGTGTTCACCCACTGATGCAGGTTCCACTGGTTCGCCCGCATGGTGATGCCGTTCGGCTGGCGCAGCAGCATCACCTTTCTTTCCACGTTGGCGCTTGGATTGGCGGCGTAGATCTGGTCGCCGGTCATGCCTGTCTCGGCAATGGCGTCGACCTGGCCAGCGATCAGCGACTGATATGTGCTCGGGTCGTCGTCGAACCGCATCATCTTCACCGTGTTGCCGTAGCGCTGGGTCAGCAGCACGTCCTGCACGGTCCCGCGCGGCACGCCGACGCGCAGCCCTTTCAAGTCGTCGAGCGAGGTGATCTGCTTGTCCTTAGGCGCGAACACCACGTTCTCGATCGCGCTGTAGGGAATGGAGAACAGCACCTGCTTGGCCCGTTCCGGCGTGATGCCGAAGGTCGCGACGATCATGTCGACCTTGTTGGTCAGCAGGAAGGGAATGCGGTTGGGGCTGGTGAGCTGCACCAGGTTCACCTTCACGCCCATATACTTGCCGAGCAGCTTCGCGACCTCGATGTCATAGCCGTCCGGCTCCTGCTTGTCGTTCAGCAGGCCGTATGGCGGCAGGTCGACGAGTACGCCGATGTTGATCATGCCGCGGCTGACGATCTCGTCCACGGTCTGCGCACGCGCCGGCACGGAGCCGAACGAACACCCGAACGCCAGCGCGGCGCCGGCAAGCAGCTTCCAGAGTTTCAAGGCGAATTTCTCCCGGCAGTTTATTATCGTTGGTACGCGTTGCCCAGCCGGCGCTCGAGCCGACGGCTGGCCACCGTCAGCGGCCAGCAAAGCAGGAAATAGAGCACAGCGACAGTGCCGAAGATGGTAAAGGGCCGAAACGTTGCGTTGTTCACCATCTGCCCGGCGCGGGTCAGCTCGACGAAGCCGATGACGGCAGCCAGCGACGTGCTTTTAACAAGGTTGACCAGGAAGCCGACCGTCGGCGCCGTCGCCATGCGCAGGGCCTGCGGCATCACCACCCGGAGCATGCGGGGCACATAATGCAGGCCGAGCGCGCGGGCGGCCTCCTGCTGGCCCTCCGGCACCGCCTGCAATGCGCCGCGCCAGATCTCGCCCAGGAAGGCGCCGGCGTTCAGGCTGAGGCCCAGGATGGCGGACACGTAGGGGCCAAGGCTCAAACCCAGCATGTCGGCGCCGAAGAACACCAGGAAAAGCTGCAGCAGCAGCGGCGTGCCCTGCAGCACCCGGATGTAGCCGATCGACAGCCAGCGCAGCGCCCGGCTGCCCGACACCCGTGCGAGCGCCACCGCCAAACCGATCGCGCCGCCGAACACGAAGGCGCCCGCGGCCAGCACGACCGTCCAGCGCAGCGCCATCAGCATGAACACCAGGTCGCCGAAGCCGAACGTCCTCATCGCGCCGCCCGGCGTCCGAAGGCCAGCCGTTCCAGCACCGCGAACGTGCCGCTGAACAGCAGCGACAGCGCAAGGTAGATCAGCGTCACGACGATGAACGCCTCGAAGCTGCGGAAGGTGCGGCTCTGCACGTCCTGCGCGGCCGCCGTCAGGTCGTCGGCGGAGATGACCGAGACGATGGAGGAATTCAGCATCAGCAGGATGAACTGGCTGCCCAGCGGTGGCACCACGGCCCGCAGCGCCTGGGGCAGCACGATCAGCCGGAACACGCGCAGCCGGTGCAGCCCGAGCGCCGCGCCGGCCTCGATCTGCCCGTGCCCGATGCTCTCGATGCCGGCGCGGACGATCTCGATCGTGTAGGCGCTGCCGTTCAGCACCATCGCGATCAGCGCGCACTGGTTGGCGTCCAGGCGCACGCCGATCGCGGGCAGCCCGAAGAAGATAAGGAATAGCTGCACCAGGAAAGGCGTGTTGCGGATCGCCTCGACATACCCGGCGATGCCGGCGCGCAGCCAGCGCGGCCCCGATGTCCGGCCGAGCGCGCCAAAGATCGCGATCAGCAGGCTAAGCGCCATCGAGGCTGCAGAGAGGGCAATGGTGAATAGCGTGCCGTCCAGCAGCTCCTGCCGGGCGTCCCAGATCTCGCCGAAGTGGAAGACATAATCCATGAAATCCGCGTACGCCGGCGCGCGGGCACTGTCATCAGTTTTCCTCCCGGGGGCCGATCGAGCGCCGGCCGCGGGGAGGAAGTCCACTCCATCAAGTTGCAAACTACCGCTTGCGCCGGACGTTCCCAACGTCATCTGCGAGGGCACATGCGGCAAATTCACCTCCATCCGCTAGGCGGCATTGCCGGCGACATGTTTGTCGCCTGCCTTCTCGACGCTTTCCCGGAGCATTGCCAGGCTGCAACCGAGGCGGCGCAGTCGCTGGCTGCGGCCGATTGCCGCCTGTCCCCGCATAACGACGGCACCTTCACGGGCAGCCGTTTCGTGGTGGACGTTCCGGAGCACGGACACGATCACGGCCACCATCCGCACACGAGCTGGCGCGCGATCCAAGGCCGGATCGAGGCCTCGGCGCTTGCACCGGTGGTCCGCGCCCACGCCATCGGCATCTTCGCCATGCTGGCCGAGGCCGAGGGCCGGGTCCATGGCGTGCCGCCCGGCGCCGTGACGTTCCATGAGATCGGCGCGGCCGATTCCATTGCCGACATCGTGGCAGCCGCCGCATTGATCGAGGCAATCGGGCCGGCGCGGTGGACGGTGGCGTCGCTGCCGATGGGCGGCGGGACGGTCCGCACCGCGCACGGCCTGATGCCTGTTCCAGCGCCCGCCACGGCGTTGCTGCTGGAGGGCTTTGCCATGCACGACGACGGGATCGCGGGCGAGCGCGTCACACCCACGGGCGCTGCGATCCTGCGCTACCTCGGATGCGCCGCCACGGCCCCGGCCGCCGGCACGCTGCGCCGCTCCGGCCATGGCTTCGGCGCCCGGCGCCTGCCCGGGATCAGCAACTGCCTGCGCGCCCTGGTGTTCGAGGCCGAGACTGCCGCGGCGGCGGCGGGCCATCGGGAGCTCGCCGTGGTCAGTTTTGAGGTGGACGACCAATCGGGCGAGGACCTTGCGACCGGGCTCGAACGGCTGCGTGCCGTTCCGGGGGTGCACGACGTGGTGCAGATGACGGCGTTCGGCAAGAAATCGCGGCTCGCGGTCCACGTCCAGGTCCTGGCCGCGCCGGATACGCTCGACGATGTCGTCGCCGCATGCTTCCGCGAGACCACCACGATCGGCCTGCGCACCCACTTGGTCCAGGGCCGCGCCTTGGCCCGGCGCTTCGCCACGGTGGACGTCGAAGGCCAAGCTGTGACGGTGAAGCTGGTCGAACGTCCGGGCGAGGCCGGCGCAATGCTGGTCACGGGGAAGGCGGAGGCCGACCACCTGCGCCCGGTTGCCTCCCACGCCGCCCGGGTCCGGCTGCGGCGCCGGGCCGAGCAACTCGCCACGGCGCACGAAGCGGGGCGCGACCCGGGAACCGACCCCGCATGACTCCGCTCGACCGCCTGCACGCAGCGCTCGGCGGCATGGGCCGCATCGCCGTCGCGGTCAGCGGCGGCATCGACAGCCTCACGCTCGCCACGGCGGCCCATCGCGCCTTGCCGGGCGGCGTGAGGATGCACCACGCCACGTCTCCCGCTGTGCCCGCGGAGGCGACCGTGCGGACCCGCACGCTGGCGGCGTCCGAGGGCTGGTCCCTCGATGTGTTCGACGCCGGGGAGTTTGCCGATCCGACGTATCGCGCCAACCCGGTCAACCGCTGCTTTTTCTGCAAGACCAGCCTTTATGGCGAGGTCGCGCGCCGCACGGCATGGCAGATCGTCTCCGGCGCCAACCTCGACGACCTCGGCGAGTATCGCCCCGGCCTCGACGCGGCACGGGCGCATGCGGTCCGCCATCCCTTCGTCGAGGCCAGCATCGACAAACGCACGGTACGGGCGCTCGCGGCCGAACTTGGGCTTGGGGCGCTTGCGGAACTGCCCTCCGCGCCTTGCCTGTCGAGCCGGATCGAGACCGGCATCCGCATCGAGGCGCCGGTGCTCGCCATGGTGCACGCGGCCGAAAAGCTCGTGTCGGCCCGGCTGTCGCCACGAACCGTGCGCTGCCGGATTCGCGCGGCTGGCATGGTGATCGAACTGGACGGGGCAACGCTGGCGGCGCTCGATGCGCAGCAGGCGGGCGATTTGCGGGCCGAACTGCAGCAGCTCGCCGAAACGGCCGGGCTGCGGGCGCCGGTGCAGTTCGCCGCCTATCGCACCGGCAGCGCCTTCCTGCGGACCCCGGCATGACCGCGGACCCCGCTTTCGACGGGGAGCCGGAGTTCGTGTTGGACGAAGGGCGTGCGCTCCGGCTCGGCTTCGGCGAAGCGGTGTTCTGCGCCGGCAAATCGCCCGAACAGATCGCCGCAATCCTCGGCCATGCCCAGGCGCCCATGCTGCTCACCCGGCTCGATCCCGAGCGGTTCGCGGCGCTGCCGGCGGTTCAGCGCGGCGGCCTCGACTACGATCCCGCCTCCCGCACCGCCTACTTCGGCGCCCCGCTGCCACCCGCCGGCCCGGCCCAGGTCGCGGTGGTGACGGCCGGGACTTCCGATCTTCCGGTGGCGCACGAGGCGGTGCGGACATTGCGGTTCCAGGGGCACGAGGCCCGGCTGGTTGCCGACGTCGGCGTGGCCGGGCTATGGCGGCTGCTGCGGCGGATCGAGGAGCTGCGCGCCATGCGGGTGGTGATCGTCGCCGCCGGCATGGATGCGGCGCTGCCCAGCGTGGTGGGCGGTCTGGTCGGCGGCGTCGTCATCGCCGTGCCGACCTCGGTGGGATACGGCGTCGCGGCGGGCGGTCATGCGGCGCTCAACGCCATTCTTGCGAGTTGCGCGCCGGGCATCGTCACCGTCAACATCGACAACGGATACGGGGCGGCCTGCGCGGCGCTGCGGGTGATCGGCCAAGGATAATTGGCCAGGGATAGGAGAGCATCATGGAACGACGCGACTTGATGAAAGCAACCGCCGTCGGCGTGGCTGCGGCGGCGCTCGGCGGCCCGGCGGACGTGGCCGGGCAAACGACCCAGGGCGGCCAGGTGAAGCCGACCGGCCCGGTGACGTCGAAGATCGCCGAGCATCCCGAGATGAAATACCGCGCGCTGGGCCGCACCGGCGAGCGCGTCTCGCTGATAGGGGTCGGCGGCTTCCACCTCGCCAAGCCCGGCGGCCCCAGCGCCGACGAGGCGGTGCGCATCGTGCACACGGCCATCGAAGCCGGCGTTAACTTCTTCGACAACTGCTGGGACTACAATGGCGGCGAAAGCGAGGTTCGGCTGGGCCGCGCACTGGCCGGCGGCTGGCGCGCCCGCGCGTTCCTGATGACCAAGATCGATGGCCGCACCGCCGCCGCGGCAACGAGCCAGCTCGACGAGTCGCTGAAGCGACTGCAAACCGACCACATCGACTTGCTGCAGTTCCATGAGATCATCCGCATGGACGACGCGGAGCGCGTGTTCGCCCCCGGCGGCGCGCTGGAAGCGGTGCTCCGCGCCCGCGAGGGGGGCAAGGTGCGCTACATCGGCTTCACCGGCCATAAAAGCCCGGCGATCCACCGGCACATGTTCGAGGTGGCCGAGGCCCATGGTTTCCATTTCGACGCCGTGCAGATGCCGCTCAACGTCATGGATGCGCATTTCGACAGCTTCGAGCAGGGCGTGCTGCCGGTGGCGGCCGCGCACGGGACGGGGGTGATCGGCATGAAGGCGTTCGGCGACCCGTTCATCCTGGACAGCAAGGCCGCCTCGCCGATTGAGTTGCTGCAGTATCCGATGAGCCTGCCGATCAGCGTGCAAGTCACCGGCGTCGACAGCCTGCCGATCCTGCAGCAGGCGCTAATTGCCGTGCGCAGTTTCGCGCCGTTCACGACGGAACAGCGTGCGGCGTTGCTGGCGCGGACCGCAACGGCCGCCAAGGATGGTGGTACGGAGCGCTACAAGACCTCCACCCACTTTGACGGGACGGTGCAGAACCCGCACTGGCTGGGCTGACGCCGGGCGGGCGCCTTGCCGGATGCTGCTCTATTCTCAGTCAGATGGAGCATGATTGAACAGGTCATGCTCTACTGCAGGCGCCTGAAGATCGGACCCGGATCGAAGTAGAAGCGGACGTCGAGCAGGCGTCCCGCCTTGTCCTGCTGGACGATGATCGCGCATGGGACGAGTATGTCCTTAGGTGTGCGGCTCCGAGGCGTCAGGTCGGTTTCGACGACCGCTCCGGATGGGATGGACCAGATCTCCAGCACGCCGGCGCCGATGGACGCGACCTTGCCGAACAGGAAGGCGAGCTCGGCCATCGCCCGGTCGACGCCGATCGCGCACAACCGGTTGCACAGCCGGAGGTGTATCCTGTCGGCGAGCAGCGGGCGCCACGGGGCGGCGGAGGAGCCGCTCAGCAGCCTCCTGAGCTCGCCCTCTGGCGGGTGAGTCCGCTTATCCATGCTTCCGGCGACTGGGTAGGATGCCCGGCGAAAACGTCCGCGTCAGGAGGGCCGGGCCGATATGGAAGGGTATGGCATTCACGAGCATCGATGGTGATAAGGTCAGCACGAGGCTGGCGTCCGCCAGGCTATCGTCGCGCACGATATCCCGAGCAGGTCCAAGCTCGCGCTGGCACGGCGGAACTTGCTCCATTCGGCCGGCAACTTGGGCATGCGCCGGATTCACCCGTTCAAACCATAAAGCGAGCTCTCGATGACTTTGATATCAAACATACTCGTGGCCACCCAGAGGACGAAGTCATGCACCATGACGATTGCTCCTCTTGCAACCAGCGTAGTGTAGAGTTGCGAGTACTCGGATGCAACTCATGTTTACTATTGTCCGCAAGATTGCGACAGTGCTCGATAATGAGCATCCAGTACGGCCTACAATAATCCGGCGGCGTTCATGGTGGCCGCCGCTTAGCGCGGCGCCCGCCGTGCCTATGCGCATTCCGCGGCGCCGGATTGCGGGCGCACATGCAGGTGAACCGCACTGCCATGCCGGCTTTGTGGAAGTGGCCCCGGGCAGGCCCTCGGCGGTGCCGGTCATTCAAAGGCGTAGGCGCATGTTTCGAAACGCTTGATCTTGCCGGATTGGTGACCCGTAGGGCGTCGCCGCTGTTTCGCTGAAGTCGCGGCGTGAACTCGACGATGCTCGCCTGCACGCGGGCGCGGAGCAGCCGTTGATGGCGCGAGTCTCTACGTTCGTTTTCTGCCATTGTGCGATGCTGACGCTGTCCCAATCGAACTCGCCCCGTTTTGCAAGCCATAAGCTGCTGTTTTGGAAAAAGTGAGTGCCGTCGCAATCAGGCCTTACTCCGAGTGGGACAGGGCATGGCACGCTTTACCTGGCTCGAAGCATGGGATGTCGTCACCTCCGCAAGCAACCCGCTAGACGGCTGCCGCGGAATACGGTATTCCAAAAATTATCGGACATGCCATAACCCGAAGACCAGGGAGCGGAGCAAAAATGAACGCCATCAAGGGTGCGGAAAGCCAAGCGCCAGCAGCAGCCCAACAAGCGTCGCCAGCGGAAGGCCGCAAAAAGACCCTGCAGCCCTACAGCGGCTATTACAGCAACAAGGTCCCCGCCCACGACCCCGAGCTGACGGAAACCGGCCCTGGCACGCCGATGGGCGAATACATGCGGTCGTTCTGGCACCCGGTCTGCATGTCAATCGAGCTGACGGACGCCCCGCGCTACCTGAAAATCCTCGGCGAGGAGCTGGTCGCCTTCCGCGACAAGAGCGGCCAGGTCGGCGTGCTGCATGCGCATTGCGTGCACCGCGGCGCGTCGCTCGAATACGGCGCCATCCAGGAACGCGGCATCATGTGCTGCTACCACGGCATGGTGTTCGACGTGGACGGCGCGTGCCTGAAGGCGCCGTATCCCAAGGGTGAGGAAAAGGAGGCCGAGCGGTTCGCCGGCTCAGTCCGCCAGGGCGCCTACAAGGCGTTCGAGCGCAACGGGTTGATATTTGCCTACATGGGCCCGCCGGAAAAGGAGCCGCCCTTCCCCGAATGGGAAGAAAACTTCACCGTGGCGCCCGGCGACGAGTTGGTCCCCTACAGCAATTTCCAGCACTGCAACTGGCTGCAGGTGCAGGACAACTCGGCCGATAACTACCACACCATGGCGCTGCACGCCGGCAAGAACGTGGTCGATGGGCACTACCAGGGCACCACGTTCGACGAGGTCGGCGCAGCGTCGATGGAGGTGCCGCCCGACATGCAGTTCGTGCCGATCCACGGGGGACGCGGGTTGGCCTGCGCCGGGGCACGCCGCGTGAACCAGGACCGGCTGTTCATCCGTGTGCAGCACCAGGCGCTGCCGAACCTGAGCCTGCACGCCTACACCTCCGAGGACGGCTCGGCGCGGAAGCATTTCAGCCGGCTCAACATCATCCGCTGGACCGTCCCCGTGGACGACGAGAACAGCAAGATGATCGGCTGGAGGGTGATTGGGCCGGGAATCGACACGCGTGGCGTCAGCGACAAGTCGATGATCGGCTATGAGACAATCGACTTCCTGGAGGGCCAGGTGGCGATGCGGCGGCCGGAGCGGTTCGGCGAATACAAGCTCGAAGACCTGCCGCCGATCCCTCCTAACCACCGGGAGCGCGCCAACTACAAGGAAGCGCAGTATGCGCCGGGCGACTACGAGGCGATCATCAGCCAGCGGCCGATCGCCGTGCACGCGCTGGAGAATCCGACCAAGTTCGACGCCGGGCTGTACATGTTCCGCAAGATGCTGAAGGATGCGCTGCGCGGTGCGAACCCGGCGGCGTCAGCGGAGAGCTTCGCCGAGTGGCTGCGGGGCGTCGGCGGCGCGCCGAACAGCTATTGCTCCGGCAACGTGCTGGAAATCCGTGAGGGTGCGACCGTCGAGGAAGAGGTGGCGCTGCGCCGCAAGGTCACGAAACAGATCGTGGCGCTGCTGACCGAAAGCGATGCGATGCGCGGCGAGCAGCGCAGCGCCTTCGTGCGCAACGGCCTGGATGCGATCGAGAAGTCGGTCCAGCAGGCCTGATCCGGACAAGGGCGCATGACGATGCTGTCGCTGCTGGTCCGTCAGATACGGTTCGAGGCGGTGGGGGTGAACTCCTATGAGCTGGTCGATTCCGCGGGGCATGACCTGCCCCCGGTGACCGCCGGCACGCATATCGACCTGATGCTCGGCGACGGCGTGGTTCGGCAGTATTCGCTGTGCAACGACCCGGCCGAGCGCCACCATTACGTGATCGCGGTGCTGCTGGAGGGGGAGGGCAACGGCGGCTCGCGGCGGGTGCACGAGACGCTGCATGTGCAGGACCGCGTGTCGGTCAGCCTGCCGCGCAACAACTTCGCCCTGGCGGACGGGGCTGGCAAGCATCTGCTGATCGGCGGCGGCATCGGCATCACGCCGCTCAAGGCCATGGCGCACGCGTTGGCCGCCGCCGGCGCGGATTTCAACCTGCACTACTGCGCGAAAAGCCCGGAGCATGCGGCGTTCAGGGGCGAGATCATGAAGCTCGGCGGGGACGGCCGCGTCGCCTTCCACTACGACGGCGGCAACCCGGCCGATGGGCTGGACATCGCGGGCCTGCTGCGGACGCCGGATGCCGGAACGCACGTGTACTACTGCGGGCCGCCCGGCTTCATGGCCGCCTGCGCGGCGGCAGCGGCGCATTGGCCGGCGGGAATGGTCCACTGCGAGCACTTCAAGGCGCCCGCCGCAACCCCCGGCCTGGCGGCTGACCAAGCCACAAACGGCGCGGAAACCGCGAGCGTCGAGATCGCCAGCACAGGCCTGCGGCTGGCCATCCCGCCGGGCGTTGCCGTGGTGGACGTGCTGCACGAGGCGGGGATCATGGTGGATACCTCCTGCGTCTCGGGGCTGTGTGGGTCGTGCCGGGTCCGCTATCTCTCGGGGGAGGTGGACCACCAGGACTACATCCTGTCGGAAGACGACCGCGCGGAGTATCTGACCACCTGCGTTTCCCGCCCCAAGGGCGGCGTACTCGTGCTCGATCTGTAAAAGGAGGACAACCATGCTGGACACCGTCGACACCCGCGTTTCGATCTACCAGCCGGAGCAGCCGGGCCTGATCTTCCCGGAGATCCCGGCCTTCGCCACGCACGCCGAGGAACGGCAATACCGCAAAGAACATCTGGTGGCAGCCACGCGCGCCTTCGGGATGCACGGCTTCGACTATGGCTTCGCCGGGCACCTGACCGTGCGCGACCCGGAGCGGCCGGAGCTGTATTGGACCAACCCGATGTGCGTGCATTTCTCGCAGGTGAAGGTCTCGAACCTCGTGCTGGCCGACCATGCCGGCAATGTCGTCGAGGGCACGCATGCCATCAACCGCGCCGGCTTCGTGCTGCATTCGGCGGTGCATGAGGCGCATCCCGACATCGTCGCCATGTGCCATGCCCATACCACCTATGGCACGGCATGGTGCGCCACCGGGCGTCCGCTCGACATGATCAGCCAGGACGCCGCGTGTTTTTACAACAACCATGTGGTGATCGGCGCCTCGGCCGGCGCGGTCGCGGTCGAGAAGCAATCCGGCCAATCGGTCGCGGATCTGTTCGGCAAGAACCGCGCGGCGCTGCATCAGAACCACGGCTTGCTGACCGCCAGCCGGCACAGCATCGATGATGCAGCGTTCTGGTTCATTGCCCTAGAGCGGTGCTGCCAGGTGCAGTTGCTCGTCGAGGCCTCCGGCGTGAAGCCTCAGACCGTGTCGGAGAAAAGCGCCCGCTACAGCGCCGAGCATGTCGGCAACGACTTCATCGGCTGGCTGCATTTCCAGACGCTGTTTGACCAGATCGCCGCGACGCAGCCGGACATGTTCGAGTAGCGTTGAGTTCGGTCAGTCCGCCGCGCAGACCGGCGTGACGGTTGGCACCATGCCGCCGGGCTTTTGACGCCGGCGCAAGGCTGCCAGGCTTCGCGCCCAGCCGCGTGCGGACCGGCTGAAAATCAAGGCTTCATATGCCGTAAAGCCCAGGGCCTTCGAGGCTTCGGAGCGAGTGGGATAGGCCACGGTCGCGCCCGAGATCGTCCAGGGCGACGCCTTGCCGCGCATGGCAAGGCTCCAGGGCAGCAGCAGCTCGCCCACCCCGGCGCCGACGATGGTGACGCCGACGAGCTTGCCCCGTGTCCGCACCATTTTCATGAAGCCGGCGGTCGCGCCCTCGGTGATGGCGCGGTCGTTGTCGGCGAAATCTACGCGGCGCACCTGGACGCGGCCATGCTGCTCCCGCGCGGCGGCCTCGGTCAGGCCGGCCTGCGCCAATTCGGGGTCGGTGTAGGTCACGGATGGCATGGCGGCGTAGTCTGCCCGGGCGGGCAGGCCGAGAGCGATATTCATCACCGCCAGGCTGCCCTCGTATCCCGCCGCGTGGGTGAGGCGCGGCCCGTCCCGGCAGTCGCCGATGGCCATGATGTGCGGGTTGCTGGTGCGCCGGCGGCGGTCCACGGCAATGCCGGCCTCCGTCGTGCGGACGCCTGCCGCTTCCAGCCCCAGCCCGTCCAGCGCCGGACGGCGTCCGGTCGTCACCAGCAGATGGCTGCCCGTCACCGCCTCGCCGGGCGTGACGGCGACGCGGATGCCCTCCGGCACTGCGCCCGCCCGCAGTGCCTGCGTCTCGCCACGGATCGCCACGCCCTCCGCCGCGAGCTGCTGCAGCACCACGGCGGCGGCATCGGGATCGTCGCGGGCCAGGGGACGGCCGGCCTCGACCACCGTGACGGCCGATCCGAGCCGGCGGAACGCCTGCGCCATCTCCATCCCAACGGCGCCGGCGCCGAGGATGATCAGATGGCGCGGCAGCTCCTGCAGGTCGAACAGGGTCTCGTTGGTGAGATAAGGCACGGTTTGCAGCCCGTCGATATCGGGCACGGCGGGCCGCGATCCGGTCGCCACGACGATGCGCGGCGCGGCAAGGCGCCTGCCGTCCACCTCGACGCTGTTGCGCCCGGTAAACCGGGCCTGGCCGTGGATCACTTCGACCCCCCAGGCGCGGAACCGCTCGGCGGAGTCATGCGGCGCGATGGCCGCGATCGCTGCCTGCACGTGGCGGCGCACGCCTGCGAAGTCGACGGACGCTTCCCCCGCAGTCACGCCCATGGCGCAGCCGCTGCGCAGCAGATGCGCCCGCCGCGCCGCCGCGAGCAACGCCTTGGACGGCACGCAGCCGGTGTTCAGGCACTCGCCGCCCATGCGGTCCCGCTCGATCAGCGCAACTTGCAGGCCAAGCCGCGCCGTGCCGCCTGCCGCGGTCAGCCCGGCCGCGCCAGCCCCGATGACGATCAAGTCGTGCGTCCATGTCATCCGCGTCTCCGTTCGCCACTAACGCACATCGGGATAGTCCCGGTCCAACCGCTTGCGGCCGCCTAAACCCCAGCGCAGGCCGACCTTGAAATAGATCCAGTTCGCCCGCAGCCCGCCCCAGGCCGCAACCCGCCGGTCGCTGGTGATCACCACCCGGTTGACCAGCCGGATACGCCCGACGGCGACGAACCGGACGCAAAGGTCGGCGTCCTCCATGACCGGCAGGGCCGGGTCGCAGCCGCCAATGGCCAGGAAATCGCGCCGGCGGAAGAACATGGCGTGGTCGCCGAACAACAGCCGTCCGCCGCGCAGGAACAGATGCGGGCGGAACAGCAGCGGGGCATACCAGGTCTTGATCCAATTATGGAAGCTGGTGCCCCAGCGCACCGTCTCCGGCCCGCTGAGCAGCGGGGTGAAGCCGGCCAGCGCGGTCCGGGGATCATCGAGCACGCGGCGCATCACCGCAACCGCGTCGTCGGGCAGCAGGGTGTCCGCGTGCAGGATGCAGACAAATGGCGACGAGACCTCGGCCACGCCCCGGTTGATCTGCGCCGCCCGGCCCCGGGTAGCATGGCATATGACCTGCAGCCCGGCGGCGCGCGCAACCGCGACGGAGGCGTCGCTGCTGCCGCCATCCACCGCCAGGACCTCGGCCGGCGCAGGGTCGAGTGCCGCCAGCGAGCGCAGCAGCCGCGGCAGCGCCGCTGCCTCATTCAGCATAGGGACCACGATGGCGACAGGAGTCATCCACCCGGCCTGAGCCAGGCGCTCTGGGCCAAAAGCCACCAGGCCTTGCAGCGGCCGTCCCGCCTCCGCATGTGCCCTGCCATGAGATCGTGCCCGCCCAACTGGCTGCTTCCCGCTTTCGTCCTGGGCGCAGCCGGCGCGATCCTGGTCGCGGAGCGGCGGTCGCCGCAGCGCCGGCGCACCCAGGCGGAGCCGGCGCGCACGGTCCGTAACCTGGTGCTCGGCGCGCTCAGCATGGCGGTGGTCTCCACGGTGGAAAAGCCGTTGGTTCAGTCGCTCGCGCAACGGGCGGCTGGCCGCCGGCAAGGGCTGGCCCAGCGTATGCCGGGGCCGGCCTGGATGCGGGACGCGCTGGCGTTCCTGGCGATGGACTACACGATCTATCTTTGGCACGTCCTGACGCACAAAGTTCCGGCATTATGGCGCCTGCACCTCGTGCATCATGTGGACCTCGACATGGATGCGTCGACGGCGCTGCGGTTCCATGCGGCTGACATGCTGGTCTCGGTGCCCTGGCGCGCGGCGCAGGTGGCGCTGATCGGCGCGTCGCCGCGGGCGCTGCGGCTGTGGCAGGCGTTCTTCTTCGGGTCGGTGCTATTCCACCATTCCAACCTGCGGCTGCCGCCGGGCTGGGACCGGCGGCTGGCGCGCGCGCTGACCACGCCGAGGATGCACGGCGTCCATCACTCGACGGTGCGGAGCGAGACGGACTCGAACTGGTCCAGCGGGCTGAGCCTGTGGGATCACCTGCACCGGACCTTCCGCGACGACGTGGCGCCCGAGAAAATTCAGGTCGGCGTGCCCGGCTACCGCGACCCGGCCGCCATCAGGCTGCGTCCCACTTTGGCAATGCCGTTCACGCGCCAGCGCGATGCATGGCGGCCGCAGGTGGGCTTCGACGTCCGCCAGTAAACCTAGGCCTCAGCCGCACAACGCAGTGTGCCGTCTCAGAAAATTTAGGCACGGGACCCCGGCGAGCGGCGCGGGGTCCCGTGCTTATGGACTGCTATGAAGGAAGCTGCCTATCGCGCCGGGCGTGGGGCTACGCGGGACGGCCCTACCCTTGTTGTCCCTAGGTTACCCTGGGCCGGATCAAGCGGCGCGTCCACGGCGGAGCCGAGCGGCAGGCTGTTGGGAGGCTGCGGCATTTGCGACGCTGGCCCAACAGAACTGGTCGAAACCGGTGGGGCTTTCGAATCCTGCGCACAGGCAGCGAGCGACAAAACCACAAGCGAGAGGGCGGCAATTGAATTACGCACTATAATAGCTCCTAACAATATCAAAGCCTGAACCCAATCCGGCTGACTGGGCGCGTCGTGTCAATACGTCTGCGCTGAAATAACGTTCCACAGGTCTGAGATGCGCTTAATCGTTTGTCAACATCTCCACGGGAGAATGGGATCGCAGCAACACATAGCAAGTTGCCATGCACCGAAACGGAAGGTGATTTCCGCGCGTGTCCGGGAGCAACAGGCAGCACGCGCTCATCCGGGCCATACAAATGGCTTTCATATCCGGTTTTGCTCACGTCTTTGCGAAGAGTGTAATTATCAACTTAACCAGGAGCTTAGCATCCTAGCTGGTTCCCCAGTGGGCTTGAGCCGCCCTCGTCCACCCGGTCCCACGCAACCTAGGCTTGAACGCACGCCCACGTTGAGAAACTTGGAAACTGTCCTGCGGTAATATATGTTGTTCCGGATTAGTAAGAAAAGGCAATGCGAACCCTGCAAGGTCGAAATGTGTCGGGGGCATCATGGGACGCTTCGATGCGACGGCGACGGCCTCGATCATCCCTGGACGCGCAGGCAGCAACGGCTAGGTTCAAATTCGTTTGGACACTCTAACAATCCAGGAGCCGCAATCGGAGTCAGGGTCATCCTAAACCAAGCAACCGCACGCCCGAGCGTAACGCCCGTGATCGTGCCGAAACGCCTGCCAAGGTCGCGCGTGCTCGCGATGGCCGGAACGATCCGCAGCAAAATCCTGTTCGCGTTCCTCATCATGACAGCCATTATGGGCGTCATCGGCCTCCATGCTTCCTACCGCATCGAGCATGGCGGCGCACTCGTTACAGAAACATATGACGGTTCGTTCATGGCGATCAACTACGCCCGGGCGGCGTCCGCGGACTTCGCCCTGATGCAGGTCGCCGCATCGCACTATGCCCAGGCTCCGGACGAGCGTTCCCGAACCGAGCTGGACACCCGGCTCAGCGTGCTTGGGCGCTCGCTCGCGGAGGATATCCAGCTCGCCGCAGAACGGTCTCATTCGACGCAGGCCGCACAGGCTGCCGTGCGGGCACGGGCTGCCATCACCGCCTGGGACAACACGCAGCGGCAGGACAAAGCGACGGCGCCCGCGGGGACCGTGATCGAAAGCTATGTTCAGGCGGCCGACCGGGAGCTGGACCTGCTGATAAACTACGCCGCCGGGGATGGAGTCCGGTATCGGCAGCACGCCCGGGCCGCGATGTCCGACGCTTGGTGGCTGAATATCCTGGGGCTGTCGGCGGCGATCCTGCTTTCGGCCATCGTTGCCTGGATTTTGGCCCGCCACATCGTCCGGCAGGTCGCCATCGCCTCGGACGTCGCCAGCCGGATCGCGCAAGGGCAGCTCGACGGCGAGATGCCCGAGGGTGGCCAGGATGAACTTGGCGCCCTGCTCAACTCCCTCGCGGCCATGCGCGAGAACCTGCGCGGCATGATGCAGCGCGAGGTGTCGCAGCGGCGGTCGGCCCAGGGCCGCCTGCTCGATGCCATGGAGATCTCCCATGAGGGCATCGTCGTCGTAAGCCGGGACGGGCGCGTCGTCCTGGCCAACGAGCAGGCCCTCTCCGCGCTCGATTGGCGCGACGAGGCGGCCGTGCCGTCTGATGCGCGCGCCATCGCCGGCGAGAAGTGGTCGCTGCTGTCAGCCCGGCTGCCCACGCCGGAAGCGCACGGCGAGGTGGCGATGCCGGATGGGCGGTGGCTCAACATCAGCCGGAGCGTCACGCGCGAGGGCGGCTTCGTCGCGGTCATGAGCGACATCACAGCACTCAAGGAGCAAGGCGCTCGGCTGGAGGCGACAAACCTCCGCCTCGACACCGCACTCGACAACATGCCCCAAGGTTTATGCCTGTTCGACGCCGACGGGCGGCTTACGGTCGTCAATGCGTGCTATTCCGAAATTTTTCGCCTGCCGCCGGGCCGGGTCCGCCTCGGACTCAGCATCCTCGAGCTGATCGCCATGCGCGTCGAGCACGGCAACCATCCCGGCGCCACCGTCGAGAGCCTCGCGCTTGCAAAGATGGCCACGGTCGGGCGGCGCGTGCCCACGACCTTCAGCATGCCGGTCGCCGGAGGCCGCACCCTCTCCGTCTCGATGCGGCCAGCCCCGCACGGAGGCTGGGCCACCACCTACGAGGACGTGACGGAGCGGCGCGCCGCAGAGGAAAAAGTCGTGTTCATGGCCCGGCATGACGCGCTCACCCAACTCCCAAACCGCACCTTGTTCAGCGAGCGCATGCAGCAAGCGCTCGCGGGACTCAACCAAGGCCGCGCATTTGCCGTGCTCTGCCTCGACCTCGACCGGTTCAAGGAGGTGAACGACACGCTCGGCCATGCCATGGGCGACGTCCTGCTGCGCACCGTGGGCGAGCGCCTGCAATCCTGCGTCCGGGCGACGGACACGGTCTCACGCGTCGGCGGCGACGAGTTCACCATCATCCAAGTCGCGCCGCAGTCGGCCAGCGAGATCGAGGCGCTCGCACGCCGCGTCATTGAAGTCGCGAGCGAGCCTTACGAGCTCGAGGGCCGGCGCGCGACCATCGGCGTCAGCATCGGGATTTCGGTGGCGCACGACGGTGGCGTGACCGCCGATGTCCTGCTCCGCAACGCCGACATCGCGCTATACCGCGCCAAGGAGGACGGGCGCGGCACCTGGCGGTTCTTCAAGCCCGAAATGGACGCGAACATCCTGACCCGGCGCGCCCTCGGCAATGATCTCCACGACGCCTTGGCGCGCGGCGAGTTCAAGCTGCTGTACCAACCGGTTTGCGACTTGAAGCGCGAGCGCGTGGGCGCGTTCGAAGCCTTGCTGCGCTGGCGGCATCCGGTCCGCGGCATCGTGCCTCCGCTGGAGTTCATCCCGATCGCCGAGGAGATGGGCCTCATCGTGCCGCTCGGTGAATGGGTGCTGCGGCAGGCGTGCCTGGAAGCGGCGCGTTGGCCGGACCATGTCTCGGTCGCGGTGAACGTATCATCCGCTCAGTTCCGGACCGACCAGCTCATCCAAACCATCAAGGCGGCCTTGCAATCGGCTGGGCTTCCCGCGCGCCGGCTCATCCTCGAGATCACTGAGACGGTCCTGCTGTCGCACGACAAGGCCACGCTTGCGACCATGCGGGCGTTACGCGCCATGGGAATCCGCATCAGCCTTGACGATTTCGGCACCGGCTACTCGTCATTGAGCTACCTCGGCCGTTTCCCGATCGACCAGATCAAGATCGACCAGAGCTTCGTTCGCAACCTTCACAAGACGAACACCGGTGCGGTTGTCCGTGCCATTATCGGGCTTGCGGCGAGCCTGTCGATGCGGGTGGTCGCCGAAGGGGTTGAAACGGTGGACCAGGTCCGCTGGCTACGGAACGAGCGCTGCGACGACGTGCAGGGCTTCCTTCTCGCACAGCCACTCGCGCCGTCCGATCTGGCCGAGGCGATCAGCCGGCGATCCTGGTTCCCCGCGGAGGTTGACAGGCTGGAGCCGGCTGGGCTTGAGGCTCCGTCCGAGAACAGCCATTTGGTGGAATGAGTATTTCGTCAAATCAAGCACCTGCCACGCCGTGAGTCGCCCTTCGTTTCCCGCCGCCCGCCTCGCGTTTGCAGCCATCCTAGGAGCCTGGGCGGCCCTGCCGAGCCTTCCTTTCGAGCGCCTCCGGTTCGGGCGCCATCTTGAGCGCCACCTGCAGCAAGGCGGCGCGGGAGGAAACATCCAGCCGCCGGTAAGCCCGCAGCAGCGCGTCCTCGTCGCCGGCCAGCAGCCCAAGGCTGCCCTGCTCCTCCTCAAGATATTCGGGCGGCACCGGCGTGTCCGGGTCCAGGCCCACGAGATACGACACCGAGGTGGCCAACGCCTCCGCCAGCTTGACCAGGCGCTGGCCACGCGGCGGCGGCGCCTTCCCCTCCAGCAGCCTGCCGATGAAGTCGTCCGGAAGCCCGGCGGCGCGCGCCGCACGCTCCGGCGAAAGGTCGAGGCGGTCGAGCCTGCCCTGGACCCTTTCCGCAAATTCGCCAATGCCGCCCAAACCCGCGCCCCTTTTCCTTGCCGCCTATTGCCGCCAGAGCCTAGCTGGTGAATGCTTCCAGCCATGATCACGATCTACCACCTGGACACGTCGCGCTCCGAGCGCATCGTCTGGCTCATGGAGGAGCTGGGCCTCGAATACAAGCTGGAGGCGTTCGACCGTAGGCCCGACATCTTTGCGCCCGATGAGCTGAAAGCCATCCATCCGCTCGGACGCGCCCCCGTCATCCGCGACGGCGACACCGTGCTCGCGGAGTCTGGGGCGATCGTTGAATACATCATCGCGCGCCACGGCGGCGGCCGGCTGGCGATCGCGCCGTCCGAGCCGGACTTCGCGCAGTACCTGTATTGGCTGCACTACGCCGAGGGCAGCCTCATGCTGCAGTTGCTGCGGGAATCGTCGCTGGATCGCATGCTGCCCGATCCGGATGCGGCGCCGGGCATGGCCCGCATCCGCGCCAACACGCGCCTGCATCTGTCTTTCATCAACGAACATCTGGCGCAGCACCCGTATTTCGCCGGCCAGGCCTTCACCGCAGCCGATGTGATGATGGTGTTCTCCTTCACCACGCTGCAGCGTTTCCGTGCGCTGGACCTATCGTCCTGCCCGGCGATCCCGGCCTACCTGGAGCGCATCGAGGCGCGTCCGGCCTACATCAAAGCCATGCAGCTCGCCGGACCCGGCAAGAAGAAGCACTGATCTCGGCACGGCGTTCTTATAGCTTAGCGTGCCGCATTGCCGCGCGGCACCGCACGAGTTCCAGCATCGCCGTGCTGATCGGCACCGGCGCATCCACCCAGCCGGCGAGTTCGACCACTGCGCCCAGGATCGCCTCGATCTCCAGCGGACGGCTCAGCTCCAAGTCCTGCAGCATGCTCGTCTTGTGCCGGCCCACCTGCGCGCCGCCCTCGATCCGCTTGTCCACATCCAGCGCGAACCGCGCGCCGAGCGCCTCGCCGACCGCCTGGCCCTCCAACATCATGGCGCGGGCCACGCCGCGCACGCCGGGTTCGCCGGTGATGATGTCGAGCGTCGCGCCCGTCAGCGCGCTGATCGGGTTGAACGCCATGTTGCCCCACAGCTTGACCCAAAGCTCGTCGCGCAGCCGCGGCCGCACCGGCGCCTTCAGCCCGGCGGCGATTAGCAGGCGGGACAATGTTTCCGCACGCTCGCTCCGGCTGCCATCGGGTTCGCCAAGGCTGAAGCGGTCGCCATAGGTGTGCGAGATCACGCCGGGGCTCGAAATCTCGGCAGCCGGGTAGATGATGCAACCCAGCGTCTGCGCTGGCGGCAGCGCATCCCACAATGCGCCGTCCGGGTCGACCGACAGCACGCGCCGACCGCCGAATGGCTCCGCCAGGCCGTGGCAGTACCACCAGGGAATGCCGTTCACCGCGGCGACGATGGTGGTGCCGGGTCCGATCAATGGGCGAAGCTGCGGCAGCGCAGGTTCCAGCGAATGCGCCTTCAGGGTCAGGAACAGGTAG
>CAXSGE010000063.1:0-23471 GCA_964236715.1 uncultured Acetobacteraceae bacterium | reverse complement strand
CGCGCTTGTTTTGGGTACAAGAGGCCCCCGGTTCGAGTCCGGGCGCCCCGACCAACGGCATTCCCGGCTAACCACAACAAGGGATCATTCCATGCGTGCCCGCATCTTTCAGCGCCCGAAGACCGCCACCCAGTCCGGCCAGAACGGCGCCGGCAACTGGGTGCTGGAATACCAGCCGACCGAACGCGAGAAGAACGATCCGCTGATGGGCTGGTGGGGCAGCAGCGACACGCTGGGCCAGGTGCGGCTGCGTTTCGACAGTTCGGCCGATGCCGTCGCTTTTGCCGAAAAGAAGGGCGTCGCCTACGACCTTGAGGAGCCGCCGGCGACCCGGCCGATCAAGCCGAAGGCCTATGCCGATAATTTCCGCTACGGCCGGGCTGAAAACTGGACGCATTAGCTGTATGAACGGCAACACGCGCCCTTAGCTCAGTTGGATAGAGCAGCGGCCTTCTAATCCGCATGTCGGGGGTTCGAATCCCTCAGGGCGCGCCATAGTTCGTACTGTGTCTAGGTGAGCGCATGTCCAATCGCCGTCGTGTCGCTGGCGTTATCCTTGCCCTATGCTGCGCGACGCCTGCTTTCGGCGGGGAGGCGCTGAACGCGATTCATAGGAGTGGCACGCTTCGGGTCGGGACGACCGGGGACTACAAGCCATTCTCCTTTCGCCAGCCGGACGGACACTATGCCGGCGCCGACATCGTCATGGCCGAAAGCTTGGCGGCCCGGCTTGGCGTGAAGCTCGAATTGGTGCTCACCACCTGGGTGGCCCTGCTTGACGATTTCACAGCGGGCAAATTCGACGTCGCGATGGGCGGCGTGTCCGTGAACCCTGCCCGGGCCGCGCGCGGCACGTTTTCCGCTGTCACCTATGTCGATGGCAAGCGCCCGGTGGCTCGTTGCGCCGACCAGGATCGCTTCACCAGCATCGAAGCGATCGACCAGCCCGGCGTCCGCGTCGTCGTGAACCCCGGCGGCACCAACCAAGATTTCGCCCGCGCCAACATCAAGCGCGCGGCATTGGCCGTCCACCCCGACAACGCCACCGTATTCGATGAGATCCTGGCCGGGCGAGCCGACGTCATGGTGACCGATGGGATCGAGGCCGACCATCAAGCGTTCATTCACCCGGAACTATGTCCCACCCACGTCGCGGCCCCGTTCACCCGGCTCGAAAAAGCCTATTTGCTGCCCAACGATCCTGACCTGGTCCGTGAGGTGAACGGCTGGCTGGCCGACGAGACCGCGAGCGGCGAGTGGACCCGCATCCTGGACGCTGCCCAGAATGCGCCATAGTAGGCGCCCTAGCCGGCTCCCCATCGCGTCAGGGCCGCCTTGCCCGTTGCGTTGAGGCTGTAGATGCCGCGCTCGACGCGCGTGAACCAGCCGTAAACGTCTCGCAGCAGGATCGAGCCTGCCCGCGGGGCGACCGCAAGGAGGTCGCGTGGACGCCGCGGCCCAGCCACAAGCCCGGCCGCGCAGGCCAGCGCCTCCTGCCGGTAGGCCGTCACGATCGGCTCTCCCCGTGTCCCGCCCGGCGAAGGGTCGCCGTTCCGCGCCCGGTGCTCGGCCAGCAGGCTGCGGCGGCGGCGCAGGTTGGCGCGGGGGCGGTAGGGCTCGGGTTCGGCAAGCACCTCCACGTCGCCGCGCGCTGCATGCACCGCGAGCAGGCCAAAGCCGAGCAGCCGGCACAAAATGCGGATGCGCCTGTCGCGGTCCCGGCCGCGCCGGGTCGCACGGACCGCAAGCCAGACCTCGTTGGCGGATGCGAGCCGGTCCACCCCCTGCAGCACCAACTCCAGGGTGAAGCCGAGCTTCATCTCCAAGATGACCAGGATGGCAGGCTCGCCCTCGCGCACTCCCACGACGTCGCAGCCGCCGACTTCGCCCTTAACCTCGAAGCCGCGGGCTGCCAGGAACCGTTTGACGGCTGGATAAAGCGCGACCTCCCGCATCGCCTGTAGGATAGGAGCGGTCGGCTGTTCCGGCTAGAAGCCGAGGATAATGTCGGCCGCGAGGGTCACGGCGCCCCGGTCCTTGCCGTCATTGAAGACGCGCGAGTTGTTAAGCGTGCGATCATACCGTACCTCAGGCCGCACCAGCAACGTGCTGAGCTGCGATGGCGTCCAGCTTGGCTTGTAAACTAGGCCGGCAGTGAACTCGCTATAGGTCGTCGGCCTCTGCGCGGTGACGAAGTTGCTGGGCGTGCCGCGTTCTGCGGCTACGTAGTCGAGGTTCCCCGCCGGGGTCGAGACGAAGAAGTTGTTGTTGTCGCGATACACCTCGGCCCGGCCATTCAAAATAACGGTGTCGGATAACGCATAGGCCACATATTGGGCGATGCCATAGGCTTCGGCGCGGAAGCCGTCCTCACGCACGTAGTTGACCTCGGTGGTGAATGTCAGCTTGTCGGTCGTTTTCCAGGTGACGGCCAAGTCGTTATAGTAACGCATTGCACTATTGGCGAACGGCGTGTTGCGCTTCGAATCTTCGGGTCCCATGTGGCTTAGCGCCAGGACCGTCAACTTGCCGCCCAGCATGTTGAAGCCGATGCCGGCGATGCCGCCGGGCCGGTTGTTGTTGTCGCCTGTGCCGTAGCCGATCGCGACGTTCGTTCCGCTATCGATGCCGAGATACAGGTCGATCAAGTCCGACACGTGCGCTGTGGCGAGCGCGCCGATATGCTCGTATGGCAGGCCGTAGTTGAAGATGTAGGAATGCGAATAGAACGCGTTGGTCTTGGGGTCGATCAGCTCCACTCCGAGCGGCGTCGGATAGATGCCCGCCTTGATATCCAAACCGTTCGCAAAGATGTCGGGGAGGCGCACCGAGATATTGGCCTCCGAAATGGCAAGCTGGTTGCGGTTGTGAATGAGCTGGTCGAAAACCCCAAGCACATGAACGATGCGGGCGTCCGAACCATACATCAATTGCAGCTTGAAGCCGACATCCGGGCTGGTCGCCTTCGGGTCCACGTCGCGCTCGACGGTCGCGAGGAGCTGGTTCAGGATCGGACGGTTCGGAAGGTCGTCGAACAGCCGCCCGAAGTTGCGGTTATTGTCCGGGGAAGAGGGATTGCCCGTGATCCCGGCGTCGGCTTGGAAACCGAGCTTTATGCTGCTCGACCATTCCTTGAAGTTGGCTGGCGCGACATAGGGCTTGTCGGCTGGTGCGGTGGCCGTGGCCGGGTTGCCCGGCATCTCCGTTTGTTGCGGCGGGGTCGCCTGGGCATGGGCCGCCCCACTAAGGCCGGAGCTCGCCAGCAACAATGCAGCGGCGGCGTTGAATGGGAGGCGCGCGGCCCGGCGGGCAGTCGTATGATTCTGTTGCATGCAAAATACCCTGCACAACGCATGATGGTTTGAAAATGTGGTTTATCGTAAAAATGCCAGGCCGAAAATTGTGCAGGAAGCCGTTGCTGGAAAGTGACACTGCCGAGCAACAACCACGGCCCCAACACGCAAAAACGCGCCCGGCCTGAACCGGGCGCGCTTCCTACGAGTGGTAATTACGCGAATAAGCGTCAGGGACGGACCACTAGACCGAGTAGTACATCTCGAACTCGACCGGATGCGGCGTGTGCTCGAAGCGATACACCTCGGACCATTTCAGCTCGATGTAGCTGCTGATCTGGTCGCTGCTGAACACGTCGCCGGCGAGCAGGAACTCATGGTCGGCCTCCAGCGCACCCAGGGCCTCGCGCAGGCTGCCGCAGACGGTCGGGATGCCCTTCAGCTCCTCGGGCGGCAGGTCATACAGGTCCTTGTCCATGGGATCGCCGGGATGGATCTTGTTCTTGATCCCGTCGAGCCCGGCCATCAGCAGCGCCGAGAACGCGAGGTAGGGGTTCGCCGCTGCGTCCGGGAAGCGGATCTCGACGCGCTTCGCCTTCGGGCTGGTGGTGTAGGGGATGCGGCACGACGCCGAGCGGTTGCGGGCGGAGTAGGCGAGCAGCACCGGCGCCTCGAACCCGGGAATCAGCCGCTTGTAGCTGTTGGTGCTCGGGTTGGTAAAGGCGTTGCAGGCCTTGGCGTGCTTGATGATGCCGCCGATGAAATGCAGGCACATCTCCGACAGGTCGGCGTAGCCGTTGCCGGCGAACATCGGCTTGCCGCCCTTCCAGATGCTCTGGTGCGTGTGCATGCCCGATCCGTTGTCGCCATAGATCGGCTTCGGCATGAACGTGGCGGTCTTGCCGTAGCTGTGCGCGACGTTGTGGACGCAGTACTTATAGATCTGCATCTGATCGGCCATGGTCAGCAGGGTGCCGAACTTGGTGCCGAGCTCATGCTGGCTCTGCGCCACCTCGTGATGGTGCTTCTCGATCGGCAGGCCCATTTCGCCCATGCTGGACAGCATTTCGGCGCGCAAGTCGCTCTCGGTGTCCACCGGCGGCACCGGGAAATAGCCGCCCTTGACGCCGGGGCGGTGGCCCATGTTGCCTTCGGGGTAGTCTTTCATGTTGGCGCCGGGGCCTTCGACGCTGTCGACCTGCGCCGTGCTGAAGTTGGGTCCCACGCCGAAACGGACACTGTCAAAGATGAAAAACTCAGCCTCTGCGCCCACCATCACGGTGTCGCCGACGCCGCTGCTCTCGACGTAGGCCTGCGCCTTTTTCGCCGTGGAGCGTGGGTCGCGGGCGTAGGGCTGGCCGGTGCTAGGCTCGAAGATGTCGCAGAACAGGATCAGGCTCGGCTTCGCCGCGAACGGGTCCATGACCGCCGTGGCCGGGTCAGGCATCAGGATCATGTCGCTCTCGTTGATCGCCTTCCAGCCGGCGATCGAGCTGCCGTCGAACATGATGCCGTCGCGGAACGCGTCCTCGTCGATCGTCGAGATGTGCTGCGCCGTGTGTTGCCACTTGCCGCGCGGATCGGTGAACCGCAGGTCCACATACTCGACGGAGTTCTCGCGCATCATCTCCATGACGTGGGCGACGCTGCCCGCCACTGGTTCCGTCTCGGGCGAATTAGGCTCCATTGCCATCCTGTTTCTCTATTCCTTGGTTCTGCAGGCCACACCACGCGGCCCGTTCGGATGCTCGTTTAGCCAAAGGCGGCGCTTGCGAATAGCTCGTCCCGGACGGAGGTTATATTGCGTCGTGGCCGCGCTCTCCGGTGCGTATCCGGATGACTTCCTCGATTGTGCTGACGAAGATCTTGCCGTCACCGATCCGGCCGGTGCGGGCGGCGTTCACGATCGCCTCGACGGCGCGCTCCAGCACGTCGTCCTCGCAGACGACCTCGATCTTCACTTTGGGCAGGAAATCCACAACGTACTCGGCGCCGCGATACAGCTCCGTGTGGCCCTTTTGGCGGCCAAAGCCCTTGGCTTCGACCACCGTTATTCCCTGCAGCCCTACCTCGTGCAACGCTTCCTTCACTTCGTCGAGCTTAAAAGGTTTGATCACCGCTTCGATCTTCTTCATGTTCGTCGCGCCGGGCCATCAGCCCTGCGTCCTCCCCTGATGCATAGGCCGTCCGGCGGGGGGACGGCTGGGCAGGTTTGCACGCGGCGTGCCAGCGGGCAATCCGCCCTTTGCCAGTGGAGTGCGATGCAGGATGGCGTCCGAACAAGGCATGGCAGGGCGAAGCTGCCCAAATTCTGGGCATCCAAAATAAGCACACGTTGAAGCCCCATCCGATTGGACCCATAGTCCGCCATCACGCCCTGAGCCCGGAGGCCCGACCGTTGAAACCCGCCAACCAAATGCTGTCCGCCATGGGAACCACGGTGTTCACCGTGATGTCTGCCCTCGCCACCCAGCATGAGGCGATCAACCTTGGCCAGGGCTTTCCGGACACCGACGGCCCGGCCGATGTCGTGCAGGCAGCCGCCGACGCGCTCTGGGACGGGCGCAACCAGTATCCGCCGCTGACCGGCGTGCCGGAACTGCGCGAGGCCGTGGCCCGGGCCAACCAACGGTTCTACGGCTTTGAGGTCGACGCCGCCACCGAGGTCGTCGTCACCTCCGGCGCCACCGAGGCCATCACCGCCTGCCTGATGGCGCTGCTGAACCCCGGCGACGAGGTCGTGCTGATCGAGCCGCTGTACGACACCTACCTTCCAGTCGTCCGCATGCTCGGCGCCGTCCCGCGCCTTGTGCGCCTGATGCCGCCGAAGTGGGAGCTGCCGCGCGCCGAGCTCGCCGCCGCCTTTGGCCCGAAAACCAAGGCGATCCTGCTGAACACGCCGATGAACCCGACGGGCAAGGTGTTCACCGCCGCCGAGCTTGCCTTCATCGCCGGCCTGCTGGCCAAGCATGACGCCTACGCGGTGTGCGACGAGGTGTATGAGCACCTGACCTATGACGGCTGGCGGCATATCCCGTTGATGACCTTGCCGGGCTTGCGTGGCCGCTGCCTGCGGGTCGGCAGCGCCGGCAAGACATTCAGCCTGACGGGCTGGAAGGTCGGCTATGTCACCGGCCCGGCTGCGCTGGCGGCTATCGTCGCCAAGGCGCACCAGAACCTGACGTTCACCACGGCGCCCAACCTGCAGCGCGCGGTGGCGGTGGGGCTTGGCAAGGACGACGCCTACTTCGCCGGGCTTGCGGCGGCGCTGGCGGCGAAACGGAACCGGCTTTCGGCGGGATTGGCCGGCATCGGCTTTAATGTGCTGCCCGCCATGGGAAGCTATTTTGTCACCGCCGATTTCAGCCGGCTGGGTTTCGCCGGCGACGACGTGGCCTTTTGCCGCCACATCACCGAACAGGCCGGCGTGACGGCGATCCCCGTGTCGGCGTTCTACGAGGGCCAGGCGCCTGGGCACTACGCCCGGTTCGCCTTTTGCAAGCGGGATACGCTGCTTGACGAAGCGGTGACGCGCCTGGCCCGGCACTTCCAGGCGCGGACCGGCATGGCACGGTTGACGGCGGCGGGCTGAAAGCCGTAAACCCCGCGCCTGCTATGGCGGACGTAGCTCAGTTGGTAGAGCGCCAGGTTGTGGTCTTGGATGTCGCGGGTTCGAGACCCGTCGTTCGCCCCAGCAGTTCCTTTCATACCAATTGACTCATGTGCTGACTTGATCGATGGCGTGGATGAGCCAAGGATAGCTAGTCAGGGTAGTGAGACGCCCGGTTTCGTCACGTAACGCATTCCAAGCGGCGCAGAGCGCATCCACGATGGCGCCCTCGTTCTGGTATAGGCGGAACGACAGAAAGCGCTCCCGCAAGTACAACCAGACCCGTTCCACCGGGTTGAGCTCCGGCGAATACGGCGGCAGCGGCAGCAGGGTGACGTTGGCCGGCACCTGCAACACCGCCCGGCCGTGCCAGCCGGCCTGATCGAGCATGAGCACGGCATGCACGCCCGCAGGCAGGGTCTCGGCAAAGCGTGCCAGGAACAGGTCCATGGTCACCGCCCTCGCCTCGGGCAGCACCAGGGCGAACGCGTCGTCTTAGCCAGGACGGACGGCTGCGAAGATGTAGGTGGACAGGAACCGCCGGTCGCGCCGCCCCGGCGGACGCACGCCGCGAGTGAACCAGCGATGGCCGGTGCGGCCTTTCTGGCCCTCGCGGGCCTCGTCCTCACACCACAGCTGCAGCGTCTTGCCGGGATGGACGGCCTTGACGGCTTCGAGCGTGGCCGCGAGGTTTTTTATATAGCTCCTGCGCCTCGGCATCGCCTTTCGGGTGGACGGGCCGCGTCGTCTGCCACGACAGGCCCATGCGGTGCAGCAACCGGGACAGGGCAGACAGCGTGTAGGACACCGCCCAACGCTCCTGGATGTGGGCGGCGATGTCGAGCAGGCGGTAGCTGCTGATCCCGTCCACCTCCGGGTCCGGCCCGGCAAGCACCCACGCCCGCAACTCCTCTTGCCGCGTCATGCTCAGCTTCTCCGGCCGCCCCGGGCGAGGACGATCCCCAAGCCCCGCCAAGCCTTCGGCGTTGAAGCGCACCACCGCGTCGCGCAACGATTGGCGCTCCCGCCCGACAACCCGGGCCGCCTCCGCCCGGCTCGCCCCCTCCAAGGCGTGCGCGATCGCAACCGCCCGCAAGGCCGCACCCCGGTCCGCCTCGCCTTTGGCGAACCGCCGCAACTCGGCTGCGCCCACGTCATCCCGGATTACCAAGCCGCGTGCTCCCATAACTTTCCCCCTCCGTCGAACCGATCAGAAGGGAATCACACTTCAGCTAAGCTCGGGATCACATCAGAGTCAGCCGTTATGACAACGGGTATCAGCCCGAAGGTGCGGCGCGTGCTAATCACGGCGCATGACCGGAACGCTTGTTGCATGCCGCGTTCGCGAACATAGGGAAGCAGCATGAACCGGCCGACCCGCCGCAGCCTCGCTGCTGCTGCCATCGTCATCCCGGCGGGGTTCATCGCATCTGCCCAGGCGCAAACCGGCTTGGGCTACGAGAGCACGGTCGACCGGATCAACCGCACCAAGGCGCTGCGCATCGCGGCACTTCCGGGGGAGCTGCCGTATTTCGCCAAGGACCTTGCCAGCGGCGAGTGGAAGGGCGCCGCGATCGAGTTCGCCCGCGACATCGCCAAGGTGTTCGACGCCAAGCTCGAATACATTGAGAGCACCTATGCGAATTCCGTGCTGGACCTGCAGGCCAACAAGATCGACCTCGCCTTTGCGCTGGGGCCGACGCCGCAGCGCGCTTTGGCGATCGGCTTCACCCGGCCGTTCATCAACCACCCCTACGGCTGCTTGGCGAAGAAGGGATTCAATCCCAAGACGTGGGATGACATCAACACGCCCGATGTGCGCATTGCCTGCGATATTGGCTCGCTGCACGAGACCGCGGCGCGGCGCTATGCCCCGAAAGCTGAGATCACCGGGTTTAAAACCCGCGATGAGGCGACGCTTGCCTTCCAATCCGGCCGCACCGACGTGCTGATCATGGCCGCCTTGCTGGGCCTGAGCACCATCGCCCGCAACCGTTCGCTCGGCCCGTATCACATGCTGACCGGCCCGCTGGTGGCGCTTCCAAGCAACTTCGGCGTGCGGCGCGAGGCCGATACGCGCTTCGTCGACGTCGTGAATGCCTGGATCGACTATAACCGCGGCGTCGGCCAGATTCGCGACTGGCTGCTGGCCGGGCTCGCGCTCAACGGCGTGGCCAAGGACGACGTGCCGCCCGAGGTGGTGTTCTAACAGCCGGAACAGCGCCAGATGGGCTATCAATGGAGCTTCGGCTTCCTGCTGCGCTACTCGAACCTGTTCTGGACCGGGATCGCCTATACGCTCGCCTACACCGTGGGCACGGTCGCCTTGGGGCTGGTGATCGGCTTGGCGCTGGGGCTTGGCCGGCTGTCCCGCTCGTGGTGGGTGAACGCGCCGCTGGTCGGGTTCATCGAGATTTTCCGCTGCACCCCGTTGCTGGTGCAGATCGTCTGGTTCTACTACGCGCTGCCGGTCATCCTCGACATCCAGCTTCCCGCCGCCGTGGCCGCGACGCTCGTGCTGTCGCTATATACCGGCGCGTTCTATGCGGAGATCTTCCGCGGCGGCATTGTCTCGATCGAGGCGGGGCAGTGGGACGCCGCCAGGGCGCTCGGCCTGCGCTGGGCCGGGGTGATGCGGCATGTCGTGCTGCCGCAAGCGGTCCGGCGCATGGTACCGCCATTCATGAACCAGTCGATTATCCAGCTCAAGAACACCTCGCTGGTCAGCACGATCGCGGTGCCGGACCTGCTGTACCAGGGCACGCTCATCACCGCCGACACCTACCGTCCGCTTGAGGTCTATACCGTCGTGGCCCTGATCTATTTCGTCCTGCTGTTTCCGGCGACCCGGCTGGTCCAGCACTACGAGCAACGGCTAGCCTGAAATTACCGGACGTGGCGGGGCTGACAAGCGACGCCGGCGGTGCAACGATCACCTATGCCGCGCGACACCGACAAAACCTCTGAATTCTGGACCGCCTGCCTCGAACAGCGCAAAGCTCCGGGCCGCGAAGCCTGGATGTATGCGATCGACCATCCGCGGCTGCGGGCCGGGCTGTATGACGCCTATCTTGGCGGGCTCGACCCGTTCTCGTGGATGCGGGCGCGCATGCCGGCTCCGGCGCGCCATGCGCTCGAGATCGGCTGCGGCGCCGGGGATCTCGCCTTCGGGCTGATCGAGGCGGGCGCCTGCGAGCACATCGATGCGTTCGATGTCGCCGAGGGCGCGATCGCCGCGGCGCAGGCCAAGGCGCGCGGCCAGGGCCTGCGCACGCTGCGCTTCCATTTGCTGGACGGCAACACCTGGTGGATGCCGCGCAACCAGTATGACTTCGTCTACGCCAGCCACGCCCTGCACCACATCGAGAACCTGGAGCACCTGTTCGCCCAGGCCGCCGCCACGCTGCAGCCGGACGGCGTGCTGTTCGCCAGCGACTACATCGGCCCGTCCCGCATGCAGTATTCCGACGCGCACCTCGCGGCCATGAACCAGGCCCTGGGCACGTTGCCAGAGGCAAAGCGGCTGGACCGCTTCGGCGTGCTCAAGACCGATATCCAGCGCCGGCCGATCGAGCTTTATCTGCAGCACGACCCGAGCGAGGCGGCGCGGTCGGCCGAGATCATCCCGGTCATGCGCCAGTTCTTCGACGTGGAGGTCGTCCCGATGGGCATGAGCCTGTCGTTCGAGGTGCTGCTGGACATCGTGCACAACTTCGACCCGGACGACGACGCCGACAATGCGCTGATCGACGGGATCATGCGGATGGAGCTGCAAGCGGAGCGGACCGGGGAGGCCGAGACGCTGTTCGCCTGCCTCGTCGCGCGCCATAGGACCGCCCCGGCCGCAGCGCCACCTATCCCCAGTGAACCTCCGGCCGTTGTCCAGGCGCCCGAGATCAACCTCGAGGCGTTTCGCGGCATCGAGGGCTGGATGTCCGATGAGGCCGCTGACCTTACGAGGCGGCTGTTCCAGTGGCAGCGGGGGATGCAGGCCGTGACCGGGGTCCTGGAACTTGGCGTGTTCAAGGGCAAGTACCTGAGCCTGCTGGCCAGCCTGGCGCAGGGCACCGGCGCGCCGGTGGTGGGGGTCGACGCCTTCACCTCCCGCGTCGGCGAGCAGATTCCGCCAGCCGACCAGGACTATGCACGCAACGCAGCCGTGGCCACCATCATGGCGATGGCGCCCGGCTCGGCGGCGCCTACGCTGCTGGTCGCGTTCACCGCCGACGTCGGAGCCGCCGCGTTGCAGGAGCTTTGCCCCGGCGGCTACAGCTTCATCAGCGTCGACGCCGGGCACCTGGCGTCCGACGTGGCGCATGACCTGGCGCTGGTTGAGATGCTGTTGGGCGAGCGGACGATCATCGCGGCCGATGACGCCTTCAACGCCCAGACCCCAGGCGTTATGGAAGCGCTCTGCCGCCATTTCATCGGCCATCCCGATACCGCGCTGGCTCCGTTCGCCTGGGCCGGCAACAAGCTGTTCCTGTGCCACCGGGCCATGCACCCAACCTTGCTGGCCTACGTGCATGACGCGCTGCAGGACCCGGCCGCATTGCCCTATGGGGCCAAGTCCCGGGCGCTGCACGCGCATAACCGCCAGCTTGCATTCACTCCGGCGCTATTCGGCTACGAGATGTTCACATTCGAGTGGAACTGACGTGGGCTCGACGCTGCCCTCGATGCGTCTCTACCGCCATACCGAGGTGCCGCACGACGTTGCGTTGACGGTTCCGAACCGTTCCTACGTTTCCCGAGGGCCGCCCCGCCTGTTTAACTACCTAACCCGCGACCCGAAACTCGTGCCGTGGTTCTCGGAGGAGTTGCTGCGCGCCACCATCGCCTGCCCGGACGAGTATGTGATCCGCATTCGAAACGTACATGTCGTGCACGGGCATTATCTGATCCAGTATCCAGCCCGGCCACTGGCGGACACCTTCAACTTCGAGCGAAGCGCGGTCGACCGGCCGGCGATCACTGAAATCGGCCAGCAGATCCTGCGCGGCGAAGTGCACCGCCATGAGGGCAGCGCGCTGCCGATCTTCCACATCTTCAAGGACGTCTATTGCAACTACGGCCATATGTTGGTCGAGGTGCTGCCCAAGCTGCTGCACATCCGGAGGATGGGGATCGGCCGGTTCACCCTGCTGTTTCCCTGGTCCAGCCTGATGTTCCTGCCGGCAGTGCAGTTCGCTGCCGAGGCGCTCGGCCTGGCGTTCGAGCATGTCACTTGTTTCAACAATCAAATCTTGCGGGTCGACGACGTGTTGTGGGTCGGCCCGATTGCCCAGCATGACCGCCGCAAGTCGCAAACCCTGCGCGACTTTGCGCTGCTGCTGGCCGCCGCTGTGCCGGCCTCCGCCTTTCCGCGCCGGCTTTATATAACGCGCCCGCGCGGGGCGATCCGCCCGATCACCAACCAGGCCGAGCTGGAAGACCTGGCCCGCGCCTATGGCTACCATGTCATAGAGCCTGCGACGCTCAGCTTCCCCGAGCAGATCAGCCTGTTCCACGGCGCCGACCATGTGCTGGGGCCGATGGGCGCGGCGCTCGCCAACACGGTGTTCATGCGTCCGGGGACCCGCGTCAGCATGTTCACCAACCGGCGGGTCGACCCGTTCTATTACGACATTGCCCGGCTGATGAGCCTGGAGTTCGACTGGATTTTCACCCAGGACGCCGAGGCCTGGACCGATGTCATGCAGACCGAACCCTGGACGGTCAACGCCGCCCGCTTCGCTGGGATGCTGCCCTGGCTGGATTAATGGCGCGGCAAAAGCTGTTCGGCGAGGGTGGCCCAATACGATGCGCCAACCGGCAGGATCGCATCGTTAAAATCGTATTTTGGGTGATGCACCATCGCGTCGCCAACGCCCCGGCCCGCGCCGAGCATGATGTATGCGCCCTGTTTCGCGTTCAGCATGAAGCTGAAATCCTCGCCGCCCATCGTCGGCAGGTCCATGTGCTCGACCGCGGCAGCGCCCTGCACCGCCTCGGCCGCAAGCCGGGCCAGCTCCATGGCGGCGGGGTCGTTCACCGTCGCCGGATACTTGCGGTTGAACAAGGCCTCCGCATGAGCACCGAAGCCCTCGGCGATATGGCTCGCTAGCCGCTTGATCCGGGCCTCCAGCAGGTCGCCGACCGCCGGGCTGAACCAGCGGGCGGTGCCGAGCATGCGGACGGTCTCGGGGATCACGTTGTAGATCTGGCCGCCCTGGATGCTGCCGATGGTCACGACCCCGGCCAAAGTCGGTTCCACGTTGCGGGCGACGATGCTCTGCAGGGCCTGCACGATCGCGGCGCTGACGACGATAGGGTCGATCCCGGTATGCGGCTGTGCGCCATGCGCGCCGCGTCCGGTCACGGTGATCTCGATGTCGGCGACGGCGGCCATGACCGGGCCGTTCCGCCATTTGAACACCCCGGCCGGCACGCTGGGCCAGTTATGCATCCCGTAAACCTGCTGCATCGGGAACTGCTCAAACAGGCCCTGCTCGACCATTATCTGCCCGCCGCCCTTGTTCTCCTCCGCCGGCTGGAAGATGACATAGACGGTGCCGGCGAAGTTGCGCGTCTCGGCCAAATAGCGAGCGGCGCCCAGCAGCATGGCCGTGTGGCCGTCATGGCCGCAGGCGTGCATCACGCCGGGCGTTTGGCTGGCCCACTCGGCGTTGGTCTCCTCGTGGATCGGCAGCGCGTCCATGTCAGCGCGGAGCCCGATCGCGCTGCGTGCGCCTGGGCTCGCGGGCTGCGAACCATGGATTACGCCGACGACGCCGGTGCCGGCCAGCCCGGCATGCACCTCGTCCACGCCGAAGCTCCGCAGGCGCTCCTGCACGATGCCCGACGTCCTCGTCTCCTCCAGGCCCAGCTCCGGGTGGCGGTGCAGGTCGCGGCGCCACTCCGTCATGTCGGCGTGGAAATCGGCGATGCGGTTGACGACGGGCATGTCAGGGCCTTTCGGAGGTTGGTTCAGCTTTGGCAAAGGTCAGCGCTAGGCCGGCGGCAAGCGGGATCGGGTCGACGTGCAGCGTGCACTGCATCGCATCTATGGAGAACGCCTTGTCTTCCAGCAAGCGCCGCAGTTCGTCGCCGCGGACCCGCGGCAGGCCCGGCAGCGTCGTCAACGGCGACAACGCACGCAGCACAGACGGCGCGACCGGCACGATCCAGGGGGGCCGCAACCCCGCGGCGACGGCAACGGCGCGGACGAACGCCGCATAAGTCACCGGCTCCGGCCCGGCGATCACCATGGTTTGCGGCCCCGCCCAGTTCACGTCCAATGCGGCGCGCAGGCACCGGGTCACGTCGGATTGGTGGATGGGCTGCACCAGCGAGCGCCCGCCGCCGGGGAGCGGCACGATCGGAAGGCGACGCAGCAGGGCGGCGAGGCGCTGCACGTTGTCCTCGCCGGCCGCGCCGTAGATCATCGTGGGATGCAGCAAGACGCCGGACCGGCCAGAGGCGAGGAACAGGCTCTCGCCGCCCAGCACGCCCCGCGCATGGGCGTCCGGCCAACGGGTGAACTTGCGCGTGCTGCCGAGGAACACGAAGCGGCTGTCCCGAGGCGCAGCGGCGAGGATGGTGGGGATATGGCGGGCATGCGCACAGGATACGATGCAGGCTGCGTCACTCAGCGCAGCAGCGAGGCTGGCCTGTTTGATGTCTGTGATCCTGGGTGCGCCCGGCAGCCCGGCGGCAGCCCAGCGCGCGGCATTGCGCACGACGGGCACAAAGGGAACGGCGTCGGCCAAAAACGACCGGCACAGCGCCGTCCCGGACCGCCCGCTTGCGCCTATGACGTGGATCGCGCCATGCATTGCCCTATTATACGGCGCAGCCCCGCCCACGGCAAAACTGTGGTATGATGTTACCACAACCTAAAATGCTTGACCCCGCTTGGGTTCCGGAGCATAGGCGGCGCATTATTCCAGTTGGGACACATACGATGAAGACGACCCTTTCGCTCAAGCCCGCCACCGTGAGCAAAGGCTGGACCCTGATCGACGCGGACGGGCTCGTGCTCGGGCGGCTGGCTTCGATCATCGCCCAGCGCCTGCGGGGCAAGCACAAGCCGCAGTTCACGCCGCACGTCGATTGCGGGGACAACATCGTCGTCGTCAATGCCGAGAGGGTGCGCGTCACCGGCAACAAGGCCGACCAGAGCATCTTCTATAAGCACACCGGCTACCCCGGCGGGATCAAGGGACGCAGCATTCGCCAGCGGCTCGACAGCAAGCACCCCGAGCGCGTGATCGAGAAGGCCGTCGAGCGCATGATCACCCGCGGCCCGCTGCAGCGCGAGCAGATGCGGCATTTGCACGTTTATGCCGGCGGCGCGCACCCGCATGATGGCCAGCAGCCGCAGGCGCTGGATGTCGCTGCCATGAACTCCAAGAACAAAAGGGTCTGAGCATGTCCGACACCGAAATCGAAGCGCCGACCCGCACGCTCGCGGACCTCAAGGACCTCGCGGTCGCCAGCGCGATCGTCACCAGCGATGCGCCGAGGCGGGAGGCGAAGCGTGACGCGCTGGGCCGCAGCTATGCGACCGGGCGGCGCAAGAACGCGATCGCGCGGGTTTGGATCAAGCCGGGCAAGGGCGAGATCAACGTCAACGGCAAGCGCGTCACGCAGTATTTCGCCCGCCCGGTGCTGCGGATGCTGATCACCCAGCCGTTCCTGGTCACTGACCGCTACAATCAGTTCGACGTGTTCTGCACCTGCAACGGCGGCGGCTTGTCCGGGCAGGCCGGCGCGGTCCGCCATGGCATCAGCCGTGCTCTGACGCATTACGAGCCGGACCTGCGCGGCGTGCTGAAGCTTGCGGGCTTCCTGACCCGCGACAGCCGCGTGGTCGAGCGCAAGAAGTACGGCAAGGCCAAGGCCCGCCGCAGCTTCCAGTTCAGCAAGCGGTAACCTCCCACCCGGCGAGTTTGTCCAAGGGGGGCGGTCCGCATCGGGCCGCCCCTTGCTTTTTCGCCCTATGCAACTCTCAATCAATGCCAGGAGGATTAGTGTGGCAGACGCGACCGTGTTCATCGACGGAGAGGCCGGCACGACGGGCTTAGGTATTCGCGAGCGTCTGGCGGCCGTGCCGGGCATCGCGATCCGCAGCATCGATCCCGCACATCGCAAGGACCCCCATGCGCGCCGCGACCTGATGGGCGCCGTGGACCTGGTCGTGCTTTGCTTGCCGGACGCGGCGGCGCGCGAAAGCAACGCGCTCGCTGCCAGCCTCGGAGACGATGCGCCAAAGCTGCTGGACGCCAGCACGGCGCACCGCTGCGATTCGGGCTGGGTCTATGGCTTCCCTGAACTCTCGCCTGAGCAGCCGGCCCGCATCGCCGCGGCAGCGCGCGTGGCCAATCCCGGCTGCTATCCGACCGGCGCCATCGCACTGCTGCGTCCGCTGGTGGATGCGGGGCTGCTGCCGCCGGATCATCCCATTTCGGTCAACGCCGTAAGCGGCTACTCCGGCGGAGGCCGCGCCATGATCGAGGCGCACGAAGCCGCGGGCGGCCCAGCGTTCGAGCTGTATGCCCTTGGGCTTGAGCACAAGCACATACCGGAGCTTCAACTCCACGCGCGGCTTGCCCGGCGTCCGATCTTCGTGCCGTCCGTCGTGCATGCGCGCCAGGGTATGCTGGTGTCGGTGCCGTTGCACCTCGACAGCTTGCCGGGCCGCCCGCGCATTGCCGATCTGCATGCGGTCATGGCCGACCGGTATCGCAATCAGCCGCTGGTGCAGGTCCTGCCGCCCGAAGCCGGCGGCGCGCTGGAGGCCACCGCGCTGAACGATACCGACCGCATGGAACTGCGGGTGTTCGGCAATGACGCCCATGGCCACGCGGTTCTGGTCGCGCGGCTCGACAACCTGGGTAAAGGCGCGTCCGGCGCTGCGGTGCAAAACTTGCGCCTGATGCTTGGCTTTGACGAGCCATCGTCTGCTTGAGGTCAGACTTGTTATTTTTCAGCAACGGTTGTTAAACATGGCCGTATGCTGTTTGCCAGACATTTGAAGACCCTTGCCGAGATCAGCCATCATCCCAGCAACATGCAGCGGCGATCCGGTGCCCTGCTGGACTATTTACGCTGGAACTTCGGCCATCGTATCATGGGCGCCGAATATGTTTTGCCATTGGTCGAGGGCGCCCGGCTGATCTTATCCGACCGGCAGAATTTTGCGACTATGGTTTACACTTGCGGCTTATGGGATTTTGCCGAGCAGGCGTTTCTGCTTCATTTGCTACGGCCAGGCGACACCTTCGTCGACGTCGGTTCAAACGTCGGCGGCTACACCGTGCTGGCGAGTGCCGTGGCCGGGGCGCGCTCGATCGCCTTTGAACCTGTGCCCGAGACTTACGCGGAACTGCAACGGAACTTGCGCCTGAACAATATCGAACCGCTGGTGCAAAGTCATTGCTGCGCACTGGGCGAGGCGTCCGGGGTAGAACGGATGACGTCCCAACGTGGAGGGTTGAACCACATCGTGTCCGATGCAGCCGGGTTGGACACAGTTGAGGTCAGCATGGCCCGGCTCGACGTTGTGTTGGCGGGAACTCGTTGCCGGTTAATCAAAATGGACGCTGAAGGCTTTGAACTGAGCATCCTGCGTGGCGCGCGCGAGACGCTTATGCAGCCGGAACTCCAGGCGCTCATCATCGAACTGAATGGGTCCGGCGGGCGGTATGATGTCAGCGACGACGATGTGCACAGGGAAATCATCAACTCTGGCTTTGAGCCCTATGGATATAACCCTGTGACGCGGGTGCTGAGCGCTCTGGGCGGATATAACCGGGCAGGAATGAATACTATCTATATCCGGAACCGGCCAGCGGTGACGGAGCGAGTGGAGGCGGCCCGCCGCTTCGATCTGCGCGGCACGTTGTTTTAGCATCCGGTTCAGAAACGGCCCTTAGCGGCCCGGTTTGCCTTCCCATTTATGAGGCGGACAACTGGGAAAAATGAATGCTTCGTCGCCTGTTGCTCGCGGCCATATGCCTGTTGCCGGCGGCGTGCGCCGGAGGGCCGCAACCCTACGTGCCCGACACGGCTCGGCTTCCGCCCGGTGCGCTCGGCAGCGGCTTCGACCCGGATGTGACGGCCATGAACCTGGCGCAATGGGCGTTCGCCGATAGTGGCCGGACCCGGGGTCGCCCCATCGAAGCCGCCCGCGCCGCGGCGTCGATGGATTACGTCGCCGGGCAATTCTATACGAGCCCGCGCTGGGCCAATATCGACGCTCTTACCAAGGAGCAGTTGCTTGAGGGGCGCCGGGAGGTTCGGGCGGCGCTTGGCGTGGTGCCGGGCACCTCATCGCAGGCGGTGGTGGACCATCTGGCGGGTGCGGGCAATGCACTGGCGGCAGGGAACCAAGCTGCCGCCGTTGCGCAGCTTGGCAACCCGGTGTTTAGCCAAACGGGTGATCAGGTGCTGCAGCGCCTGGCGAACATGCCGTACCTGCACATGGCGAACGTCTCCACGATGCATGCGGCAGGCGAACTTTTTGGTCCGAGCAATTCGCACAACCGGTATTAAACATCCGCTGAGGCTGTCCGAGCCGCGGACAGCCCCAAGCGCTCAACGGATGGCGCGCAACACCGACCGGTCCTCACCGGCCAGCGAGCGATAGATGCTCACGTAATCCTCGGCCATGCGCCGCGCAGTGAACCGTTGTTCGAACTGCTGGCGGACAGTTGCGCGGGAAAGCTTTGCCAAGCGGTTCACCGCCGCCATCGCGCCCGTTTCATCCTCGACGATATAGCCATTGACACCGTCGGCGATGATCTCAGGCACAGAACCGCGGTTGAAGGCGATGACCGGGGTGCCGCAAGCCATGGCCTCGATCATCACCAGGCCGAACGGCTCGGGCCAGTCGATTGGCATCAACAGACCCATGGCGCCACTTAGGAACTCCGGCTTTTGGGCATCGTTGATCTCGCCGATCAGCTCCACCCCGCCGCCGGCCAGCATCGGGCGGATGACGCTGTCGAAGTAGCCCTGGTCGACCCGGTCCACTTTGGCAGCGATCTTAAGCGGGATGCCGCAGGCACGGGCGATGCGGATGGCACGGTCCGGCCCCTTTTCCGGCGCGATCCGGCCTAGGAATGCCAGGTAATCCTTCGGACCCGGCTGCGGGGTCAGCAGATCCTGCGGCAGCCCATGATGCACGGTCGCGACATAACGCGCCTGCGGCAGCGGGCGGCGTTGGGCGTCGCTGATGGACACCAGCGGCGCGTTCGGAAACGTGTCGAACACCGGCTGCAGCTCGGCGAGGTCCAGCCGGCCATGCATGGTGGTGACAAACGGCGTGCGCTGCCGTCCGAACAGGCTGAACGGCCAATAATCCATGTGGAAGTGCAGCACGTCGAACTCGTCCGCCTGCCGGCGCACGGCTTCCATCAGGAGCATGTGCGGGGCGATCGGGTCGCGGATTCCCGGGTCCAGGCGCAACGCGCGCGGCCAAACCGATTCGAGCTTTGCCGATGTAACGGAGTCGCCGCTGGCGAACAGCGTGACATTGTGGCCTTGCGCGACCAGCTCTTCGGTCAGGAACGAGACGACACGCTCTGTCCCGCCATAAAGCTTCGGGGGGACCGCCTCGTGCAGCGGCGCGATTTGCGCGATACGCATCGGTGGGCTTCTCCTTTAGGTTTCTCCAACTCCTTCAACAGCCCAAAAAAGGCATTTCTTTGGCGGTGCACAAGAATAATGGATTGCTTGCTGCAATGCAGCGCGCGCGCCAGCTTCGCCGTTAGCGCAGGTCACATATTCAGGAACATCAAGGCTCGGCGCTTTACACCCGAAGCGCGATCCAACGTCCGCATCGATGCATTTTGCGCGGGCGGCGACGATACCGGCCTGCCCAACGCAAACCGCAGCCAGCAAGCAGGCGCCCGGGCCGCGGCATGGTTAGATCAGACGGCAAGCAGCGAGGTTAGAACCCCTCACGCTCCAACCGCTTACGCTCCATCTTGCGGGCTCGGCGCACGGCCTCGGCGGCCTCACGCGCCCGGCGCTCCGACGGCTTTTCGTAGTGCCGCCGCAGCTTCATCTCGCGGAACACTCCCTCGCGCTGCATTTTTTTCTTGAGCGCTTTCAGCGCCTGATCGACATTGTTGTCACGTACGAGAACCTGCACTTGGCCGCTTTCTCCTCTTGCCTGGGACACGCCCGGGCTTGGGCATGGTAAAGGGTTTCCGGTTAGCATGGACCACGGAAGCCGACCCTATAGCACCGTCTTGCCGCCTCGCCAAAGCCTTTCGCCAACCCATCTGCATTCCAGACCCACTGCAACCCCAGACCAGCCGAGATCATCGAGGGACGCCATGGCTATCCTGAAAATTGCCCGTATGGGCCACCCCGTGCTGCTGACCCGCGCCGCGCCAGTAGCCGACCCCGGCGCGCCCGAGATCCGGCGCTTGGTGGCCGACATGATCGAAACCATGCAGGACGCTCAGGGCGCGGGCCTCGCTGCGCCCCAGGTGCATGTGCCGCTCCGCCTGTTCGTGTTCCGCGTGCCGCCCGGCCGTACGACGGAGGGCGACGGTGATGGCGAGATGGGCAACACCGTCGTGATCAACCCCCAGCTTGAATTGCTGGGCGAAGACAAGGTGCTGCGATGGGAGGGATGCCTGTCCATTCCAGGCCTGCGCGCTGCGGTGCCGCGGCATGTCCGTGTGCGCTATCGCGGCGTGGATACCGACGGCAATCCAGTTGGGGCCGACGCCAGCGGCTTCCATGCCGGAGTCGTGCAGCACGAGAACGACCACTTGGATGGCATCCTGTATCCGATGCGGATGACAGATTTCCGCCTCTTCGGCTTCAACGAGGAACTGGCTCGTGCCAGCGCCACCTCCTAAAGGACACCGCCCCATGCTCAATCCTCCCGAACGCAGCGACGAGCGCGATGCGGCCATTGTGGCGCTATTGCCGAATGTCGTGTTCGACGGCTGGACGATGGCCGCGTTGCGCGCTGCTGCCGGGCCGGATGCGGACCTGCTGTTCCCCGGTGGCGTCACCGACCTGATCGAGGCTTATTGCGACCTCGGCGACCGCTGGATGGAGCAGGGCGCTGTTGCCGCTGACGTCTCCAGCCTGCGTCTCTCCCAACGTGTCAGGGCGGTCATCGCGCTGCGGCTGGAGCAGAACCGGCCTTATAAGGATGCAGTCCGCCGCGCCTTGGCGGTTTTGGCGCTGCCGGGGAATGCAGGCGTCGCCGTCCGATGCACGGCACGCACCGTGGACACCATCTGGTATGCGGCCGGCGACGGTTCTGCCGATTTCAGTTGGTATACCAAGCGTGCGATCCTTGGGGGGGTTTATGGCGCGACGCTGCTGTATTGGCTTGGGGACGGCAGCGATGACGATGCGCCGACCCTCGCCTTCCTCGACAGGCGGCTGAAGGCGGTCGGGCGGATAGGCGGCATCCGGCGCCGGGTCGACGCCGCAATGCAGCGCTTCCGGCCAAAAGCGGCTGCGTAGCTGCGGTGGGCGTCTGCTTTGTTCATGCCGGGGTAGCCAGGCCTGCATGACCCCAACGGCTTGAGTGCCACCGTTTCGCTCCCCATTTGGCAATTACAAGGACTCGTGATGGCTGCCTAATCATAGGGGCCGGCACGTGCCCGTTGCCTGATGAAAGGGACGTGGACATGGACATCGAAAAATTCACTGAACGCGCGCGCGGCTTCCTGCAAGCGGCGCAGACGATCGCGTTGCGTGAGTTCAATCAGCGCTTGACGCCCGAGCACCTGCTGAAAGCGTTGCTGGACGATGAGGAGGGCGCTGCCGCCGGGCTGATCAAGGCGGCGGCAGGTAATCCGCAGGCCGCCAAACAGGCGGTCGACGCCGAGGTGGCGCGCATCCCGAAGGTGCAGGGCGCTGGCGCCGGGCAGCCGCAAGCGACGCCCGACCTGGTGCGCGTGCTGGATGCTGCGCAACAGGCGGCGACGAAGGCCGGTGACGAGTATGTCGCGCAGGACCGCTTGCTGCTGGCGCTCGCCGCGAGCGACACGCCGGCCGCGCGCGCTTTGCGCAGCTCCGGCGCAACGCCGCAGGGCTTGGACAAGGCAGTGGCCGACATTCGGCGCGGCCGCAAGGTGGACGGCCCGAATGCCGAGGCCGGCTTCGACGCTTTGAAGAAGTATGCTCGCGACGTGACCGCCCTGGCGCGCGACGGCAAGCTCGATCCGGTGATCGGCCGTGACGAGGAAATTCGCCGCACTATCCAAATCCTGGCCCGGCGCACCAAGAACAACCCGGTGCTGATCGGCGAGCCTGGCGTCGGCAAGACCGCGATCGTCGAAGGCCTGGCGCTCCGCATCGTCAACGGCGACGTGCCGGAAAGCCTGCGCAACAAGCGCGTGATGGCGCTGGACCTCGGCGCGCTGGTGGCCGGGGCCAAGTTCCGCGGTGAGTTCGAGGAGCGCCTAAAGGCCGTGCTCAAGGAAATTGCGTCGGCCGAGGGCGAGATCGTCTTGTTCATCGACGAGATGCATACGCTGGTCGGTGCCGGCAAGGCGGACGGCGCGATGGACGCCAGCAACCTGCTGAAGCCCGAGCTTGCGCGCGGCGCGCTGCATTGCGTCGGCGCCACCACGCTGGACGAATACCGCAAGTATATTGAGAAGGACGCCGCTTTGGCCCGGCGCTTCCAGTCGGTGTTCGTGGGCGAGCCCAGCGTCGAGGACACGATCAGCATCCTGCGCGGGATCAAGGACAAGTACGAGCTGCACCACGGCGTCCGCATCACCGACGGCGCATTGGTGGCAGCGGCGACGCTCAGCAACCGCTACATCAGCGATCGTTTCCTGCCGGACAAGGCGATCGATCTGGTGGACGAGGCGGCGTCGCGCCTGCGCATGGCGGTCGACAGCAAGCCGGAGGCGTTGGACGAGTTGGACCGCCGCCTCATGCAGTTGCGCATCGAGCGGGAGGCGCTGCGCAAGGAGACGGACGCGAACTCCCGTGAGCGGCTGGAGCGGCTGGAACGTGAGATCGCCGAGCTTGGCGAGAAATCCGACGCGATGACGACGGCTTGGCGCAGTGAAAAGAGCCGGGTCGCGGATACGCAGAAGCTGAAGGAGCAGTTGGATCATGCGCGCAGCGAGATCGAGGCCGCTCGCCGTCGCGGGGACCTCGCCCGGGCGAGCGAGCTGATTTATGGCACCGTGCCCGACCTCGAGCGCCGGATCGCGGGCGGGCATGATAGCGCAAGCCCGGCTGCCGGCCTGGTGAACGAGGCAGTGACCGAGGAGCAGATCGCTGCCGTGGTGTCGCGCTGGACCGGTGTGCCGGTCGACCGGATGCTCGAGGGCGAGCGGTCCAAGCTGCTGCGCATGGAGGACGAGTTGCGCCGCCGGGTGGTCGGACAAGAAGAAGCGCTGAAGCACGTCGCCAATGCGGTGCGGCGGGCGCGGGCGGGCCTGCAGGACCCTAACCGGCCGATTGGCAGCTTCCTGTTCCTGGGTCCGACCGGCGTCGGCAAGACCGAGTTGACCAAGGCGTTGGCGGCGTTCCTGTTCGACGACGACCGCGCGATGGTGCGCATCGACATGAGCGAGTTCATG
>CAXSGE010000062.1:0-23509 GCA_964236715.1 uncultured Acetobacteraceae bacterium | reverse complement strand
GCCTGCTGCGGCTGCTGGCGGAACAGGACCTGTTCATCGTGCTGGCGTCCTGCGGGCTGGTGACCAGCTTCGGCCTGCAGGCGTTCGTCAATATGGGCAGCTCGCTGCACCTGATCCCGACCAAGGGCATGACCCTTCCCTTCGTGTCGTATGGCGGATCGTCCGTGCTGGCGGTGGCGCTCGGCATCGGCATGCTGCTGGCGCTCACCCGGCGCCGCACACGCGCCGAGCCGGTCTGGGAGCGCAGCGCATGAGGGGCCTCCCCAGCGAAATGGCGTGGCCATTTGCGCGCGTCCGTCCTATCGTGATCGCCGCCGGCGGCACCGGCGGGCATTTCTTCCCGGCCGAAGCGCTGGCGTCCGAGCTGATCGCCCGTGGCCATCGCATTGCGCTGATGACGGACGCGCGCAGCAGCGGACTCAAGTCAGAGGTATTTGCCGGGCATGAGACGTTCGTGTTGCGCGGCGCGGGGATCGCCGGGCGTGGCGCGCTGCGTGCCGGCCAAGCAGCGCTGGCGCTGGCGGTGGGAACGGTGCAGGCGCGGGGCATCCTATCGCGGCTCAACGCTGCCGTGATCGTGGGTTTTGGCGGCTATCCCTGTGTCGCGCCCGTGCTGGCGTCCCTCACGACGGTGCACCGGCCCGCCATCGTGCTGCATGAGCAGAACGGCGTTCTCGGCCGGGCCAACCGGGCATTGGCGCGGTTCGCGGACCGGCTGGCGCTGGGAATGGCGGAGACCACGCGCTTGCCGCCGGGCATCGCGACCGTTGTGACCGGCAACCCGGTACGCCCAGCCATCCGCGTCTTGGCCGGGCTGGGCTATGCGCCGCCCGACGTGGACGGCCGGATCAACCTGCTCGTCACCGGCGGCAGCCAGGGCGCACGGGTGTTCAGCGACGCAATGCCGCAAGCCGTGGCGCTCCTGCCGGAGGGGCTGCGTGCCCGGCTCCGGATCGTGCAGCAATGCCGGCCCGAGGACCTTGGCCGCGTGCGAGCCGCCTATACCGCGCAAGGCGTCGATGCCGAGTTGGCCGCGTTCTTCCCCGACATGGCCGCACGGCTGGCGGCGGCGCATTTCGTGGTGGCGCGCGCGGGCGCCAGCACCGTGGCGGAGCTGTGCGTCGCGGGCCGCCCGGCCCTGCTGGTGCCGCTGCCGGGCTCGATCGACCAGCATCAGGCCGAGAACGCCAAAGCGTCCGGCGCCGACGTGCTGCCGCAGGCCGAGTTCGAGGCGAACCCGCAGGCACTCGCCGACGCACTCGCCGCCTGCCTGCCCTTTCCCGGCTTGCTGGCCGAAAAGGCGCAGCTCGTCGCCCGCGCCGGCATCCCCGACGCCGCCGCCCGCCTCGCCAACCTAGTCGAGCAAGTGAAACCGAGTGGTTTGCGCGACATCGCTGGGCCGCGCGAACCAATTGGTTCCGCTGGCGCTGCTCCGCAGCCGGCGCATGTGAACCTTAAAGGAGTCCGCGCGTGAGGGCACTGCCACTCGGCATCGGCACGATCCACTTCGTCGGCATTGGCGGCATCGGCATGTCGGGCATCGCCGAGGTGCTGCACACGCTTGGCTACGCCGTGCAGGGCAGCGACATCTCCGACAACGCCAACGTGCGCCGGCTGCGCGACGCCGGCATTCCGGTGGCGATCGGCCACGACGCGGCCAATGTCGCCAATGCCCAGGTCGTGGTGGTCAGCACGGCGGTGAAGCGCGACAACCCCGAGGTGTCAGCCGCCCGCGCCCGCCTGGTCCCCGTGGTGCGCCGGGCGGAGATGCTGGCGGAACTGATGCGGCTGAAATGGGCCATCGCCGTCGGCGGCACGCACGGCAAGACGACGACGACAAGCCTCGTGGCCTGCCTGCTGGAGGCCGCCCACATGGACCCGACCGTCATCAACGGCGGCATCATCAACGCCTACAACTCGAACACCCGGCTCGGCGAGGGCGAGTGGATGGTGGTCGAGGCCGACGAGAGCGACGGCAGCTTCCTGCGGCTGCCGGCCGTCATCGCCGTGGTGACCAACATGGACCCCGAGCACCTCGACCATTGGGGCACCGCCGAGGCCATGGTCGCGGGCTACGACCAGTTTGTCGCCAACGTGCCGTTCTACGGCTTCGCCGTGCTGTGCATCGACCATCCCGGCGTGCAGCAGATGATCCCGCGGCTGTCGGACCGCCGGGTGATCACCTACGGCTTCTCGCCCCAGGCGGACGTGCGTGCCGAACGGCTGGTGATGGACAAGCTCGGCGCCACCTTCGAGGTCGTCGTGACCGGGCGCGGACGCAACGTGTCCCGCCGGATGGGTCCGTTCCGGCTGCCGATGCTGGGCCAGCACAACGTGCAGAACGCGCTGGCTGCGGTCGCGATCGCGGTCGAGATGGACGTGGACGAGGGAACGATCCGCAGCGCCTTCGCCGGGTTCCGCGGGGTGAAGCGGCGGTTCACCAAGACGGGCGAGTCTGGCGGCATCACCATCATCGACGACTACGGCCACCATCCCGTCGAGATCGCCGCCGTGCTGAAGGCCGCACGCCAGGCCGGGGCGCGCGACGTGCTCGCCGTGGTGCAGCCGCACCGCTATTCCCGCCTGCAGTCGCTGTTCCCGGAGTTCTGCACCTGCATGAACGACGCCGGGACCGTCATCATCGCCGAGGTTTACGCCGCCGGCGAGACGCCCATCCCCGGCATCTCCCGCGACTCGCTGGTCGACGGCCTGCGCGCCCGCGGCCACCGCAGCGTGGTGCCGCTTCCTGGGCCGGAACACCTGGGCGAGATGGTGCACGCTATCGCCAAGCCCGGCGACTTTGTTATTTGTCTCGGGGCCGGGACGATTACCCAGTGGGCAGCGAGCCTGCCGGCCGAACTCGCGGCGCTGCAGGCCGCCAGCACGCGGCGGGCCGGATGATTCCCGCTTTGCAGACTCCGCACTTGGTCGACCGGCTGCCGCCAATCCGTGGCCGCGTCCAGGCCGATGCCCCGTTGGCGCCATTCACCTGGTTCCGCGTGGGCGGCGCGGCCGAGGCCCTGGTGCGTCCGTCCAGCGCTGCCGACCTTGCTGCTTTCCTCACCGCGCTGCCGCCGGATATGCCGGTCCAGGTCCTGGGGGCGGCCAGCAACGTGATCGTCCGCGACGGCGGCATCCACGGGGTGACGCTGCGCCTGGGCCGCGGCTTCGGGGAGGTGCGTGTCGAGGCGGACGGCGTGGTCGCCGGCGCAGCGTGCCTGGACGCTGCGGTCGCCGAACACGCGGCGGCGGCCGGAATGGCCGGGCTCGAATTCCTGTCGGGCATTCCCGGCACCATCGGCGGCGCAGTCGCCATGAACGCCGGCGCCTATGGCGGCGACATCGCGGGCTGCCTTGATTGGGCGGAGTTCGTCACCCGGTCCGGCGAACAGGTCCGCGTGCCAGTGGCCGGGCTGACCCTGGCCTACCGCCACGCCAGCCTGCCGCCCGACGCCGTCGTGGTCCGCGCCCGCTTCCGCGCCCGCCCCGGCGACGGCGCCACCATTGCGGCCCGCATGGTCCAAATACGCAGGGACCGGGAGGCGACGCAGCCGGTCCGCGCCCGCACCGGCGGCTCCACCTTCCGCAACCCGCCGGGCATGAAGGCATGGGAGCTGATCGACGCCGCCGGGGGCCGCGGCCTGGTGCGCGGGAGGGCCGCGTGCAGCGAAAAGCACTGCAACTTCCTGCTGAACACCGGCGGCGCGACCGCAGCCGACCTGGAGGGCTTGGGCGAGGAACTGCGCCGCCGGGTGCATACGGCGTCGGGCGTCACGCTGGAATGGGAGATCAAGCGGATCGGCATCCCAGGGGGCGGCGCGCAGCTCGTGGCGGGCACAGCGCTATGAAGCGGGTCGCGGTGCTTTATGGCGGCATCTCCGCCGAGCGCGAGGTCAGCCTTTCCTCGGGCCGCCAAGTGATGGCGGCGCTGGGCAGCGCCGGGTTCGACGTGACGCCGATCCTGGTTGGGCAGGATCTGGGCGCCGTGATCGCCGCACTCGATCCGAAGCTTGGGCCAAAACCCGATGCCGTGTTCAACGCGTTGCACGGGCGGTTCGGCGAGGACGGGGCGATCCAGGGCGTGCTGGACTGGCTCGGCATCCCCTACACCCATTCCGGGGTCCGCGCCTCGGCGCTGGCGATGGACAAGCAGGCTGCGAAGGCGGTGTTCGCTGCCGCCGGGCTGCCGGTCGCGCATGGCCGCATCGTGGACATGGATGAGCTCGAGGCGGCCGATCCGGTGCCGCTGCCCTACGTGGTGAAGCCGCTGAACGAGGGCTCGTCCGTCGGCGTCGAGATTCTGCACGAAGGCAATAACCGCCGGGCAGAGCTCGCGCGGCAGTGGGCCTTCGGCCGCCACGCCATGGTCGAGGAATACGTGCCCGGCCGCGAGCTGACAGTCGGCGTGATGGGCGACCGCGCGCTTGCGGTGACGGAGATCGCACCCACGGCCGGGTTCTACGACTACGAGGCGAAGTATGCCGATGGCGGTTCGCTGCATGCGGTGCCTGCCGCCGTGCATCCCGCGACCTACACCCGCGCGATGGAGATAGCGCTGGCGGCCCACCGCGCGCTTGGCTGCCGCGGCGCGACCCGGGCTGACCTGCGCTATGACGACACCGCGGGCGAGCCGGGCCGGCTGGTGCTGCTGGAGGTGAACACGCAGCCGGGCCTGACGCCGACCAGCCTGCTGCCGGAGCAAGCGGCGCATCTCGGCATCGATTTCCCCGCGCTGTGCGCCTGGATGGTGGAGCACGCCGCATGTCGCGCGTGACGGCCTCCGATCGCACCGTGAGTGAGCGGGCAGCGAACGGGCGGGCGCCAGCGAGCGGCGATGCTGGCACACGGCCATCCGCCCGCACCCCGGCCAAGCCGCCGCGTCCGCTCAATGAGCGCCCGACGCGGTGGAAGCTGCTGCGCCGCCGCCAGCGCTACTTGCTGCGCCCGATTGCCTGGGGCGTTGCCGGCGTGCTGCTGCTGGCCGGCGGCGCCGCCCTCGTCCGCACGATGTCCCACGCACCCCTTGGTTCAACGCGGCCCGGCTTTTCCGTCGCCTCGCTGCGCGAGCGGTTCGCCGCCCGCACCACCCTGCTCGTGCAGGACGTCGTGGTCGAGGGCCGGTCGTTGACGCCGGAGGGAATGCTGCGGGCGGCGCTGGGCGTCTCGAAGGGCGACAAGCTGCTGGGCTTCTCGCTCGAGGCCGCCCGCGCCCGGATCGAGCGGCTGACCTGGGTGCAGCACGCCACCGTGGAACGCCGGCTGCCCGGCACCGTCGTGGTGCAGCTTGTCGAGCGTCGCCCGTTCGCCGTCTGGCAGACCCGGGACAAGTTCGTGCTGATCGACCGGGCCGGCCAGGTCGTGGCCGAACAGGACCCGGTGAAGGACGCCGCCGCCTTCGCCACGCTGCCCTTGGTCGTCGGCCCGGGCGCGCCGGAGTTTGCCGCCGTCTTTCTGGACCAGCTCGCAGCGCAGCCGGGCCTGCGCGCCCGCGTGGTGGCCGCGATCCGCGTGGGCGAGCGCCGGTGGAACCTGCGGCTCAACAACGGCGCGGACGTGCTGCTGCCGGAGGGGGCCGAAGCGCCGGCAATGAGCCGGCTGATGGAGCTGCAAGCCGCGCAGTCGCTGCTGGACCGCCCGCTGCAGACCGTGGACCTGCGCCTGCCCGACCGGATGGTGGTCCGTGCAGCGCCGGAGGCACGTGGTCCGATGCCGGCGATGCCGACCCCGCCGGCCCCGGCCCCGTCCAGCCCGCATCGGCCGATCTGAGGCCGCCGGAATGAACGACATGCCCCGCAGCGCCTCCCTGCACTCCCCGGCAAGGCCAGCGCCTGGAAAGCTGGACGCCCTACGGTCGTTGTCCGGCAAACCCATCGGTTTGACGGGCGCGCATCTGCCGCCGCCGATGCCGCCCGATCCGCCGCAGCGCCGCCCGTTGCGGACCGGACCGTTCGGCGTGCTGGACGTCGGCAGCACCAAGGTCACCTGCCTGATCGGCCGGATGGACCATGACGGCCAGCTTCGCGTGCTGGGGTTCGGCATACGCCAGGCGCGCGGCGTGCGGGCGGGCGGGATCACCGACCTGGACGCCGCCGAGCACGCCGTCCGCGGCGCGGTGGGCGCGGCCGAGATCATGGCGGACCATCGGCTGCGCTCGGTGACGGTGAACCTGACCTGCGGCAAGCCGGAAAGCCGCCTGTTCAATGTGCAATGGCCGGTCGGCGGGCGCGCCGTGACCGAGGCGGATGTGCGCCGGGTTGTGCAAGAAGGGCGTGCCCGTGCCGTTGTCGAGGGACGAGAAAGCATCCACGCCCTGCCGCTCGGCTTCGCGGTCGATGGGACGTTGGGTGTCGGCGATCCGCGCGGCCTGCATTGCGAAACGCTTTCGGCGCGCCTGCATGTGGTGGACGCCGCATCCACCGCGCTGCGCAACCTCGAAACTACGGTATTGCGGTGCGAGCTGTATATATCGGAGCTGGTCAGCGCGCCCATGGCTGCGGGCTTGTCGGCCCTGGTCGAGGACGAGCGCCAACTCGGCGTCACCGTGATCGACATGGGCGGCGGCACGACGGGGCTCGCCGTGTTCAGCGAGGGGCACGTGCTGCACACGGCGCAGCTTCCCGTCGGCGGCAGCCATGTCACCAACGATCTGGCCCGGCTGCTTTCCAGCTCCGTCGCCGACGCCGAGCGGTTGAAGACCGTTTACGGCAACGCGGAAAGCAGCCCGGATGACGAGCGCGAAATCCTGTCAGTGCCGCTGGTCGGCGAGGAGGACCATGACTACGCCAAAATCCCACGCAGCCAATTGGTCAATGCGATCCGCCCGCGGCTGGAGGAAACATTCGAGCTGGTCCGCGCCCAGTTGGACGGCGCGGGCCTGGCGCGGGAGGCCGGGACCCGCGTCGTGCTCACGGGCGGCGCCAGTCAACTGGTTGGGGTGCGGGAGATGGCGGGCCGCATCCTCGACCGCCAGGTGCGCCTTGGCCGACCGTTGCCGCTGCCGGGCTTGCCGGACGACGTGGCCGGCCCGGGCTGCGCGACGGCGGCGGGATTGCTGAACTGGGCCAGTGGGGTGGGGCGCACCCTGGCCGACGTGGACCTGTCCGACGACCGTCCGGCCCGGCTGTTGGGCCGGGTGGTCAAGTTTGTCCGGAACCGATTGTGAAATGAACTGCGCCGCATGAAGCCCGACTCGCCTCGACTGCACGAAACCGTGACTAACTTGCCGAAACCCATCTTGGGAGATTTTACATGACGCTTAACCTTACTGTCCCGCAGCAAAGCCACACCGATTTCACGCCACGGATCACCGTCATCGGCGTGGGCGGCGGCGGCACCAACGCCGTCGACAACATGATCGCCTTGAACCTGCAGGGCGTCGACTTCGTAGTGGCCAACACGGACGCGCAGCAGTTGCAGCACAGCCGCGCCGACCGCCGGGTGCAGTTGGGTCCGCACCTGACCCAAGGCCTGGGCGCCGGCGCCAAGCCGGAGATCGGCCGCGCCGCCGCCGAGGAGGCCGCCGACGAGCTGATGCGCCACCTCGATGGCACCCACATGGTGTTCATCACTGCCGGCATGGGCGGCGGCACCGGCACGGGGGCGGCGCCGGTGATTGCCCGCATGGCGCGCGAGCGCGGCGTGCTGACCGTAGGCGTCGTGACCAAGCCCTTCACCTTCGAGGGCGCGCGCCGGACCAAGGCGGCCGACGCCGGGATCACCGAGCTGCAGCAATTCGTGGACACGCTGATCGTGATCCCAAACCAGAACCTGTTCCGCCTCGCTAACGAACGGACAGGCTGGAAAGAAGCGTTCAAGATGGCCGACCACGTCTTGTACATGGGCGTCCGCGGCGTCACCGACCTGATGGTGGCGCCCGGCCTGGTGAACCTCGACTTCGCCGACATCCGCACCGTGATGGCCGAGATGGGCAAGGCGATGATGGGCACCGGCGAAGCCGACGGCGAGAACCGCGCCATACGCGCCGCCGAGGCCGCGATCAGCAACCCGTTGCTGGAGGACACCAGCATGGCCGGCGCGCGCGGATTGCTGATCAACATCACCGGCGGCGAGGACATGACGCTGTTCGAGGTGGACCAGGCGGCGAACCGCATCCGGGAGGAGGTCGCCGAGGACGCCAACATCATCTTCGGCTCGGCGATCGACGAGAGCCTGACCGGCCGCGTGCGCGTCTCGGTGGTGGCGACCGGCATCGACATCGCCCAGACGGAGGCGTCGAAGCCTCGCCTGGTCGCCGTCGGCGGCAGCGGGATGACCCACACCGCCGCAACGCCGCCCGCGAGCCCGCCGGCATCCCACATGCCGCCCTCGTTCGGCGTGATTGGCCAGTCCGCGCCGGTGCCGAACCCGGCGCAACTGCTGACGCCCCGCGCGCCGGAGCCAGCCAGTGAGGCGCCCTATCAGAACGAGGCCCAGCAAGCGGCTCCGCAGCGTTATGCCCCTCCGGCGCCGGCGCGGCGGCAAGGCGCCGCCCCGCGTTCCGGCCCGACGCCTGTGGATGGGTCGCATATTCCTCCGGGCGCTTCGGCCGGGCCGATCACCACAACGAGCACGGCACGGAGCCTGTTCGACATCATGACCGGCATCGGGCGCGGCCGTCGCACTGCGGTGGCGGACGGCGAGCCGCAACGGGCCGATCCGTCGTTCTCCGGGCAGGCGGCGCCGGTTGCTGCACCGCGGCAGGAACCGGTGGACGAAGGCTTGGAAATCCCGACGTTCCTGCGTCGGCAGAAATCATAAATTCAGTGTTTGGAAAGGTTTACAGCGTAATACTCAGAAATATTGATTGATTTGGCGTTCCCTGGGCAGCCGCTTAGGTTGCATAAGGGACGTCAGGTCGGCGTCCATCGAGTCACCCCAGCGACCAAGCTGGCTGAGGATGCCATGGACGGAATGCTTGAGCTTTCACCGGTTATACAGGATCTCAAGCATTCCCAGCCGGCTTGGCCTGTGCAGCGGACGCTGAAGTCGGCGATCTCGTGCGTCGGTGTCGGCTTGCATTCTGGACAACGGGTCAACGTGACTTTGCGCCCGGCCGTGGCAGGAACGGGCGTGGTGTTCCGTCGCTTGGACCTGGGCATGGAGGTTCCAGCCCGCTTCGAATATGTCGCCGATACCCGGCTCTGCACCGTGCTGGCGTTGCCGGAGGCTCCGGAGGCCCGCGTTGGCACGGTTGAGCACCTGATGGCGGCGCTGTCGGCCTGCGGGATCAACAACGTTCTTGTCGAGTTGGATGGGCCAGAGGTGCCAGTGCTGGATGGGTCGGCCAATCCCTGGGTTTTCCTGCTCGATTGCGCTGGGATAGCCGACCAGAGCGCGCCGGCTCGGGTCATAGAGGTTCTGCAGGCAGTGCGCGTGCAGGACGGCGAGGCTTTTGCCGAACTGCGGCCGGGCGCGTCGGCTTCGCTGGAAATGTCGGTTTCCATCGCGTTCGACGCTGCGGCTATTGGCCGGCAGGCGCTGTCGCTCGCGGTCGATGGTTCGGTGATCCGGCACGAATTGGCGGATGCGCGCACCTTCACCTTGGCCTGCGAGATCGCCGGTTTGCAGGCGGCGGGGCTGGCGCAGGGTGGCAGCCTCGACAATGCGGTGGTGGTGGATGGCGCGCGGGTGTTGAACCCCGGCGGCTTGCGCAGGACGGACGAGTTCGTGCGCCATAAGATGCTTGACGCCGTTGGCGACTTGGCGCTGGCAGGCGCCATCCTGCAAGGCCGGTTCGTCGGCCATCGGTCCGGGCACGCGCTGAACAACCGCGTGCTCCGTGCCCTGTTCGCCGACAATGCGAACTGGCGTGAGGTCACCGGGTCTGCTTTGACCGCGGTAACCGGGTCTGATCAGACCGCGGTCACCAGGCCTGATTGGGCCGCGACCCGGGTTCGGCAAGCTGCATAACGCATTCCTAACCGCTGCGTCGGCGTGCTATAGGGCCGCTGTCATGAACCATCGCATCCGCCATCCCCGCACCTTGCTGGCCCGCCTGTTCCCAGGTCTTATGGCATTGATGCTGCTGCAAGGTTGCGAAACGCTGAAGTCGATCTCACCTTGGAACGGCAAATCGGATGACTTGCGTGCAAAGGTCGATCCGAGCACGAAGTCGGTCGAAGAGCTTTATAACAACGGCGTCGACGCCCTCAATCAAAAACGTTATGCGACCGCGGTGACGCAGTTCGATGCGGTCGAGCAAAACTATCCCTATTCGTCGTGGGCGGTGAATGCGCAGTTGATGCATGGCTATGCGGAGTACTTGCAGAACCATTACACCGAGGCCATTGGTTCGCTCGACCGATTTATCCAACTGCATCCCACAAGCCCGAACGCATCGTATGCCTACTACTTGCGCGCCCTCAGCTTCTACGAGCAGATCGCAGATATCCAGCGTGACCAAAAGGGCACCGAGCAGGCCATGGTGGCATTGCAGGACGTGGTGAACCGCTTCCCCGAGAGCGCCTACGCCCGCGACGCCCGGCTCAAGATTGACCTTTGCCGTGACCACATGGCGGGCAAGGAAATGGAAATCGGCCGCTTCTACGAGCAGCAAAAGCTGTATGGAGCCGCCATCGGCCGCTTCCAGCGCGTCGTCGACGACTATCAGACCACCAATCACGCACCGGAAGCCCTGCATCGCTTGACCGAGATCTATCTGCTGCTGGGCATGACCGACCAGGCGAAAAAGACCGCCGCCGTGCTGGGCCACAACTACCCCGGCAGCCGCTGGTATGAAGACAGCTACCGCCAACTCGCCGATGACGGAATGGTGCCGGCGGCGTCGACGGCTGGCCGCAGCGGCGGGTTCTTCGCTCGAACCCTGGGCAGCGTGTTCTAGCACCCACGTGCTGACCGCCCTGTCGATTCGCGACGTGGTGCTGATCGAGCGGCTGGACCTGGAGTTCGGCGCCGGGCTTACGGTGCTGACCGGGGAGACCGGCGCCGGGAAGTCCATACTGCTCGACAGCCTTGGCCTCGCGTTGGGCGCGCGGGCGGATGCAGGCCTGGTTCGCGCCGGCGCCGAGCAGGCCAGCGTCACGGCGTGCTTTGCTCCTCCCTCCGGCCATCCGGCGCTCGACTTGCTCGCGGAGCAAGGGGTTGCGCTGGAAGACGAAATCGTGGTGCGCCGCGTGGTCGCAAAGGATGGGCGGTCGCGCGCCACGATCAACGACCAGCCGGTTGGCGTGGCGCTGCTTCGCCGTGCCGGGTCGCTGCTGGTCGAGGTGCAGGGCCAGGGCGACCAGATGGGCCTCGCGGACCCGGCCGTGCATGCGACGCTGCTCGATTCGTATGGGGTGCATGCCCCGGTCCGAGGCGGCGTTGGCGCGGCATGGCGGGCATGGCGGGATGCCAACGCCACCTTGCAGGCGGCCCGGACGGCGATCGCCGAGGCGCAGCGAGAGGAGGACTGGCTGCGTCATGCGTTGGACGAGCTCTCGGCCTTGGCGCCGGTCGAGGGCGAGGAAGACCGCTTGGCGTCCGACCGCCAGCGGCTGCAGCAGGGCGAGCGCCGGGCCGAGGCAATCGCGTCGGCGCTTGCCGAGATCGCGCCGAAGGACCGCCGCAGCGCCGGCCCGGCCGCCACGCTGCGCAGTGCCTCGCGTGCGTTGCAAAAGCTCGTGCCCGCGAACCAGCCGGACAGCGATAACCCTGCAGCCCCGGCGCTAGCCGCCCTTGAGCGCGCCGAGGAGGCTTTGGCCGAGGCCGAAACCCTGCTCAGCCGCCTTGCCAACGAGGCCGATTCTGACCCGCGCCTGTTGGAACAGGCCGAGGAGCGGCTGTTCGCCCTCCGCGCCGCTGCCCGCAAGCATGGCACGACGGTGGTCGAGCTGCCCGCCTTGCTCGCCAACCTGCGCAAACGGCTGGCCACGCTCGACACCGGGTCGGCCGAGATCGCGGAACTGGAGCTGCGGGCCACCGCTGCCCGTGCAGCCTATGCCGCCGCCGCAGCCGCATTGAGTGAAGCGCGCCAGACGGCGGCAAAGCGCCTGCAAACTGCTGTGACAGCCGAACTGCCGCCGCTTCGGCTCGACAAGGCGCGGTTCTTTGTCGAGGTCCGGGCGTTGGACGAGGCCCGTTGGGGTGTCACTGGGGCCGACTCGGTCCGCTTCCTGATCGCCACGAACCCCGGCCAGACGCCCGGCGCGCTCGACAAGATCGCCTCGGGCGGGGAGCTGTCACGCCTCATGCTGGCGTTGAAGGTCGTGCTGGTCAGCGGCGGATCGGTGCCGACATTGGTGTTCGACGAAGTTGACAGCGGCGTGGGCGGCGCGACGGCCGCGGCGGTCGGCGACCGGTTGGCGCGGGTCGCGGACCAGGTGCAGGTGCTGGTGGTGACGCATAGCCCGCAGGTCGCGGCCCGCGGCGTGGCGCATATGCAGGTGGCGAAGGTTGCCGCCAAGAACCGGGCGGAAACGCGGGTCGTGGCGCTCGATTTCCAGGCGCGGCGTGAGGAGATCGCCCGCATGCTGGCCGGCGAAAGCGTGACCGAGGCCGCCCGCGCCGCCGCCGATAGCTTACTGGGCACCGCCGCGTGACGGAAGCGGAGGCTGCGCGAAGCCTTGCTGCCGAGGCCGCGCGAAGCCTTGCTGCCGAGGCCGCCGAAGAACTGGCTGCCCTGGCCGCTGAGATCGCCCGGCACGACCGGGCCTACCACGAGAACGACGCCCCGCTGATCACCGACGCCGAGTACGACGCGCTCCGGCAGCGCAACGCGGCGATTGAGGCCGACTTCCCGCATCTGGTCCGCCCCGACAGCCCTAACCGGCGCGTCGGCGCGGCCCCGAGCAGCGGCTTTGCCAAGGTCCGTCACCGCGTGCCGATGCTGTCGCTCGACAACGCCTTTGCCCCGCAGGACTTCTTCGAGTTCTGCGCCCGCATCCGGCGTTTCCTGCACCTGCCGGACGATGCCCGTCTGGCCTTCGTCGCCGAACCCAAGATCGATGGCCTGTCGATCAACCTGCTGTATGAGGACGGGAAGCTCGTGCGCGGCGCCACCCGCGGCGATGGGACGGAGGGCGAGGATGTCACCGCCAACCTCCGCACCATGCCGTCGGTCCCGACCCGCCTGCACGACCCCGCCCCCGCGCTGATTGAAATCCGCGGCGAGGTGTTCATGACCAAGGCCGACTTCCTCGCGCTCAACGCGGCGCAGGCAGCGGCGGGGCAGAAGGTGTTCGCCAATCCGCGCAACGCTGCCGCCGGGTCGTTGCGCCAACTCGACAAGTCCATTACCGCGACCCGACCGTTGTCGCTGTTCGCCTATGCCGTGGGCGATGTGCAGGGGAGCATTCCCGGCACCCACTCCGGATACCTGGACCAGCTCCGGGCTTGGGGATTCCAGGTGAATCCACTCTCCCGCACGCTCGCCAGCGAGGCCGAGGCGGCAGCGTTCCAGCAGGAAGCCGGCTTGGCGCGGTCCGGCCTGGGCTATGACATCGACGGGGTCGTCTATAAGGTCGACGATATGGCGCTGCAGCGGCGCCTTGGATTTGTCGGCCGGGCGCCACGCTGGGCGATCGCCTGGAAATTCCCAGCCGAGCAGGCCACGACCACGCTGGAGGACATCCGCATCCAGGTCGGCCGCACCGGCGCGCTGACCCCTGTCGCATGGCTCGCGGCCGTGAACGTCGGCGGCGTGCTGGTCACCCGCGCCACCCTGCACAACGAGGACGAGATCGCCCGCAAGGACGTGCGCGTCGGCGACACCGTGGTGCTGCAGCGCGCCGGCGACGTGATCCCGCAGATCGTGCAGGTCCTATTTGACCGCCGTCCACCCGGCGCCGATGCCTATGCGCCGCCCGAGACCTGCCCCGCCTGCGGCAGCCTCGCGGTGCGCCCGCCTGGCGAGGTGGTGCGCCGCTGCACCGGCGGGTTGATCTGCCCGGCGCAGACGGTCGAGCGCCTGATCCACTTCGTCTCCCGCGGCGCCTTCGACATCGAAGGCTTGGGTGAAAAGAGCATCCAAGAATTCTTCGACCTCGGCTGGCTCCGTAGCCCGGCCGACATCTTCCGGCTCGAGCAGCACAGCGCTGCGCTGCTGGCTCGCGAGGGGTGGAAAGAGAGGTCGGTCCGCAACTTGATGCAGGCGATCGAGGCCCGGCGCATCATTCCGCTCGACCGCTTCATCTTCGCGCTCGGGATTCGCCGCGTGGGGGAGACCAACGCCAAGTTGCTGGCGCGGCACTACACGAGCTTCGCGGCATGGCGCGCCCAAATGTTGGCGGCGACGACCGTCGGCAGCGACGAACGCTCGGCGCTCGGCAGCATCTTGGGCGTGGGTAAGGCGCTGGCGGACGAGCTGGCAGCGTTCTTCGTCGAACCGCGCAATTTGGCCGCGCTGGACGAGCTCGCGGGCTTCCTGACCATCCAGGACGCGGAACGCCCAGCAACAGCGGATGGCGCGCTGGTGGGCAAGAACCTGGTGTTCACCGGCACGCTCGAAACCATGAGCCGCCCGGAGGCGAAGGCCCGCGCCGAGGCACTGGGCGCCCGCGTGACCGACAGCGTCTCGAAACGGACGGACCTGCTGATCCTGGGTGCGGACGCCGGCTCAAAGGCGAAGAAAGCGGCGGAACTGGGGGTCGCGACGGTGACGGAAGCGGAGTGGCGGGAGATGGCGGGGTTCTAGCCAAGCCCCGCGCACGCCGCCGCCAGCCATTCCCGCGTCGGCCCTAGCAGCCCCGGCCCCACCTCCGCCAGCACCCGTGCATGATAGGCGTCGATCCACCTGCGCTCGGACGGTTCCAGCATCGCCGTGTCGATCAGCCGGCGGTCGAACGGGGCCAGGGTCAGCGTCTCGAACTCCAGGAACGGACGCTTGGCCGCAGGAAGCTCGGCTGCCCGCACCATCAGCAGGTTCTCAAGCCGGATGCCATACTCGCCCGGCAGGTAATAGCCGGGTTCGTCCGACAGGATCATCCCCGGCGCGAGCGGCACCATGCGTCCGGCGCGCGACAGGCTCGCCGGCCCCTCGTGCACCGAAAGATAGCTGCCGACCCCATGCCCGGTGCCGTGGTCGTAGTCGAGGCCAACTTGCCACAATGCGCGCCGGGCAAAGCCGTCCAGATGCGGCCCGGCCACGCCCTGCGGGAACAGCGCGGCCGCCAGGGCAATATGGCCTTTCAACACGCGGGTGAACCGGTCCTGCAGCTCGGCCGGCGGCGCGCCAGGCCCGGTCCAGATGGTGCGGGTGATGTCGGTGGTCCCATCCGGGTATTGCGCGCCGCTGTCGATCAGATAGGCCTCGTTGGCCCGAATCGGCCGGTCGGTCGCGGCGGTCACGCGGTAGTGGATCACGGCGCCATGTTCCCCGGCGCCCGATATCGCCGGAAAGCTTTCCCCGCGGAACAACGGCGCCTCTCCCCGGAGAGACAGCAGTTTGGCGGCGGCGGCCATCTCGGTAAGGGACGCACGGTCGGCCACGTCCAGCCAGTGCAGGAACCGGCAGACCGCGACGGCGTCCCGTGCATGCGCCGCCCGTGCGCCGGCCTGCTCAGTCGGATTTTTACAAGCCTTGGGCAGCAAACATGGATCGGCGCCGTCCAGGACCTCGGCCCCGGCGTTCCGTAATTCTTGCGCGAACCACACCGGCGAGCCCGCCGAGTCCACCCGCACCCGCTGGCCACGCAGCGCCAAAAGTGCCGACGGAAGCTGTTCACGCGCCGCCACGGTCACGTCGGCGCCGAGCCAGGCGAGCGTGTCCGGCGGCAGCTTCGATCGGTCCATGAACAGCGTGGCCGTGCCGTCCGACCGCAGCAGCACGAAGCCCAGCGCGAACGGGGTGTAATCGACATCGCTGCCGCGCAGGTTGAACAGCCATGCGAGCGACGCCGGATCGGTGATGACTGCGGCATCCTGGCCGTCCGTCCGCAAGGCCTCCGCCATGTCGGCACGTTTATCGGATGATGCACGTCCGGCGTAGGCCAGCGGTTGCGGCACGGCCGGGCCGTCCGGAGCCGGCGGACGGTCGGTCCACACGGCATCGATGGGGTTCGGATCGGCCCACACCATTTCCAGCCCAGCATTCCGGTAGCGGTCCAGGCCCTCCTGGCTGATCAGCCAAGGATCGTAACCGATCCGGTCTCCGGGAGCCGTTTGCGACTTGAGCCAAGCGGGAGGCGGCTGATCGGTGAGGTGACACAGCTCGTACAGCGCCGTATCCGCTTGGTTGGCGAGTTGCAGCGTATAGCGTCCGTCGGTGAAAATGGCCGCGCGGTCCGCCAGCACGACCGCGACCCCGGCGCTTCCGGTGAAGCCGGTCAGCCAAGCCAGGCGTTCCGCGGCTGGCGGGACGTATTCGCCCAGATGCTCGTCCGCGCGCGGCACGATGAAACCGTCAAGGCGCTGAGCCGCCATCGCAGTGCGCAGCTTGGCCAAACGCCCGGCTGGAGCGCCTTTGTTCACGTCGACTTCACAATTTTTCATACCTATGTGATTTAACCCGCGTTTCACGCATATCAGGGAACGTTACATAGCACGCTGCAGTGCAGCATAAAGGTCCATATTGCCACCATGCCGCAGGGACGAGACGCAGAGAGCGCTGGCCCTGGTTGCGGCGGTTAAACGCTTTGAGGATAGTATAATGAACGCCCCGCTTGCCAAGGAGCAGATTGCGCTCCTGATGTCCGACAGCCTGACGTACCGGAGCCCGGTCGTCGAGGGGACGGACGGCACCGTTTTTGATGCCAACCCGGCCCCGCGCAGCCTTTTGCAGCGCATTGGCGCCTTCATCTCCAGTCTGACCGCGTTTTCGCGCCGCCGCGCCGTATTGGACGAGCTGTCGTCGCTCAGTGACCGCGAGCTCGCCGACATCGGTTTGAACCGCGCCGAGCTGAGCCGTGTCTTCGACCCGCGCTTTGCCCAGGCCCGCTTCAACCATACCGCGTCGGCCTGATGGCACCCGGGCGGGCCATTCAGCCCGCCCGTTTCGCCTTGCGTAATACGAGCGTCGTCCAGTTACCTTCCTGCCACGTTGCCTCCAGCCGCAGGCCCTGGCGCCGATGCGCCATCAGCACCATGCGAGCCTGGCTGGCGAGCAAGCCGGACAGGATCACCGTTCCGCCCGGCGCCAAACTGCACGCCAGGCTCCGCGCCATGCGGCACAACGGCCGCGCCAAGATGTTGGCTAATACGAGGCCATAGGGCGCGCCTGCCCGTACGGCACGGCCATGCCAACCGTTGGCCAGCACAGGCCGCACTAGCCGCCCAACCCCATTTGCCGCCGCATTCTGGCCCGCGACACGAACCGACCACGGCTCGATATCCGTGGCCAGCACCGGGCGGCGCAGCAGCATTGCCGCCGCCATCGCCAGGATGCCGGAGCCGGTCCCGAGATCGAGGATGCGCTGCGGCCGCCGCCGGGCCACGACCTCCAGCGCGCGCAGGCAGCCGCGCGTCGACCCGTGCTCCCCCGAGCCGAACGCCAACCCGGCGTCGAGCGTCAGCACGAACCGTGCGAGTGAAGCCCCGCCCGCCTGATGGGTGCCGCGAATGGTGAACCGGCGGCCGACGCGCTGCTCCGGGAACGACTCCTGGGTCCGGGCCAACCAGCCCTCGGCCTCCGTCGCCTCGCGGCCCAATACGGCAGGAACGCCCGTGACCAGGGCCGCAAGCGCCAGCGCGTCCTGCAGGCGGTCCTCGTCGGCGCCGGCGTCGCGCACGCCCTCCACGCGCCAAATCCCCTGCGCCTCGTCGGCAAAGAAGAAGCCGACCGTCGTGCATACCGTGCCGAGCGCCGCCTCATACGCCTCGACGGCCGCGTCCGGTACCTCAACGAACACGGTCTCCAGCGGGCCGGCGCGGCGTCTCATGCCTTTTCCACGAACCGGTCCAGCAAGCGTTTCTGTCCGGCCTTTTCAAACGAGATGTCCAGCCGGTCGTCGTCCACCGCCAGCACCTCGCCATAGCCGAACTTCTGATGGAACACCCGGCTGCCGACCGCGATGGCGTCCTGGCGCGCGGGCCGGGCAGGCTGTTCCCAAGCCTCGACGGCGCGCGGCCCTGCCTGGCGCCGGGCCATCAGGGGGCCGCTGGTGAACACGCTGGGCGCCGACATCAGCCGCGCCTCACGCTGCATCGCCGCCGAGCCGCCGCGGTCCACGTGCGCCTCCGGCAGCTCGTCCACGAACCGGCTCGGGATGCTGCTCTGCCAGTTGGCGTAGATGCGGCGGTTGGCGGCGTAGCTCACCACGGCCAATTTGCGGGCGCGGGTCAGGCCGACATAGGCGAGGCGGCGCTCCTCCTCCAACCCCTTCAGCCCGCCTTCGTCCAGGGTGCGCTGGCTGGGGAACAGGCCCTCCTCCCAGCCCGGCAGGAACACGGTGTCGAACTCCAGGCCCTTGGCGGCGTGCAGGGTCATCATGCTGGCACGGTCACCCTCGGCGTTCTGCTCGTTTTCCATCACCAGCGAAACGTGGTCGAGGAACCCGGCCAACGTCTCGAAGTCGGCCAGGGCGCGAACCAGCTCCTTCAGGTTTTCCAGCCGTCCGGGCGCATCCGGCGACTTGTCCTGCTTCCACATCTCGGTATAGCCGCTCTCGTCCAACATCTTCGCCAGCGTCAGCACGTGGCCGTCGCGCGGCAGCTCCTCCCGCCAGCGCGCGAAGGCAAGGAACATCTCTTTGAGCGCGGTCCCTACCCTGCCCTTCAAGCCGCCGCTCAGCGCCAGCCGTTCGCTGGCCAGCGCCAGGGGAATCTGCTGCTCGCGCGCCGCCACGTGCATGGCGCGCATCGCCACCTCGCCGACGCCGCGCCGGGGCACGTTGACGATGCGCTCGAACGCCAGATCGTCGGAAGGCTGGTGCAGCACGCGCATGTAGGCGATGGCGTCGCGGATTTCGGCCCGCTCGTAGAACCGCAGGCCGCCGATGACGCGATACGGCAGGCCCAGCGTGATCATCCGTTCCTCGAAGGCGCGGGTCTGGGCGCTGGTGCGGACCAGGATCGCCATTTCGGCCAGCGCGTTGCCGTCGCGGCGCAGGGTCTCGATGCGGTCGCCGACCATGCGGGCCTCCTCGTCCGAGTCCCACAGGCTGATGACGCTGACCTTCTCGCCGCTGGCGTCGTTGCGGCCGGACCGCAGGGTCTTGCCCAGGCGTCCCTCGTTGTTGGCGATCAGCCCGGCGGCGGCGCCCAGGATCGGCGCGGTCGAGCGATAGTTGCGCTCAAGCTTTACAATTTGTGCGCCCGGGAAATCCTTCTCGAACCGCAGGATGTTCTCGACTTCAGCGCCTCTCCACGAGTATATCGACTGATCGTCATCGCCAACGCAACAAATATTCTTATGCAATTGCGCCAAAAGACGTAGCCACAAGTATTGTACCAGGTTCGTATCCTGGTATTCATCGACAAGAATATACCGGAAAATCCGGTGATACTGTGCCAGGATCTCCGGCTTGCTGCGCAGGATCTCCGTCATGTGCAGCAGCAGATCGCCGAAATCCGCCGTGTTGAGCTGCTTCAGCCGCAACTGATAGGCTAGATACAGGTTGCGCGACTGCCCGCCGGCGAAATCGCCCTCCTCAGCCGCCGTCACCCGGTCGGGCGTCAGGCCGCGGTCCTTCCAGCGCTGGATCATCCCCATCAGCGCCGGCGGCGCCCAGCGCTTCGGGTCGATATGCGCCGCCTCCATCACCTGTTTCAGCAGGCGCAACTGGTCGTCGGAGTCGAGGATGGTGAACCCGGACGTCAGCCCCACCAGCTCGGCATGACGCCGCAGCATCCGGGCGCACAAGGCATGGAAGGTGCCGAGCCAAAGCCCCTCCGCCGGCCGTCCCAGGATCGCGCCGACACGCTCGCGCATCTCCTTCGCCGCCTTGTTGGTGAACGTCACCGCCAGCACCTGGCCCGGCGCCGCCCGTCCGGTCAGCAGGATATGCGCGAACCGCGTGGTCAGCACCCGGGTTTTGCCGGTGCCCGCGCCGGCCAGCACCAGCACGGGGCCATCCATCGCCTCGACCGCTTGGCGCTGCTCGGGGTTCAGGCGCGCGAGGTATTCAGTCATTGGGCGGGTGTCATGGCGAGCATGGGCGGCAATATAGAACGGGTAGCGAACGCGGCCAACCCGACGGCTGGCGCGCTGTTCCTCAGCCTTTTTGTGCTGGCCCAGCCCCATCGGCAACGGCTGGCCGCACCCGTACGCCGAGCAAATGCGCGATGGCGTACGTAAGGTCGGACCGGTTCAGCGTATAAAAATGGAACTCGTCCACGCCGTTGGCCTGCAGCAGCCGCACCTGCTCGGCGGCGACGATGGCGGCGATCATGCGCCGGGTCTCCGGATCGTCCTCGGTGCCCTCGAACATGGTGCCCAGCCATTCCGGCACGCTGGCGCCGCACATGGCGCTGAACTTCGCCGCCTGCGCGTAGTTGGACACGGGCATGATGCCGGGCACGATCGGCGCCGTGATCCCGGCCGCAAGCGCACGGTCGAGGAAGCGGAGGAACACGGTGCCATCGAAGAAATACTGCGTGATCGCCCGCGTCGCCCCGGCATCGAGCTTGCGCTTCAAGTTGTCCAGGTCATGGTCCGCATTGAGCGCGGTCGGGTGCGTCTCGGGATACGCTGCCACCGAGACCTCGAAATCCGCCACCCGGCGCAACCCGGCCACGAGGTCGGCGGCGTAGGCATAACCCTCGGGATGCGGCGCATACTCCTGGCCCGGCGGCGCGTCGCCGCGCAACGCCACGATATGCCGGACGCCTGCGTCCCAATACTGCCGGGCCACGTCGTCGACCTCACCCTTTGGCGCACCCACGCAGGTCAGGTGCGCGGCCGGAGTCAAATCGGTCTCGTTAACGATACGGGTGACCGTCGCGTGGGTGCGCGCCTGCGTCGTGCCGCCCGCACCATAGGTGACTGAGACAAACCGCGGCGCCAAACGCTCCAGCCGCCGGACACAGGTCCAGAGCTGCGCCTCCAGCGCATCATTTTTCGGCGGGAAGAACTCGAACGACAATGCAGGCGCCGGCAGGGCGGCGGTCCGTGCCGGCAGCGCCGCAAAGCGCGGACCCGTCAGCCAGCGTTCCAGCGTGGCAGGCGCTTCGGCCTCAAGCGGATGGACGTTGATCTGGTTCATGAGGCTGCTATCCGGGTTGTGATCGTGCGGCACGCACTAGCTTGCAAGTAATATACGGCGGAGCCAGCGCAACGCCATGCCCCCGCAATACGTTGCCCCAATCGATCCGTGATGGCACCTAGGACACACGGCCTGACAGAACCCTTGATCGAGAGAGTCGATGCCACCCATGCTGACACGTCGCGTGCTTCTCACCACCTCCGCCGCTGCCGCGGCATTGCTCGCCACCGGGTCCTGGACCGGCGCCTGGGCGCAGTCCGCCGGAGACCCCACCGCGTTCGTGGTGCAGCTCGGCGACGCGCTGGTCAGCATCGTGAACGGTCCTGGCACATACGAGGACAAGAAGCGCCGGCTTGGCCCGTTGATCGAGGAGGCCGTGGACGTGGACAACATTGCCCGTTTCTGCCTCGGCCGCTTCTGGCGCACCGCCTCGCCGGGGCAGCAGCAGCAGTTCACCCAGTTGTTCCACACCGTGCTGCTGAACAACATCGTTGGCAAGCTGGGCCAGTTCGAGGGCGTCACGTTCAAGCCGACCACCACGGTCCAGCGTGAGGGCGATAGCCTCGTGGGCACGACGATCCGCCGGCCGAACCAGCAGCCGAACAACGTGCAGTGGGTGGTGAACCAGGCTACGGGCCGGCCAAAGATCATCGACGTCATTGCCGAGGGCACCAGCCTGCGCCTGACGCAGCGGAGCGACTATGCCGCCTATATATCGCGCAACAACAACGACATCGACGCGCTGATCAGCGCCATGCGTCACCAGATCGCGGCGTGACGACGCTCTCGAACACCAGCATATGGCTGCCATCGCGTTCGAACCTCCCGCAAGGACGCATTCCGATGGCGCCAAGCAGGGTCCGGGACGCTAGGTTGGTGTCCCGAGCCACTGCCACCACGCGTTCGAGCCCGGCCCGATAATGCGCGAACCTTAGCGCGGCTGCCGCAGCTTCTCGAGCCAGCCCATGTCCGCGGACTTGGGGCCGGAACGCGACGCGCAACGCGATGCCCCTGCCGTCGGGCCGTTCATGCAGCCCTGTCGTGCCCAGGCTTGCGGCGTTGGACGCATCGCGGACCATCCACATGCCGACGCCCCGTGCCGCCCAGAACGAGACATCCGCCGCGAGTTCGGCCGCGACTTGGGCTGCGTTGCGCACGCCCCCCAGCATCTGGCCATAGACGCCGGGATCGCCCTTCAGCGCCTGCAGGTCCGACAGGTCCTGCCAGCCGACGGGCGACAGCACGAGCCTGCCGGTCTGGATGCGCCAGGCCGGGTTCACGACGATGCCCGGGTGCTGGGCTCAACGTGCGAGCGGGCGGTACTTGATGCGGTGCGGCTCGGTGGCGTCGGCACCGAGTCGACGTCGCTTGTCCGCTTCGTAGGCCTGGAAGTTGCCCTCGAACCACTCGATGTGGCTGTCGCCCTCGAAGGCCAGGATATGCGTCGCCAGCCGGTCCAGGAACCAGCGGTCGTGGCTGATGATCACGGCGCATCCGGCGAACTCCGCCAACGCCTCCTCCAGCGCACGCAGGGTGTCGACGTCGAGGTCGTTGGTGGGTTCGTCGAGCAGGATGACGTTGCTCTCCGATTTCAGCATCTTCGCGAGGTGCACCCGGTTGCGCTCGCCGCCGGACAGGATGCCGACCTTTTTCTGCTGGTCCGAGCCCTTGAAGTTGAATGCGCCGACATAGGCGCGGGACGGCACGGCGCGCTTGCCCAGATAGATCACGTCGGTGCCGCCGCTGATCTCCTCCCAGACCGACTTGCTCGCGTCCAGGCTATCGCGGGACTGGTCGACATAGCCGAGCTTCACGGTGTCGCCCACCTTGAGCGTGCCGGCGTCCGGATGCTCCTCGCCGGTGATCATGCGGAACAGCGTGGTCTTGCCGGCGCCGTTCGGGCCGATCACACCGACGATGCCGCCGGGCGGCAGCTTGAAGTCGAGGTCGTCCATCAGCAGGCGGTTGCCATAGGCCTTGCGCACCTGCTCGGCCTCGATCACCAGCCCGCCCAGCCGCGGACCCGGCGGGATGACGATATCGGCAACGCCGGTCTGCATCTCCAGCGACTTCTGCTGCATCTCCTCATATTTGGCGATGCGGGCGCGGCTCTTGGTCTGCCGGGCGCGCGGGCTGCTCTGTATCCACTCCTCCTCGGCGGCGAGGGCGCGCTGGCGGGAGCTTTCCTCTTTCTCCTCCTGCTGCAGCCGCTTCAGCTTCTGCGCGAGCCAGGACGAGTAGTTGCCCTCAAACGGATAGCCACGGCCCCGCTCGATCTCAAGAATCCAGTTGGTTACGTTGTCTAGGAAGTAGCGGTCGTGCGTCACGATCATGACGGTCCCCGCGAAGTCGCGCAGCGTGCGCTCGAGCCAGGCGACGCTCTCGGCGTCCAGATGGTTGGTCGGCTCGTCCAGCAGCAGCAGGTCCGGCTT
>CAXSGE010000061.1:0-23864 GCA_964236715.1 uncultured Acetobacteraceae bacterium | reverse complement strand
CTCGCCAACCTGCCCTGGGACAAAATGCACGTCATCGCCCTGCCAAACCCAAGCTAACCCGGCCAGGAGGGCGCCTCACGCGGTCTCCAATCGATTTCTGGAGGCCACGTGGCCTTCAGACCCAATGAGAATGCTGTACACGTTGCGCAATTCCAGACGCACTGGAAGTAGAGCCACAAGGCGTAGGGGGGGGAACTCGCGCCGTAATCAATGTTCGGCTCGCCGATCCGATGCGTTCCGCAAGCTGGCCGATCAGTGAAGGGACAACGCCAGACCAGCCATCCAACGGCGCCAGTGCGGCGTATTTGGCCAAAGCATCACACGGATTAGTGAGTTGATATTTTTAAGTAAAGTCGATCCGGGTATTGCTGAAATCAGGGATAAAGCGGTATCCTGTTGCGTAGTCGAAGTACTTAATGAATATGGCTTCGTTAGTGCTCCGTTAATTCAGCGTTCTTCAATCATTGTGGGAAAACTTAAGTAAGGCGTAATCGTGAAGCATCTCTATTACGTTAAGACAAGATTAACGATTAATGTCATTGCTTGTCCAAATTTACCCTGCATATTTGATGACTTGGCTTCTACATTGGTTGTGATCAAATGAAAAAAGAAAGATGTCCCTCCTATCCTAGTCTGTATTAAGAAAAATTTCTGCATTTTATTATTAAAGGCCAGAGTGTCGACCTTGGTGCCCAATGCGGCGCTCGCAATTGGATGTTGATCGAGGCGACGTCAGCTTAATAGGCATAAGCACACTGTGATGCCCGCCGTGACAGCATCTTAACAGGCAGCGCACGGACCTAGTGAGTGATGGATGTCATGAACGAGCACGCAACCCTCAACCTGGTCAATGGACTTAGCAGCCAAGCCTCAGGCACCGTTTCGCCAGCCATAAGCCCGGCCCGATGGATCACCCTTCGAGACCTCCGCCTCGCTGTGGCGGGAGCCGATTTCGTGCAGACGATCTGCGTTGGGATTACGATCCACGCCGTCATCTCAGGCGACGAATTAGCTTTGTGGAAAACGCTGGGCGTCGGTATCCTAGTCGCCGCCATCGCCACGGCATTGCGTCGTGGCCTGCGGCGCACCGGCGCGCCGGACAAAAGATCAGTCCGTCCGGCGAGCCGCCAAGCCGCCCTGGCCACCGCAACCTCCGTCTGCGCAACGGGGGCGATCTGTTGGCTTATAGCCCCGCGCGCTACGACCGGGTTCATCCTGACGTGGTTCATCGCCTGGGCGATCGTGTCGTCCTTCCTGTCGGCTGCCTTCCGGGCCATCGGCATCTATCTCCGAAAACGGGTCGTCGGTGCGCTCCGCGTGGTTGTCGTAGGCCGGCCAGCCCATGCAGCACGGCTCACGCAATCCACGGCCCATAATCCCGAAAGCCATTGGTGCATTGCCGGGCACATCGATACCAAGGAGCCGGACTGGCTGGATCGCCTGCATCTGCTGATCATTAAGGGGAATGTGGACGTCGTCGCCCTGGCCCTCGCCAGCCGGAACGTCGGAATGTGGGTTTCCATGGTATGCAACCGCCTCGCCGACCAACCCGTCAGGGTTTGCTTGGTCATCGACGCCGCCGCGCCAGGCCGGACGCCGCGCACCATGGAGCGATTTGGCAGCGTTGCCTTAGTCGATCTCCTCGCCGACCCGCATGGAGGCTTGGAAGGCGGGGCAAAACGCGCCACCGACATCATACTCAGCACGCTGGCGCTCGTTGCACTGTTTCCCCTGCTGGCCGCGGTGGCTGCCGCCGTGCGCATGGAGTCCCCAGGTCCGGTGGTTTTTCGCCAGAAACGTTTTGGACTGGGCGGACGCCATATCGAGGTCCTCAAGTTCAGGACCATGCGTATAGAAGCCTGCGATGCAAGCGGCGAACATAGGACCCTGCCGCGTGACCCTCGCGTGACCCGCATTGGGCGTGTCCTGCGCCATCTCAGCCTCGATGAGCTGCCGCAACTCGTCAATGTCCTGCGGGGCGACATGTCGTTGGTCGGCCCGCGGCCGCACCCGCTGCACATGCGCGTGGGCGAGCTGTACTATTTCGATGCGGTGGAGCGCTACCGCGCCCGGCATCTCGTTAAGCCGGGCATCACGGGGTGGGCGCAGATCAATGGCTCGCGCGGAGCGGTCGACACGATCGACAAGGCGCGGCGCCGGGTCGAACTGGACCTTTGGTATTTGGAAAACTGGTCGCTTTGGCTGGACCTGCAGATCATCATGCAAACAGTCTTGAGCGGCTTTCTCTCGGAAAGCTTCAACTGAATGCCAATGCCCGACACGTGGGCGTAGCTTGGCCGAACTGCCGCCCAATATCGCGCGGCCAACGCTTTAAGCTATGACAAAGCGGGTTGCTGCCCTCTCTTGTAGCTGCGCCGGGCGATCGCTTCTTGATAAAGCCCCTCATGCAACCGGGCGACGTCGGACCAGCGCGGACGTTGCCGGGCAGTGCGGATGAGGCCAGCCTGCATGCTTTGGAGTTGCCCGGCGTCATGCAAAAGGCGGAAAAGAGCGTCGCGCAGGGCATCGACTTCACCTGCGGGGAACGTCGCGCCCTGACCGTCGAGAACTTCGGTATTTTCTTGGATGTCGCTCACTAGGACCGGCCGGTGCAGCGCTATGGCTTCAAGAAGCGCATTCGACATGCCCTCGAGGTAGGAAGGCAGGACAAAAAGCCGGCAGTTGGCCATGATTTCGAGCATCGCCGCATCATCGAGATGCCCGGTGAAGATGACGCGCGTGGGGTCAGCATCGCGGCGCAACTGCTCCGGGTAGGGATCTCCCGCCGGCGCCGTTCCAGCTACAACTAAGGGAATATCAGCCGGCACTTGGCGCCACGCGGCCAGCAGGTCATGGCAGCCCTTCTCACGCACGAGCCGAGCGGCGAACAGGACGTAGTTCCCGCGCGTCAGGCCGAAGCGCTCCAATGCCGAAGAACCATCCGGAGGCGCGAGGTCCGGCAATCCGTTTGGGATGTAGGTCGTCTCGCGGCCATAGCTCTCAATGAAATAGGCCTGGATGCGGCGAGATAGCACGGCGATCCCGTCGGCGTAGCGGACCGCGGCCTGTTCGGCGGCGCGGATGGCGCGCTGGGCAGCCGGGCTCCACTTATCGCGCTGCCAGTCGAGGCCACAGACGGTCACTACGCTCGGGATGCGCAGGGCGCAGGTCAATGCGCTGAAGATGCCGGGACCTTGATGCTGGAAATGGATGACGTCGTGCTGGGCACGGATCGCCATCATGGTTGCGGCAGCCGTTCGGCTGAGGCTTTCCAGATGTTTTCCCGGCAGGTTAGGCGCCTTGGCCAAGGTGACGCCGCGGTAGGTGCGCAGCGGCCCCACGCCGGACGGTAGGGGTCCGCCATAGACCGACACGGCATGGCCGGCGGTCACCAACAGGGGAGCAAACTGTGCCAAGCCCCGTTCGACGCCTGAATAGCCGGAGAGCAGATGGCGGGACCCAACAGTCGCGATGCGCATCAGGGCGGCTCCGGTGCTGCTGTTCGAGCAATGGTCAGGTTTGGCCAGCTTCTGGCAGTAAACCCGCAATGAAGTTGGAAAGGCGGTTCGCGACACGTTGCGGGCTCGCGAGCATGCTGACGGCAAGGTGGGCGTAGCCGCGCAGCGGCTGCTCGTTCAAAACCAGGTTTCGTCCGGTGAAATAATGCGCGACGCTGAAGCTATCGGTAGCTTCCGCCCAACGGCCAGTCCAGGGGCGTGCTTCGAGCGCTGCAAGCCAGGCTTGCTCATCCGGCTCCGGCAAGCCTCGCTCGCGTGCCTCGGCGCAGGCGCAGGCGAAACGGATACGGCGCTGGGTCAGGCGAAGATGGAGCGCCGTCGCATTGCTCGCGTGCAGGCGGTAGAGGTAGCCGACATAGGGAAGGTTGGCAAAACGGCCGACCTCGGCCAACCGGAGGAACATATCCCAGTCCTCGCCGATCCCGGCGAAGCGATACCCGCCGATTGCGCGCAGCGCCGCCGTGCGGATCATCAGGCTGCCATGGATGACGCAAAGGGTCCCGCGGCGCAGGTTCTCATGGATCGCGGCATGGGTAAGCGGCAGCCGGCGCGCGAAACCCTGCAGCCCACGTTGCCCCATGTAACTGAATTGTGTGCCGATCGCGGTGAGGGCCGGGTCCTTGATGAAGGCTGCGACCTGTCGGGCGAACCGATCAGGCGGGCAGATGTCATCCGCGTCCATGCGGGCCACGAGCGGCCCTTGCGCCATGGCGATGCCACGGTTGAGCAGGGCGCCCATGCCGTGATGCCGGCCGTCGCCCACGAACTCAACGCGCGGATCGGGATGGGACCGCAAGAACTCGACGGAGCCGTCCGATGATCCGTCATCGAGCGCAAGCAGGGTGAATCGCCGGTAGTCCTGCCTGACGATGCTCTCGACCGCCGCAGGCAGGTACGGCATGGCGTTGAACACCGGCATGAGCACCGTGATGTGCGGGTGGCCCGGATCCACGGGCACGGCAGGTTCGTCGGTCATGTGTTGCGGCCCACAACAGACGCTGGGCGCTGGAGGTACGGCGGGGGCTGTTCAAGCAGTCCGGCGCGATGCTGGGTGAAGTCGAGCAAGATGGCTATGAAGAAGAAGACGAACGGGTTGATTTCGAGGGCGAAGCTCGAGTCCATCATGGAAAAGGCGAAGATAGGCGGCCAATACGCACAGAACTCCACCGCCCTGGACCATGGGTCAGGCAAGCTGCCGGCATCGATCCTGGCCTGCCGTTTTAAATCCTGCCGCGCCGGTTGCACTTGGCGTGCCCGCCAAAGCAGGCCGAGACCACAGGCCAGGAGGGAGACCAGGATCGTTATCGCACAGACTGCACCGGCGACCCCAAGCGACGCCGTGCTTTCGAGCACCGCATTGTGGGCATGCGCGGCAGTGCCATAGGTGTTGCCGGCACTGTCCTGGATTTCATTGAGGTGGGCAGCCCGGGAGGCGCGGAAGCCATAGCCAAGCGCCCAGTGGTCGCTGATGACAGCCAGAATGGACTCATAAAGCCCGGTCCGGCCGGTGAGGGAAGATATGTCTTCCGCATCCTGGCCGCGCTCAAGGAAACGTAGGACGGCTTCGCTCACGCCCGGCGTCAGCAGCATGACCGATCCGGCTGCCGCGGCTGCGAGCGCAGTGATAGCCATGAAGCCGCGCAGGAGGATGACGACCGCAAGGCCGAGCACTGCGCCCAGGATGCCGGTGCGGCTGACCGTCAGCATGAGGGTGACAACAAGCCATAGGAAATAGGCGATGTCGTGCAATCCCGGCGCGCGTTGAATGCGGGCGGCTTGGGCGACGATCAGCATGGCGGCGACCAAGCTGATGATCGAGAAATGGCCGATTGGCGTCCCGAGACGCCATGGCGCAAAGAATCCGTCGTAGCCGGGCTCCTGGAAGCCTGGCAGGTCGCGCCAATACAAAGCCGGAATCAAGCCAGTCAGTCCGATCAGGAGGAAGGCCCAATTGATCGCGAGATACAGCGCGCCGAGCTTGGGCCACTCGGCGGCACGGTCCCGCATCGAAAGGGCAAGGGCAATGACGATAGCGATCTGGCCAGCGCGCACCGCGCTGAGTGATGGCTGGAGGGAATACCCCGTCGAAAGCAGCGCGAGGACGCAGAAGGCGGCATAGGGCGCAAGCGGGAGGATGAACAGCAGCGAGCTGTTGCGCAGGATGATGGGGAGGCGATTGAACGCGACCAAGCCAAGGATCGCCCAGATCGCAAGCTTGACCTTGATCTCTGCATCGGCGCCCGACTCGAACAGGTCAGCGAACCCTCGCCGACGAAACGTCATGAACGTTGCGAAGACCAGCAAGACCGGGCCAAGGTAGTATGCAGGATGAAGGCCGGCCGCGTGCCCCTGCGTTGCTTCGGCCGGGCTGCTGGGCGGGAACCCGCGGGTGATCGGAGCGACCGCTCTGCCGGTCATGGCGGCGCCTTCCAGCTTCCGGCGTTGCACTGGACGGGCTCATGACCGCCTTCGTATCCTCGGCCGTCCTGCCGCGTGAGCCGGAAAAAGGTGCACCAGCGCAAGCTGACGGTGGCGATGTTGGCGAATAACAAACCAAAGCCGGCGCCGAGCACGCCATGGGCGGGCATCAGCGCTAAGGAAAAGCCGCCGCCGAGGACGATCGCAACTAGGTTGCCGAGCACGTTCTGGTCCGGCCGGCGCATCGCCCAGCAGCCCACGTAAGGCCCGACATCGAGCGACCGGGCCAGGAAGCTTGCTGCGAGGACCTGGACCAGCAACGTCTCGCCCACGTAGGCATTGCCGAACAGGATAAGGAGCAGTTCGCGCGCGAAGATGATGGTGACCAGGCAGATGACAGCCGTCGCGGCCGACAGCAGGGCCACATCGTGGAACAGCGTTCGCCGGACCGCCGCTGGGCCGTGCTGATAGGCAGCGGCGGCAGCAGGCGTCATGACGTTGATGAGCCCGGTCAGCATCGGGTTTGCCAGGTTGGAAAGGGTCATCGCCACCGAATAGGTCCCCGCAGCGGCATAGCCGAGCCGATGCGTCACCAACCAAGGCATCATCTGCAGGCCGACCACGAGCAGGATGTGCGCCGCGAGCACCCAGCGCGAAAGATGCAGGACATCGGTGACGACGCGCAGGTATGGCAAGGCGTCCCGCTGGAACTCATGCCTGTAGCGGATCAGGGCTGCGGCGGCTGCAACGCCCTGGCCGAATGTGACGCAGAAGAAGACAGCCGACAGGCTGAGGTCGTCGGCCCAGCATACCGCCGCAACCGCTAGCGCTTGCAGCCCATAGGCTAGGACGTCGAATGCCAGTGCGGATTGCATCCTGAACGTGGCGAACGCGTAGCGCCGCATGTGCTCGCGCAGCAAGTAGACGAAGACGGAAGCAACGAGCGACAGGCCAGGCCCGATCAGGACACGGGCTTCCGGAGCCGAAACCAGGATGACTCCAGCCCACGAGGCCAGGGCAAGGGCGAGAGTCAGCAACGCGGCGAGGCATAGGTTTGCGGCGCTGTAGGCGGGCAACTCGTCCTGATGCAGCTCGGGGCGCCGCATCATGAAGCTGGACGACAGCGTCGCGTCGACCACGGCGTTGGTAAGGACCACGGCCGTGAAGAACAGCGCATAAAGCCCGAGGCTCTGTGCGCCCAGCGCCCTGCCGACCACGGCCGCCATGAGCACGTTGCCCCCGCTCACGACGGCCTGGTCAATGAGCGCGCTGAGTGTGCGGCCTTTATTACGGAGCAGGCTGAGCTGGGGCAGCAAGCCGAACCGAGCACTGGGCGCCACGTCCCGCTTTTGGTTCGCCGTGCTATTCAAGCCTGCTGCGCCCTATGGCCGGGCTCGCCGGCTTCTGGCGCCCTTGGGGCGAATTGCGCAATGGCCGGTTGCGGCAGCGCGGCGTAGCCCCGGCCTCGCGGAACGCCGTAGCGCTCGGCGCCGGGCAGTTCGTAGCGGCGATAGCTCTTATGCTCGATCCTGCTGAGGACGAGTTCGGTGCGTGCACGATCGCCAGGGTCGAGGCGGTCGAGGGCATAGAGCAACGAGCTCCGCCGGGTAGCCGCCCATCGCACGACAAAGAGCGTTTGATCGGCATGCGGGACGACGTTGAGGGCATCCGGAACGGCCAGCACCGGTGGCAGGTCGACGACGATGATGTCGAACGCCTTCCGGAGCAGCGCCAAAATCTCACCGATACCGGCGATGATGGCGACCTGGTCCGCCGCAACCTCGTCGAGGGGCAGGATCATCAGACGGCTATTCGCCTCCATGCGCAGCGGCAGCTCGGGCGCCCATGCTGGACCGCTGATCGAGCCCGCTGGGAGGGTGCCGGCGGCCTCTCGCAGGATGGACGGACGGCGCATGTCGGCATTCAGCAGCAGGGTGCGCACGCCATGGCTGGTCAGCCAGCGGGCGATGCTGAGGGAGAGCACGGACTTGCCCTCGCCCTGTGACGATGAGGTGATCGCAATGACCCGGCCCTGTTTCTTCCCGCCAGCCCCCGATCCGCGCGCGCCTCGAAAAAGCAGGCGCATGCCGATGTCCTCAACGGCCAAGATAAGGTCCCGCGGAGCCGGCAAGGCCGTCGGGCGACGCACCGAGGGGATGATGCCCTTGACGTGCAGGCCGGTGCTGCCCTCAAGGTCGGCGGGGTCGACAAAGCTTTGCCGAAGCCGGCGCAGCTCAACGACGATGCCGGCCAGCGACGCGAGCGATATGCTGGCGACGAGGCCGACCGGCAGCATCAGGCGCTTGTCTGGAAAGGCTGGGCGCTCCGGAGGGACGGCGCTGGCAACCAGCCGGACATTCGGCTCATGCCAGCTCGAGCGCTCGATGGCTTCTTGCGTCGAGTGCAGGAAGGCAGCGTGCAAGTCGCTGTCGATCTTGGCGCGCCGCTCGAGGTCGTCGAGCTTCACCCGTTCGAGCTGCTGATTGGCGGCGCGGTCCTGCTGGCGGGCGACCTCCTTTGAAAGCCGCTCGACCACGGCGCTGGACCGCGCGTAGTCCTGGGTCGCCGCGTCCAGGATGCGGCTTACCTGAGTATTGATCCGGGTCCGGATGTCGTCGAGCTCGGCGGCGGCCGCAAGCTTTCGCGGATGCTGATCGCTGTATGTATGGAGTTCAGCCATGCGCTGGCGTGCGGCGCTTTCTTGCTTGTACAGGTCGCGGATGGTCGCGGAGCCAACGACTTCGGTCGAGCTGAGGGCTCGCTCTGGGCTCGCTTTGAGGTCGCGCATCTGCGCAAGCCGGACTTCCGCCTGGGCTCTGGCGGAAACCGCCGAGGCAAGGTCGCGCAGCAAGCCGGAGAGCTGTTCGGTTACAGGGGTGCGCCGGGCGGTGTCCAAGCCGTTGGACAATTCGATCAGGTTGTTTGCCTGCCGATACTCGGCGACGGCTTGGCCCGATTGGGTGGCGCGCTCCGCAACCTGCGTCATGCGCCCTTCCAGCCACGCGATGAAGACTGCATTCTGGCGAGCGGCTTCATCGAGCTTATCGTGGACGTATGTTTTGGCGAGCGTGTTGGCCATTGCAGCCGCGAGGACGGGGTCGGCCGCGGCGGCGGATATACGGATGACCCGTGAGCCACGGATCGCCTCGATGTTGAATGCCTTGTGGAACTTGTCGAACCCGCGGTCCGTGTCGCCCGGCGTTTGGCCGGGTGCGTCAGGGACGCAGAACTGGCCCTGCAACCATGGCAGTGCTGGAACGCGGCTGCATAGCCAGGCAACGGCGTTCCGCAACGCGGCGACTGGCCCGGTGCCGCGCAGGATGTCCGCGTATTCGTGCCCGAGTTCGCCATAGACCACGCGGGCGAGAGGTTCGGAGTCGAGACGAGAGACTTCGGTGTTGACGGTGGCGAGCACCGTCGAAGCATCGCCTCCGGTCGGCGTGGCGCTCTCGCTCCCGGGAACGCTGTGGCGTGCATCGACGACTTCGATCAGCGCATCGGCACGGTAACTAGGACGCGCTACCTGCACGACGCCTACGACGAGTGCGAACAGCGCCAGGGAAAGGACCGCTATCAGGCTACGGCGTTGCCTGATAGCGCGGAGCATTTCCGGCAACCCGAGCGCTGGCGTCATTTTTGTGCCTGACTATGCATGGGCGTCGGCTCGCTTATTATGCGAATGGGTGCACTGCATTATGCGGGTCCAAAACGGTGGACTTTGGGCTATGTGGAATACGGCCTGCTAGTTCTAGGCACGCAAAATACGCATGCTGAAGTTTGTTTACGGTTAACAGCTTGTTGCAAAGCTACTGTCCGCCGCGCGCCGTTACTGCGTGCATCGAAGACAAGGTATATTGAGCTTTTTTACATGTTCAGTCGAGTGTATTGCAGGCCCAGGTCTGTTCACATCGATGTGTTTGCAGGCCGTCAGGCTGGCGCGGGCTGCTACCGCCGGTTGCGCAAGCCTCGAACCCGGCTGAATGCCATGTTCCCGGCGGCCGGTGCGCCAGGATGCACGCAGGGTTGCCAGAATGGCGGGACTGCACGGTCCCGACAGGATGGGACCACCTCATTGCTTAAGGTGACATGGCGTCCCCGGCAGCAAGGTTTTTCGCCATTGTCACATGCATCGCGGATGTGGGCCGGCAGTGCCAACCATCAATTGAGCCGTAGGCCGATACTGTCACCAGCACCGGACCATCGACGATTGCGGTCCCGGGTGGCCTTGCCGACATGGTGCGGCCTGATCCGCACCGGCACGAGATAAGGCAAAGGCCGCGCCGAGGCGAAAGGGCAGCATATGGCCTGCCCCAAAACCAAGCATGTCGCAGAGAATCAAGGCATCTTTGTCGTGACGCCTTGGTTCAAGGTATTGCCTGAGGCGCGCATGGCGCCGCCATTGCTTGACGTAATGCCAGTGTCCAACCCGCGCGTAGTCACCGATTGAGGGCGCTCGCCGGCGCATCCGGCAAGAGCGGCTATGCAGGCGGATGCAACGATGGCGAGCGACAATCGGCCAGCCGGGGTCATGCCTGGCGCGCAATGGCAACGCGTTACTTCTTTGGCCGGCGACACATTATTATTTAGATTTACAGGAGGGTGTCTTTGCATGTCTTTTTTCTCCGATTGGGCAACAAGGGGCAGTGGCCGCGCACTCCCTTTCCTGTGACGAGGAGGAGCCGTGCCGCCACTGCAGATCGACCCTAACTCGCAACGATTATGTGATGCAAGCGTCTGAAGTCACCAATAAGAGCCAACCACGCCATAGCGAAACTTCGGGATATGACTGGGCCGTCGCAGATTGGGCCGTCCCCGATTGGGCCGCCTCAGGCAGACGGCACCAGGATCTGGAAGTGGGTTACTCCTGTGCTCAGCAACGCAGCCGATGCGCCGGACGCCGGCGTGCCGTTCACGTCGACACCCTTTACATACAAGTTACGGTCCGTGGAACTGCTGCCGCCCCAGGCATCGTTCAGGAACGACACTGCAAGGTCGTGCTTCCCTGCCGTCAGGACGGCTTGGAGGTTGACCGACTGTGATTGGTTCTGGGAATTCAATGCGCTCACCGTCCCGGCAGGCGCCAAGACGACGCCGTCCACCGCCACCGAATACTGGGCATCGCCCTGCCAAGCGTCCTCCGCCAAGTGCAGCGTTATCGCCGTGGCCGCGGTTCCCGGAACAGCGAAGCTTGCCGTGCCGTTCGACATCAGCGTGGCAGGCGCCCCGGCCGCCGTCCGGCCGTCATACGAGACTCCGTCGACATACAGGTTGCGATCCGTCGCCGCGGTGCCGCCCCAGGCGTCGTTGATGAACGCGATGGCGACGCTGTGCGCTCCCGCACCCCAACTGCCCGCGATGGAAACGTCCTGCGACGCACCCGAGGCGTGCGAAGCCGCGGCGCTGCGCACCCCGCCGATGACCGCTCCGTCAATGGCGACGGTGTACTGCGCGTCCCCTTGCCACGCGTCCTCCGACACGTGGATGTCGAGGGTGTCCGCCCCCGCTGTGCCGGACACCGGCGCGACGGCGCCGCCACTGAACGAGAACGACTGAGCCCCTCCCGATAGGAGCGCCAGGCCCGCACCCGGCACGGCCACGCCGTCGACCTTGGCGCCCGACACATAAAGGTTGCGGTCGGTGGCCGCCGTGCCGCCATAAGCGTCGTTGAGGAAGTTCACCACCGCGGTGTGGCTGCCCGCAGTGAAATCTCCCATGACGGCAAAGGTCTGCACCTGGCCGGCGGCATGGGATGCGGCGGCTGTTTGCGTGCCGCCGACCTGCTTGCCGTCGACGCTGACGGTGAACTGCGCGTCTCCCTGCCAGGCATCCTCGGAAACGGCCAGGGCCAAGGTATGCGCTCCGGAGCCGATCGTGACAGTGGACGGAGGCGCGGGCGGCACGGGCGGAGCTGGCGGCACGACCACCGGGGCCTGCGTCGCGCCGAGATAGCGCGCCCACGCCGCCGCCTCTGCCGGCTTGCCGTCGCCCGGCTGCGTGAACTGGTAATTCCCGCCACCGTTGCTATCCCAGATATTCACGAATGCGACCTTCACCCCGGACGCCTGGGCAGCCGCAAGGTCCTGCGCAAGCCATTGCGGGAATGCGGCGTCATCGGTCACGTCGGTCCCGGTATCGGAGTTGCCGGCCCCCGTCTCGGGCACGGCGAACGGCTTGTTGTGCAGTGCGGCGAATTGAACCAGGCTGTCGAAGCTTTGGCTATGGCCGCCGCTGCTGTCCTGCGCCCACTCGGTCGCGGCGGGATTGGACCAGTAATGCATGCGGTTCACCGGATCGGCCATGAACTGCGGGATGGTCGAGTCCTCGAGCCCGGTGTTCCAGTCGTGGTACGTGGGCGTCGGGCTGCTGTCCGAATAGGGATGCATGTCGGAATACATGTCGGCGCCGATGACATCCACATAGCCGTCGCCGGGGTAGAGGTTCGTCGTCACGTGGGAATTACTGTAGTTGATGACGCCGGGGTTCCAGACCACCTGGACGGCCACGCCCTGCGCCGCTGCGGCCTGATGCAGGACGGTATAGACGTGCTGGAACGCCTTGACCCAATCGGCCTGGCTCTGGGCGTCGTCCCCGGCATAGGTAGGGCCGGTCAAGTTCATCTCCCAGCCCGGCCGGAACACGAGGTTCGTGAAGCCGGCCCTCGCCCATGCCTGGACGATGCCGGTGATCGCGCCGTCGTACTGGCCGGAGGCGAAGGCTTGAAACTGTTGGTCGGACGTCATGGAGCCGGAGGCGTTGGAGGACAACGGCAAGGCGATCACCGGCGTCATTGCAGCGGCCCGGGATGATTCCGATGCCGAGACAGCCGCCCATGTGGAGTTGCCGACCCACTGCGAGACCGGCTGGTTCTGGTCCACGAAAGTGTCGAGGAAACGCGGTGCGGCCCCCATCAGCTTGGTGAAAGCGTCATATTTGGAGTCAAAGAGCGCCTGGTTCGCGGCACTCGAATTGTCGGGGTTGCCGAGATATGCGCCAAGAGGGAAGGGTGTCGCGGATGCAGTGGACGCCATGCTCTATTCCTGATGATAACGGACGAGTGCGCCGGATGGTTTGCGCAATCGCCATACACTACAAATGAAGAAATGAAACAATGAAACTAATGAAAAGGAATATTATGCATTGTTGTTCGATTAGTATTAAAAGTTAAGGCGAACTTGATTTCGGACGGGAACTGCGCGGAAAGCGCCTCCGCCGCATGGCCGGCAGGGCGGGGTCGCAACAGCGTCACTTGCGGCGGGATGCCAGGGATGGTTCAAGCCGCGCGGATACCAATGGAGGGCTTTTCCCATGCACCATGAGACGCTGACCTACCAGGCCGATGGGCTGACGATGCGAAGCCAGTTGTTCTTCGAGCCAGGGACCGACTCCGGGCCGCGGGCGGGGGTGCTGGTGTTCCCGGAGGCGTTCGGCCTGGGAGAGCATGCGATTTCGCGGGCTGAGCGGCTGGCGGGGATGGGCTATGTGGCGCTGGCCTGCGACCTGCATGGCGAGGGCCGGGTGATCGATGACCTGCAAGGGGCGATCGCGGCTCTGCAGCCGTTGTTCGGCGATCCGTCGCGCACCCGGGCGCGGGCGAAGGGCGGGTTGGATGCCTTGACCGCGCGCGCCGAGGTCGATGCCACGCGGGTCGCGGCGATCGGGTTCTGTTTTGGCGGGACGATGGCGCTGGAGCTGGCACGGTCGGGCGCGCAGGTCGCCGCGGTCGTCGGCTTCCATAGCGGGCTGGGAACCGCGGCTCCGAAAACCGACGCCAAGGCGATCAAGGGCCGGATGCTGGTGTGCATCGGCGCCGACGACCCGATGATCCCGGCCGAGCAGCGCGCCGCGTTCGAGGCCGAGATGCGGGACGGGGGCGTTGATTGGCAGATGCACCTTTACGGCGCCACGGTGCACAGCTTCACCAACCAGGGAGCGGCTGCGCGCAACATGCCGGACGCAATCCGCTACAGCGCCGAGGCCGACGCGCGGTCGTGGGCGGCGATGCAGCAGATGTTTTCGGAGACGCTGGTCCGATAGCGTTCGGCAATGGCGGGCGTGCGGCAGCCAAGGGCACTTGTCGGCTCGCACGGCGGCAGGCACGTTGTGGCATCATAACGTGAGTGTCCCCATGCGCGTAACTGGCTCGATCCTGCTGGCTTGCCTCGTGTCGGCTTGCGGCATGGGGCCGCCGCAGGGGCGGACCCCGTACCAGCCGAGCGCTGCGATGCTGTCGGTGCTGACGGAGTTTCGGGCGATGCACGCGGTGCCCGAAGCGGGGTTGTCGCCGGCGCGGGCGCGCGAGGTGCCGACGCTTGTGGACGCCGCCCGGGCCATACCGAACGTGAAGGGCCTGCCGGCGGACCCGACAGAGGTGCCGCAGGTGCAATATCTTACGGCGACCGGGGCGGCGGGCCCGTTGGCCGCGCGACTGTATCGGCCGGCGCTGGCGAAAGACACGCCGACGATCGTGTTCTTTCCGGGTGGCACCTGGGTCACGGGCAGCCTGGACTCGGCGGATGAGAGCGCGCGGGAGCTGTCGGCGCGCACTGGGTGGGCTGTCGTGGCGATCCGGACGCGGCTCGCGCCAGAGGTGGAGTTCCCGGCGGAGCACGATGACGCGCTGGCCGCATTCCAATGGGCGCGGGGGCAGATGCGCGGCTGGGGCGCCGATCCGACGCGGGTGGCGCTGGCGGGCGAGGGACCGGGGGCGAACCTCGCGCTGTCGACGGCGATGCTGGCGCGGGATCGTGGAGTGCCGGTGCCGGACCACCTATTGCTGATCACGCCTGTCGCGGGGACGTCGTTGAGCGGGGCGAGCATGTCGGCGAACGGGCGGAGCCGGCCGTTGACGCGGGACACGGTGCGTTGGGCGCAGGACGAGTATGCGCCGCATCGTGCGCAACGGAACAATCCGCGGCTGAATTTGCTGGGGCGGTCGGATTGGGCCGGGTTGCCGGCGGCGACCGTGGTGCTGGCGGAGATCGATCCATTGCGGTCGGGCGGGGAAGCTTTGGCGGAGCGGCTGATTGCGGCCGGGCCGTTGATGCCTGGAGCGCCAGGAGTCGGGACCGCCGATCCGATACGGACTGAGTCGCGGCTGTTCCCGGGAACGACGTACGGGTTCTTTGGCTTGGGTGAAACCGTTCCGGAGGCGGCGGCCGCGGAGGATTATGCGGCGACCCGGCTTAAAGCAGCGTTTTATCGCCCGGCGCTGCCATTGTTGCCAGGCCTGGTGGCGCACCCGACGCAGCAGCGGGCGCGCTCGCGGCGCGGATAGCCCAAGGTCTAATCAGGAATTTCAGGTATGAGCCCGACCACGCACATACTGCTGCCCATCCTGCTCCTGGCGGCCTGTGCCCCCGACATCACGCCCGATGCCCGCTATATCGGCTCCACGACGCCAACAGCCCCCAGCGATCTTTGCAAACCCAGTCGGGCCGTCCTTCGTATCCGTAACGGTGAGATCATCTTCACGCCCGACGAAACCACATGGACGCTCGCCGGCAAGGCGGACGCCAACGGCGCCTTGCAAGCCGAGCACATTGGGAACGGCGCCAATAAACAACCTTATCCTACCCGATTGACTGGCACCTGGACCGCAAATGCGGCAACCGGCACCTATACGACGCCCCGGTGCTCCTACGTTGTCCAACTCGCGCGGCGGTGAATGCGCCTATTTCGGCACCACGCTCTTATCTCCGCCCGCGCTCCCCGGCGGCGGGATCACTGGCATATTCCCTCCTGCTGGCGGCCGTATGACCGGCGTCGACCCGGCCACGGGTGGGGGCGTCACCATTCCCCGGTCCGGCGACGGTCGCGCACTGTCCAATGGCGCCGCCGGAGTCTCGCTCCGAGGCGTCGGCAAAACCTTGTCCCCGCCCGCCCCTGGCGGCAATGTCGGCGCCTCCCGCTCCGGCACAGCGGTATCTTGCGCCCAAACCGGAAGCGACCCCAACAATCCGATCGCGAAGGCCGCCCAAATCCACCATGGCGCCGTGTCGGCTGGCCGTCGCGTCGCAATTACGCGAACTCTTGTCTGTATATGCCGAGCAGATTGTTCCCGCATTTTCGTTTCCCGCAGAGATTGCCGGATCAAACGTTCCCAAACCGTCAGCGTGCCATGACTACACCAGTTCGTGAAGATTCCTGGTTGCCGCCCTGCAGCAAGCGTGTCCACGTGTGTTCAAAGACGGCGTCGGGCAACGATGTTTCATGGAAGGCTAGGTAGGCGCTCCAAAGCTTGGCCCATCGCGGTTGATCTTCTGCATCGAACTTGGTGACCTCGACCGCTCCAGGGTTGGTCACGCCGGTTCGCCGCCTTCGGGTCCGTAAAATACCACCCAGGTCGCGAAATCCGCTGAGAACTCCTCGAAGCGATGGACTGTGCCCGCCGGCACGAACAGCGCATCGCCGGGTCCGAACGGCACACGGTCCTCGCCCTGCACCGGCAACGCCTGATCGTCGAACGGCGAACTCTCTATCGCGCGCATGAAAACACCAGTGCCGGATACGACGATATAAAGCTCGTCGCGGTCGTGCGGTGTCTGCGGGTCATGTGCTTTGGGAGCGAACCAGCGCAATTCCATTGTGCCATGCGCCAGCAACAATGCAGTGCCGCGTCCGGCGTCGTTGGGCTTGTTTCCGGCTTCCGCTGTCGTCGCGCGCAGTTTGGGCGGCGCCGGCACATTTGGACCGTCCATGACCAGCTCCAAGATGTCAAAGAATGCGGTCAAACCGCTTTAAGATCAAGAGTTGGGACGTTCTGCGAGACGCCAAGTCCCCCCAAGGCAGCTTATTCTTTGCCGTCCGCCTTCAACACTTCTCCAGCCAGGTACAAGCTGCCGCAGATCAGCACCCGCGCCGGCGGCCCTGGCAACAGGCTCGCCAGGGCGGCTGCGACAGTCGGACCCGGCCTGGCCACGCCACCAGAGGCCGCAATGATCGCGGCGACAGGCAGCGCAAGATGCTGCTCCGGTTCCTGCACGGCCAGGATCTGGGTGGCGTGCGGCAGCAACGGGCGCAGGAACTCGGCCGCGTCCTTGGATTGCTTCATGCCGACGATCAAATGCAGCGGACGGTCTGCCCACCCGGCGGCGTGCTGCGCCAGCGCTGCCCCGGCGCCAGGATTGTGCCCGCCGTCCAGCCATACCTCCCAGCCTGCCGGCGCCAGGCGGGCCAGGCGTCCCTGCAGGCGCTGCATCCGTGCCGGCCACTCCGCGCGCGCCAGCCCGGCCCATGCCGCCTCCGGCACATGCATCGCCGCCCGCAGCGCCGCGACAGCAATGCCGGCGTTGTCCACTTGATGGGCGCCGGGCAGGGACGGCGGCGGCAAGTCGACTGTTCCAGCCCGATCGGAATATTGCAGCCCGCGGCCACCCGGAGCGATGTCCCAGTCGCGGCCACGAGCCAGCAGCGGTGCGCCGGCCGCCGCCGCGGCGTCCAGCAGCGCCGCAAAGGCTTCGGCCGGCTGCGCCCCGGTCACCAGCGGCACCCCGCGTTTGGCGATGCCCGCCTTCTCCGCCGCGATCGCCGCCAACGTGTCGCCAAGCAGTTCGCGATGGTCCAGCGATATCGAGGTGATCGCGCAGGCCGCCGGCGCATTGATGACGTTGGTCGCGTCCCCGCGCCCGCCCAGCCCAACCTCAAGCACGCACAGATCTGCCGGGACTTGTGCGAACAGGTGGAACGCGACGGCGGTTATGACCTCGAACACCGTGATCCCCGCCCCGTCGTTGACCCGCTCGATGTATTCGAGCGCATCCGCCAGGGCAGCGTCGGACACCAGTTTTCCGGCGATCCGGAACCGCTCGTTGAAGCGGACCAGATGCGGCGAAGTGTAAACGTGGACGCGAAGTCCGGCCGCCTCCGCCATCGCGCGCAGGAAGGCGCAGGTGCTGCCCTTGCCGTTGGTGCCCGCCACATGGATCACCGGCGGCAGGCGGCGCTCCGGATGGCCCAACTGCGCGAGCAGGCGCTCCAACCGGCCGAGGCTGAGGTCGATCAGCCGCGGGTGCAGGCTATGCAGCCGGTCGATAATCGGCTCGATGCGGTCTTCTAGCCGGTTCTCTGGGCGAACATGGCTCACGCGGCGGCTTGCTCCGGCGGTTGATTGTGCGGCTGGTCGTGCGGCGGATCGGGCTGCTGCTCGGGCGCCGGTTCATGCGCTTGGACGGGCACGCGCAACAGGCCGATCAGCCGGGCCAGCGTCTCCCGCATCTCGTTGCGCGGCACCACCATGTCGAGGATGCCATGCTCGAGCAGGTACTCGGCGCGCTGATAACCATCCGGCAGCGTTTCACGCACGGTCTGCTCAATGACGCGGGCGCCGGCGAAGCCGATTAGCGCACCGGGCTCGGCCAGTTGCAGGTCGCCGAGCATGGCGAAGCTCGCGGTGACGCCGCCGGTGGTCGGATCGGTCAGCACCGTCAGGAACGGCAGCCCGGCCTCCTTGACCAGCCGGGTGGCGATGGTCGTGCGCGGCATCTGCATCAGGCTGACGGCGCCCTCATGCATGCGGGCGCCGCCGCTGGCGGTGAATACGATCAGCGGCGCCTGTTGCAGCACAGCCAGGCGTGCGGCGGCGACAATGGCTTCGCCGACGGCCGCGCCCATGCTGCCGGCCATGAACTCGAAAGCCTGCACCGCCACGACGGCGCGGTGGCCGCCGATGGTCCCGTGCGCCACCAATATCGCGTCCTCAAGACCGGTCGCGTCCCGCGCCTCCTTGAGGCGGTCGGTGTAGCGCTTGCTGTCGCGGAACCGCAGCGGGTCGGCTGGAACGCGCGGCAGCTCGATCCGCGTGAAGCCCGGCTGCGGAGCAGCGCTCCCAGCGGGTTCGGCATCGAACGTGTAGCTGAGCCGTTCCGCCGCGGTCGGGCGCATATGGAAGCCGCAGGCGGTGCACACCTTCAGGTTGCGCTCCAGGTCGCGGGTGAACAGCATCTGCTGGCAGTTGGGGCATTGGGTCCAAAGATTGTCCGGCACCTCCCGCCGGCCCAGCAGGGTGCGGATCTTGGGCCGGACGTATTCGGCGAGCCAGCTCATGCCCCATCCTTCATGCCGTTACCCTCGCCTGGCGCACGCCGTCGGCGAGTGCGCGCACCTGGTCCAGCACCCGCCGCGCGGTGTCGGGCGCGGCCCGTCCGTCCGCGTCCAGGCTCGCCGCAAGCGTGTCGATCAGCGCCGACGCAACCACCGCCGCGTCCGCCACCCGCACCGCCTCGGCAGCCTGCGCGGGTGTGCGCACGCCGAAGCCGATGGCGATCGGCAAATCGGTGACGGCCCGCACCCGGGGGATCGCCGCCGTCAGGCTGGCGGTCGTGGCGCTGCGCGTGCCGGTGATGCCGGTGATGGCGACGTAATAGACGAAGCCCGAGCTGCCCTGCAGCACCAGCGGCAGCCGTGCGTCGTCGGTCGTCGGCGCAATCAGGCGTATGATGTCCAGGCCGTTCTGGTGGGCATGGCCGGCCAGCAGGTCGGCCTCCTCGGTCGGCAGGTCCACGACGATCAGCCCATCCACCCCCGACGCCTCGGCATCCTCGCAGAAGCGCTGCGGGCCATACGACGCTATGGGATTAAGGTACCCCATCAGCACCACCGGCGTTTCCGCGTCGTCGAGGCGGAAGTCCTGCACCATGGCCAAGGTACGGGCCAGCGTCGCGCCGGCCTTTAACCCACGCAGGCCCGCCGCTTGGATGGTCGGGCCATCCGCCATCGGGTCGGTGAACGGCATGCCGATCTCGATCAGGTCGGCGCCGGCGCCGGGCATGCCGCGCAGGATGGCCATGCTGGTGGCCGCGTCGGGGTCGTATGCCTCCAGGAATGGGATCAGCGCGCCGCGGCCCTCGCGCTGCAGGGCGGCAAACCGGGCGGCGATCCGGCTCAAAGCTGCACGCCCAAGTGCTGCGCCACGGTGAAGATGTCCTTGTCGCCACGCCCGCACATGTTCATCAAGATGACCGCGTCCGGCCCCATCGCGGGCGCGATCTTCGCCACATGGGCAATAGCGTGCGCCGGCTCCAGCGCCGGAATGATGCCCTCGGTGCGGGTGCAGAGCTGGAACGCGTCCAGCGCCTCGGCGTCCGTCGCGGCCACATACTCGACCCGGCCGATCTCGTGCAGCCAGGAATGCTCCGGCCCGATGCCGGGATAATCCAGCCCGGCGCTGATGCTGTGCGCCTCCTGGATCTGGCCGTCTTCGTTTTGCAGCAGATAGGTGCGGTTGCCGTGCAGCACGCCGGGCCGTCCGCGCGACAGGCTGGCGGCGTGCTCCAGCGTGTCGAGGCCGCGCCCAGCCGCCTCGACCCCGATCAGCCGCGCGTCGTCGTCGAGGAAGGGGTGAAACAGGCCCATGGCGTTGCTGCCGCCGCCGATCGCCGCCACGATCGCGTCCGGCAGCCGGCCCTCGGCCCCCAGGATCTGCGCCCGCGCCTCGGTGCCGATGACGCTCTGGAAATCGCGGACCATGGCGGGGTAGGGGTGCGGGCCGGCGACGGTGCCGATCAGGTAATAGGTGTCCTCCACGTTGGCGACCCAGTCGCGCATCGCCTCGTTCATCGCATCCTTCAGCGTGCCGGCGCCGCTGGTCACGGCGTTGATCTCGGCGCCCAGCAGCTTCATGCGGAACACGTTCGGCTTCTGCCGCTCGACGTCGGTGGCGCCCATGTAGATGGCGCAGGGCAGGCCGAACAGCGCGCAAACGGTGGCGGTGGCGACGCCGTGCTGCCCGGCGCCGGTCTCGGCGATGATGCGGGTCTTGCCCATGCGCCGGGCCAGCAGGATCTGGCCCATGCAGTTGTTGATCTTGTGGCTGCCGGTATGGTTCAACTCGTCGCGCTTCATGTAAATGCGCGCGCCGCCGAGCCGCTTGGTCAGCCGCTCGGCGAACCATAGCGGGCTGGGCCGGCCGACATAGTCCTTAAGGTAGGCGTCCAGCTCGACCTGGAAGCTTGGGTCGCGCTTGGCGTCCTCATACGCCTGTTCGACCTGCAGGATCAGCGGCATCAGCGTCTCGGCCACGAAGCGTCCGCCGAATTCGCCGAAGCGGCCGCGGGCGTCCGGACCCAGTCGCAGGCTGTTGGGGCGGCCCGCGTGCGCGATGGGGCTGGGCGTGATCTCGTTCAAGTCACTCTCCTGTATCAAGCACTTACTTATATCGCACCGCCGGCCGCCGGTCACGCCTCTCGGCTACTTGGGGGTGCGCCGCCGGACCGAGTCGGAATAGGATGTGGCATGCTCTACATCAACACCGGCCACGCCCCTCGCCGCGCGCTGCAGACGCATTCCGAGCCGCCGGGCTCTAGAGCCGTCTGGATCGACCTGCTGAACCCCACCGACGAGGAGCGTTCCGCCGCCGAGCGCCTCACTGGCCTGCGCGTGCCGGCGCAGGCCGACCTGGCCGAGATCGAGAGCAGCAGCCGCTTGGCAACCCAGGGTCGCGCGCTCTATCTCAGCATGCCAATGGCCTACCGGTCGGCGGAAGGCCGGTCGATGACGGCTCCGCTTGGTTTCGTGCTGTCGCCCGACTATTTGATGACGGTTCGCTTCGCCAACCTGCCGGTGTTCGACCAGTTTTCCGAGCGTTTTACTGGCCAAGCCCGGGAACCCTGCAGCGTCTCGGCCTTCCTCGGCCTGCTGGAAGCGACCGTCGACCGGCTGGCCGATGTGCTGGAGCATGTCGGGGCGGACCTCGATGCCATCTCGCGCCGAGTGTTCCGGCCGGAGCATGTTGGGGGGCCGAAACCGGTGCGGATGGATCTGCAACTGCGGGCAACCCTCCGTGGCGTGGGCAATGCGGGCGAACGCGTGTCCAATATCCGGGATAGCCTGCTGGGGGTGAACCGGATTTTGCAATACACCAACGAGGTTGCCGAAGGCTGGCTTCCCGTCGACCTACGGCCGCGGTTCAAGACGCTGCGTCAGGACATCGCCTCGCTCTCCGACTACGATGTCCAACTGACGAACAAGGTGCAGTTCCTGCTGGATGCGACGCTGGGCTTCATCAATATTGAACAGAACAATGGCATCAAGGTCCTGACGGTCGTCTCCGTCGTAGGTGTGCCGCCGACATTGATGGCCAGCATCTACGGGATGAACTTCAAGGTGATGCCTGAGCTGCAATGGCAATACGGCTATGCCTACGGGCTGACGGTGATCGTGCTGAGTGCGATCCTGCCGCTGCTGTGGTTCAAGCGCCAGGGGTGGATTTGACCGCACGTAATCCTGGCCAGAACGGAGCCAAACACAAACCGGAGAGAGCTTCATGTCGGGAGTTGAAGGAAAGGTCGTCGCAATCACCGGCGCCAGCAGCGGAATTGGCCGGGCGACGGCGCTGCTGCTAGCCGCGCGCGGTGCGAAGCTCGTGCTCGGCGCGCGCCGGCCGGATCGCCTTGCGGTTGTTGCCGCTCAGATCACGGCAGCGGGGGGCGACGCAGCCTACGCGGCCACGGACGTAAAACGGCGCGATGACCTGACCAACCTCGTCAAGCTGGCATGTGAGCGGTTCGGCAAGCTCGACGTTCTCGTCAGCAATGCTGGCATTGGGCCAATTTCCCTCCTTGACGAGCTGCGCGTCGACGATTGGGAGGAGATGATCGACGTCAACATCAAAGGCCTCCTCTACGGCATTGCGGCGGCGCTGCCTGTGTTCCGCAAGCAGGGTTTCGGACAGTTCGTCAACATTGCATCGACGGCGGGGCTTATGACCAGGCCGGCCATGTCGGTCTATTCCGGCACGAAATTCGCCGTTCGCATCATCTCCGAAGGTTTACGCCAAGAGGCCGGCGACAAGCTGCGCGTGACGATCATCACGCCGGGCTTCGTGCAAACGGACTTTGCGGATTCCATGACGAATCCGGATATGAAGGCGCAGATCATCGGCGCTATGGACAAGATGGCGATCCCGCCGGATGCGATTGCCCGCGCCATCGCGTTCGCGATCGAACAGCCAGCCGAGGTTGACGTGGGCGAGATCGTTGTCCGGCCGACGGCGCAGGGTTAGCTCCGCCTCTGGGAGCGGAATGATGCATTCAACCGCTTCGGGCACTCCGGATAAACGCCCGGATCAGCGCCGGGTCCTTGACGCCGCGGCTGCGCTCCACGCCGGATGACACATCGACCGACGATGCGCCCGAGATACGAACGGCGTCGGCGACGTTGCCTGGCGTCAGCCCGCCGGCCAGCATCCATGGCGCCGGGGCTTTCCAGCCGTGCAGGACGGACCAGTCGAATAGCTGGGCATTGCCGCCGGGAAGCACGGCGTCGGGGGGGGCCTTGGCCTCGATCAGCAGGCCGTCGACGCCCGGCGCGGCGGATGGCAGGTCGGACGCGCTTCCCACTCCCACCGTGGCCCAGGTCGCGACGCCGAACCTGGCGCGCAAGGCTGCGGCACGGCCCGGCGGGCCATAGATTTGCAGGGCGTCCAGCGCGATCTCGGCCAGAGCGGCTGCGACGTCGTCGTCGGCCGGATCGACAAACAGCCCGACCCGGGCCGGACCGCCGGGACGGCCCGACGACAGGGCGGCGGCCTGCGCCGGCGTCACCGCACGTGGGGAGGGCGGGAAAAACATAAACCCAACGTAGTCGGCCCCGGCATCGACAGCCGCATCCAGCGCCTCCGCCGAGTTGATGCCGCAAATTTTCACCCGCGTGGTCATACGATCTCGGCGGCAATCGCAGCGGCGGCGGCGGCCGGGTCGGGGCTGCCGGTGATGGGGCGGCCGACCACGATCCAGTCCGCGCCGGCGTCCGCCGCCTCACGCGGGGTCATGGTCCGCGCCTGGTCGCCCGCGAGCGAGCCCAGTGGCCTGATGCCAGGCACGACCAACACAGGACCGGCCCCCAGCGCATCCCGCAGCATCGACACCTCATGCGCGCTGCACACCAGCCCATCTGCGCCGGCGCTGAGTGCCAGCCGGGCCAGCCGCAGCACCT
>CAXSGE010000060.1:0-25039 GCA_964236715.1 uncultured Acetobacteraceae bacterium | reverse complement strand
GAGCAGGGCCGGGTGCAGAGCACGTCCGAGCTGCGCAACGACATCCGCGTGCTGACCCGCACCATCGCGGCGCTCGCCGAAGGGCAACCCCAATGAGCTTTTCGACGTAGATGGCCCGTCTCCGTCGCCGGGGCGCCAGTGACGAGCTGAACCCGTGGCCGGGTTATGTGGACGCGCTGTCCACCCTGCTCATGGTCATCATCTTCGTGCTGCTGGTGTTCGTGCTGGCGCAGGCCTTCTTGTCGGTGGCGCTGACCGGGCGGGACCGCGCGCTCGACAAGCTGAACCGGCAGGTCGCCGAGCTGACCGACATGCTGTCGCTGGAGCGGGGGCGCAGCAGCGAGCTGCAGGTTTCGGTGGCGCAACTCAACCGCGACCTGGCGGATGCGACGGCGGCGCGCGAGGGCCTGGCGCGCGACCTGGCGGCGCTGCGCGGCGAGGATGGCCGGGTGCAGGCCGACCGGGATGGCTTGCGCGCCGACCGCGACCGTCTCTCGGCCCGGCTGGCGGACGCCGAGCTGCAGGCGCAATCCGCCGCGGCACGGAACGAGCAATTGCAGGCCCGGGTCGCCGAGACGGCGGGGCGCACGGACGCAGCCGGGCAGCAGACGGCGGAGATCGCGACGCAGTTGGCCGAGGCGCGGCGGCAGTTGGCCCAGCTCCGCGCCCAAGCTGCCGAGCAGGACCGCGTGGTGCAGACCGACAAGGCGACGATCGAGGCGCGGCTGTCCGACCTCGCCAAGCTGGCCGAGCAGGTCCGTTCGTTGACTGCGTTGCGCGACGACCTGGAGCGGCAGGCCCGCGACGCCGCCGTGCGCGCGACGACGGAGGAACAGCGGCGGCAAGCGGTTGCGGCGCAGCTTGCCGACGAGCAGAAGCTTTCCGACAGCGCCCGCGCGCAGATGGCGCTGCTGTCGCATCAAGTGGATGACCTGCGGGCGCAGATGGCCCGGCTGTCGCAGGCGTTGAACATCGCCGAAACGGCCGGGCGCGACAAGGACGCGCAGATCGCCAACCTCGGCAGCCGGCTGAACGTGGCGCTGGCGTCCAAGGTGGAGGAGCTGCAGCGCTACCGCAGCGAGTTCTTCGGCCGGCTGCGCGACGTGCTGCAGAACCGGCCCGGGGTGCAGGTCGTCGGCGACCGCTTCGTGTTCCAAAGCGAGGTGCTGTTCCCGCCGGGCGGCGCCGACATGACGCAGGGCGGGCAGGACCAGATCCGCTCACTGGCCACGACGTTGAAGGACATCTCAGCGCATATTCCGCGAGATGTCAATTGGATACTGCGGGTCGACGGCCATGCCGACCGCCAGCCGGTCAGCCACGGCGCCTTTGCCACCAACTGGGAGCTTTCGGCCCAGCGGGCGATCAACGTGGTGAAGCTGCTGGTCGACGAGGGCATCCCGGCCCGGCGCTTGGCCGCGACCGGGTTTGGCGAGTTCCAGCCGCTGGATGGGACGGATGGGCCAGCGTCTAATGCGCGCAACCGTCGCATTGAGCTGCGGTTGACGGATCGTTAGCGCGGCTTGCGAATTCCTGGGCTACGCCCATGTGTACACGAGTTGTGTAAACATAGGAGCTGACCGTGAGCCAGGCCACGCAGGACAAAGATGTGCCGCCCGTCCGCGTCGGGATACGGGAGTTTCGCGGCAACATGACGGACTACCTGCGCCAAGTACGGGACGGCGCATCCTTTCTGATCACCTCGCGCGACGAGGTTGTGGCGGAGCTGCATCCACCGTCATCGCCGAAGCCGCCCCGTCGCCTGCTCGGCGCTATGCGGGGGCAGATTTGGATGGCGGACGACTTCGACGCCTGGCCCGACGGCTTCATTGAAGCGATGGGAGAAGGCGACATTGTTCCGGCCAAAAAGTCGGACAGGGAATAAGGCTAAGTGAAGCTGCTCCTGGACACCCACGTCCTGCTCTGGTCGCTGAACGACAGTGACCGGCTTGGACCGACGGCCCGCAGCCTCCTTGCGGACCGTGCCAACGATGTCCTCGTGAGCGTGGCATCGCTTTGGGAAGTCGCGCTCAAGTCGCAGGTCGGCAAGCTCAGGGCGGACCTCCAGGGCATCTCGAACGCGATCACCCGCAGCGGCGTCGCCTTGCTGGGGATCAACGTCGCTCATCTGGTGGCGCTGACCGGCTTGCCCCGGCATCACAAAGACCCGTTCGACCACCTGCTGATCGCACAAGCTATGAGCGAGAATGCGGCACTGATGTCGGATGACCGGAACATGCCGAAATACCCAGTCCAAGTCATCGGCTGTTCGGCATAAGCTCAGCCGGACACAGCCCATCGTCTTTGGAAAAGGAACCCACACCATGCCCCACGGCGCCCTTACTTCGGTTCCGCTTGACCTGACCGGACTCCGCGTCGCGATCACCGCTGGGGCCGGCGGCATTGGACGGGTCATGGCCGACAGCTACGCAGCGTGCGGCGCGGAGGTGTTCGTGTCGGACGTGGATGACGCGGCACTGGCGGATTGCGGCCATCGCGGCATGCGGGCGGACGCGGGCCGTGTCGCGGATCTCGAGGCGTTCATGGACGGCGCGCTATCGGCACTCGGCGGCCTCGACGTGCTGGTGAACAACGCCGGCATCGCCGGGCCGACCGCGCGCGTCGAGGACGTAACACCCGCTGAACTCGACGCCACCCTGCAAGTGGACCTTGCCAGCATGTTCCATTGCGCCCGGCGCGCGGTTCCGGCGCTGCGCCAATCTGGCGGCGGCAGCATCGTCAACCTCAGCTCCGCCGCCGGGAAGTTCGGCTTTCCGTTGCGCAGCCCATACAGCGCCGCGAAATGGGGCGTGATCGGCTTCACCCGTACGCTGGCGATGGAACTGGGGCCGGACAACATCCGGGTCAACGCCATCTTGCCCGGCCTGGTGGACGGCCCGCGCATCCGCAGCGTGTTGCGCAACAAGGCGCAGGCTGCGGGCATCAGCGACAACGAGCAGACTGAGCGCTCAGTCGCGACCGTGGCGCTGCGCTGCTTCGTGTCCCAGCAGGACATCGCCAACATGGCGCTGTATCTGTGCAGCCCGTTCGGCGCCACCATCAGCGGACAGGCGATCAGCGTCGACGGCGGGATGGAGGGCCTCAGTTAACCGCCCGGCAGCCCGGTGCGTTGGAACGACGCGATGACCTTCGACGACGAGTTTCGCGCCCGCCTGCTGGACCTGTTCACGTGGCGTCGCGATGTCCGCCGGTTCCGCCCGCAGCCGCTGCCGCCCGGCGCGCTGGACCGCCTCATCGGCATCGCCTGCTTGGCGCCCTCTGTCGGGTTGAGCCAGCCGTGGCGGTTCGTCATTGTGGACGACCCGCGGCGGCGAGAAAGGCTGCTGGAACTGTTCAAGGCCTGCAACGCCGAGGCGCTTACGGATTACTCGGGCGGCCGCGCACGCCGCTACGCCGGACTGAAGCTGGCCGGCATCGCCGAAGCCCCGGCGCAGGTCACGGTATTCGCCGACGGGGATACCCAGGCCGGACACGGCCTTGGGCGGCGGACCATGCCGGAAATGGCCGAGTACTCGGCCGTGACGGCGGTGCATACCATGTGGCTGGCGGCGCGCGCCGAGGGCATCGGGCTGGGCTGGGTCTCGATCCTGGACCCGGTCAGGACGGCGGAAATCCTCGATGTGCCCCAAAGCTGGCGATTGATTGGGCATCTCTGCCTTGGGTATCCCGAAGCCGAAGCGGAAAATCCGGAACTTGAACAGGCAGGGTGGGAACACCGCCGCCCTGCCCCGGCAAGCATCGTGCAGCGCTAATTCGAGTTGAAACGGCGGCGGCCTAAATGTTGCCCTGCTCCTCGAGCGGCGGCTCATTATTGGGGCCATAATACAACGCGGCACACTCGTCGTGCATCACGCCACCCACGACTGGCATGTCTTGGCGATAAGCGTCGCGGATGAAGTTCATGGTGCCGGGATGCCGGTCTCGAAATACATCCGGTGCACGTCGTCCCGCCCGGCACCATAGACGATACGGTCGATGCGGCTTCAGATGCTCGCCATGGTGCACATGCCGCACGGCTGCAGCGTCGCTTAAGGCGTGGCGCCCCGCAGTTCGTCCCGTTCCAGGGCCGCGCCCGTCAAACGGATCGCCACCATATCGGCATGCGCCGTCGGGTCGTGACGGATGCCGGCCTCATTATGCCCCTCGGCCACGACGCGGCCATCAAGCACGATCACGCAGCCGGTCGGCGATGCCCCTTCGGTGTTCTCCCCGCGCTTGGCGAGATCGAGGGCACGCGCCATGAACTCTGGATCGGCATCCGTAGCGGCTTGTAGGGTCTTGCGCGCCGGGTGTAGCGGTCTCAGCAGGAGCTTCGATGTTCATACCTGCCCCAGCGTTACCAGGGCAGGAATGTTGCAGGAACGTCAGGCACTCTTTGCCATAATCTCGTCCGCGATGTTGCGCGGGACAGGATCATAATGATGGAACTGCATCGTGAAGCTCGCCCGCCCCTTGGTCATGCCGCGGAGCTGGCTGATGTAGCCGAACATCTCCTTCAACGGCACATGGGCGCGCACCATCACCGTGCTGCCGGCGCTATCCTGGCTCTGGATCGTGCCCCGGCGACGGTTCAGGTCGCCGACGACGTCGCCCACGTGATCCTGCGGCGTCGTCACCTCCACGTCCATGATCGGCTCCAGAATAATCGGCGCGGCCTTCTTCATGCCGTCGCGGAAGCACGCCTTGGCCGCGATTTCAAACGCCAGCGCCGATGAGTCGACATCGTGATACTTGCCGTCGACCAGGCTGTATTTGAAATCGACCGTCGGGAACCCGGCCAGCACGCCGGTCTCGCACTGGTTCCTGATGCCCTTCTCGACCGCCGGAATGTACTCCTTCGGAATCGAGCCGCCGACCACCTTGTTCTCGAACACGACGCCCGAGTTGCGCTCCATCGGCTCAAACAGGATCTTCACCTCGGCATACTGGCCGGACCCGCCGGTCTGCTTCTTGTGGGTGTAGATTTCGGTATGTGGCCGGCTGATGGTCTCGCGATACGCCACCTGCGGCGCGCCGATGTTGGCGTCCACGCCATACTCGCGCTGCAGGCGGTCGATGATGATCTCGAGATGCAGCTCGCCCATGCCCGACAGGATGGTCTGCCCGCTCTCCTGGTCCGTACGCAGCCGCAGGCTCGGGTCCTCGCCCGCGAGCTTCTGCAGGCCGAGCGTCATCTTCTCGACCCCGTCCTTGGTCTTCGGCTCCACGGAAATATCGATCACCGGAATCGGGAACGACATGCGCTCCAGGATCACCGGGTCCTCGGCGGCGGCCAGCGTATCGCCGGTGTTGGTGTCCTTCAGGCCCACGAAGGCCGCGATATCGCCGGCATGAACCTCCTTAATCTCGGCCCGCTTGTCGGCGTGCATCTGGAACATGCGGCCGATGCGCTCGCGATGGTCTTTCGTCGTGTTCATCACCGTGTCGCCCGACTTCAACGAGCCCGCATAGACCCGCACGAACGTCAGCGTGCCATACTTGTCGTTGATGATCTTGAACGCCAGCCCGGCGAACGGCGCCTTAATGTCGGCCGGGATGATCCGCCGTACCGTGCCCTCGAGCTCGTCCTCCTCCTCGGCGACCTTGATGCCGGGCACGTCGATCGGGCTGGGCAAATAGTCCAGCACGCCGTCCAGCAACGGCTGCACGCCCTTGTTCTTGAACGCGGTCCCGCACAACACCGGGCGGAACGCACCGCTGATGGCGCCCGCCTTGATGCAGCGCTTCAGCGTCTCGACCGACACGTCGCCCTTGTCGAAGTACTCCTCCATCGCCTCGGTGTCGACGCTCAGCGCCGTGTCGAGCAGCAAGGTGCGGTATTCCTGCGCCTTCTCCATCATGTCGGCCGGGATCGCCTCGTCATGAAACTTCGCGCCGAGCTCGCCGCCCTCCCACACGATGGCCTTCATCTCCACCAGGTCGACCACGCCGATGAAGGTGTCCTCGATGCCGATCGGCAACTGCAGCGGCAGCGCCACGATGTCGAGCTTCTCCTTCAGCGTGTCGAACGCGCGGTAGAAATCCGCGCCGGTCCGGTCCAGCTTGTTGATGAAGATGATGCGCGGCACGTTGTAGCGGTCCGCCAGGCGCCAGTTGGTCTCGCTCTGCGGCTGCACGCCGGCCACGCCCTCGATGATGAACACCGCGCCGTCGAGCACGCGCAGGGACCGGTTGACCTCGATGTTGAAGTCGATGTGGCCCGGCGTGTCGATGATGTTGATGCGGTGGCCCTTCCACTCGCACGTCACCGCGGCGGAGGTGATGGTGATGCCGCGCTCCCGCTCCTGCGCCATGTAGTCGGTCGTGGTGTTGCCGTCGTGCACCTCGCCAATGCGGTGCGACACGCCCGTATAATACAGGATCCGCTCGGTCGTCGTCGTCTTGCCGGCGTCGATATGCGCGGTGATGCCGATGTTGCGGATAAGGGCAAGCGGGTTGGCGTCGGTCTCAGACACGGTGCTACTCCATTCGAAGCCGGGCATACCATGAAGGGCGCAGCCGGACCCTTGCCCTGCGCGCCCTGCCATGCGCCCCGCACCACGAAAGATGCCCGGTGGGGGCGGATCAGATTAGGCGCTTATGTGCGTCACGGACCCGCGAAATGCAAGCCGGTCCTACGCCGCAACCCAGCCTTGCGCGCGATCCGCAGCACGGCTTTCGTCCCGCAGCTTCAGCAGGTGCGCCAGCACGTTGCGCTCCGCCGCCCGGCGCAGGCGCTCGTCGACTTGCGAGTACAGCAAATCCGTCAATGCCCCGGTAGTCTGCGGCGCGGTGCCCAGCGCTGCCACAATCGCATCCTCCCTTGCCTGACGGTGCGCCAGCAGGTCCTGCACGAACGGGCGCGGGTCCGGCAGCGGCGGCCCGTGGCCTGGCAGGTACAGCCGGTCGTCGCGGGCCAGCAGCCGGCGCAGGCTGACGAAATAGTCGGTCATCACCCCGCCCGGCGGGCTCACGACGCTGCTGGACCAGCTCATCACATGGTCGGCGCTGAACAGCACCCCGTCCGGCCCAGCGAAACAGAGATGGTCCGCCGCATGGCCCGGCGTGAACACCGCCTGCCAGCCATCAACCAAGTCCCCGTCATGCAACGGTAGGTCGGGCGTGAACTCGGGCACGGCCGGGTCGTGCCAGGCATGGACCGGCGCTCCCGTGGCGGCGCGTAGGGCCGGGAGCGCGCCGAGGTGGTCATGGTGGGTGTGGCTGAGCAGGATGCGCGCGACTGGGCCGGCGGCGGCGAGCACGGCGGCGACATGCGCGGGGTCGTCAGGCCCAGGGTCCAACACGATCAGTCCGCCAGGCGCGTCGATCAGGTAGGTGTTGGTGCCGTGATACGTCATCGGGCCGCGGTTCGGCGCCACGACGCGGCGGATGCCGGGCCGCACCGCCAGCGCCACGCCGCGCTGCGGCTCGGGTTCGGTCAGGAACGCCATCAGGCTGCGCGCCGCCATGCCCTACGCAAGCGTGGCCTCCGCCGACATGCAGGCGCAGCCGTCGGCGTCGAGGGTGCGGAGCCGCCAAACGTTGCCGTCCGGCCAGGCCTCGGTCGTGAGCGCTTGGCCGTGGAACGCCGGGCGCAGGCCGCGGAAGCTGAAGCTCGCCACGTCGCGGCCCGCCAGCAGCCCAGCAAGCCAGGTCGCCTGCAACGGGCCGTGCACCACAAGGCCCGGGTAGCCCTCGGTATTGCGAACGTAGTCAAGGTCGTAATGGATGCGGTGGCCGTTGCCGGTGAGGGCGGAATAACGGAACAGCAGCACGCTGTCGGGATGGACCGTGCTGCGGAGCGCGCCAGGCGGCGCAGGCGGGGCCGGGACAGCGGGCTTGGTCGCGGCCCCCTCGGCCCCGCGATAGACGATATCGTGCTGCTCGGTGATGGCCGTGCCGCCGGGACCGTCGATCACGTGGCCAACCGTGACGAACACCAGCCGGCCGCTGCCGCCCTGCTTCTCGTTCACCGAAAGGATGGTGATGGTGCGGCGCACCGTGTCGCCCGCGTGCAGCGGCGTCAGGAAGCGCAGCCGTCCCCCGGCCCACATGCGCCGCGGCAGGTCATGCACCGGAGGCAGGAACCCTCCACGCTTCGGATGCCCGTCGGGGCCGAGCCGATCAGGCGGCGCCCAGTCCTGGAACAGCATCCAATGCCACAGCGGCGGCACCCGGTCCGGCGTCGCGAGGCCCAAGGTGGCGGCAAGCCCATGCAGGAGATGCGGCGTGACAGCATCGGTGCGCGTCTCGGTCCGTCCGACGTAGTCCTGAAAGCTCATGCCCGCAGCACAGCCCCGCTTGCGTACCCCGTCAAGCGAACTGGCTTTCATTGGACTGGGCCGGGCGCGGCAGGATGGGCGGCAGCGCTGCGATGCCGGTGATCTCCACGCGCCAGGCCGGGTCCGCGAGCCGGGCCTGCACCGTGGCGCGCGCGGGCTTGTGCCGCGGATCGAGCCAGGCGTCCCAGGCGCGGTTCATCGCCGGGAAATCCGCCAGGTCGGCGAGGAATATCTGCACAGAGAGCAAATAGGTCTTGTCCGTCCCCGCCTCGTTCAGCAGCGCGTCGATCTGGCGCAGGATATCGGCCGTCTGCGCCTCCGCACCCGCGCCGGTGTCGAGCGCGACCTGCCCGGCCAGATAAACCGTCATGTTGTGCACGACGGCGCCCGACAGCCGGGCCTCCGGCGCGATGCGGCGGATGTTCATGCGGTCAGCTCCTCCAGCAGCGCCACCAGCAGGCCGGGCGCAGTGATCATCGGATTATGCCCAGTCGGGATCTCGCGGTAGCCCCAGCCCGGCTGCGAGCGGGCGAAGGCGCGATGTTCCCTGAGCGTCACGTATTCCGGGTCCATGCAGGCGACATAGGTGCACGGCAGGCCGTTGCCGAGCGAATGCGTCAGCCGCAACGGGCTGTCGAGCGTGCCGAACGGATGCGGGGTGAGCCGGCGGCGCACCCACTCGCAGTCCGGACCCGGCGGCACGCCGAACACGGTCGGGTCGGGCGGCGTCACCGACAGGCCCCCGGTCGCGCCGGCCAACCGTCGCCGCTCCTCCGCGACGCTGCGCTCGGATCGGTCCAGCGGGGATTGCCCATCCTGCAGGACTACGCTGTCCAAATAGATCAGTTGCCGGATGCGCTGGGGCACCCGGTCGGCGGCGCCGCTGATGGCGCTGCCGCCGAAGCTGTGGCCGACCAGCACGGCGTCATGCAGCTCCTCGGCCTCCAGCACGCCCACGAGGTCCTGCACGAACACGTCGAGGGTTAAATCGCGCGACAGCAGATGCGCGCGTTCGCCCAGGCCGGTCTGGGTCGGCGTGAACACCGTGTGCCCCGCCGCGCGCAGCGGCCCGGCCACGCGGGGCCAGCACCAGCCGCCATGAAAAGCCCCGTGCAGCAGGACGAAGGTCGTCATGGCCTTGAGCCTAGCCGACGCCGCGCCCCCTCGCCAGCCCGCTCATCTGTGCTATGCCACCCGCGCCATGCCCTCAGCGATCACCATTCCCCTCCTCGCCTCCGAAAAGGACGCCAGGCGCGAACTCCGGCAGCACCGCGCCTTTGCGACCGGGCTGCTCGTGCTGATGGCGGCATTGACGTTGCTCAGCTATGCGCTGCCGCCAGGGCTATGGGCGGACCTGCTGCAGGCAAGCGCCAAGGCCGGGTTCGTTGGCGGCATCGCCGACTGGTTCGCGGTCACGGCGCTGTTCCGCCACCCGCTCGGCCTGCCGATCCCGCACACTGCGATCATCCCGCGGCAAAAGGCGCGGCTGGGCCGGGCGCTCGGGCGGTTCGTGGCCGGGCACGTGTTCACGCCCGCCGAGGTCTCCCGCGTGCTGGGCCGGCTGGACCTGCCGGCGATGGTCGCGCGGTTCCTGTCCGATCCGGTCGCGGCGCAGCCGGCGGCGCGGGCACTGGCCGAGATGCTGCCCCGCGTGCTCGCCACCGTCGAGGACGGGCGCGCGCGCCGCACCATGGCCCGGCTGGTGCCGCGTTTGGTCGGCGGCCCCGGCGCCGGACGCATCGTGGCCCGGGCGCTGCGCACCCTGGTCGACGGCGGGCGGCACCAGGAAGTGCTGGGCTTCCTGCTGGCCGAATTCCGCAAGCTGCTCGATAGCAAGCACCAGGCGCTGCACGTGTTCATCGAGCAGAAGGTGCGCGCGCAGGGCGGTCGCCTGGTCGGCTGGGCGCTGGGCGCGCAGGTGGCGGAGCGCGTCTTGGGCGTGCTGCGGGAGGAACTGGACCGCATGGGTCCGGACGGCAGCCACATACGCGAGGCGTTCGACGCCTGGGTGCGGCGCGAGATCGAATTGATGGAAAACGACCCGGCCCGCGCCGCCGAGATTGGCCGTGCCGTGCGCCGTGTAGTGGCCCACGAGACGGTGCAGGCCTGGCTGTGGGATGTGTGGTCCCGCATGCGCGCGGCGCTGGAGGCCGACACCAAGCGGCCCGGCGGCCACACGCTTTCGGTGATGGAGTCGGCGCTTGGCAACCTGGGCGCCTTCCTGGCCGAGGACGCGGCCGCCCGTGCCCGCCTGCAGGCTGCGGCCGAAAAGGTGATCGCGACGATGCTGCCGAGCGCCCAAATCCAGCTTGCGGATTTCATCGCCGACGTGGTCACGGCGTGGGACGCGGACGAGATCACCGACAAGGTGGAGTTGCGGGTCGGCCGGGACCTGCAGTACGTGCGGGTGAACGGAACCCTGGTGGGGTTCCTGGTCGGCGGCGCGCTGTTCCTGGGATTGCGCGCCGCGTTTGGGCACGTGGCGTTCTGATCGCAGGCGTCTAGTGGTCCGATCCTAACGCTTGAGTCCCAAGCGTTAGGTGAATCGGTCCACCAGATAACGGCTAGTGGTGCGAATCTGACGGTTCTTTCCGTTAGATTCGCACCACTAGCCTTTGATCAAGGGGCTGCGGACACCATCACCGCGACCTCGTTGCGGCGCAGCGGCGGGATCGTCCAGGGCGGGTCATAGAACCAGATGACGGGATCGGCCGTCGGGCGCCAGCCGGTGCCAGCGAGTGCCGCCAGCAAGGCTGCTCGCTGCGTCGCAATAGCGTCGTCGGTCGCCAAGCCGCTGAAGCGCAGCACGGCCATCGTTTCCGCCGGCACGGGGACGATGCGGACGCGGCCGTCATTCGGCTTTGGCGGGTCGGTCAGGCCGGCCGGCAAGAAAAAGCGGATCACCCAGCCGTTGGCGTCCGCCGCCTGCGCGACCGGCGCGGTCATGGCGATGCGCTCTCCAGATTGGGCCACCGGCGCCGTCATTTCGATGCGGACCCGGCCCTGGTTGCCTCCGAAGATATAGTTAGCCAGCCGCCGAAACCCCTCGCCGCGTGCGCTGGCGGCATCGCCGGGCACGGTGGTCTCGACGGCGATACACGGGGCGTAATGGCGAATCTCGACGTCGCCCAGGCGCTCGACGACGCTATGCTGCGGCTCCGCCGTGCCGCCGCGGATGCCGAAGACCGTGCAGGCGCTGAGGAGCAGGCTGCCGAGCAGCGTCGCCATGGGGAGTGCCTTTGCCATGTGGGATGCCATGACGGGCACATAGGCGGCGGACGGCGCATTGCGAGAGACGGCATCTGTCACCGAACTGCCGCCATCCCGTCATCAAGATCGTCCAGTTAACCCGCTATTGACCGCGGCTCACGAAAGGTGCGCCGCGTGTCCCATCCTGCTGTCGAGATTACCGGGCTGTGCAAGACCTTTGGCCGCGGGCGCCGCGCACTGGAGATCGACGGCTTGCGGGTCTGGCCCGGCGAGATGGTCGCGCTGATCGGCGCATCCGGATCGGGAAAAAGCACGCTGCTGCGGCATGTGGCCGGGCTGATGCTGGCGGACCGGATGCGGGCCGGCGCGGGCGGCGGGCGCATCCTGGTGCATGGCATGGCAGTGCAGGCCGACGGGCGCATGGCCGGCAACATCCGGCGCACCCGGGCCGGCGTCGGCGTCGTGTTCCAGCAATTCAACCTGGTGGGCCGCCTGCCGGTGCTGACGAACGTGCTGCTGGGCGCGCTGTCGCGCCTGCCGCTATGGCGCACCCTGACCGGCTCGTTCCCCCATGCCGAGCGCGCCCGGGCGCAGCAGGCGCTGCTGCGGGTCGGCATCGCCGAGATCGCGCATCAGCGGGCGTCCACCCTGTCGGGCGGGCAGCAGCAGCGGGCGGCGATCGCGCGGACCCTGGTGCAAGGCGCCCGTGTCGTGCTGGCCGACGAACCAATCGCCTCGCTCGACCCGGAAAGCAGCCGGCGCGTGATGGAGACCTTGGCGGAGCTGAACCGGCAGGACGGGATCACGGTGCTGGTGTCGCTGCACCAGGTCGACGTGGCGACGAAGTACTGCGGACGCGTGGTGGCGTTGCGGGCCGGGCGCATCGTGTTCGACGGCACGGCCGCCGCGCTGACGCCCGCCTTGCTGGCCGACATTTACGGCGGCGAGGCCATCCCGGCGCTGGCCCCGGCCGCCGCCGAACTCGCGCTTGCTTAACGTCAACAGGAGACTTCCGATGCTGAACTTCACCCGGCGCTCGGCGCTAGCGGCCGCAGTCCTGCTGCCGCTGGCGGTGCACGCGGCCGATCAGGTTGCCGACGCGCCTGAGATCAATTTCGGCATCATCTCGACCGAGGGTTCGCAAAACCTGCGCTCGGTCTGGGCGCCGTTCCTGGAGGACATGCAGAAGGCGGTCGGGGCGAAGGTCAACGGGTTCTACCCGTCCGACTACGCCGGCGTGATCGAGGCGATGCGCTTCAACAAGGTGCAGGTCGCCTGGTACGGCAACGCGAGCGCGATCCAGGCGGTGGACCGGGCGGATGGCGAGGTGTTCGTCCAGAAAACCTATGCTGATGGGACCAAGGGCTACTACTCGGTGCTGATCGTGAACAAGGACAGCCCGTATCGCTCGCTCGATGAGTTGCTGAAGGCTCCGCCGGGCACGCTGAATTTCGGCAACGGCGACCCGAACAGCACGTCCGGCTTCCTGATCCCGAGCTACTACGCCTGGGCCAAAAATGGGGTGGATGTCCGCAAGTTCTTCAAGAACGTCATCACGTCGAACCACGAGGCGAACCTGCTGGCGGTCGCGACCAAGACGGTGGACGTGGCGACGAACAACACCGAGGACTTCGAGCGGTTCAGCAAGAACCAGCCGGCACGCGCTGCGAACATTCGTGAAATCTGGCGCAGCCCGATCATTCCGGCCGACCCGATCGTCTGGCGCAAGGACCTGCCCGACGAGCAGAAAGCGAAGGTCAAGGCGTTCTTCCTGACCTATGGCACGGACCGGCCCGGCGCGGACGCGGCGCATGAGCGCAAGGTGCTGGCCGACCTCGGCAACTGGGGCCATTTCATCCCCAGCAGCAACGCGCAACTGCTGCCGGTGCGCCAGGTGTCAGCGTTCCGCGAGCGGCTGGCGAACGAGGCCAACACGACGATGCCGGCCGACGAAAAGGCGCATAAGCTGGCCGAGATCGACGCAAAGCTGAAGGACCTCGACGCGCAGCTCGCCAAGGTCGGCAGCTAAACCAACGCGATGCCGGACGACGTTGCGCTGCCGGAGCTGCGCGAGGCCCGCGGTCCCCGGCTGCTGCGGCTGCTGGCCTATGCGGGAGTGCTGGCCGTGCTGGCCTGGTCGTATAAGGGCGCCGGGATCAAGCCGGTCGAGCTGGTGCGGGACAGCGGCAACATCTGGACGTTGCTGAAGGAGTTCTTCCCGCCCGACTTCAGCCAATGGCGCTCCTACGTCGAGGAAATGGTGCTGACGGTGCAGATCGCGATCTGGGGCACCGGGCTCGCGATCCTTTGCGCCATCCCGTGCGGACTGCTGTGCGCCGGCAACATCGCGCCGTGGTGGGTGGCGCAGCCGGTACGCCGCCTGATGGATATGTTCCGCAGCATCAACGAGTTGGTGTTCGCCATGCTGTTCGTCGTCGCCGTCGGGCTGGGCCCGTTCGCCGGCGTGCTGGCGCTGTGGGTGCATACGACGGGCATATTGGCGAAGCTGTTCGCCGAGGCGGTCGAGGCGATCGACCCGCACCCGGTCGAGGGCGTGCGTGCCACCGGGGCGCGCGGCATCGAGGAGATCGTCTATGGCGTGATCCCGCAGGTGTTGCCGCTCTGGGTCAGCTATTCGTTGTATCGGTTCGAAAGCAACGTGCGGTCCGCGTCGGTCATCGGCCTGGTTGGCGCTGGCGGCATCGGCCAAGTGCTGTGGGAGATCATCCGCGCATTCCAGTTCCAGCAAACCTGCGCGATCATGCTGGTGATCGTCGTCGCGGTGACCTTGATCGACGCAGCCTCGCAGCAACTGCGCCGAGTTTTTATATAGCTGGGGCCTTCATCTAACCCGGCGTCAGACCTTCTCGACCTGGCTGTATTCGAGCTCCACCGGCGTCGACCGGCCGAAGATCGAGACGCTGACCTTCACGCGGCCCTTTTCCTCGTCCACCTCCTCGACCGTGCCGTTGAAGCTGGTGAAGGGGCCGTCGGCGACGCGGATTTGCTCGCCGATCTCGAACAGGATGGCCGGGCGGGCGCGCTCGACGCCTTCGGCGCTCTGCTTGATGATGCGGTCGGCCTCGGCGTCGGTGATCGGCGAAGGCCGGGTCTTGGTGCCGAGGAAGCCTGTAACCTTCGGCGTGTCCTTGATCAGGTGCCAGGTTTGGTCGGTCATCTCCATCTTCACCAGGACATAGCCAGGGAAGAACTTGCGCTCGGCGTTGATCTTCTGCCCGCGCCGCATCTCGACGACGTCCTCGGCCGGGACCAGCACCTCGTCCACCATGTCGGCCAGGCCCTTCTGGGCCGCCTGCTCCTTGACCTGCTGCGCGATCTTTTTCTCGAAGCCGGAATAAACGTGCACGACATACCAACGCTTGGCCATGACTTGGTCCCCTATGACCCGACGCCGAACAGCGCCCGGACACCTATGCCGATGAACTGGTCGGCAACAAAGAAAAACAATGCCGCCAGCCCGGATAGGGCAAAGACTAGGCCGGTGGTGATCATGGTCTCCTTGCGGGAGGGCCAAGTGACCTTCGCCACCTCGGCCCGCACTTCGCGGAAGAACTTGAGCGGATCGATCGCCAACGCCATGAACCAAGACTTCCAATAGGTGAACGCAAGAGAGCAGACGGATGCGCCGGCTGGCAGGGGCGGAGGGTCTCGAACTCTCAACCTCCGGTTTTGGAGACCGGCGCTCTAGCCAATTGAGCTACGCCCCTGCATCGCCGGCAAGCCGCCCGGCATGGCGGCCCGGCACGGCCGACCTCGCAGGGAGCGTAGAAAGAGCGCCGGCGCGGTTCTGTCAAGCCTGGAAAGCGTGCGTGGGCGGTGCGGCCTACCCATGCAAGCCCGCCGTCACCTATATAACGGGCGTCCCATGTCCCAAATCCGATGCCCCTTCCGCCGCTGACCAGCACAGCATTGCCGATCGGCGGCCGCCAGGCGATGTCTCGCGGCCGGCGTCGGCCATGGACGGTCATCGCGTCCGTGCTGCTGCATCTGGCGGCGCTCGCCTTCCTGCTGACGGCACGGCGGGGGGAGCCGCCCACGCCGGTCGCGCCCTCCTACGACCTGGTTTTCGAGAACGGCGGCTCGTCCACCCCGACCACTGCGCCCGAACGGTCGCTCGATACGCCGTCCGAGGCGCCAGCCGCCGACCTCCCGCCCGCGCCGACGCTCGAGCCGCCTGCGCCGCCTGCTCCGCCGGAGTCGCAAGACTCCGAGCTACCGTCCGAGCCGCCTCCAATCCCGCTGCCTGAACCGGCCCCCATTCCCGAGCCAGCGCCCGAACCGCTCCCGGAGCCGCAGCCCGAACCTGCGCCGGCGCCGCAGCCGCAACCTATCCCGGAGGCCGCGCCTGCTCCTGAACCGCCGCCAGTCGAACCGCCGGCAGTGCGGCTTGAGGAGCCAGGACCCGTCCCGGCGCCATACTCGCCCCAGGCGCTGGCCCCCGAACTGCCGCCGCTGGTTCCGCCGCCGCCGTTGCCGCCCGCCCCGCCCCGCCCCCGCCAGCAGGCGCTGCAGCGTCCTCTGCCCGGCGCGTTTCCGCCGCCGATCGACCTGAACTTCGGACCCGCCTCCACTCGCGCGCCTGCGCCGCGGATCGCCGGGTCATCGCGCGCGATCGACCTGTCGCTTGGTGCGCCAAAACCCGGCCCCAACAAGAGCGAGGCGTTCTTTGATGTCCGCGCCGCCAACATCGGCTCGGATTGGGCGCAGGGCCTGGCGGCCTATTGGCGCAGCCACCGCTACTACCCGCAGCAGGCAGCACAGAATGGCGAGGACGGCACCGTCCAGATACAGATCGTCGTGAACCGCTTGGGCCGGGTCGAGTCGGTCGAAATCCAGCGCCGTTCCGGATCGCCCTGGCTCGACATGGCCGCCGTCGGCACCTGGCGCAACGCGCAATTGGCGCCGCTGCCGGCCGAGAACACCGACCGCACGATCACCATCCCGCTGACGATCAACTACGTATTGATACGTTGAGTCGTCCCGTTGCAGGCGCTCGCCGCCTTTGGTATTCTGCCAGCGTGCGGATGTAGCTCAGTTGGTAGAGCGTCAGATTTCCAATCTGAATGTCGCGAGTTCGAACCTCGTCGTCCGCTCCAAATCCTACGCGATGCCGATACCACCAGCCATGAAACCGCCATCCGCTGCCAGCACGTGGCCAGTCACGTAACCGGCGTCGTCCGAGCATAAGAACGCCGCGACGCCGGCGATTTCGTCCGTCGTGCCATAGCGGCGCATCGGCACCTGCCGCAGCCAGTCCTGCCGGATGGCGTCGGTGTGCAACGTCGCCACCAGCGGCGTCTCGATCGGGCCGGGCGCAATGACGTTCACCCGGATGCCGTATTGCGCCAGCTCGATCGCCATCACCTGCGACATCGTGACCACCCCGCCCTTCGACGCGCCGTAGGCCGCCCGGCCCCGGTTGCCGCGCAGGCCCGAGACCGACGCGATGTTCACGATTGCGCCGCCATTGCCTGCCGCCATGTGCCGTGCCGCTGCCTGGCCGGCCAGGAACGTCCCGCGAAGGTTCACCGCAATCTGCTGGTCGAACTCCGCTGCCGGCGTGTCGAGGAACGGCAGGTCGCGCCCGATCCCGGCCGAGTTCACCAGGATGTCCAACCGTCCATGCCGGGCGATGACCGCGGCGAAACAATCAGCGACCGAGGCCTCGTTTGCGACATCGAGCGGCGCGGGCTCGATCCCGTCGGGCGCCGCAGCCCCGTTCTGCACCACGCGGTCGGACGCCGAGAGGTCGGCCGCAATGACGCGCGCACCTTCAGAGGCCAAGCGCCGGGCGATGGCGGCGCCGATGCCGGACAGCCCGCCTGTGACGACGGCGACCTTTCCGGCGAGCCTTGGAGCATTGGGGACCGCGGACATGCTGGGCCTCTCGGACGCAAGGCGGCAGCTTCCCGCAAACGACAGGGCCTGTCACCATGATGGCATGATTCCGACCAGCAACTTGTCGAACCTGCTGTTCCAAACCGCCCAGCGCCATCCCGGACGCCCTGGGCTGATACGCGGTGGCCGAACATGGACCTGGGCCGAGCTTGCCACCCGTGTCCGCGCCGCCGCCGCAGGCCTGGGCGCACGCGGCATCGGCAAAGGCGACCGCGTTCTGGTCCACGCCGCCAATGGCCCGGCGCTGTTCGAGACGATGTGGGCCACCTGGGCGCTCGGCGCCGTGTGGGTGCCGACCAACGTCCGGCTGACTCCGTCCGAGGTCGCCTACCTCGCCGGATCATCCGGGGCGGCGGCGCACATCATCGGCGCAGCTTTCCCGGACCATGCTGCGGCCGCTGCCGAGGCGAACCCGGCACTGCGCCTCACCATCGCCATCGGCGAAGGTAGCCTGAATTGGGACAGCCTGGCCGCCGGAAGCGTCCTCCGCGACACCCCGGCGGACGTTGATCGGGATGATCCGTGCTGGCTGTTCTACACCTCCGGCACCACTGGACGGCCGAAAGCCGGTGTGCTGACCCATGGGCAGATGGCATTCGTGACCCTCAGCCACCTTTGCGACCTCATGCCGGGCACGACCGAGCGGGATGTTTCCCTCGTTGTCGCGCCACTGTCGCATGGCGCCGGCATCCACGCCGTGACCCAGGTCGCCCGCGGCGCGGCAAGCGTGCTGCTGGAATCCGAGACGCTCGATTGCGCCGAGGCGTGGCGTCTGGTGGAGCGGCACCGGGTCACCAACATGTTCACCGTCCCGACCATCCTGACCATGCTGACGCGCGATGCCGCGGTGGACTGGCACGACCATTCCTCGTTGCGCTACGTCATTTACGCCGGGGCGCCGATGTTCCGCGCCGACCAGCAGCACGCTTTGCGAAAGCTCGGCTGCGTCCTGGTGCAGTATTTCGGGCTTGGCGAGGTGACGGGCAACATCACGGTCCTGCCGCCCCACTTGCACGCAGCCGGGGACGACCCGGCCATTCCCATCGGCACCTGCGGTCAGGCGCGCACCGGCATGGAGATCGCCATCTTCGGACCCGATGGCGCTCGATTGACCACGGGCGAGACCGGGGAGATCGGCGTCCGCGGCCCGGCCGTGTTCCTCGGCTATGCCGACAACCCCGAAGCCAATGCGCAGGCGTTCCGGCATGGCTGGTTCCATACCGGGGACCTCGGCCATTTGGACAAACGCGGCTTCCTGTTCATCACCGGGCGCGCGTCGGACATGTATATCTCCGGCGGCAGCAACGTGTATCCGCGCGAGATCGAGGAGCTGCTGATGCTGCACCCGGGCGTCGCCGAGGCCTGCGTCGTCGGCGTGCCGCATCCGAAATGGGGGGAAAGCGGCGTCGCTGTGCTGGTGCCTCGGGATGGCGCCCTGATCGACGCCGCGGCAGTGTTGGCGCAGCTTGATGGGCGGCTCGCCAGGTATAAATGGCCGGCCCGGATCGAGGTGTGGGACACGCTGCCGAAGTCCGGCTACGGCAAGGTGGTGAAGGCCGACGTGAAGCGGCTGCTTGGCGAGAGGTCCCTACCACCCCAGACGTGAGCGCACCTAAATATGGCGGCCCGAGGTTCTCGGCGCTTCGGTCCGCATTGGCTGCACCGGTGCCCGCATTGCATGGGACGGACCCATACTCATCCACTCGGGCCCACTGACGAGGGCGGCGAGCGGGCTATGCGGCGCCGGGGAACATGGCGCGTTCCTCGGACCCGCTTAGGACTTGTGTCCTTGTCGGAATAAGTCGATACGCAAGCGGTGCGAGGGAAAGCTGCCGATGTCCGATGACCATCCACCCAACGATCTGCCATCCGATGAGTATCCATACGGCGTCGACACCATCCGGCTGCGCATCTCGTGGCCGGCCGCGCCCGCATCGCGCGGTTACAACGGGCGGAAGTGGAGCATGCGGCCGCTCCGGGGCCAGACGGGCGGAGCCCGGCAGGACGCGCCTGGGGCGGACGCGGTGACTGCAAACCGCGACGGCTTGGCAGTGACAAGCCCCGGTCACGTGCCCGTCTTTCCAGAACAGGGCCAAGCCGTGCCGGCCAACCAAGCCATCGAGAAAGGGGGACCCGCTTCCGAACTGCTGGCTGCGTTTCGCGCACTGCGCGCCGGTGCGCCCCAGGATCGAGGGCCGACGGCGAAAGAGGCCGCTGCCCCTGGCACGGCAGGTCGGGACGGCAACGGGCCAGGCAGTGCGCCGCCGATCACCATCGCCGCCTCTCTGCCGTTGGGTGGGAGGAGCACGAACGCCCCCGCCAGTGGCGACGCGGGAAGCACCACGGGGCGCCTGGGAACAGTCAGGCCTAACTACGCCTCCCAACTGGGCGATCTCTCGATGCGCCATGAGACGGGCTACAGCCCGGGGCACGAGGGAAAAGCAGCGGGAGTTGTTTCAAGGGGTGCTAAGGATCCCGGCGGGCTGTCGTATGGCGCCTACCAGCTCGCCAGTTCCGAGGCCGGTGGTCGACAGGTGCAGGCGTTCCTGAAGAGTCCAGAAGGCGCACGCTGGGCCGACCGGTTCAAGGGCATGGACCCGACCCAGCCAGGCGGCGCTTTTGCGCATGAGTGGAAGAGAATTGCGGCCAACGAGCCAGACGAGTTCTTCCAGGCGCAGCATGAATATATCAAACGCACCCACTACGACCCGGTGGCCCAGAACGTGCAGCACGCTACGGGCCTGGACATCAACCAGCGGTCAAGGGCGCTGCAAAACGTCGTTTGGTCCATGTCCGTCCAGCACGGCGGGGCAGCAAGCCTTGTGACCGATGCGGTGCAGCAGGCTAGCCCTCAGGACAGCCTTTCCAATGCCGAGTATGACCGCAAGCTCATCATCCAGCTTTACGCCGTTCGCAATGCATATGTTGACAAGTGGCACCATCCCGAACTGAAAACCCGCTATGTCGCCGAGCAGCATGACGCTCTCCGGGAGTTGGAAGGTGAGCACCCATGACACATCGGGGCTTGGCCAGCCTGGGCCTCGCTGTTTGGGCGGCGGCGTTGGCCCTTTCCACCTCCGCCTCCCAGGCGCAGTCCTATAAGCAGTGTCTGGCGAAGGCGGACGGAATCATCCTGAGGCTCAAGGATTGCGACGGTGCCGAACTGGGGCGGCGCGAGGCGGTGCTGAACAGGCTTTACAAGCAACTGCTCAATGCCGTCGATCCTGGGCGTCTGGCAGGGTTGCGCAAAGCCGAGCGCGCCTGGGTGGCCTTTGCCGACAGCGAGTGCCGCTTCCGCTACTCGGGGGAGGTCGGCGGCATGGATGCGCCACTGGTCTATTACGCTTGCCGCCTAGAGCTGATCGCACGCCGCACCGACGATCTGCGGCAACAACTCGAGATCGCAAAGTTTCTAGGGCGTCCCTAGGGCCACTCCACGCTAGGCAGGTCGGAAGCATGAGGCACGCCCTTGCATCCCTCGCCGTCGCCCTGGCGGCAACAGCGCTGGCGCCGGCCTGCTGGTGGGCCGAACTCATCCCATCGCAGGTCGCCAAGAACCTCGATGTCATGTCATTTCCCAATTCCATCCGCCCTCAGTCGAGACCCGGCGCAAGGACGTTTGCCCAGTATGGGTTCACGCAGTTCGCCCCAACGGAGGGCGAGGCGGGCAGCGTGGACGTGTATCCATTTGGTCACGCATGGCTGTTCAGGACCACGGTGCTCGGGAGCGAGGACGGCAATGTGGCCGTCTGCGTCCCCGACGAGGCCCTGAACGGTGGTACGTACCTAACCCGGGTGCCGCTGGAGCTGCAGCGGCGCGGCGACGGCCTGCTGCACGCCACCAACCGGGACGTTAACGATCCACGCTGCAGCCAGTGGGAATGGTGATGCAGGAGACTGAGAACGCCGGCCGTGCGGCAGAGGCAACCCGGCAGGCCGATGGTGGATGGCGTGGTGGTGATGAAGAGAGTCGCGCTGGCGGCCGGGCTCGCCGCGGCGCTGGCCAGGGCGGCGTCAAAGCGGACCAACAGTTTGCGGCAGCGTTGCAGGACGCGCGACAAAGTCCCCTGTTAATTGCCGCCCACCTTCATCAGGGGAGACCGTTTATGGCCCAGCCTTCCGGCCATTCTGACGCCGCGAAATTGGTTGGAGGCGCTGCCTGGCTGGTCCGCCTCGCCGCCGTGCTCGCGTCGGCGGCAAGCTTTCCGGCAACGGCCTCCTCGGCCGACATTTGCAAAGCCGTCGCTCTCAGAGACGTGGCCGCGATTGAGAACCCGGAGGCAGTGATTTCTCGCGGTAGCTACGACGAGGCTATCACATACTACAACGTCAACAAGCAAACCAAGATGACGAGCTTCTGCTCGCACGGCGGCTATTGCTACCCGACCCATGTGTTCGTCAACGGGCAAAACAGGAAACGCTCCGGCTGGTGAACTGCAAGGTTGGAGCCAAGGACTCGGAGGACAACGAGCAGGTTTCCTACGCGGTGGACGTTGATAGAACGAGGAACTCCGCGGCGGCTCTGCGCGCGGACGATGTGGGTAACAGGTTCCTTGAGCTGGGTCTTTGTTCGGCTTGTGCAAGCAACGTCGCAGCCTTCTATATCCGAGAGCCCAACTCCGCGTGCGGCCGATTGGCGAAGCAGGCGCTGGAGGGGAACCCGGTCGCGGTCGGCAAGCTCAGGGACAATCCGGGGTATTGCCGATTTCCCTGACCCGAGCCGAGCGCCCGAGCGGGAGCGCGCCGGTTAAGGGGCACCTCACGAGAATGCAGCGCCGCCGCTGGCGCATGGCGCTCGGCCTGGGCACCGTGCTGCTTGCGTTGCTTGCCGCCGCACGGGCCGTGACCGGGGACGGAGACGGGAAGGACACCTGCGAGCACGCCATCGCCGCTCGCGTGCCCTCTCCCGATGGGGCATGGGAGGGCAGCGTGGACGAGGCCGTGCCTGTTCGGGTTTGGCGTGGGGGCCATTGTCGCGGGGGTCCACCTTGTCTCCACCCGCGGCCTGGCCCGCTTCGCCAACCTGCTCGGGGTGGACACGGGCGGACATGAGGACGAAAGGCCAAGCCTGATGTGGACGGCGCCGGACGTCCTGCAGGTCACGGTTCCCAACCGCTTCTTTCTCCAGGTGCTGACGCGCGAGTTCGACGGCGTGCGGGTGGATCTGCGGTTCGACCCGGATGACCCCGCCGACAGGGCCGCCTGGCGGCTCAAGTATGGCATGTCGCCGGATCCCTGGGCTCTGTTAGGGCTTGATCCAATCCATGGTTGCGGCGAGGCAGAGCACGCCCATGAAGGATTGGGCAAGCTTGTCATAGCGTGTCGCCACGGCTCGCCATTCTTTCAGCCTACCCCACAGGCGTTCGACCTCGTTGCGGCGCCTGTAAATGAAGTCCGGGCCGCGCACGGGGGCCTCGTTCCGCTTGGCCGGGATCGCGGGCCGCGCGCCCATGTCCCACACCTGGGCGCGTATGGCATCGGACGAGTAGCCCTTGTCTGCGACCACCCACCCAGGGCCGCCCGGCACCATGCCCAGCAACGCAGGCGCCAGCGGCGCCTCGTGCGCCTGGCCAGGCGCCAGCACAAAGCCAACCGCCCGGCCGTGGCTGTCGGCCAGGACTACCGCCTTGGTGCCGTAGCCGCCGCGCGAGCGCCCAAGCGCCTCGCGCTGGTCCCGCTCGGCGCCCGTCCCCCTTTTTTGGCCGCACCCGCCGCGCACCGGTGTGCGCGGACGTTGCTGCCGTCCAAGAACGCCATGCCAAGCTCCGCACCCCCGCCGCGCTCTTGCGCCAGCGCCAGCAGGCGCTCCCATACGCCCAGGTGGAACAAGGGTTGCAGCAATGCGCGGCCATCTACCACGGGCCAAGCGCCGCCGGAACCGACCGCCACTTGGCGCCGTTGTCATGCCGCCAAATGATCGCCTCGACCGTGCGCCGCAACTCATGCAGCTCCGTCTTGCCGTGGGGGCGCACCGCCTCAATCAGCGGCTTAAGCCCTGCCCACGCCGCGTCCGAAAGGACGCCATACAGCCCTTTGTCGTTCATCCATTCAATATGAGAACATACCTCAAGCCTTAACCGAGCCTAGGCGACCTGAATGACGATCAGCCTGATACCGATGCAAACCGCCGGTTCAGGGCATCAAAACGGTATCTCGTCGTCGAGGTCGCCGCCCTTGTTCGGCTCCCATGACGGGCTGCCGCCGCCGCCGGACTTTGCGGGCGCTGTTGCGCGTTCGCGTGGCTGGTAGCTGCCGCTGCTCGCGCCGCCATCTTCACGGCCGCTCAAGAAGGTCAACTCGCCTCGAAACGGGGGGATGATGATCTCGGTCGTATATTTGTCCTGGCCAGATTGATCGGTCCACTTCCGGGTCTCGACCTTGCCCTCAAGATAGACCTTGCTGCCCTTCTTCAGGTATTTCTCCGCGAGTTCACCCAGCTTGTCGTTCTTGATGACAACGTTGTGCCACTCGGTCTTCTCCTTGCGCTCGCCAGATGCGCGGTCGTTCCAGTTCTCGCTGGTGGCGAGGGTGAAACTGACCACCTTGCCGCCACTCTGGAAACTGCGCACCTCTGGGTCCTTGCCCAGGTTGCCGATCAGGATCACCTTGTTGACGGAACCCGCCATATTTTGTCACCTTCCGTAGCCCGGACTTGCACTGATCTGTTTCTATAGCCCGTCGCTGCCGGACGGACCAGGGCACGGTCGCCACACGAGACACGGCAGGGTTTCCAATGCCACCCCGTAATGCCATATGGGGTGAACGATACCAGAACGCTAGGATGCACCGCATGGCCGGCTCCATTCGCGTGCGCGGCGCGCGCGAGCACAATCTCAAGAACATCGACGTCGACATCCCGCGCGACAGCCTGACCGTCATCACTGGCCTGTCCGGCTCCGGCAAGTCGTCATTGGCGTTCGACACCATCTACGCCGAGGGCCAGCGCCGCTACGTCGAGAGCCTGTCCGCCTACGCCCGGCAGTTCCTCGAGCTGATGGGCAAGCCCGACGTCGACAGCATCGAGGGCCTGTCCCCCGCCATCTCCATCGAGCAGAAGACCACCAGCCGCAACCCGCGCAGCACGGTCGGCACCGTCACCGAAATCCACGACTATATGCGGCTGCTTTGGGCCAGGGTCGGGGTGCCCTATTCGCCCACCACCGGCGAGCCGATCGAGGCGCAGACCGTCAGCCAGATGGTCGACCGCACCGCCGCCATGCCCGAGGGCACGCGCCTGCTGCTGCTGGCCCCTGTCGTGCGGGACCGCAAGGGCGAATACCGCAAAGAACTGGCGGAGCTGCAGCGCAAGGGGTTCACCCGGGTCAAGGTCGACGGCAAGCTGTTCGAAATCGGCGAGGTGCCGGCGCTGAACCGCAAGACCAAGCACGAGATCGAGGCCGTGGTCGACCGCATCGTCGTGCGCGACGGCATCCAGACCCGGCTTGCCGACAGTTTTGAGACCGCACTCGGCCTTTCGGATGGCGTGGTCTATGCCGAGGACGCCGACAGCGGCGCGCGCACGGTGTTCAGCAGCCGCTTCGCCTGCCCCGTCAGCGGCTTCACCATCGAAGAAATCGAGCCGCGGCTGTTCAGCTTCAACAGCCCGCACGGCGCCTGCCCGGCCTGCG
>CAXSGE010000059.1:0-25205 GCA_964236715.1 uncultured Acetobacteraceae bacterium | reverse complement strand
CCAGCCCGCAGTTCGCCAGCCTGATGCAGCAAGGCACCAGCCTGCTGCAAACCAACCTCGACACCCTCCGCACCCTCCAAACCCAAATCGGACCCGCACGGAGGTAATCAAGGCAACCGGAGGGGGACGCGGGACGAATGCTTAGGGCGTTGCATGGCGGACGCTTCATGGGAACAGTAGGCCGCCCAACCTGGATGGAGCCCGCGCGATGTCCCACGCCACCACCACCGACAATGTGCAGCTTTATTATGAGGAGACCGGGGCCGGCACGCCGATCATCTTCGTGCACGAGTTCGCCGGCGATTTGCGTAGCTGGGAGCCGCAGATGCGGCATTTCGGGCAGCGCTGGCGCGCCATTGCCTTCAACGCCCGCGGCTATCCGCCCTCCGCTGTGCCCGAAAGCCCGGCGCAATATTCGCAAGACCGCGCGGCGGACGACATTGCCGCTGTCCTCGACCATCTTGGGATCGCGCGCTGCCATGTCGTCGGGCTGTCGATGGGCGGGTTCGCGACGCTGCATTTCGGCTTCCGCCATCCGCAGCGCGCGCTGTCGCTGGTGGTAGGCGGCTGCGGCTATGGCGCTGAGCCGGCCCGCGCCGGGCAGTTCAAGGCGGAGGCCGCGAGCATTGCCGAGACCCTGAAGCGCGACGGCATGACGGCGTTCGCAGCGCGCTACGCCTATGGCCCGACCCGCGTGCAGTTCGAAAACAAAGACCCGCGCGGGTTTGCCGAGTTCGCCCGTCACCTGGCCGAACACAGCGCCCTCGGTTCCGCCAACACGCAGCTTGGCGTGCAGGGCGCGCGTCCATCGCTCTATAGCCTGCAGGAACAGATGCGGGCGCTCACGGTGCCGACCTTGGTGCTGACGGGCGACGAGGACTGGCCTTGCCTACAGCCGGCGTTGCTGATGAAACAGGCGATCCCGTCCGCCGCGCTGTCGGTGATGCCCAACTGTGGCCATACGATCAATATCGAAGATCCCGATCAGTTCAACCACCTGGTTGGGCAGTTCCTGGCGCAGGTGGAATGCGGGCGCTGGCCGATGCGTGACCCGCGCACGCTGACGCCGTCCATCACCGAAATGGCGCCGGAACCTTAAAGCGTTCTCCAATTGTAGTGGACCGGAGGAAAGCTTCAGCGCTTTGTTTGAGCGAGCATGTTTATCCAATCGAAAGGGTAGTCCGATTGGACGATGCTCTACTCCTTGGGATGGCGCGGCGCCTCGGGGCCATGACGGCCGGATGGGCGCTCGCCGCCGTCGGGTTCGCCCTGATGTTCGCCGGAGCCGCTGCTGCCCTTTTGCTGGTCCCGCTCACGTTCGCGATGGTGGTGGGTTTCGGGCTTGTCGGCGTTCTGATGGCTGCTGCCGGGGCCGCCCACGGTGCGGTCGGCGTGCTCGGTCTTGGTTTTGTCGGTCATGTTGGTTTTCCTATTCGCCGGGGGGCTAACGCAGCCGGGCTTGGAACGTTTCGCAGCCGCTTGCCCCCTGCGCTGACCGATAGTTTACCCGTTGTAATGCACATAGAGGTAGCTGCGTCCGCCGGCTGTGCCTGGGAGGGGGTTGAGCTTGCTTTGCGCGTCGGCGAGGCTGAGGCCGGCGAAGGTTAGGGAGCCATTGATGGCGGTGCCAATGTCGGCAAACGCCGCGTGGATCGTCGCCCCGGTATGGCCGGCCGCGCCCTCGTTGGCGCCCCAGGCCATGGCGCTTTGGCCCGGCACGAAGCCCCACAGCGTCGCACTGTCGCCGGGGTGGAAGTTCGCGATGGTATCCCAGGTCGTGCCGACGGTGCACGACCGGGGATGCGCCGACGAAGTCGAGTTCGCCCCGCTGCTCGGTTCCGGTTCTGGCGAAGGAAGCCATGGTGGACGAGTTCCGCCGCAGGTGACCCGCGTCACCTCACTCCGGGACCAAACAAGCATCGTGGGGGACGCCCTCATGGTTTGCCACGACGGCTATGGGCGCGTCGCCACGCCCATAGCGGCAAGCGGGCTAGCGAACCCAGGACCAGCCGCGTATGCATGACGGTGAGCAGCAAGTTGTCGCGCCCGTAGCGGAAATGCGATACGCCGCCCTCCTCCGGCCGGAGATAGCGCACGGGCGCCGGCAGGTTGACGGCCGGCACGCCGTCCCAGCTCAGCCGGACCGCCGCCTCGGGGTCGAAGTCGAAGCGGCGCATCCAGCGCGACCGCTGCATGATCGGCAGCAGCCGGGCGATCGGATAGATCCGGAAACCGAACAGGCTGTCCTCGATGCCGGCCCAGCCGGTTTCAAGTTGCGCGAACCAGTTCGAGATGCGGCGTCCGCCGACCCGCAGCGCCGGGGCGTCCGGGCCGAACTGCGGGACGCCCAGCACCATCGCCTCCGGGCGGGCCTGGCTGGCGGCCATGAAGCACCTGATTCGCGACGCTGGATGCTGCCCGTCGGCGTCCATCACCAGGGCATGGGTGAACCCGGCCGGCGCAGCCAGGCGCAGCGCATCGAGCACAGCCGCACCCTTGCCGCCGTTCTGCGCCCGGCGGATCACCCGCAGGCCGCCGTCCTCCGTCAAGGCCGCGTCCGATCCGTCCGTGCTGCCGTCGACCACCACCCAGACCGGGTCCCACGCTGCCCGCGCCGCCTGCACGGTGTCGAACAGACGCGGCCCACTGTTGTAGGCCGGGATCACCACGAGATGGGTCCTCACGGCATAGTCATGGTATTTGGCCTCCTTGGAGCACGATGCGGGACGCAGGCGACGACCATCTTGTTGCTGAATCAGCGCGATGCGGCTATAGGCTTGCCCAAGCCGGCGAAACAGTCCCGCCGTCTCCCGAGCGTGCGCATGGAAGTGCCAGCGTAGCGGGATGAGGGCAATTGTGAAGGGTGTTTGCAGCGGTGCGCCTGGCGTGGTTCGTTACCAACTTTGCCGACCAGGCCGTCATGATCCCGCTGGTCATTGCCGTTGCCGCCGGTCTCTATTTCGCAGGTTGGCGCCGCGGTGCGCTCGTTTGGAGCGGCGCTATCGCGTGCACGTGGGGCGTCATGCTCCTGCTCAAGCTCGCCTGCCTGGCCTGCGGACACCTCATTACGGACGGGCTGCTGAGTCCAAGCGGGCACACCGCTGCGGCTGCGACGGCATATGGCGGGATATGCGGGCTGATCGTGCGCTGGCGCGGCGGGAATTGGCGCTGGACCGTCCCGATCTCGGCCGGGTTCGCAGTCGTCATCGGCGCAACACGCTTGGTGCTGCACGCCCATACTCCGTTGGAAATCATGATCGCCGGCGTCGTCGGGATTTTCGGAGCCACGGTCTTGGTTGCGCTGGCGGGCGTGCCGCCCGCGAGGGTGCGGCTGTGGGCCGTCATTGGAGCCATGGCTGTCGTGATGCTGTTGCTGCATGGGCTCCGGCTGCCGGCAGAGGCCGCGATCAGGCATTTCGTGCTGCTGCGCGTCTGGCCGCTTTCGGCCTGCTTGCAGGCTGGCGCCAACGGTATTGCGTCCATCGGGGTGTTTTCAGGCTGACCGGACATAGCCGCAATGCCGGAAGGAGGCGGGACATTCCTCTCGGGCCAGGGATTGCGAACTAGTGCACAGACCTGAGGGGGATCGGTAGAGGCCGTGACCGCACGGTTCAGCGATGGACAGAGACGGGCTTGGCGGTGTGGATCATGCGGTTGAACACCTGGATAGCGAGGGCGAAATCGCCAACCTGAGCGGGGTCATCCTGAGCGGGCCGGTTGCGGGCATAGAGCTTGGGCCCGATCAGGTGCTTGTAGCAACCCATGGCGGTTTCGGCGTGGTGGTGGGCCGTTTCACCTAACGCTTGAAACTCAAGCGTTCGGATCGGACCACGAGTCATATGCCGGCGTGCTTTGCCACCTCTACAAGCGTATCGGAGAACGTTGGTGCATGGCCGTAGTCGGCGAAGGCTGGCGGATTGATGGCGTTGACGGTGCGCCCGTTGCCTTCGCGCCGCGCCCAGTATCCCATCGGGGCGACGACGATGCCGGCCATCGTGTCGGCGGAGACTTCGGCCGCGGCATCGAAGCTGCCCCGGTCGTTGTAGATGCGCACCACGTCGCCCGCCGCGATCCCGCGCGCGCCGGCGTCGGCCGGGTTGATCATTACCTTCTGCTCGCCGGCATGGTGCAGCTGCTTCCGCAAGTTGCCGTATGACGAATTGAGGAAGGCGTGGCTTTTGGGCGAGAGCATGCTCAGCGGATAGCGCGACGCGAGCTGCGGGTTGGTTTGCGGCGACTCCCTTGCCGGCACATAGTCGGGCAGCGGATCGAGCGCCTCGCCGGACTGTCCGCCCATGTAGCCCTGCCTGAACAACGGCAGCACCATGTTGCCGCCCATCGCGATCGACGACTTGAACTCGCACTTGCCGGAGGGCGTCGGGAAATTGCCCTCCCGATGCGGGACGAAGTCGTCGGCCGAGCCGATGGTGAGGCGGGCGTAGCCCTTGGCGCGCAACGTCGCGAGATCGATGCCTTGGAGCGCTGGGCTGGTCCAATCGAAGGCCATCTGCGCCATGTCCTCGTCGGTCATCGCCCAGTAAGGGTCGTCGAAGCCCATGGCGCGGGCGAGCCGGCGGAATAGCTCGGTGTTCGGCACCGCTTCGCCGAGCGGCGCGATGGCCGGCTCGTTCAGCGTCATGTAGAGGTGGCCCCAAGAGAACATGACGTCGAACTGCTCAAGCTGCGTGGTCGCCGGCAGCACGATGTCGGCAAACCGCGCCGTGTCCGTCATGAACTGCTCGCTGACGACGGTGAACAGGTCGTCGCGCGACAGGCCTTGTTCCAGCTTTGCCTGTTCGGGCGCCACCACCATGGGGTTGGAGTTGTAGACCATCAGCGAGCGGATCGGCGTTTGCAGCCCCAGTTCGCCGGTCAGCGCCTGGCCGAGCCGCCACTGGTTGACGACGGGCGTGCCGGGCTTGATCCAGTCGGGCCGGCTGAGCGCATCCCATTTGACCGGGAACGCCCAGATCGGCATGTGCATGATGCCGCCGCCGCAGTGCCGCCAGGAGCCGACGAGCGCCGGCAGGCACGACAAAGCGCGGACCGCATTGCCGCCGCTGGCGCTGCGCTCGATCGCCACGCCCATGCGGATCACGGACGGCTGCGTCGTCGCGAACCCGCGTGCGAGTGCGCGCAGGTCGTCCTCGGCGACACCGGTGATCTCCGACACGCGCGCCGGCGGGAAGGCGGCGGCGCGCGCTTTCAGCTCCTCGAAGCCGACAGTGTATTTTTCAACGTAGTCGTGGTCGATCAGGTCTTCGGTAATTATGACGTTGATCATGCCGAGCGCCAGGGCGGCGTCGGTGCCGGGCTTGAGCTTGATGTGCCAGTCGGCGGCCTTTGCCGTGCGCGTCGCCACGGGATCGATGACCACGACCTTAGCGCCGCGTCTTTGGGCCTCGGCGATGAACGGCCAATGATGCAGGTTGGTGCTGATCGGGTTGATCGCCCAGAGCACGATGAAGCGCGAATGGACGAAGCTTTCCGGGTCGATCGCTGCCGTTGGGCCGCAGGTCATGAAGAACGCCGTGATGGCGCCGGAGTCGCAGAAGGTCCGCTCTGAAACCGTAGCGCCGAGCTTGTTGAAAAAAGCGTCGCCGACGCTGAGCCCGTTGAGCGTGCCCTGGGTGCCGAGGTAGCTGTAGGGCAGGATCGCGGCCGGCCCGCTTTCGTCGATGATGCCAGTCCAGCGCGTCTTGATCTCGGCGAGGGCCGCATCCCAGGAGACCGGCTCGAAGGTGCCGCTGCCTTTTGGGCCGGTCCGCCGCAGCGGGTGCAGGATGCGGTCGGAGCTGTAAACGCGCTGCTCATAGTCGTTGACCTTCACGCACAGGCCGCCGCGGGTGAACGGGTGGTCCGGGTTGCCGCGCACCTTCACGGCCACGCCGTCGCGCACCGTGGTGATCATGGCGCAGGTATCCGGGCAATCATGCGGGCACGCGCTCAGAACCAGCTTTTCCGACATCGACCTCTCCCGCGTTCACGAAAACACCATAAAGAACTTAACGGGCGCCGCGGGCAAGGCTTCCGGCGGCTTGCGTATGTTTTGCAGAAACTTGCGGTCCGTGCCTTGGCGCCGCCCGCGGTACCGGCCACGAACGGGCCAAAGGCGGTTTCGACGTCGGTGATGAAGAAGTTCAGCCAATCGAAACCGCGTTGGCTACGTGAGGAGAGTTTGAGTGCGGACACGGCGACGCTCTGGGCCTTGCGCGAGTGGCAGCAACAACTCAGCCCCGGCGCTAGTTCCGTTAAACAATGCGAACCTGCAGTAAGCAGAATCAGAAAGCATATGCCTGCAGATACACGGCAGCAGCATTGCACATGCAACCTTGCCGGGCCGCGGAGTTCGTGAAAGTCGTGCGTGGGCTGTGGGACGGATGCGAGGACGGCGCGATTGTCACGGACAGGTCGAGCGGCCAGTTTGCCGAGCCGGCCCGCGTGCATCATCTAACACGCCGATAGCCGGATAGCTGATGCAGTTGTTTCGGCTCAGGCGCTAAGCCGTGCCGATCTGCCCGGCCATGTGCGCCAGCACGTCCTGATCCCGTTGAGACCGGCCGTGCTGGGCTTTCGACAGCGCATGTTTCAGGCGTGCCGTGTGCCGGTCGTAGCGCGCCTGACGGTCCCCCTTGTCACGCCCATAGCGTCGCGCGCGCCGGTGCGCCGTCTCCTGGAAGCGGTGCATGGCGCTCGCCGTGATCCGCTGCCGCTCCTCGTCCGATGCCGCATCCGACAAGGAGGCCAGCAGGTTCTGCACGGCGCCAGCAACCAGCTTATCGATGAAGCCGCCCTCGGCATCGGACTCGGCCTCCGCAAGCAGCTTCAGCCCCGACTTGACCACCGAGCGCAATCCCGGCGGCAACTCCGGAAGCACCCGTGGGAGCACCAAGGCGGTGACGCCCACGGCCACGATCTTGCTGATGGGGCTCGCAAGCACGTCCTCGATCAATGCCATTTGCTCTCCAGGCGCCGCGGGCGACGCGGCTCCCCGTTTGTAAAACGGTGATGACGGTTTCTAGTAGAGCAAGTCTGGTCCTGTTGCATCGATCGTTGAGTCACAAACCTGGGACGGTGCGGGCGGTCCCGTGTGCTTTACGCCGTCCCCACACGAAGCCGGTGCGATCCGGCACTCCAGCCACGAACTAAGTTCACCCGCATGACGTTCCCGCTCCGAACACGACCCGCTGCCAACACGAAAGCAACGCCATGACGACTGAACTCACCCTGCTCGCCTGGTCGATTGTGCTCGGCTTAGTGCACGCCGTGGCCACCGGCCAGTTCACCACCTTGCAGCATGGCTTGCGCTACGGCATGAGCCCGCGCGATGAGCAAAGGCCGGTTACAGGCATTGGCGCGCGGGTGCAGCGCGCATTTGCCAACTACATGCAGACTTTCCCGTTCTTCGCTGCTGCCGTGCTGATCGCGCACATCGCCGGGCGGCACAGTTGGCTGACGGTTGTCGGCGCACAGCTCTACTTCTGGGCTCGGTTGGCCTACGTGCCGCTTTACGCCGCGGGCATACCGGTCGTGCGCACTTTAGCGTTCCTGATCGCCACGGTGGGCATCGTGCTGATCCTGATCGCGCTCACATAAAAAAAAGGCGGCACCCGAGGATGCCGCCAAGTTTAGGGAGGAAACGTCCGCAGCATGACAGAGCCATGCTGCACTGCACAATCTAACCACTTTGCGACTAGATGCAAGCCTAAAGTTTATGCGGCCGCAACGGCGCGGAACACCTGTGGCTAGCCGGCCACTGCACGAGCATCCTGGATTGATCTTGACTGGCGCGCCCGGAAAGACTCGAACTTCCAACCCCCAGATTCGTAGTCTGGTGCTCTATCCAATTGAGCTACGGGCGCCTCAGAGCCACGCGACTTAGCCCAGCGCCCGGTGCGCCGCAAGGCCCCTCATTGCGGCGCGGACGCCCGTCAGCCGCCGGCGCGCTGGGCGATCGGCGGCACGAACAACGGCGCCGTGTCCCATGGAAACAGAATCCAGGTCTCCTGCGGCACCTCCACCACCCAGCTATCGGCCAGACGCTTGCCGGCGGGCTTGGCATACAAGCAGGCGAAATGCGCACGCGGCAGCAGGTCGCGCACGACCTGGGCCGTAATGCCGCTGTCGACCAGGTCATCGACGATCAGGAACCCGGCGCCGTCCCCAGCCGCGGTCGGATGCTTCAGCACCTCGGGCAGCGCCCGCCGCTCGTTGTCATAGGTCGCCACCGACACGCTCTCGATCAGGCGGCACTCCAGTTCCCTCGCGATGATCGCCGCCGGGATCAGGCCGCCGCGGGAGACCGCGACGATGCCGCGGAACGGGCCGTGCTGCATCAATGAGGTCGCCAGCGTCCGCGCATCGCGGTGCAACTGGTCCCAGGTGACGGTCGCGTAGGCGCGGCCCCCGGTCAAAACAGCCGCCCGCCGGACGGCACGGCGCGGTCGGGGCGCACCAGCACGACCGCGCCTTCGGCGTCCGGCATGCCGAGCGTCAGCACCTCGCTGCGGAACTTGCCGATCTGCCGGGGCGCGAAGTTGACGACGGCGCAGACCTGCCGGCCGATCAAGGCCGCCGGCGTGTAGTGCACGGTGATCTGCGCCGAGGACTGCCGCACCCCGAGTTCCGCGCCGAAGTCGATCCACAGCTTGAATGCGGGCTTCCGTGCCTCCGGATAGGGCTGCGCGTCGACGATCGTGCCGACCCGGATGTCGATCCGGTCAAAGTCTTCGATGGTGACGGGCAGGGTCGCGGGCACAGTCGCGGGGCTTTCCATGGCCCCATCATGCGGTTCGCCGCGTCGATTGCCAACTCCGGCGGCCCGTGCCAGCGTCTTGCGCCTCAATCTGCTCAGGAACCGGCATGACCCCGCTTGCGTCGCGCGACTTCCATTTGCCTGGCCGCAGCCCGGTTTACGCCACCCACGGCATGGCCGCGACCAGCATGCCGGCCGCGACCTTTACGGCGCTCGATGTGCTGCGCGCCGGCGGCAACGCCCTTGACGCCGCGGTTGCCGCCGCCGCCGTGCTGGGCGTGATCGAACCGCAGTCCACCGGCATCGGCGGGGACTGCTTTTGCTTGTATGCGCCGGCAGGGCAGGGCCGGGTCGTGGCGCTGAACGGCTCCGGACGCGCTCCGGCTGCCGCCGCCATCGACTGGTTCGACGACCACGGCATCACGGCACTTGAGAACACCTCAGCCCATGCCGTGACCATCCCCGGCGCAGTTTCGGCCTGGGAGACGCTGCTGGCCGCGCACGGGACCAAGGGGCTCGACGAGCTGCTGCGTCCGGCAATCGGCTTCGCGGAGGATGGCTGGCCGGTTCACCAACGGGTCGCCTTCGACTGGCGCATTTCGGAGGGCAAGCTCCGCCGCACCGGCGCCGACGCGTTCCTGCCGAACGGCGCCGCGCCGCGCGAGGGCGACCTGTTCGTGCAACGCCCCTTGGCGGAAACGTTGCGCGGCATCGCGCGGCATGGCGCAGCCGCCTTTTACGAGGGCGCGGCGGCCGCCGATATGGTCGCGACCTTGCGCGCCCACGGCGGCTTGCACACCGAGGCCGATTTCGCCGCCGGGCGCACCGCAGCTGTGTTTGTAGAGCCGATCCATAAGGCGTGGCGCGGGTTGGAAATTTTTCAGTGCCCACCCAATGGCTCCGGCCTGCACGTGCTGATGCTGCTCGGCATCGGGGAAGGTTTCGACCCGGCGCGCGAGGGGCCGCTCAGCGCCGAGCGCCTGCATCGCCATCTGGAGGCCGCCCGCCTGGTTTACCGCGACCGCGACGCCTTCCTCGCCGATCCGTCGCAGGCGGAGGTTCCCGTCGCGCACCTCACCAGCCCGGAGTACTTGGCGGCGCTCCGGCGGTTGATCGATCCGGCGCGCGCCATGACGGCCATGCCGGCGCCGGGCGAGGCCATGCTGCCGGCGCACCGCGACACCGTTTACCTGTGCGTCGTCGACCGCGACGGCAATGCATGCAGCTTCATCAACTCGCTGTTCCAGAGCTTCGGCTCCGGGATATTGGCTGGGAAATCGGGCGTGATGCTGCAGAACCGCGGCCTTGGTTTCCGGATCGAGCGCGGCCATCCGAACTGCATCGCGCCGAACAAACGGCCGATGCACACCATCATCCCCGGCATGGCGATGCAGGGCGGCCGGGCGGTGATGCCGTTCGGCGTCATGGGCGGGCACTTCCAGCCGATGGGCCAGAACCTGTTCCTCAGCAACATGTTCGAATACGGGTTGGACATCCAGCAGGCGCTCGACCTGCCCCGGGTGTTTCCATATCAGGGCAAGGTCGAAATCGAGCGTGGGGTGCCGGCGGCCGTAGCGGATCGGTTGGCGCAGCTTGGACACGACGTAACCGTGCCCGAGCGTCCGCATGGCGGCGGCCAGGCGATCTGGATCGATCATGAGCGTGGCTGCTTGGTTGGCGGGTCCGATCCGCGGAAGGACGGAATGGCACTGGGCTATTAGGGCGCGAGCCTCACGCACGCAGTGAGTGTGTCACAGATCCGTGTAGCAACCGCTAAACCAAAGAATTGAGAAATATTTTAATATTTTCTACTTTTTAGTGTATGCTGTCGCGAAACCCAGGCGTTTCCTTCTGCACGCATCTAGGCCAGCAATGCTCGACCCCTGCTATCCCGCCATCCATGTCGCCGCGTCCTTGACCAGGCGTTCAGTTTTCCATTCCCTGCACTATGCGGTGGGCCGGGTCGTGCACCATGCGCGCCCTCACGGCATCGCCGGGGTGCCTGCACCAATGCAACCGGCCGCTAGCTGCGCCCGAATGCCGGGATCGTTGCCGTCAGGCCCCGGCGCCAGTGCCTCAAGCGTCTCTTCCGGCGCCGGGCCAGCCGGCCAAGCTCTGGAAAGCCAAGCTGCAGGAGCTGGGGCCGTGGGTGGCGCTTTTGGTGGTGCGAAGGCGCTCGCCGCCGCAGCGGTCATTGCCAGCTTGGCCGTAGGTGGAGCGCTCATGGCCGCCAACGCGTCCGGAACCCCATCCGCAAACAGGGGGTCGGCAGCGATAATAAGCGTGGACGGCGGGACAGTGCCCCTGGACGTCACGCCCACGTTCGGGCCAATCGACTTGCCCCCAAGCATCGAGATTTCTGGCCCGCGCCGGGATTTCCCACCAAGCTCGCAAACGCCTGGAAACGTTCCTGAAAGCGCACCGGAAAACATCACCGACGTTCCAGAGCCGGCCAGTTTTGCGCTGCTAGGTTTCGGTGCCCTCGCAGCGGTCTGCCTCAAGCGCCGATACCCGAGCGCCAGAATAATGCCGTGAAATCAGGCTGAGCGGCCTTTTCGCATTTGAGCTACAATGTTTGCAGCGGCCCAATCCTGGGCGCCGCGGTGGACCCAAACGGCTGCGTCCTGCGTCTTCTTGAACAATAAGCTGCGCGGGACAGCATACGCTCCGTTCGACTCAGTGAGCGCAGCCTGCATGACCGCCCGGGCATTGCTGGGCGACGGTGTCGCAAGCCGGAACGGCACCCCTCGGCTCAAGGCGGCCTGCTGATCGCGGACCCAATATTCGGGATGGCTGATCAGGAGTACCTCGATGTCCTGCGGCCCAACTGCCGCCGTCAACGCCTTGAGCGACGGCATCTCGCCCCAGCACGCAGGGCACCAATTTGCCCAAAGCTTAATAAGCGTTAGCGGTGCGCGGACATCGCCGATCTGGAATGTGCGCCCATTCACGTCCAATAGGTCGAGGCCGCGCCATAAAGCGCCAACAGGCTCATCGGCAGGGCTCTCCGCCCTTGCCCCTGCGATTGACATGACTGCGAGTGCGCTGGAGCCGGCGAGGAAACTGCGCCGGGCAATTGACTGTTGGGACAAAGCCTTACCTTTCCATGAACGGTCAGGTCATAAGCAGGTAAGACTTCTAAGAATTAATTAAGAGAAGATTCCAGATTATTAATCAGATTAAGCTGGGTCTGGCTTGCCCTTGCTGGACGCGAAGGCGTTGAAGGTGATGAGCGTGTAGGTGTCGGCAACGCCTAGCAGCGTTTGCACGCGCTCCGTCACAAACAAGCCGGTGTCCTGCGCGTCATCCAGATAGAATTTGCCCAGCAGGTCATACTGGCCAGAGGTCGAATAGACTTCGGATAGCTCCTCGATCGTATCGACCGCGACCTGCGCGACACGGTAGGCTTGCCCCATTTGGCATTTTATCTGCACGAAAATCGCCCGCATCGAGGGCTCCTGTTGTTTTCAGGCCGCCCCGGCGGCTTCAATATGGCGGAACATGTTCCGCCGGGCGTCGGCGTCCATCTCGGCCTTGAAGGCGTGGCGCTCGCGGAGCGCGTTGGCGCGTTCGGCCGCTGGGCGGGCGCTGATCTCGTCGAATAGGCGCTTGAGGTTGGGCATGCTGGTCCAGGCGTCGTCGCCGAGGACGAACGGCACCGCCCGTGCCCAGCCCCAGACCGCCATGTCGACGATGGTGTATTCGTCGCCCAGCATGTAGCGGCGATCGGCGAGACGCGCGTCGAGGATTTTATAATGCCGCCGGGCCTCGAACGTATAACGGGTCACCGCATAGTCCTTCGGCTCCGGCGCGAAATGACGGAAATGGACCGCCTGGCCCGAATAGGGACCGATCCCGGTGGCGACGAACATCAGCCACGACAGCAGCTCGCCCCGCAGGACGGGCGTGTCGTCGGGCATGAACTGGCCGGTCTTCTCGCCGAGGTAGAGCAGGATGGCGTTGCTGTCGAACACCGTGACGTCGCCGTCGGTGATGGCCGGGGTCTTGGCGTTGGGGTTGATGGCGAGGAAGGCCGGGTCGAACTGCTCGCCCTTGCGGGTGTCCACGGGCACGAGTTCGTAGGCCAGGCCGGCCTCCTCAAGGAACAGCGCGACCTTGGCTGGGTTGGGCGAGGGGTGGAAATAGAACTTGATCACGGGCGTTTCCTCCGCTGGGCCGGATGATCGGCGCCAGGAGAGTGGCACAGCGCGCGTGCTATGGACAGCAAGCCCGCTATGGACAGCAAGCCTGGGCAGCGTACTCTGCGCGAAGCGGGGCAAAACGGAGGGGACGCAGGATGGACACGCAGGCGCTTGGATTGATCGCCCGCCCCGGCGGCCGCGTGCTGGCGGATGCGCTGGTGGCGCAGGGCATCGACCACGTGTTCGCGGTGCCGGGCGAAAGCTACCTCGACGTGCTGGACGGCCTGTATGACGTCCGTGACCGCTTGACCCTGGTGACCTGCCGGTTCGAGGCAGGCGCGGTGAACATGGCCGAGGCCTATGGCAAGCTGACCGGCCGCCCCGCCGCCGCAATGGTTACCCGCGGTCCCGGAGCCTGTCATGGCGCCATCGGCGTGCACGTGGCGATGCAGGACAGCACGCCTTTGCTGCTGTTCGTCGGGCAGATTCCATTCGAGGAGACCGACCGCGACAGCTTCCAGGAGGTCGACTACCGCCGCATGTTCGGCCCGCTGGCCAAGTGGGTCACGCAGATCGACGATGCCCGGCGCATTCCGGAGCTGGTCGCCCATGCCGTCGATGTCGCCACCACGGGCCGTCCGGGGCCTGTGGTGATCGCGCTCAGCGAGGAGATGCAGAAGCATTCCGTGACTGTGGCCGACATCGGCCGCGCGCCGCTGTTTTGCGGCCAGCCTGATGCAGCGGCTCTGGACCGGATGCAAGCCATGCTGGCCGCTAGCCGCCAGCCGCTGGCGATCTTGGGCGGGGGCGGCTGGACCGATGCGGGCCGGGCGGCCGTGGGCGATTTCCTGGTAGGGCAGGACCTGCCCGTCGCCGTCGGCTTCCGCCGGCAGGCGCTGTATGACGGCACGCGGCCGAATTTCGTCGGCGACCTCGGCGTCGGCTCCGACCCGGCGCTCGTGGCGCAGGCGCGGCAGGCCGACCTGATTCTTGCGATCGGCACCCGGCTGGGCGAGGCGACCACGCAAGGCTACCAGATTTTCCCTGCGCAGGGCGGCGCGCCGATCATCCACGTCTATCCCGACCCCGCCGAGATCGGACGCGTGTTCCGCCCGGCGCTGGGCATCGCGAGCGATCTCAATGCGTTCGCCCACGCCGCCGCGGCATTGACGCCGGTGGCAGCGCCTTGGACCGCCTGGACCCAGTCGCTACGCGCCGTGCGGGAGGCGGGGCGCGTGACCCCGGAGTATGAGGGGCCGCTGAACCTCGCCCAGGTCATGCGCGAGCTGGAGGCGCTGGCGTCGCCGGACGCCATTTTCACCTCGGACGCCGGCAACTTCGCGACCTGGCCGGCGCGGTTCATCAACTTCGGCGCCGGGCAAAGGATGATTGGCCCAACCAACGGCGCCATGGGCTATGGCGTCCCGGCCGGCGTCGCGGCGGCGATCGCGTTCCCCAGACGCATGGTGGTCACCTTCGTCGGCGATGGGGGCATGCTGATGACCGGGCAGGAGATCGCGACCGCTTTCCAGTACGGCGCGGCGCCGATCGTGCTGGTGTTCAACAATGCCATGTATGGCACGATCCGCATGTACCAGGAGCGCAGCTATCCCGGCCGCATCTCTGGCACCCAGCTCACCAATCCCGACTTCGCCAAGTATATCGAGGCGTTCGGCGGCCATGGCGAGGTTGTTTCCGCCACCGCCGAGTTCACCCCGGCCTTCCGACGCGCTGTCGCAAGCGGCAAGCCTGCGGTGATCGAGTTGCGGATGAACCCGGAGCAGATCACGTCGCGCGCGACGATCACGCAGTTGCGGGCGGGTGCTGTGGCGGTGAAGCCGGCGGGCAAGGCCTAGATGCGCCGGGCCGCACGCTGGTCAGGGATAGATTTCAGCCCCGAACCCGTTGGAGTTCAGCTCGATCCGGTCGAGCCAGCGTATGCCTTTGGAAGGTGTGTTGACGATCGTGGCCACAGCGTCGCCCGCATAGCCGAGCCCGAGCAGGTAGTGCATCAACGCGGGATCGAAGATGTGCGTTTCGGTGAAGATCCGGCCGTCGTGGGAGCCGGAAATAGCGTGGAAGCCGACCTGCGCGCCGGCCCCGAGCAGATGCTTCGTCCCGGCGAGCCAGATCAGCGAGCAGGCCGATGCGCAGGAGTTGCCGGCAGGCACAAGCGTTCGCAGGCCCCGGGCGCGGATTTCCGATCCGATGGCAAGCGCGGGTCCTACGTGCCCTCCGGGACCGGCCAAGACAATGATGGCATTGGGCGTGGACCTAACGAGGTCATGAAAGACTTTGTCGTCGCCAATTTCGATCATGCCGCTGATGCCGATGGCAGGCACTTTGCCCTCCAGAACCGCGATCTGCCCTGCATATGCGGGCAGCGCGGCCATTAGGCATAGAAGCTGGACGATAAGACGTATCGTCCAGCCACATTGCGGCGATGTCGGCATGATCTTGTTCCTAAACCGGACGCCCGAAGCGTTACCGAAAGCAATTCAACCTTCGGTAGGATTGAGGATACAGGAATTCCGTTGGAAAGCATATTGCCGAGAGACGGCGACCTCGCTTTTCGCCTTTTTAGTTCAATATCATACAAAATGTAACTCGTCGGCGCGCAAAGCCGCCCGCCCTCAGGTTGCACAGGAACTGCCAATCAGGGCACGGCGTGGCCTACCGCCCCGCCGCATACCCCTGCATGCCGCGCGGATTGGCCCCGGCAAACATCTGCCCGCCCTCCAGCCGCGCCGCCGAGAGCCGGCCTTCGGACCAATCCGGCCCCATCTCCGCCAAGTGCCCGCGCGCCAGCAGCGCATCCAGCACATCGGACGAAAACTGCCCTTCCAGCACCAGCTTGCCAGGCCGGGCGATGCGGGGCCAGAAGCTGCTGGGCCAGTGCTCGGAGTGGAAGCTCGGCATGTCGATCGCCTGTTGGATGCCCAGGTTGCCGTGCACCATGCGCAGGAAGAAGGTCAGCGACCATTGGTCCTGCTGCTCGCCGCCGGGGGTGCCGAACGCCATCCAGGGCTTGCCGCCGCGCAGGGCGAAGCTGGGCGACAGCGTCGTGCGCGGGCGCTTCCGCGGCGCGAGGCTGTTCGGCAGGCCGTCCCGCAGCCAGAACATCTGGCCGCGCGTGCCCATGGGGAAGCCGAGGCCGGGCACCACCGGGGAGGATTGCAGCCAGCCGCCCGAGGGTGTCGCGCTGACCATGTTGCCCCAGCGGTCGATGACGTCGATGTGCACCGTGTCCGCGCCGATCACTCCCAGCCGCGCCACCGTCGGCTCACCCGCGCCAGGCGCCTGGTTCAGCATGTCCGCCCGGCTGTGCGCGTCGTGGTCCACCTTCGGTTCGAAACCGGGCACCGTGCCGGGGCGCAGCGCCAGCGACGCCTGCCGCCCCACCTCGCCTTGGCGCACCATGTTGTAGTTCGGCGACAGCAAATCCCGGAGCGGCACGTCGACGAAATCCGGATCGCCGTAATAGGCCTCGCGGTCGGCGAAGGCGAGCTTGGCGCACTCGACGACGGTGTGCACGAAATCAGGCCCGACCGGGTCCATCGCGCCGATGTCGAAGCCGCGCAGCAGCGCCAGTTGCTGCAGGAACACCGGCCCTTGGCTCCATGGCCCGCATTTCAGCACGGTGTGGCCGTGGTACTCGAAGCCGACGGGCTCCTCGACCGTCGCGGACCACTGGGAAAAATCCTGCGCCGCCAACAGGCCGCGGTGCCGCCGGCCCGAGGCGTCGAGCACGGCGGTTTCCGCAAAGAACCGCCCGACAGCCTCGGCGACGAAGCCCTGGTACCATGCCCGGCACGCGGCATCGATGCGGGCCTCGCGGGTGCCGCCCACGGCCTCCCGGCACAGCCGCTCATAGGTGGCCGCCAGGTCCGGACGGGCGAACAGGGCGCCGACCGCCGGTGTGTTGCCGTGCGGAAGGAAAACGGCGGCGCTGCTGGGCCACTCGGCTTCGAACAGCGGGCGCACGCCCTCGATCGTGGCGGGGATGCGCGGCACCAGCGGCACGCCGTCCGTGGCATAGCCGATGGCGAACGCCAGCACGTCGGCGAGTTCCCAGGTCCCCCAGTCCCGCAGCATCCGGCACCATGCGCCGAACGCGCCCGGCACCACGGCGGGCAGCAGGCCGGTCGCCGGGATCAGGTCGAGGCCGAGCGCCGCGAAGGCTGGCAGGGTCGCGGCCTCCGGCGCTACGCCCTGGCCGCAGATCACGTGCTGGGAAGCGGTGCGGACGCTGTGGATGATGATCGGTGCGTCGCCGCCGGGTCCGTTCAGATGCGGTTCGGCGACCTGGAGGACGAAGCCCGTAGCGGCGGCGGCGTCGAACGCGTTGCCGCCGCGCTCCAGCACCGCCATGCCGGCCGCAGTCGCCAGCCAATGCGTGCTGGCGACCACGCCGAAGGTGCCGGCGATCTCGGGGCGGGTGGTGAACATGGGGCATTCCTAGGTTGCGCGCGGCCTAGGCTAACGCCAAGCTCCGGCCACGTAAAACACGCTGCCCGATCAAACGCTGGAAACCGAGGCTTGATGCTTATCCTGATCGTGGGTCCCTCCGGGGCCGGCAAGGACACCCTGATGAACGGCGCGCGGGCGGCGCTGGCTGACAATCCCCGGTTCCGCTTCGTGCGCCGCATCATCACCCGGCCCGGCGACATGGGGGAGGAAGCGCATGAAAGCGTCACCGAACAGGCGTTCGAGCTGCGGCGGGAAGCGGGGGATTTCGCGCTGACCTGGCGGGCGCATGGCCTGCACTATGGCATACCCGCCGACATCGCGATGGACCTGGCGCGCGGCCGGGTGGTGATCGTGAACGTGTCCCGCGCCATCGTGGCGGAGGCCGCGGCCCGCTTCCCGGTCGGCGTGATCGAGATTGCCGCTCCGGCCAATCTGCTGGCGCGGCGCCTGGCTGCGCGCGGGCGGGAGGACGCGGTGGACGCTGCCCGGCGGCTGTCCCGCGCCATCGAGCTGCCGTTGCCGGTCGACCGGGAAAGGGTGATGAACGACGGCACGGTCGAGGCCGGGGTGCGCAAGATGCTGGCCGCGATCAACCGGCTAGCGGGAGACGCTCCGCGATCATGAACGGGGCGCCGGGGCCAGCCTGGGTGAACACGCAGATTTCGTCGACTTGGCGCGGATACGGCAACGCGCCGGCCAGATGCGCTTCGGCGGCCGGCTGGAACACGGCGCGCTCAGTGGCCGTGAGGCGCCGGGTCAGGGTCATGTGGAAGCGCCATTCCCCGAACACCCCGGGATAGCCCCAGCGCATCAGGTTCGCTTCACGCGCCGCCGAGAGGCCGCCCTTGCGGCGACGGGCCAGCTCCGCGTCATCCGGCGGCGCACGGTGGCGGTCGACACCGGCAACGCATGCGTCGGCGAGGGCACGCAGCGCGGGGCAAGGCTCGGCCTCCCGCACCGCGAGGAAGCCGGAAAGGTCGGCCACATGCAGCCGCGGCATGGTGAACGGCGCGATGCCCCGCGCCAGTGCCGCCGCATCGTCGACGAAGGCGCCGTAATTGGTCGCGAGCCGCATCGGCGGTTTCAGGGTGCAGTGGAACCCGTAAACCCGAGCGTCGGCCGTCACGGCGTGGATTTCCGGAAGGCCGGGCTGAGGCAAAGTGGCGGCCGTCTCCGGGTCGCGGCCCAGCCAACGGCATGCCGCGCCCCACAGCGGATCGGATGGGGCGGGCGCATAGTATAGCGCGACACGTACGCTCATGCGACCCGCTCCGCGAACCTCATTTCACCCGCTCCGCGGGCATGGTCAGTTTGCCTGCTCCGCAGGCACAGTCAGCTTACCCGTTCCCCGCCGCGCCAAACCTGGCGGACGACCGGCATGCCCTCGTGCTGCCGCACGTGCACCAGGTCAGCGCGCAGCCCGGCCTCGATCCGGCCGCGGTCGTGCAGCCCGGTCATGCGGGCCGGGTTCGCCGTCACCATCGCGACGCCCTGGGGCAGGGTGATGCCGGGATGGTCTGTGGAACTCTGGACGACGCTGGCGAACGCGGCCTCCAACATGCTGGAGGGGACATAGTCGCTGGCGTAGGCGTCCACCACGCCGCGCCGCACCAGCTCGGCCGCCGCGACATTGCCGGAGTGCGAGCCGCCGCGGACGATGTTCGGCGCGCCGGCGATCACGTCCATCCCGCGCGCCCGCGCCTCGGTCGCGGCCAGCATCGAGACCGGGAATTCGCTGATGCGTATGCCGTCGGCCGCGTTTTCCGCCACTTCCTCGGCGGTGTTGTCGTCGTGGCTGGCCAGCACGATGCCGAGCGGCATGATCCGGTCCAGCAGCCGGCGGCGGTTCGGCCCGCGCATCCGGGCGCGCTGGGCCTGCAGCTCCAGGATGCGGTTCTCGATCCAGGGGCCGTTATGGCCCTCGCGCACCCGCATCTTCCGGTAGCGGTCGAGGTTGGCGTACTGGCCGACGCCGGGGCTATGGTCCATCAGGCTGACCATGTGGACGCGGGGATGGCCGGCCACGGGGTCGAGCAGCTCCATCATGTCGGGCGCCGGCAGCTCGCAGCGCAGGTGCAGGAAATGCTCGGACTTCAACAGCCCGGTGCCATCCAGCGCGTCCAGGTCGGCGACGCCGTCGTGGAACGTGCGCACGCGGTCCTTGTCGAAGCCGAGGTCGCCAAGGCAGAGCGCGTCCAGCACCGTCGTCACGCCAGCCGCGGCGCATTGCGCGTCGTGCGCCACCATGGCGGACCGGGACGGCCATCGCGCGTTGCTGCGGGGCTGCACCTGGCGCTCCAGGTTATCGGTGTGCACGTCCACGACGCCGGGCATCAGCGTATCGCCGCCGAGGTCGACCGCGCCCGGCGCCGCGCTGCGTCCGGGCTGCACGTCGACGATGCGGCCATCGTCCAGCACGACGGTGCCGAGCACCACGGCATCCGGCAGGACAAGGCGGGCGTTGGTGAGGATGGTTGTCATGCAGCGTCCTGGTGCGGGTGAACAAGCAGCGTGCGTCCGGCCACGGCGTCGCGGACCGCAGGATCGTGGAAGATGCCGACGATCGCGGCGCCGCGGGCAGTGGCGTCCTGGATCATCCGTACCACGACGTTACGATTGACGTTATCAAGCGACGCCGTCGGTTCGTCCAGCAGCAATACCGGATGCCCGCCGATGAAGCCGCGCGCCAGGTTGACCCGCTGCTGCTCGCCGCCCGAGAACGTCGCCGGCGGCAGCGCCTGCAGCCGGTGCGGGATGTTCAACCGGTCGAGCAGCGCCGCCGCATCCCGCCGCGCCCGGTCCAGCGGCACGCCGCGCGCCACCGCAGGCTCCGCCACCACGTCCAGGGCGGGCACGCGGGGCACCACGCGGAGGAACTGGCTGACATAGCCCAGGCTGTCCCGCCGCACCCGCAGCACCAAACGCGGGTCGGCGCGGGCGATGTCCACCATGCCCCCGCCGTGCCGCACCAGGATGTGCCCGGCGTCGGCGCGGTACGAGCCATACAGGCTGCGCATCAGGGTAGACTTGCCGGCGCCCGAAGGCCCCGACAGCGCGACGCATTCGCCGGCGCGGACCTGCAGGTCGACGCCGGCCAGCACGGGAATGCGCGTGCCGCCCTGCAAATGCAGGATGAAGGTCTTGGCCACGCCCTGGGCCTCCAGCATCATCATGCCGAAAGCACCGAGCTGACCAGGAGCTGGGTGTACGGGTGCTGCGGGTCGTCCAGCACTTGGTCGGTCAGCCCGGCTTCCACGACGCGGCCACGCTGCATCACCACCATGCGCCCGGCCAGCAGGCGGGCCACGGCGATGTCGTGCGTCACCAGCACGACGGCGATGCCGAGCCGGGTCACCAGGGTGCGTATCAGGTCCAGCAGCCGCGCCTGCACGGAGACGTCGAGCCCGCCGGTCGGCTCGTCCATGAACACCAGGCGCGGGTGCGTCACCAGGGTGCGGGCGATCTGCAGGCGCTGCAGCATGCCGCCGGAGAAGGTGTGCGGCATGTCGTCGATGCGGGCCGGGTCGATTTCGACCTGGGCCAGCCAGTCCTGGGCGGCGGCGCGGATTTGGCCGTAGTGGCGGACGCCCTGCGCCATCAGCCGCTCGCCGACGTTGCCGCCGGCGGAAACGCGCATGCGCAGGCTGTCGCGCGGGTTCTGGTGCACGAAGCCCCAGTCGGAGCGGTGCAGCGCCCGGAGCTGCGGGGCGGGCATGGCGTGCAGGTCGTGCCGTCGGCGGCCGGGGTCTTGATACCAGACGGTTCCCGTGCCGGGTGCCGTGCGTCCCGACAGCACGTTGAGCAGCGTGGTCTTACCCGAACCGGATTCGCCGACGACGGCCAGCACCTCGCCGGGCCATAGGTCGGCGTCGACGTTGTCGAGCGCGGTGATGGCGCCGAACCGCAGGCCGAGGCCCCGTGCGGAAAGCAGCGTGTCACTCACTCCGCGGCCTTCCTCTGGTCAGCCGCCACGCGCTCGTTGCAATAATCCGTGTCCGAGCACACGAACATCCGCGTGCCCCGGTCATCCGTCACGACCTCGTCCAGATAGCTGCCGTCCGCACCGCACAAGGCGCACACGCCCGGCGCGCGGCCGGCGCGGAACGGGTGATCGTCGAAATCGAGCGAGCGCACGTCGGTATAGGGCGGGACGGCGTAGATGCGTTTTTCCCGCCCGGCGCCGAACAACTGCAGCGCCGGCATCATGTGCAGCTTCGGGTTGTCGAAGGCGGGGATCGGCGAGGGCGACATGAGGTAGCGGCCGTTCACCATCACCGGGAAGTCGTAGCTGTTGGCGACGTGGCCGTAACGCGCGATGTCCTCGTATAGCTTGACGTGCATCAGGCCATATTCCGCCAAGCCGTGCATGCGCGTGGTCTCGGCCCGGCTCGACTCAAGCTTGGCCATCGGCTCCGGCAGCGGCACCTGATAGACCAGGATTTGGCCTTCATGCAGCGGGGTTTCGGGAATGCGGTGCCGGGTCTGGATGATTGTGGCCTCGGTCGTGCGCGTCGTGGTGGCGACCCCGGCCGTGCGGGCGAAGAAGCGGCGGATCGACACGGCGTTGGTGGTGTCGTCGGCGCCCTGGTCGATCACCTTCAGCACGTCGCCGGGACCCAGGATGCTGGCCGTCACCTGGATGCCGCCGGTGCCCCAGCCATAGGGCAGCGGCATCTCGCGGCTGCCGAACGGCACTTGATGGCCGGGGATCGCCACCGCCTTCAGGATCGCCCGGCGGATCATCCGCTTGGTCTGCTCGTCCAAATAGGCGAAGTTGTAGCCGCTCATTCAGCCGGCTCCGCGGCGTCGGCGCGCATGCGGCGCACCGTCTCCAGCTCGCTCTGGAAATCGACGTAGTGCGGCAGCTTCAAGTGCTCGACGAAGCCGGTCGCCTCCACGTTGTCGCAATGCGACAGCACGAATTCGACATCCTGCGCGGGTGCCTCATTGTGTTCGCCCAGCTCGTCCGAGCGCATTGCGCGGTCCACCAGCGACATGCCCATGGCGCGCCGCTCGGAGTGGCCGAAGCACAGGCCGTAGCCGCGGGTGAACTGCGGCGGCGCGGTCCGGCTGCCGGTGAACTGGTTCACCATCTGGCATTCCGTCAGCACGATGTCGCCGATGTCGATGGCGAAACCAAGCTCCGGCGGCTCGATCTCGACGGACGCTTCGCCCACGCGCAGCTCGCCGACGAACGGGTGGTTGTTGCCATAGCCGCGCTGCGTCGAGTAGCCGAGCGCCAGCAGGAAGCCCTCGTCGCCGCGCGCCAACGCCTGCAGGCGCACGTCGCGCGCGGCGGGGAAGGCCAGCGGTTCGCGCGTGAGGTCCCCGGGCACTGCGCCAGGCATTGCGCTGTCCGGCTCAACCAGGCCCTCCTGCCCAAGGATGCCGAAGGCGGGCGCGAGCGGCTGCGGCGCGGTGTCGAGCTCCGAAGGCGCGGCCGGCGTATCCGGCAGGGCGAAATCGAGCAGCCGGTGCGTGTAGTCGTAGGTCGGCCCCAGAATTTGGCCGCCAGGCAGGTCCTTGAAGATGGCGGACACGCGCCGGCTCGTCAGCATCGCGCCGGTATCGACGGGCCGGCTGTGGGCGAACCGGGGCAGGGTGGTACGGTAGGCGCGGAGCAGGAACGCGGCTTCGATCAGGTCGCCCTGGGCCTGCTGGATCGCCAGCGCCGCGAGTTCCCGGTCATACAGCGATCCCTCCGCCATCACGCGGTCCACGGCGCGGCCGAGCTGTTCGGCGATCTGCGCGGCCGTCAGCGCTGACACAGCCGGGTCGCCCCGTCGGACGGACGCCAGCCAGGCATGCGCGGCGTCGATCGCCCGCTCGCCGCCCTTGACCGCGACATAGGCCATCTAAGCGGCCCTGACCTGGACGGTGCGCGGCAACGCCGCAACCCGGTCGCCAGCGCACAGGATGACGTCGACGCCACGCGGAAACAGCGCGCGATTGACCGCCCATTCGGCCGCGAACTCGCTTGGCAGCCCGTCAACCGCCAGCGTCGCCGGCGTCGCAAGTCCCGGGCCTGAAAGCTCGAACAAGGCGCCCCGGCCCAGAGCCGCCACCTGCAGGATGATGGTCGCCCCTAGCTCCGGAGCGTCGTCCGTCCCCGCCGGGAATGCATCCAGCCGAACCGGCCCTAACGCCAACGCCAGCACGGCCAAATGGGCTGCAGCGCTTGGCGCGCCGCAATGGAAAGCGATCCAGTCCCGCGCTGCCGAAGCCGCCCCGTCGAGCCAAAGCGGGGTGTCGGCGTCCGCCAGCGTCAGCAGCACCGCCGCGGTCGCCGGATCGAGCATGGCTGGCGGGTCCATTGTGGTCGAAACCACCAGAATGCGCCCGGGCCGGGCCAGGGCGTCCAGGATGGCACGGAAGCAGGCCTGGCTGCCATACACCGGGTCGGCGAAGCCGGGGTGGGTCACGGCCATGGAGGTTCCGCTCATGATCTCATCGTCGCCAAGGTGAAGAACTGCACCTGGGTCGCGGCTGCCCTTCGGGACAGGGTTTCGCGCCGTGCAGCCTGCGCGGCTGCCAAGGGCTGGATGACGGCGGCGTCCAGTTCCAGCGTCCGGGCCGGGTCTTGCAAGGCCGCATCAAGCGCCGCCGCCAACTCGGCTTGGCGCAGGTCGCGGCCCAGGCAATAGGCGTGGCCGACCCATCCGTCCACGGTCCGCACGGTGCAGCGCGCCACCGTCGCCTCGCCCAGGTTGAACGGCGCGCCCGCTCCGCCCGCCCGCCCGCGGAGCATGACAAGCCCGGCCTCCGGCCCACGCAACCGAGTGAAGGCCGGCAAGCGCCCATCGGCGGCAACGGCCAGCTCGTCTGCGGTGGCGCGGGCGAGCACTGCCATCCAGCGGCGACGGCAATCCTGCGAAACGTGGGATGGAACCGGCACCGGGCGCTCCGAAGTTGTCTAGACAAGTATGCGGCGGCGCCGCTAGCGTCAAGCCGAAGTCGCACAGGAACGGGGCGTGCAGGATGACCATTGCATGACGGAAGTGGCCGGGAAGGCGGATGCGTCCGGGAACGGCCCAAAGCCAGGTTCCCCGCTTTGGCGCCAGATCGCCCATTCGGTCTCCGCCGGCATTGGCCCCGGCGGCCTGCAGCCCGGCGACCGCCTGCCCACCGAGGCGCAGCTCGCTGCCCAGCACGGCGTCAACCGGCATACCGTGCGTCGCGCCATCGAGGCCCTGGCCCGCTCCGGCCTGGTCCGCGTCGAGCAGGGCCGCGGTTCCTTCGTGGCGGAGGATCGGATTGATTACACCGTCGAGCCCCGCACCCGGTTCAGCGAATGGATCCGCAAACAAAATAAGGAGCCGACGGGCCGCGTTCTGCATGTCGGACCCGTCGCCGCGACGGCGCAGGTCGCGGCTGGCCTTGGCATTGCGCGTGGCGTGACTGTGGCACTGTTTGAACGTTTGGGCATGGCGGATGGGGTGCCGGTCAGCCTGGCAAGGCACTATTTCCCGCTGGCTGCGCGGCCGGGCCTGCTCGAAGCGCTGCGCACCGCATCCTCGATCACAGCCGCGCTGCAATTGGTCGGAATTGCCGATTACCGGCGTCAGGTCACCCGCGTGTCGGCCCGCATGCCCACGGCGGCCGAGGCGGGACTGCTGCACGTGACGCGCCGCCGTCCGTTGCTGGTGTGCGAGAATGTGAACGTGGACCTGGCGGGCGCCATAGTGGAGTTCGGCATCGCCCAGTATCCCAGCATCCGCGTGCAGATCATGTTCGAGCCATGATCCGAAAGTCCGCCCTGGCTCCCGAAGTTGGACTCGAACCAACGACCGAGCGATTAACAGTCGCTTGCTCTACCAGCTGAGCTATTCGGGATCAGG
>CAXSGE010000058.1:0-25228 GCA_964236715.1 uncultured Acetobacteraceae bacterium | reverse complement strand
TGGCCGACCGCATCCTGGTCTTCACGCCGCGGCCTGGGCGCGTCTCGGCCAACGTTGTCGTCGACCTGCCGCGGCCGCGCATCGCCGGCACGTCCGCATTCGCCGCGATCGCCGGCGGCCTGCGCACGGCGCTCGGATCGGAGGGCGCCAGCGAATGAGGCTTCTGTTAGCCAATCCCAACACCAGCCAGGCGGTGACCGACCGGATCGCCACCGTCGCGCGCGCCTCCGCCTCCGCCGGCACCACGATCCATGCCGTCACGGCCACGGCAGGCGTGCCCTACATCGCGACCCGGGCTGAGGCCGTGATCGGCGCGCGCGCGGTCCTGGAGCTGTTTGCCGAGCATGCCGAGGGCGCGGACGCAGCGGTTGTGGCGGCGTTCGGCGACCCTGGCCTGGGCGCCGCGCGCGAACTGCTGAGCATACCTGTCGTCGGCATGGCGGAGGCGGCGATGTTGACCGCCTGCATGCTTGGGCGCCGCTTCGCCATTGTCACCTTCGCGCCGGTGCTCGGACCGTGGTACCGGGAGATTGTGGACTACAACGGCCTGGGCGCGCGATGCTCCGGGGTCCACTGCCTCGACGAGGCGTTTGCCGACGTCGTGCATGTGGCGGAGGAGAAGTCGGCCCAGCTCGTTGCGTTGTGCGCGCAGGCGGTCGCGGCCGGGGCGGAGGTATGTATTCTCGGCGGCGCGCCGCTTGCGGGCCTAGCCGCCGAGATCGCTATGCAGATCGCGGTGCCGTTGGTGGACGCGGTTGCCGCCGCGGTCCGCCAGGCGGAAACGCTGGCAGCGCTGCGCCCGCGCAAGCCGGTCGCGGGCAGCTTCCGGCGTCCCGACGCGAAGCCGATGATGGGGCTGCCCGCGCCTTTGATGCGGCTGTTTGGCGGGTCTGGCTGATGCGCCGCCCGATCCGGCTCGGCTTTCTCACGCCCTCGTCCAATACGGTGTTGGAACCGCTCTCCACTGCAATGGCGGCGGAGATGCCCAATGTGACCCTGCACTTCAGCCGGTTCCGCGTGACCGAGATCGCCCTTAGCAGCGAAGCGTTGGCGCAGTTCGACGACGCGGCCATCCTGCAAGCGGCGGGGCTGCTGGCCGACGCCAGGGTCGACGCCATTGCCTGGAGCGGCACCTCGGCGAGTTGGCTCGGCTTCGACCGGGACGAGGCGCTTTGCCGGCAGATCCAGGCTGCAACGGGCATCCCGGCGACCTCCAGCATCCTGGCGCTGAACGAAGCGCTGGCCCGCAGCGGTATCCGGCGCCTGGGCTTGGTGACGCCTTACCGGGACGACGTGCAAGCACGGATCATTGCGAACTACGCTGCCATCGGCATCGATTGCACGGCCGAGCGGCATTTGCGGCTGCAGGATAACTACTCCTTCGCCGGCGTGACCGAGGCGGAATTGGAATGGATGTGCCGCGAGGTGGCGGACGGGCCGGTGCAAGCGATCGCCGTCGTTTGCACCAACCTGTCAGCAGCGCCGCTGGCGTCAAGGCTGGAGGCGGCGCTGCGGCTGCCGTTCTACGATTCCGTCGCCACCGCGCTTTGGAAAAGCCTGTGCCTCGCCGACGCCGATCCCGCGCTCATCACCCGATACGGCAGCCTGTTCAGGCTGCCTAAGCTGGCGGCTTGAGCGACTCTTCGCATCAACTTGGAGTGCGGCCTTTGATGCAGGACGTGCTGATCGCGGGCGGCCGCGTTTACCTGCCCGGCGGCGATCCGCACGATCCGCCGGTGCGCGACATCCTCGTGCAAGGCGGCCGGATCGCCAGCGTCGACGCCCCGGAGGAGCAAGCCGCGGCCAAGGCCGAGCTGCGCCGCCGGGCCGTTGCGGGGGTGGCGAGGGTGGTCGACGCCAAGGAACTCCTGGTGCTGCCCGGCTTCGTCAACGCGCACTACCACTCCTACGACGTGCTGCAAAAAGGCCTGTTGGAGGACATGCCGTTCGACGTGTGGGCGCTGCACTCGCAGCCAGCCTACCTCGGGCCGCGCAGCGCACGGGAGCTGCGCCTGCGCACCCTAGTCGGCGCGGTCGACTGCCTGCGCCATGGCATCACGACCGTGCAGGACATGAACTCGCTGGTGCCGATGGATGAGCCGACCCTGGATACCATCCTGGCGGCCTATGCGGAGAGCGGGCTCCGGGTCGTGTTCTCGGCGGCGGTGCGCGACGTGGCGGCACTGGACATCGCGCCGTTCCTGCCGGTGGAGGCGCCCGAGGCGGTGCAGGCGTTGGTCCGTGGCGCTCCGGCGGACGCCCGGGCGCAGCTCGATTTCGTCGAAGCCCAGATCAAGCGGCTCGACCCGCTGCCACCGCGGCTGCGCTGGGGCCTAAGCCCCTCCGGCCCGCAGCGGTCCAGCCGCGCCTTGCTCGAAGGGATCGCGACTCTGTCCGAGCGCTACAGGCTGCCGGTGCTGACACATGTGTACGAGACGCGGGCGCAGGCGGCGAAGGCGCGGTCGCTGTATGCGGCGCAGGGCGGGTCCATGCTCCGCTGGCTGCAGGACGTCGGTCTTTTGAACGAGCCTGCGCTGGATGTAGGGTGAGAGGTTGCGAACGGTCATGTCCTCGATCATGCGACGACGAAACGGGCTCATGGGGCATCTCCTTTGATGGTGTGCTGACAACAGCAGCGCCATCCTGCCTCCGAACCCGGTCACGCGCCGCTGTGGCGCTCTCCGCAACCGTCACCCAAGCAACGCAGGCGATGGAGCAAATACCCCATCGACAACATTGCAGAACCGTATGGGCGTGGTGAAATACTGCCGCATTGACGGCTTAGTTCAATGGATAACGTTCAATACGCTAACGTGCTATTTCGCGCCGTTGGGCCTTCCGGCCCAGCTTGCACATAACAGCTTCACCAGCCGAAACTTTAAGATCGAACTGGCGACAAACCTTGCCTGGTTTGTCTTATTATTTGGACTTGCACGGAAAGCATGTTCAAAAATCATTCCTTAAGTCTTGATTGTAGAAACTGTTTCGTCTAAAGCGCAAGATGCATAAAAAGGAGAGCTTAAGATTGAAAAACTTAGGCCAGATTCTACTTGCCCTCATCATACTTGCTTCATTCGAATCGTTTAATCCCGTCTTGACGGGTTCATTGCACAATGATGGTTTTCAGGGTAGCGACTTTCGCCAGCAGATCGCCGCCATCGTCTTCTGGATTTTGCTCATGGCAGTTTCCTTCATTCCTGGAATGACCCGAGAGGCGCTGCGGACATCTGGATTACAATGGCCTGCACTCTTTATAGCATGGGCGGTGGTGTCGGCGATGTGGAGCGATCAACCGGCGAGCGCCCTCCCCAAAGCTGCTGTTCTTCTCGCCTCTACAATGGCCACATGGCGGCTGGCATCGATGATCACTGTTCGAGAGATGTTCGTGTGCTTACACTATACACTCTCCGCCTTGATGATCGTCTCCCTTGCCCTGGTTTTCTTGGCGCCCTCCATCGGCGTCGTGCAAAACGAATGGCTGCACGTCGGAAACTGGTCGGGGATGTTCGCCTCGAAGCAGGGATTGGGGATGAGCTCTGCTGTCACCTTGAGCATCGTGTTGTTGCGGGTCAGCCGGCGATCGTGGTTTGACATAGCGATGTGTGGCATTAGCCTCCTGTGCTTATACGGTTCCGCCTCGCGTGGCGGCGGGATCGTCGCCGGGGTCGCTGTGATGTGTCTTGTGCTGGCGCGCAAGCACCCCAGACGGTTGGGGCTGCTGATATCAGGGGTCCTCGTGCTCGACCTATTGCTGGCCGTGGGGAACATCTCCTACTTCGTGATCACGGGTGCACAATCCTACGAGTTTCTTGGTGAGACTGTCGACTTCACGGAACGGACGTTCATATGGCAGTACGCACTCGACTTGCTCACCGAGCGGCCTCTGCTCGGTTTCGGGCTGAACGGCTTCTGGACTGACGCGGGGACATTCTACGGCTTCCAAGGACTGCATGGATGGGTGCTGGACAATTATCACGACGGCTACATTGCAGTTATCGTCGAGACCGGGGCAGTCGGCTTCCTGTTGTTCTTCATCGCCTCGATGAATCTGATCGCCCGGCTGCGACGGGTGATCATCAGTGCAACTGGCGACAGAACCAGCCTTGAAATGTCGATGGCCTATTTATTGATGTTCTTCACCCTCAATCTTTCGGAAGGTCTTTTGCTTCGGTCGACTAACTTCCTTTCGGTGCTATTCACCTTTCTTGTGATTAAAATCGTATCGGCACCCTCTGCGCGGCCGACAGAGCAACTCCGTCAGGCTCATGCGTCGAGGATGCATAAGTCATCAACGCGCAGAACGGCTCCCTTAGCTGCGCGCATCAGCAAAGATTTTGATGCCGAGGTATTGGGCCAATAACTCCATTGATGGGATGAATGTTCTCCGACGACATCGATGTGGTATTTTCGCATATCGCCATGCAACTCTGCTGGCATGATGTTCAGGCTGGCGATCTGCGCGTCGGAGACCTTGGTGCCTTTCTTATTAGGTGTTTTAATCGATCCGGCATTGGACGGTGAGGCCGGTCTGGGTGGTTGTGCTGGCAATCAGTTGGACAATGGCTTGATGCGTCAACAGCGGCTTTCCCCGCCGGTTTTGGGTGATAAAGGCGGATAGCCGGTGCCCGATGCGGTTCCACTTGCTGGTGCCGGGCGGCAGGTGCGCGACCGTGATCGACAGCTCCGTCTGGTCGGCGAGCGTCTGCAACTCGGTTTTCCAGAGCCGCACCCGAGCCCCGTTGCTACCGCCGCAGTCGGTGGTGATCACGCGCAAATCCTTCGAATTTCGCTGCAGCCGTTTTGCCCCGGGATAGCGGGGCTGGCCGAGTTCTTGCCACCAGCGCCGGATGCTCTCCACGGCAAAGGCTGCCGTGTCGCTGGTGATCCCGAGATTGATCCAGCCGGCATTGGCGGCGATGTCGTAGATGCCATAAGGGGCCACCTTGCCCAGTTCCGGCAAGGCGAAGTCGTGCACCCGCACCGGCTCGGGCTGGCCTGCGGCCTGGAACGCCTGCACCTGGACGTTGATGCGCCGGGCCGTCGCAGCCCCGCCTCGTAGGCCGGACAGCTCGCGACGCGATAACGGGTCGGATATGAGGGCGCCTGCCGGCGTTGTGCTTGAACGGCATGGGAGAAAGTAGCCCCACTGCTGGCTTCAAGCTATTCAGCCGTATTCGTGCATCAACACCGTTCGCTAGGCCACGCCCGCCGAATGCAGGCGCCCAGGACAACAGTTGGAGGACGCACTGCGCAGCATGACGCCGTGGTTCACGCGCAGCTTGCGGCGCATCGCTAACCCGATACAAACGTCGCAGCCCATCCCGCAACTCTGGGGCGTTGCAGCAATTGATAGGTGCTGAGGTTTGCCATGCCTGGAGCCAGCACTTTGAACGAACTCGATATGCCTACAACAGATCAGAGCGGTGCGAACCGGCGGACGACACTCGCAATGCTGAGTGCTTTCGTATTTTCAAGCGCCAGGCCTGCGTCGGCGCTAACGCCCGTGCCGACGCCGTCTTCTCTATTGCCAGTGACCGCGGTCGAGTCTGCCAACGGCACCGATCCTCGCCTCGTCGCCCGGATCGGCACCGCAACCGGCGCCTTCTACGTTGCGGACGGTAAGATATATGACCCACAAGGCTCAGTATTTTACGTCCACGGCGTGAATGTGGCAAATTGGGCAGCCACCGGAAATGGAGCCATCAACAACGTCGGCAACGGGACTGCCAATGGCGTTTTCCTGCTGCAACTTTTACCATATTGCAACATGGTTCGCCTCAACTGTCAGTTAGAGTCGGTTGGGACGTTCGATAATTTCGTAGCTAATTTGACGAATGCGAAATGTGTAGTTGTGTTTGAGTATCATCGCACAGACAACAGCATACCAAGTGCATTATCTGATACACTTCTCTGGTATACTGGCTACGCAGCTCACTACAAAGATAATCCTTACGTGTGGTTTGGTACGATCAATGAGCCCGGCAATCCAGCGAACTCAACCGTGGCCGATATGAGCAAAGCGATCTATGAGGCAGTAAGGGCAACCGGCAACAAGACACCCGTTATGATCTCAATAGACTCACCATATCAAAACTTGAAACCGTATGCCAATCGCTACAGCACTATGACCAACGTGATTTGGGACATGCACTACTACGGCTACGCACTGCAACGCGATACAGGTTCTTATATCACCGAGCAAATGGCAATAAGCAGCAATCTAGCCAGTAACATTCAGCTTGTGCAGACTGGTATTGGCATATTCAGTGCAGATGGTATCATGCCGCTAATCATCGGCGAATATGGCACTTCTACAACCGGCGATCAACCTGATGTTAATGGCGTACAAGTTGTCAATGCAGTCCACTTCAGTAAGTGCAGTGGTGCCGCAGCTTGGGCTTGGTCTGCCGGCGCCAGCGATCGTATCCAGGACAAGGGTATTCTAATGAACTTTGGCCAGGCCGTGAGGTCTTGGATGGCGGGCAGTCCGCCGACGACTTGGTCGGACTCGGATAATAGCTGAAAAGGGCGTGGTTCAAAGAACGGTTACACCTGGAGCCGAGTTGACGTAGGCGGGGCGGGTGACGGCACTCGGAGTTTTTCCGGTGCGGTGCGAGATGGAACGATGTGTTAGTGGTCCGATCCTAACGCTTGGTTCTCAAGCGTTAGGTGAGTCGGTCCACCAAACAAAGGCTAGTGGTGCAAATCGGACGGATGCTTCCGTCTGATTTGCACCATAAGCGCACCGGCGAGGCTGCTGGAGAGCGGTCGTAAGGAAAAGCATCAGGATGCCTGGGGTGCCCGCAAACGGCAAAGTTCCAGTGATTGGTTTGCTTCAGGCCTCGGATCGGTTAGTCCGCGTTTCATCAATCGCACCCCGCCATCGCGGGCACCCCAGACATCCTGATGACCCCCTTCTTGCAGCCCACCAAGCAGTATTGAACAGTGCTCCAAGGAAAATTGGGCCGATACATACCTTGACGTTCTCAGTAAATAGTAGAATATGCCTAATATAATCTATCACATTAAGCAAAATAAAAACAAATAAGACTTTGCCATAGCTCAATAACTTAGCGATAAATCTCCCGTTCGCAAAGTATCATATTGAGAAAGTACGGTTCAGTCATGAATTACCGGTATAGCGGCATCTCCATGCGGACGCACTCCGGACGCCAGTCATGACAATCCGTGGTGGCTCGCTGCTACCTTCAGGCTATCTCAGCACCCAGGGCAGCCAGATCGTCGATGCCGCCGGTAATCCTGTCCGCATTGCCTCCATTGGCTGGTATGGCACAGACGGCCCGGCAGGCTCGGCACTGCAGGGCCTATGGACAGAAAGCTACCAGCATATTTTGGACAGCGTGAAGGCCGATGGCTTGAACACGGTCCGCATCCCCTGGTCGAATGCCGACCTCCATACCCCGTTTGCTGGCACGAATCAGTTGGGTGGCGTGGATTGGTCGAAGAATGCCGACCTCCAGGGCCTGACCACGCTTCAGGTTTTCCAGAAGATCGTGGACTACTCGGGACAGATCGGCCTCAAGGTCATCTTCGACCACCACACCGATGACGGCAGCGGCGGGCAGCAACCGAACGGTTCGTGGATCGACAAGGGCCCGGGGACGAACGGCACGGACGGTGCCGGCGTGCAAGGCACGGTGGACGCCGCCAGGTTCCAAGCGGATTGGGTCGAGTTCGCCAAGACGTTCGCAGGCAACCCCACGGTAATCGGCTTCGACCTGGATAATGAGCCGACCGCCCAAGGCGTGACGTGGGGCGGCGGCGGCGCGAACGACATCCACAAGATGTACCAGGATGTGGGCAACGCCATTCAGGCGGTGAACCCTGGGGCGCTCATCATTGCCGAAGGCGTGGTCACGTACGACGGCACCGCCTATCCCATGGACTTTTCTGGAGTAAAAACAAACCCCGTTACGCTCAACACGCCAAATAAGGTGGTCTATTCCCCTCATGACTATCCCAACGAGATCGGCGGCGATCCGCGTGACTCCGGCCAGGCCGCACTCGATGCGATGAACAAACAATGGGGATGGATCGTAAAGGACAACGTGGCCCCGGTCTGGATCGGCGAGATGGGGTCCAACATGGTCTCGTCCGACTCCCAGGCATGGGCCTCGACGCTGCTCGACTACATGAACGGCAAGAACGGCGCACAGGGAGGCCCGACCTTCTCCGGCAGCCAGCAAGGAATCAGCGGGAGCTGGTGGAACCTGGGTTGGGAGAATGGCGCACCCGGGACGGGTGCCGGCGGCGGCAACCCGGACGGCAACCAAGACGCCTGGGGCGTCGGCCACTACCGGCCGCTGCAGCAGGCCGTCACGGATCAGATGCTGTTCAAGCCCGTGCCTCCTAGTGTCGCGCCACCCGCCAGCCCGCCCGCAGTCCCGCCGACTGTAGGCTCTGGTCCGGACACCTTAGTGCTCAATCTGTCCGAGGACGCCTACCAGGGCGACGCGCAGTTCACCGTCGCGGTCGACGGCACCCTGCTCGGCGCCGCCCAAAGCGTCATGACTCTGCATGGGCAGGGTTCGGAAGCGTTCACCTTCAAAGGCAGCTTCGGCCCCGGCCCGCACACGGTCGGCGTCAGCTTCATCAACGACGCCTGGGGCGGCACGGCCGCAACCGACCGCAACCTGTATGTCGACAGCGCCACGTTCAACGGCGTCCAGGCCCAAGGAGAAACAGAGCTCGCCGGCAACGGCACGGCCAGCTTCGGCGTCGCCGGCAGCGCGCCGGCGCCAGCGCCGGCGACCGACACCCTGCAGCTCAGCCTGGCTGAAGACGCCTGGCAGGGCGACGCGCAGGCAGTGGTCACCGTAGATGGCAAGGCTGTGGGCGGCGCCGTGACGGTTACGGCCTTGCACAACCAGGGCCGGTCGCAACTCGTGACGCTCAGCGGGGCCTGGGGGACCGGGACGCACGACGTCGGCATCCAGTTCATCAACGACGCTTACGGCGGCACGCCGACGACGGACCGCAACCTGTATGTCAACGGTACATCCTTTGACGGGCAGGCCTCGGCGACACCGGCGGTAGAACTTTACTCGAACGGCATGACCCATGTCGCGACGGCCGCGAGCCCGCTCGTATTGCAGTTGTCCGAGGACGCCTACCAGGGTGACGCGCAGTTCATTGTCGCGGTAGATGGCAAAACGCTGGGACCGGCCCAGTCCGTGACCGCGTTGCACGCCAACGGTGTGGCGCAAAATTTCGGCTTTGGCCAGGCGATGGCGGCCGGCACGCACGACATCGCCGTGTCGTTCCTCAACGACGCTTGGGGCGGCACGGCTACGACGGACCGCAACCTGTATGTCAATGCCGTCGACGTGAACGGCGCCGCCATGCCCGGCATAGCCGCCACCCTGCTCGGAACCTCTACCCAGCACTTCTCGGTGGTCGTCCCAGTACATTCCTAAGAGCCTTCTCTGATTGGGGTTGCTGGCCTTATCGTAACCTACCCCTGCAAGGGCGCGAGCAGGGACGGTTGCCCCGGCCATCACGCGGCGTAGCGGCTGATCGAGAGGTCGTCTGCGGCGATGTCCGGCGCCCGCCCGGCGATCAGGCCGGCCAGCACCCGGCCGGAGCCGCAGGCCATGGTCCAGCCCAGGGTGCCGTGACCGATGTTGGTGAACAGGTTGGGCAGCCGCGTCGGCCGTCACCATGGCCCAGAAGCTCCAGCGGACCACGTTGGCCCATGCCTCATCCCCGGACCGCACCGCGGGCGTCAGCGGCTCCTTGGTGACGATCTCCGGCAGCAGCCGGTATTCGGCCGGGCGCTGCATGGTGGACCGGATGGCGACGAGCTGGGTGGGGTCGCTCGTCATCGCGTCGCACCTCCCGGTGGTGAACGCATCCTTCATCTGCTCGGCGTTCTCGAACGTGACCGGCTCGAACTTCAGGCCGTTCCGCGAGAAGTAGTCCTGCAAGCCAGCTTGCGTGTCGGTGCCGGCCTGAACGCAGATCGCCGCTCCTTCCAGGTCGTGGACGTGGGCGACCTTCGAGGCGTTGGAGACCAGGAAGCCCTGGCCGTCATAGTAGTCGACGGCGGTGAACACCAAGCCGAGCTGGGTGCTTCGCGTGTAGGTTCAGGTTGCGTTGCGCGCGAGGAGATCCACCTCGCCTGACTGCAGGGCCGTGAAGCGTTGGACCGATGCGCTGGTGGAGAACTTTCGCCCGGGCGTAATGGACCGGCTGGGCTTCACCGCCGCCCGGCTGCACGAGCTCAACCCTGGCCTGGTCGTCTGCGCAATCAGCGGGTTCGGGCCCGATGGACCCTATCGAGACCGCCCGGCCTTCGACTTCATCGCCCAGGCGATGAGCGGGTTCATGGGCAGCAACGGCCGGGCCGAAGATCCGCCGCTGCGCTCTGGCATGCCGATCAGCGATCTCGTGGCCGGGCTGTATGGCGCGCTGGGCGTCGTGTCGGCACTGATGCGCAAGGTCCGCGGCGGCGGTGGCGACCGGGTGGATGTCAGCCTGACCAGCTCCATAATCAGCCTGCTGGCGTTTCTGCCTCCGACTACTTCGCCACCGGCGCCGTCGTGTCGCGTTCGGGCAACGACTATCCGATAGCCGTTCCGTATGGCCTGTTCCAGACCGCCGACGAGCCGACCGCCATCGCACCCAACAACGACGAGTTCTTCGGTCGGCTGATGGACGCGCTGGATTTGCCGGAGCTGAAAGCCGATCCCCGGCTGGCCAGCAACCCGCTGCGCGTCGCAGAACGCGCTCGACTGAACGCGGCGGTGGAGGCGCGGCTGGCGAGTGCGGGTGCGGCGCATTGGGTGGCGGTGCTGAACAAGGCGGGTGTGCCCTGCGGCCTCGTGCACCGGGTGGACGCCGTCTTCGCCGACCCGCAGGTGCAAAGCCAGCGGATGGCCCTCGACGTGCCTCACCCCGAGCCACGGCGTCGTGCGGATGCTGGGCTTCCCCATGCGCTTTCGCGACGCGCCGCTGCAGGTGCGCCATCCCGCGCCCGACCTCGGAGCACACACCGACGAAATCCTGACCGAACTACGGGAGGCTCATGATGCAGGCTAAGACGCTGGCCGATGTCACATTCATAGGCGACGGGCTGCAGCGGCCGGAATGTGTGCTCGCGACCCGGCGCGGCGTGCTCTACGTGAGCGACCGCGAGGGCTATGCCACCATCAAGCCGGACGGCGCGGTCACCCGCATCCGTGCTACCAACCCGCCTAAACATTTCCTGCCGAACGGAATCGCACTGCTGCCAGATGGGTCGGTGCTGATCGCCGATCTCGGGCTCAGCGGCGGGGTGTGGAAGATGGCGCCCGACGGCGCGCTCGCGCTCTGGCTAATGGAGGTGGACGGCATGCCGCTGCACCCGACCAACTTCGTGGGCCTGGACGCGGCGGGACGGTATTGGGTGACCGTCAGCACTCGCCTCGTCCCGCGGGAGCAGGCGATGATCCGCGGCTACGGCGACGGCTACATCATCCTGGTGGACGAGAAGGGGGTGCGGATCGTCGCCGAAGGGATCGGCTTCACCAACGAGGCGATCGTCGATCCGGCCGGCCGCTACCTGTATGTCAACGAGACGCAAGGCCGGCGCATCAGCCGGCTCGAGATCCTGGGCGACCGGTTGGGACCATCTCACAGCGCGGGCATTCCGGCCGCCGAACCGCGTGCTCCCTGGCCTGTGCGGCGGCGATCACCCGTTGAACGCCCGCCAGCAACCGCTTCGCTTCGGCCAGGGTCAGACCCAAGTTGGCGATGTCGCCGAAATCATCGGGCCGGTGAAACTCCATGACATCCGTGCACGGCTCCTAGCCCTTGGCCCCGGTCTTCACCAACCTCAACATCCAGGCCACGCATCCACCCTAGGTCAGAGAACAGACGCGAAAATACCCAACCGACCTTCGCACCCTCAACCTTGCGGCAGTCCCCTTCAAACAGCCGTAAGCTGCTTCAGTCCGAAAGGCTGCGGTGGTGAACGTTACGGTCGAAAGGCGTGAGATAAACACGTCATGTCTGCATTAGAGAGACGAACGAAAGTGAACCACTGAAGACGCATCGAAAGGAACGGGTGACATCAAAACTGGGAACGCAAACCCTTCCCAGGATGAATATGGCGGGTGCCTACTGAATGGCCATGTGGTGTCCGGTGTATTAGGTGGCGTGACTCTCATTTGGGCTTGATCAATGCTTTAGCTGCAGACTGTCCCGCTATGTGGCCGAGTGCCACGGCCGACAGCAGCCCGTTGCCGGACAAATAGCCGGAAGCAGCGCGGCCCGACACGCCGCAGGCCGCCCCGCCGGCTGCGAACAGGTTCGGCAGCGCCTGGCCACCGGCCTCCAGCACCGTGGCCCGGCCATCCACCACCAAGCCGCCCTGAGTATGGAACAGCGCTCCGGTGACACGGACCGCGCAAACGGGCAGCTGCAGCGGCGGGCTGCCGGCGAAGCTGCGGCCGAACCGATCGTTGCCGCCCGTCGATTTCAGCGCGGCGACCTCATCCAGAGTCGCCTGGAGCGCCGCTGCCGGCACCCGCATCGCGCCGGCCAGCGCGGCCGTGTCCGTCGCGGTCAGGATGGCGCCGGCGGCCTCCGCCTGCCGGAAATCCTCGAACTGCCGCGCGATCCCAGCGATGCGGGCGTCGAACACCGTCCAGGCGATGCCGCCGGGCTGGTGCAGCACGTTGGCTGCCTGCTCCGAGTAGCCCTGCATCTCGTTGGAGAAGCGCTGCCCCTCGGCGTTCACCTGCACGCCGCCCTCGGTGATGGTCGCCCAGGTGATCAGAATGCCGGCCGGATGCGCGACGGAGCCGTGGCCCTGGTGTCCCGACAGGTCGCGCGCCTGCGCGCCAAGCGCTTCGCCCCAGAGCAGCGCGTCGCCCTGGTTGCCGGGATGGCCGAAATAGAGCGCGTCGGCCAACGCCGGCACGTGCCGGGCCACCAGCGCCGGGTTGCCGCCATAGCCGTTGCAGGCCAGCACCAGCGCGTCGCAGCGGATGCGCTCCATGGCGCCGTCCGGGCGGGCGTAGGCCACGCCCCGCACGCGGCCGTCCGTATCGGCATAGATCGTCCGGACGTGGGCGTCGCACAGCATGTCCACCCCGGCGGCGGTTGCCGCCTGTAGCAGCCGGTCCATCAGTTCCGCGCCGGAGCGGGTCGGCAGGCCGTGCATGCGGTGGGCGCTGTGGCCGGGGTAGTTGAAGTCCGCGATGACGGAAAACGGCAGGCCATGCGCGTCCGCCAGCCACTCCAGCACCGTGCCGCAGCGCTGCGTGAGGCAGGCGACCAACGCCGGGTCGGGCTCGCCGTGCGCCTTGGCCATGATGTCGGCGGCGAACTGCGTGGGGCTGTCCACGATCCCGGCCCCGCGCTGCCACCGCGTGCCTGCCGCCGGGATCAGCCCGGCCGACAATGCGGTGGAGCCGCGCGGCAAGTGGTCGCGTTCGAGCACCAGTGCATCCGCTCCGCCCTCACGCGCCGCCAATGCCGTGACCAGGCCGGCCGCGCCGGCGCCGACGATGACAATCGGCACATGCGCGTCGAACATCACGCCATCTGCGGGTGCGACGCTCATGCCAGCTCCTCCATGACAGTGGCAATGCTGGCGACGCGGCAGACCGGGCGCAACGCTTCGATGGCGGTGGCGTGCAGCGCTGGGGTGAACGCCGCGCAGCCGTCCTCCAGCACCGTCACGTCGAAGTCGCGCACATGCGCCTCCCGCACCGTCGAGGCGACGCCGCCGTTGGTGACGATGCCGCAGGCCAGCAGGCGGGTGATGCCGCAGCGGCGCAGCACCCATTCGAGGCGGCTCATGTAGAACGCCGAGTAGGCGACCTTCTCCACCGACAGATCGGCCGGCTGCAGCGTGTCGACCATCTGGTGGCCCCAGGCGCCGGGGCAGAAATCGCCGTGCCTAAGGAACGGGCGCAGCGCCAGCAGATGCGGCGAGATCAGCGGCTCGCCGCCGCGCCCCGGCACCAGGGTGAACTGCGTCTGCACCACCCAGCCACCGCCGGCGCGCAGCCGATCGGCCAACGGCTGCAGGCGATCCGGCAAGGCGGCGATCTCCGGCGTGCCGAGCCCGGCACGGCCATAGGCGCCGTCCGGGTGCACGAAGTCGTTCTGCAGGTCGCAGGCCAGCAGGGCGGTGCCGTGCAGCGTCATGCGCGGGTCACGATCACGTTGCCGAGCCGGTCCACGCGGGCAACTAGGCCCGGGTCGACCACCGTGGTGGCGTCGGGCTGCTCCAGGATGGCGGGGCCGAGGATCTCGGCGCCCACCGGCAGCGCCAGGCGGTCGTGCACCGTTGCCGTGTGCCAGCCGGCGAACCAGACCTGGCGCGTGCCGCGGTCGGCGGCTTCGACCGAGGCGTCGGCAGCCGGGGCCAGGGCCGCAAGGTCGAAATGCGGGCGGCGGCCGATGGCGGCGGTGCGCAGGTTCACCAGCCGGATGCCCACGCCCGGCAGCACCCGGCCGAACGCGGCGCGATAGGCCTGCTCGAACGCCATGCGGATCGCGTCCTCGGTGACGCCGGTGCTGCCATCCTGGACCTGGAGCGGCAGCGGCACGGCGATAGTGTGGGTCTGACCGGCGTAATGCATGTCGGCCTCGAACACCGTGTCGATGCGGTCCACCATCAGGCCGGCCGCCTCCACCACGGCGCGCGCCGCGGTGGCCTCGGCGACCATGCGGCGGTCCAGTGCTGTGGCGTCCACCCCGTCCAGCGCCAGGTTCACCGTCTGCACCTGGTCGTGGCGGATGTCGGCGATGACGCAGCCGAGGGCCGAGGTGACGCCAGGGAAGCGCGGCACCAGGGCGGCCTTCAGTCCCACTTCGCGGATTAGTGCCCCGGCATGCAGCGCGCCGCCGCCGCCGAACGGCACCGCGGCGAAGCGCTGCGGGTCGTGGCCGCGCTCGATCGACACCAGGCGGATTGCGCCGGCCATGCGGGCGTTGGCGACCCGCACGATGGCCTCTGCAGCCTCCTCGGCGTCAAGGCCGAGCGGGACGCCGACATGCTCCAGGATGGCGCCGCGCGCCGCCGCCACGTCCAGCCGGGCCAGCGCGCCGCCGATCGGGCGCTCGGCGTTGATGCGTCCCAGCACCACGTTCGCGTCGGTCAGCGTCGGCCGCGTGCCGCCCTGGCCGTAGCAGACCGGACCCGGCCGCGACCCGGCGCTCTCCGGCCCCACCTGCAGCAGCCCGCCGGCGTCGACCTGCGCCACCGAGCCGCCGCCGGCGCCGATCGTGGTGATCTCGATCATCGGCGTACGGATCACCAGGCCGAACTCGATCGTCGCCTGCGCGGCCAGCGACACCTTGCCGTCCACCACCAGCGAGACGTCGAACGAGGTGCCGCCGAGGTCGCCGGTGATCACATCGGGAAAGCCGGCGGCGGCGGCGATCGCGGCGGCGGCGATCACACCGGCGGCGGGGCCGGACAGTGCGGTCCGCACCGGCAAGCGGCGCGCGGTGGCGGTCGACATCACCCCGCCATTGGACTGCACGATGTGGAACTGCCCGGCAAATCGCCCATCGGCCAGCGCGCGGTCGAGCTTGCCGAGGTAGCCGCCGACGACCGGCTGCAGATAGGCGTTCAGCACGGTGGTCGAGGTCCGCTCGAACTCGCGGATCTCGGGCAGGATCTGCGCGGAGCAGGCGACGTTGCCGTTCGGCCAGACCGCCTCGGCCGCCGCCAGGGCCGCCAGCTCGTTCGCTGGGTTGGCGTAGGCGTTGATGAAGACGATGGCGAGCGCCTCGGCGCCCTGCTGCAGAAGAATGCGGGCGAGCACCTGCACCTCCGCGGGATCGACGGGCTGGCGGATGCTGCCGTCGGCCAAGGTGCGCTCGTGCACCTCCAGGCGCATGTCGCGGTCCGCCACCGGCACGAAGTCGCCCCACAGGCCCCAGGTCTGCCGACGGTCGCGCCGGCGCATCTCCAGCACGTCGCGAAAACCCGCCGTGGTGATCAGCCCGACGCGGCCGCCCTTGCGCTCCAGCAGGGCGTTGGTCCCGACCGTGGTGCCGTGCACGATGGAGCCGAGCGCTGCGACCGCGCCGAAGGACCGCAGGCCCTGTAGGAAGCCAACTGCCTCGTCGCCGCGGTTGGAGGGCACTTTCGCCGTGCGGAACGTGCCGGCGGCCTCATCGAATAGGAACATGTCGGTGAAGGTGCCGCCGACATCGACGCCCACCAGGCGGCTCATGCGCCGGTTCCAGGATCTGTGACGTAGCCAAGGCGCAGGTCACGCGCGGCCGCCGCGGCGTCGCGCTGCGCCGGCGGGCCCCAGCCGCCGCCGCCCGGCGTCTCCAGCCGAACCCGCCGGCCAGTCCGCACGGTCACGTCGGTCACCTTGGAAACCAGCGGCGGGCTGCGGTCGCCGTCATCGGCCTGCCAGGCGAAGCGGTTCAGCGCCCCGGAGCCGCCGCCGACGACGCCGAACGGCCCCACGGTACCGCGCTCGCCCAACAGCGAGACCTGGGCGTCGGTCAGCACCTCGATCTCGTAGATAGCGCCGAGGCCGCCGCGATGGGTGCCGGCCCCGCCGGAGTCCGGCCGCAGCGCCCACTCCGTGAACACGACGGGATAGGCGGCCTCCAGGATCTCGACCGGCGGGATGGTGGCCGTCGAGATCGGGTTGTTGGCGTGGCTGAGCCCGTCGGATTCGGGGTTGCCGCCCATGCCGCCGCCGAAGAAGCTGAACATTACCCAGCGCGAGCCGTCGGCGCGGTGCCCGGCCAGCGACAGCGCGTTGATGGTGCCGAACGGCGCCGCCGTGGCGCGCGCCGGGTCGGCCTGGGCCAGCGCTCCGAACACCACGCCGATCAGCCGCAGGATCGTCTCGGTATAGCCCGCCATCGGCCGCGGCGGCCCGGCGGCGAGTAAAGTGGCATCGGGCACCACGAAGCCGATCGGCCGCAGGCATCCGGCATTGGCGGGCACGGCGGTAAACACGTGCTTCAGCGCCACGTAGCAGGCGGCGATGGTGGTGGCGTAGGAGATGTTGACGGGACCCTGCGTCGGAGGCGAGGAGCGCGAGAAATCCATCACCATAGTGTCCCTGGCGATGGTCAGGTCGAGCGCCACCGTCAGCGCCGCGTCGGTGATGCCGTCGTTGTCGAGCACGTCCTGGAAGGCGTAGGCGCCATCGGGCAAAGCGCGGATCGCCGCCCGCATCATCGCCTCCGCCCGGTCGGAGAAGGCGTCGAACGCTGCCGCCACCACGGCGTCGCCGTACTCGTCGAGCAGCCCGTGCAGCCGGCGCCCGCCGAGGTCGAGCGCGCCGAGCTGGCCGTTGAGGTCGCCCCAGTTGGAGGTCGGCACCCGCGAGTTGGCGGCGAGGATGTCGAGCAGGTCATGGTTCATTTTGTCAGCAGTGATAAGCTTGACCGGCGGGATGCGCATGCCCTCCTGGAAGCTCTCGGTGGCGCGCGGGTTATAGCCGCCGGGCACGTTGCCGCCGATGTCGAGCCAGTGGTCTGCCGACGCCATCCAGCAGAACAGCCGGCCGTTGCGGAACACCGGGCGCACTAGGCGGAAGTCGTTCAGATGCGTGCCGCCCGCGTAAGGGTCGTTGAACAGGAAGGTATCGCCCGGCGCCAGCCCGCCGTCGCGCGCCACCTTGTCGATCACCGCCCGGACCGCGAACGCCATCGCGCCGACAAAGATCGGCAGGCCGGAGGTGCCCTGCACCAGCGTGTCGCCCGTCTCCGCGTGATACAGGCCGTGGCAGGCGTCCTTGGCCTCGGCGATGATGGGATTGAACGCCGCGCGGTACAGCGTCGCGTCCATCTCGTCGGCGATCTGCGTGAGACGGCCGTCGAGGATGGCGAGCGTGACCGGGTCGATCATGTCGCCGGCTCCGCTTGAGCGCGGCTCGCCGGCCCTCCTTGGGCGCGGCCCGCCGGCTCCTCATAGGTTCGGCCCAATTCGAGCATCTCCGGCGTGCCGATCAGCGCGTTCAGCGCGGTGAAGTCGAACATGCGGTCGGCGAAGGGCAGGTTGCTGCCGTGCTGGGCTAACGAGGCGTAGTAGTCCTGCGCCGTGCGGGCGAGGGCGCGCACGATGCCGCCCGGGAAGATCACCAGGCGGAAGCCGATTTCCGCGAGCACGGCCGCCGGCAGCGGCGGGGTGTCGCCGCCGTCGACGATGTTGGCCATGAGCGGGCATAGGTTCTGCAGGCCGGCCGCCACCTCCGAAAGCTGCGCGCGGCTCTGCGGCGCCTCGACGAACAGCACGTCGGCTCCGGCCTCGGCGTAGCGGCGCGCCCGTTCGATCGCCGGGCCGACGCCCTCGACGGCGACGGCGTCGGTGCGGGCGATGACCAGCGTGGCCGCGCTGGCGCGGGCGTCCAGCGCGGCGCGCAATTTGCCGACCATCTCGGCTGCGGGGATCAGCGTCTTGTCGCGCAGGTGGCCGCAGCGCTTCGGCAGCGTCTGGTCCTCGAGCTGGATCGCGCTGGCGCCCGCACGCTCGAACATGCGCACGGTGCGCTGGACGTTGAGCGCGTTGCCGTAGCCATTGTCTGCGTCGACGATCAGCGGCGTCGGCACGCGGTCGCGCAGCAGGGCGATCGTCTCGGCCACCTCGCTCATCGAGACGAGGCCGATATCCGGCCGCCCAAGCCGGGTGTAGGCGATGGCTGCGCCGGAGACGTACAGCGCCTCGAACCTCGCCGCCGCCGCCAGCGAGGCGGTCAGCGCGTCATAGACGCCGGGAGCGACAAGCAGGCCGGCGTTCAGCCGTTCACGCAACGATTGGGTCATGCTCATAATCCGAGGTAGGTGCGTTTGAGGCCCGGATCGGCGCGCAGCACCGCGGCGGGGCCGGACATGGCGCAGACGCCGTTCTCCAGCACGTAGGCGCGGTCGGCGAGGTCGAGCGACTGCACGACGTTCTGCTCGACCAGCATGATCGCCAGGCCCTCGCTGCGCAGCAGGGCGATGAGGGTGAACATCTCCTCGACCAGCAGCGGCGACAAGCCCAAGGACGGCTCGTCAAGGATCAGCAGGCGCGGCTCGGCCATCATGCCGCGGCCGATCGCCAGCATCTGCTGCTCGCCGCCCGACAGCGTGCCTGCCGCCTGGCCGGCGCGTTCGCGCAGGCGGGGGAAGGTGGCCAGCACGCGTTCCAGGTTGGCCCTGCGCCGCGGCCGGCCGCGCCGGTAGCTGCCCAGCACCAGGTTCTCGCGCACCGAGAGGTCCGGGAACACGCGCCGCCCCTCGGGGACATGGATCAGCCCAGCGGCCACGATGCGCGGACCCGCGATCTTGTCGGTCCGCTGGCCGGCGAAGGTGACCTCGCCCGCGCGGACCGGCACGACGCCCGACAGCGCCTTGTTCAGCGTGGTCTTGCCGACGCCGTTGGAGCCGAGCACGGCGACGATCTCGCCGGGATGCACCACGAGGTCGATGCCGCGCAGCACCTCGACCCCGCCATACCCGGCACACAGGCCCTGAACTGACAGCAGCGGCGGATCAGCCATGGGCGGCCATACGCGCGGCGGCGCCGGCGCCGAGATAGGCCTCGATCACGGCGGGGTCCTCGCAAACCTCGCGCGGCGGCCCGGCGGCGATCATGCGGCCCTGCGCCAGCACGTGCACCTGGCTGCAAAGCTGCATGACCGCCTGCATGACGTGCTCGATCATCAGGATCGTCACCCCAGTATCGCGCAGGCTGCGCAGCACCGGCAGCATGCCTTCGATCTCCGCCGGGTTGAGCCCGGCCAGCACCTCGTCCAGCAGCAGCAGCGCAGGCTCCGTCGCCAGGGCGCGCGCCAGCTCCAGACGCTTGCGCCCGGCCACCGTCAGGGCGGCGGCGGGCTTGTCCAGCTCCGGCGTCAGCCCGACGCGGGCGGCGACCTCGGCCGCACGATCCAAGGCGGCGGCGCGGCCGGCGTGGCGCAAATGCGCGCCCACGGCGATGTTTTCGCGTACCGACAGGCCGGCGAAGGGCTGCACGATCTGGAAGGTGCGGACGATGCCGCGCCGCGCCCGCAAATGCGCCGCCTCGGCTGTCACGTCCACGCCCCCGAAGACGACGCGCCCGGCGCTGGGCGGGGTGAAGCCGGCGATGATGGCGAACAGCGTGGTCTTGCCGGCGCCGTTCGGCCCGATCAGGCCGGTGATGCCGCCGCGCTCGATCGCCAGCGACGCGTCCGCCACCGCGAGCAGGCCGCCGAACCGTTTGCTGACGCCCTGCACGGCGAGCATCAGCCGCGCCTGCCGACGAGGCCGCCGGGCATCAAGGCGATCGCGGCCACCAGCAGCAGGCCGAACAGCACCTGATCGATTCCCGGGACCGGGCCGGCGACCAGCCGGGTGAGCTGGCCGAGGCCCTCAAGTGCTATTGCACCGATGACGGGACCCAGCACGGTGCCGACGCCGCCGACGACCGGCGCCAGCAATGCCGCGACCGACACGCCGGCGCCATAGGCGAGGTTGGAATCGATGTAGAGGAAATATTGCACATACAGCACGCCGGCGGCGGCGGTGATCGCGGCGGACAGGGTGATGGCGCGCAGCTTGGTGGCGAAGGCGTCGATGCCCAGCGCGCGGGCCGCCTCCTCGTTCTCGCGCACAGCGGCGAGCTGCGCGCCGAAGCGGGAGCGGCTGATGGACCAGGTAAGCAGCAGCGCCGTGGCGACGCAGCCGAGCGCCACGTAGAAGAAAGTGGCGCGGCTGGCGAACTGGAAGTTGGCGGCGCGCACGTCCAGCCGCACCAGCAGCCCGGCCGCGCCGCCGGTGAGCGGGGCGGCATTGGCCAGGATGCGCAGCACCTCGGCGAAGGCGAGCGTCACCAGCGCGAAGTAGGAGCCGCGCAGCCCGGCGCGGAAGCTCAGGAATCCGACCACCGCGCCGACGAGCGCTCCGGCCGCAACTCCCAGCGCCGCGCCCGCCCAGGCATTCACGCCGTAGCGCTGCTGCAGCAAGGCCGTGGCGTAGGCGCCGGTGCCGTAGAACGCGGCGTGGCCGAACGATAGCTGGCCGCCGAACCCCCCCAGCAGGTTCCAGCCCTGGGCCGCCAGCGCCACGATCAGCGCGCCGACCATGAAGTTCAGCACGATGTTGGCCGAGGTCAGCGCCGGCACCGCCGCTAGCGCCGCGAGGACGGCAACGGGGAGCCAGCTCCTCATGCGCGCGCGCCGAACAGCCCGGCCGGGCGCAGCAGCAGCACGAGGATGAAGATGAGGAAGACGCCGATCTGGCCCAGGCTGTCGCCGAGGAATAGGCCGCTGAGGCTCTCGACCACGCCGATTGCCAGGCCGCCGATGAGCGCCCCGGGGATCGAGCCCATGCCGCCCAGCACGACGATGGTGAAGGCGATCAGCACGAACGCCTCGCCGACCCGCGGGTTGACGTAGTAGCTCGGCATCAGCAGCCCCGCCGCCACTGCGAGGCAGGCGCAGCCGAGGCCGAAGGTGACGGCAAAGACGTGGCGCACGTCGATGCCCACCAGGCGCGCGCCCAGGTCCTCGCGCGCCACCGCGCGGATGGCGCGCCCGGTGTCGGTAAGGGCTAGCAGCGCCCATAACAGGCCTGCGACGGCCACGGCCACGACGAAGCCGATCAGGCGCGGTTGCGACAGCAGCATGGGCCCGACCGCCACGACGTCGAAACCGTCGCCGGTGTCGAGCGAGCGCGTGTCGGCGTGGAACAGCGCCAGCAGGCCGTTCTGGATCGCGATCGCCAGGCCCAGCGTCACCAGCAGCACGTTGCCGTCGCGTCCGCGGCTGGCCGGGCCGATGACGAGGCGCTGCAGGGCGTAGCCGGCGGCGAAGAAGCACGGCACGAGCGGGATGATGGCGACATAGGGGCTGATGCCGAATGCGGCGCCCAGATCCCAGACCGCGAACATCGCGCAGGTCAGCAGCGCGCCGTGGGCGAAGTTGATGATGTGCAGCACGCCGTAGATCAGCGTGAGGCCGAGCGCCACCAGCGCATAGACGGCACCGGTGAGCATGCCGTTGACCACGGCCTCGGCGATGATGGCGGGCGAGTACACCGAAGCGCGTCAGGCGACCGGGAACATGGGCTTGGCGTCGGCGAAGGCGGCTGGGAAGATGACCTTGATGTCGCCGCCCTGGACTTGGGTGTTGACCGGGGTCGCGCCCTCGTTCTGGCCGCCCACGAAATGCGTCGGTCCATACGGCATGATGTGGCCGGAAAAGCTGGACCCGGCGATCGCCTCCGTCAGCTTGGCGCGGTCCGTGCTGCCGGCTCGGCTGAGCGCGTCGGCCACCAGCAGCACGCAGGAGTAGTTCAGCATCACGTTGTAGGCGAACGACTTGCCCTGCGCCTCGACCGCCTTGCGCAAGGCCTGCGTCTTCGGGTTGCGCGGATCGGCCCAGTGATTGCAGTCTAGCAGCCCCTCGGCCACCGCCGGGAACTCCCTGACGAAGCGGTAGTTGGAGGCGGCGCCGTTCAGCACGCCGTAGATGCCCTTCGGCCTGATGCGCTGCTGCTGCAGCGTGCGGGCCAGCAGCACGAACTCGGCGTAGTAGTCGGACGGCAGGATCAGGTCGGGCGCCAGCGAGCGGATGCGCAGCGCGATGTTGCTCATGTCGCGCGCCGGGGTCGGGTGGGCGATGGTGTCCAGGATCTCGAAGCCGCGCTTCGGCAGCTCGGCCTGCATCAATTTGGCGAGCCCGCTGCCGAACAGCCCGTCCTCGTGCACCAGCACCACCGTCCTGGCGGGCTTACCGACGGCGTCGTTCAGCGTGAGGAGGTTGTCGAGCGCGACCGATGCCACCTTGCCGAAGCCGGGCGCGAAGCGAAACGTGTTGGTGAGCCCGCGGGTGACGATGCTGTCGGAGACGCCCACGTCGACCACGTAGGGCAGGGCGTAGCGCGCCGCCGCCTGACTGGCGGCCAGGCAGATCGGGCTGGCGAAGCCGCCGACAATGGCGCACACGCCTTCCGACTGCATCCGCTCCACCTCCTGCGTGCCCGCATCGGGGGTCGAGCGGGCGTCGCCAAACACCATCTCCAGCTTCGCGCCGCCGAGGCCGGCGATGCCGCCGCCGTTGTTGACCTCGTCGATGGCGAGCTGGGCGCCGAGGCGGCCGAGGTCGCCGTCCTGCGCCAGCGCTCCGGTGACCGGCTGCAGGATGCCGAGCTTCACCGAGGCCGGCTGCGCCCGCAGGATTGCGGGCGCCGCGAGAACGGCGGCGGCGGTCAGCACGGCGCGGCGTGTCGGTCGGCTCATGGCGTTGCTGTCCTTGATCTCGGGGCTGGGCGGGCGGGGGGCGGACTTGGGCTCCAGCGCCGGCGGCCGGCGCCGCCGGTGCGGGCGAGGTCCATGTGAAAGGCGAAACGGTCGGGCCGATACAGCGCGTGCAGGTGTTCGACGCCGGCGCCGTTCGCATCGTGCACCACGCGGGTGAGCGACAGCAGCGGCGCGCCGACTTCGAGCTGCAGCGCCTCGGCGACGCCGGGTCCGGCCAGTGTCGCGCTGATCGCCTGGCTCGCGCGGTCCGCCACGATGCCGGAGCGCTCCAGCAGGCTCAGCAGCGGCATCGTCGCGAGGTCCACCTCGGCGTAGGTGACGCCGATGCGCTCGGGCACATGGGTCGTGAGATAGGAGAAGGGCTCGCCCTCGATCATGCGCACCCGCACCGAGCGCTGCGTGCGCTCCCGGGGAGCGAGACCCAGCGCCTCGACAATAGGCACCGGCGGCACGCAATAGGCAAAGGACAGCAGCCGCACGCCGGTGCGCTGCCCCATGAGCTTCAAATGCGCGAATACATCCGCCAGGTCGGCGCCGACCACCGGGCTCACGCCGCCGTCGGCCACGAACGTGCCGGCCCCGACGCGGCGGCGCACCCGGCCCTCATTGGCCAACTGGTCCAGCGCCCGCCGCACGGTGACGCGTGAGACGCCCTGCTCGGCGGCCAGCGTCGACTCACCGGGCAGGCGCGACCCCGCGGGCAGCTCGCCGCAGGCGATCCGTTCCCGGAGCATCAGGTAGATCCGGCGCGCCTTGAACGACTCCACTGCTGCGCTCAAACGGTTGTCCTTCAATCAAGCTGGAAGCTGTCTAGCTTATGGGACAACCGAATTGCGTCAATCCCGTTTCTGCGGGCAAGATGGGCGGCGCGATGGAAGGCAGGCGATGTCCGCACGAACGTGCCAACGGCATAGTTGCTGCAAAGCTCCTCTGGTCACCACTGAAGCCGTCTTCTGAGTCTGACAATCGCGACGACCGTTGAACGGTCCGTAAACGACACCTTAGCCTATTGAAATTGTGTGTGAAACACACGGGCATCCCGCATCGCCGTATCATTTTTGCCGCTCAAACCCCTAGTCGGCACAAGCGGTGAAAGGCCGCGTTCTGGTAGGCCCTGCATAACTCGGTCCAGGGTGCCAGCACACCGCACGCTGGGGCACGTCTACTCCAGATGGCCCTTATGAGTTCGGCGATATGGTAGTTGCCAAACCCACTCCAACATGTAGCATTGAGTATGTGGGCGTGACGAACCGCGCTTGGCAGACACAGACGGCTTTGACTAAGGCTTAAAGCCTGCCAGTGCTCACGCGATAACGAATCCGACCAGCAGGGTCAGCAAAGGCGCCCCTAGACCAATTAGCTCCAGCTCGTCATTCGACCTCTGCCGCGCAATCACGGCTAGTTTCGCCTTGAGTGCGGCCGAATTCTGAAACCAGCGATCACCCACGCTGACGCTGCACCTATGGCGAAAAGCACAATGGGAGGAATGGCGGCCAGTGCGAAATGCGATACCGATCTGCTGATAGCCCCATGTCGATATTCCGCGACTACCTCATCAAGCCGTTTTCCGCGCTCGGGCCAGTAATAACAGCATGGCCCAGGCGACCGCTGATTGCAGTCATCCATTGTGACGATGACTGGATCGCATCCCCACGGAGTGTCTTTGGTGCAATCTTGATATTGCTTTTTGGTCATCTCCGACCACGGGTTCTGATGCCAGTAAGCGTAGTCTTCGGGCGCCATCACAGCAGCTAGCCCAATAACCCACATGATAGAGGCGAACATCCACACGCGCAGCAATCCTCGTCGCCACGTCATGACTCCGTTTTCTTCGCCTCGGCTTTTGGCTTGTGCCGCGCGATCACCTTCAGCTTTTCATCAAACGCCGCCTCGTCCTTGTCGCACCCGAGAGCGCGGGCAGTTTCGACAAAGCGGTCATGCTGTGAAGGGCTAGCCCATTCTATTCAGCGTGCTGAGGTTCATTCCGCAAGCTGAGCGGCGGAC
>CAXSGE010000057.1:0-25431 GCA_964236715.1 uncultured Acetobacteraceae bacterium | reverse complement strand
TGTGCGGGCCGAACCGCTCCGCATACGCATCGATCAGCTTGCGGCGGTGCTCGTGCTCCTCGGCCGCCATGTCGGCGAACATCTGGGCGCTGCCGGGATAATCCTCTCGCAGGTCATGGGCGAAATCGGCATACACGCGGCCATCCTCCTCCTCGCTGGAGATCGCCAAGGCGAGCAGGTCGCGTTCGGTCAGTTCTGAGAAGTTGCGCATGGGTCCGCAGATAGCGCGTGAGCGCGGGCAGTCAAGACGCGGGCGCAATGGTGTAAATGATTAGCATTCTCATCTCACTCGGTGCATCAGTAGTTGTGCCTGATGCGATACTGCTTGCCGGCCAAGGCCTTGCCGCCCCGGCCGGTTATGGGCGAAATTGCGGCACGGGAGGAAGGCAGCATGTTCGATGAAACGATGGTCCCTGCGAGCGCCATGGCCGCGGGATGCGCCGCATGAACGCGCGGAATGTCGTGATCGCCAGCGGCGTGCGGACGGCCATCGGCACGTTCGGCGGCGCATTGTCCGGGCACTCGCCGACGCAGCTCGGCGCGCTGTGCGTGGCCGAGGCGCTGCGCCGGGCCGAGATGCCCGGCGAGCGCGTCGAGCACGTCGTGTTCGGCAACGTGATCGTCACCGAGCCAAAGGACGCCTATCTCGCCCGCGTCGCGGGGATCGAGGGCGGCGTGCCGAAGGATGCGCCGGCGCTGACGTTGAACCGGCTGTGCGGCAGCGGGGTGCAGGCGATCATCTCCGCGGCGCAGTCGATCATGCTGGGCGACGCCGACGTGGCAGTGGCCGGCGGCGCCGAGTGCATGAGCCGCGCGCCATATCTGCTGCAGACGGCGCGGTTCGGCCAGCGCATGGGCGACACGTCCGCGGTGGACCACCTGACCGGCATCCTGACCGACCCGTTCGGCAATGGCATCATGGGCATCACGGCGGAGAACGTTGCATCGCGCTGGCAGATCGGACGCGAGGAACAGGACGCCTTTGCCGCGGAGAGCCAGAGCCGGGCCGTCGCCGCGATCGAGGCCGGGCGGTTCCGCGAGCAGGTCCTGCCGGTCGAAGTGCGGCGCGGGCGTGCGACGGCGTCGTTCGACACGGACGAGCACCCGAAATCCGGGACCACGGCGGCGATGCTGGCGGGATTGCGCCCGGCGTTCCGCAAGGACGGATCGGTGACGGCAGGCAACTCCTCGGGCATCAACGATGGCGCGGCTGCGGTTGTGCTGATGGAGGAGGAGCTTGCCGGCCGCGAGGGACGCGACGTGCTGGCACGCATCGTCGGCTACGCCCATGCCGGCGTCGACCCATCGGAAATGGGCATCGGCCCGGTGCCAGCGGTGCGACGCCTGCTGGAGCGGACCGGGCTGCGCGTCGGAGACTTCGACGTGATCGAGAGCAACGAGGCCTTTGCCGCCCAGGCCTGCGCCGTCTCGCGCGAGCTGGGTTTTGACCCGGCCAAGACGAACCCGAATGGCGGCGGGATCGCGCTGGGCCACCCCGTCGGCGCGACCGGGGCGATCCTGGTGGTCAAGGCGGCCTACGAGCTGGCCCGGATCGGCGGGCGGTATGCGTTGGTGACGATGTGCATCGGTGGCGGCCAGGGCATCGCGCTGGCGATCGAGCGTAAGGGCTGAGCGACGAAACGGCTGCGGGCCAATCCCTCCCGCAGCCTTTGCTCATGTCGCGGCTTGAACTATTCCGCTGCTTGGGCGAACGGCATGCCGGTTTCAATCGGCAGGCTTTCGTCGCGGCTCCACTCGTTCCATGAGCCGAAATACATCCGCACGTCGCGGACTCCTGCCTCGCGCAACGCGACCAGCGTGTTGGAGGCGCGGGCGCCCTTGAAGCAGTAAAGGTAAACCGGCGTGGACGGCTTGATCCCAACGGTATGGGCCTCTGCCATGATCTCGTCCGGTGTCTTGAACATCGGCCCGGCGCCCGTCGGCTTCATCAGGCGATACCACTCCAGCCAACGTGCGCCGGGGATGCGGCCCTTGCGCGGGCAGAAATCGGGTCCGTAGGGTGAGGAACTGGTGCCGATCCACTCGTCCACGTCGCGCACGTCCAGCTTCACGACGGCGTCGTTGCCAACCGCCGCCAGCATGGCGTCGCGGTCGATCATCATGCTGGCGCCGGCGTCGGAGAGCGGGAACGGCTTGGCGGCGGGGTTGGCCGGTTCGGTGCTGACCGGCAGGCCCGCCGCCTTCCAGGCGTGGAAGCCGCCATGCAGCACCTTGGCCTTTTCGTAGCCGAGCCAGCTCAACAGGAAATAGCCCCGGCAGGACTGGCCGAAGCCGGAGTTCATGCTTTCCTCATAGCACACGGCCGTCTCGGCGCCGGACAGCCCAGCGGCGCCGAAAGCGTCGGCGAACTTCTGCCGCAGCTCGGTCATGCCCTCAGGGGTCGACATCGCGAGGAAGGTGAAGATTTCGTGCACGTTCACGGCGCCGGGGATGTGCCCGGCCGCATAGGCGTCCGGCGACCTGGTGTCGATGATGACGACATCGGGACCCATCATCCCCTGCAGCTCGGCTGGGGTCAGCAACACTTTGTCGGTCATGCTCGGTCTCCTTTTTACTGGGGCAAATTTTTACTGGGGCAAACGGACGCGCAGGCCATCCAGCGCGTCGGTCAGGCGGATTTGGCAGCTCAGCCGCGAAGTCGGCGTGAGGTCGAACACGGTGTCGAGCATCGCGTCCTCCTCCTCCGTCACGGGCGGCAGGCGGGCGGTCCAGGCGTCGTCCACGATCACGTGGCAGGTGGCGCAGGCGAGCGAGCCGTTGCACTCGCCCAGCACCCGCAGCCCGGCGGCGCGGGCGAGCTGCATCACGCTGTCGCCGGGCCCGCCCTGCAGCACGGTCTCGCCATCGGGGCCGTGGACGATGGCGTGCGGCATCAGTGGAGGGTCCCCGGCGTCACGCGCAGCTCGGGGCGGCTCAGCTCCTGGCGCAGATGACGGATCGAAGGCGTGATGATCGCGACGAAGTGGCCCTCACGGATGCAGCGGTTCACGGCGGAGCCGGCGATGTAGCCGCGGGCGCCGGTGTGCAGCAGCGCCGCCTGGCCGGCCTCCAGGGTCAGTTCGCTGATGCGCAGGCGCGCGGTCAGCACAGCGCGCAGATACTCCGGCGCCTGCTCCAACGGGGTCGCGGCGAGCCGGGTTATTTCCTCGTGCACCGCGTCGAGGTCGCCGGCGAAATCGTCGGCGCGGCGGGGCAAATATTGATTGGTGTGGCCATGGCTCACGTCGGCCTCCCGCATCAGGGTTATGCAGGCCTGGATGACGCCGATGCCCATGCCGGTCTGCAGGAGAATAAAACCGGCCTTGATGCGCCGGACCATGTCGCCGAGCGGGTCGGCCAGCAGCATTTCGTCCGCGATGAAGGCGCGGCGGAACAGCACGCTGTACGTCCCGGTGCCCTCCAACGCCACGAAATGCGCGTTCATCTTGATGTCGACGCCGGGCTGGCCGCAGCGGACCATCGCCATTATTCGGTGGTCGGGATGGTCTGCGTCCTCGAACACCGTGCCGAACAGATGGCCTGGCCCGAGGTTGCTGACCCAGGGCAACACGCCGGACACCTCGTAGCCGCCGGGCACGCGCCGTCCGCGCAGTTTGAAGCGCTCGATGTCGGACAGCGACTTCATGGCGTTGGACAGGCCGGTGCCGCCCATGACGACGCCTTGCGCCAGCCCGGCCTGTAGTTCGTCGCGCAACGCGGCGTTTTCGGATTGTTCGAGATACCAACCGCTCGCGTCCTGGCACCAGGTGCAGAATGCGGTCGACATGCAGGTCTCGCCGACCGCAGCCATGGCGTCGATGGCCGCGGCGATGCTGGGTTGCGGCGAGTGCGCTGCGAGGTGGCGGGAAAACAGCCCGGCGGCGCCCAAGGCCCGCATGGCCTGGGCAGGATACAGGCCGTCATGGTCGATCTGGCGCACCAGCGGCGCCAGTTCGGAGTCGATGACGGCCCGCAACGCGGCGTCGGCAGGGGGCGCAGCATGGGCGTCGTCACGGCTTGCGGTCTCGCTCATGGCAGCGCTCCCCTCGATTGCGGATCAGGCGGCCTTGACGTCGACGGCCACCGGCTTGGTGAACGTGTTGGCCACCGGGGACCACTGGGTCGCGTGGGCGATCAGCGCATCGAGGTCCGCCTTGGGCGCGTCGGCTTCCAAATGGACCTTGGCGCGTACGGCGTCGAAGCCGACCGGCTTCGGCGAAGTGTCGCCGGTGCCCCAAACGGCGGTGATGTTGATGTCGGCCTCAAGCTCGATCTCCAGCTTACGGACCGTGATGCCCTGGGCGACGGCGTTGGCGTGGATGCCGACCGCGAGGCACGAGCCGAGGGCGGCGAGCGACGCCTCCGACGGGTTCGGCGCGGTATCGTCGCCCAACAGGCCCGGCGGCTCGTCCACGACATAGGGCGGCAGGTCGCGGATCATGTTGAGGTGGCGAAACCGGCCCTCCGCGACGGTGCGGCACTTCAGGGTCTTGATGGCGGCCGGGTTGGCGCGGCCCTTGGCGATCAGCTCGTCGAGGCCGCCCTTGTCGATAGGAGCAAGGCATCCGGTCATTGCGGTGGGCGGGGCTTTGGTGGCGGCACTCATCCCTGGTCTCCCTTTATGCTGCCCGGACAGACCGGTCAGTCTTACCATTTGTTAAGCAGGATGTGTGCCAGGCCCGCATTTGACCGGCATAGCCTTTGCGCTAACACTCTGGACGACGGCTCGGCCCATATCGCCGCGCAGGCGCGGCTAGGAATCGAGCAGATGCCGCCCGGTTTATGGGCATTTTTGGAAGGCACGGATGCCGAACGCGTTGGCTGCTCCCCATACAAGCACACCCGATATGCCTGCTCCACGCCGGGCGCCGCCGCATGAGCGCATCATCGAGGTGGCGCGCGAGCTGTTTTGCCGCGACGGCATCCATGCGACAGGGATCGACCGCATCCTCACCGAGGCCGGCGCGTCCAAGATGACGCTATATGGGCGGTTCGGCTCCAAGGAAGCCCTGGTGCGCGAGGTCCTGGCGCGGGAGGGGGCAGAGTGGCGTCAAACGTTCTTCGCCGCCGTCGAGGCCGCCGGTCCCGACCCGTCCGAGCGCCTGCAGGCCACCATCCCCGCCCTGCGAAGCTGGTTCGAGGGGCGGTTCTACGGCTGCGCCTTCATGAATGCCGCCGCGGAACAGGCAAAGGGCGCCCTCGGAGGCGAGCCTTGGCTGCGCGAGATGACGGCGCAGCACCACGCTGCCATCATCGCGTTCCTGGCGGAGTTGGCGGCGGCTGCCGGCTACGCGGACCCGCGGATGATGGGGCGGCAGGTGCTGCTGGTGCTGGACGGCGCGATCGCTGCGCTGATGGTCAGCGGGGATGCCGGAGTGCTGGACGTGGCGGCGCTCAATTTGCGGGCGGTGCTGCGGGCGGGATGACATCAGCCGCTCAGGCATTTTGCCTGTGCGCGGCGTGCGGAAGGTCCAGATGCGGCCATTCCGCGGGATCGCGCGCTGGCGCTGCGAGCCAACGGTACAACCCCGGCGTTCCATAGAACTGCGTCCAGCAATCGTGGGCCGACTCTTCATCGGCCAACTCGGACTTATGGACGATGCGCAGGCGCGACACATCGCTGCCGAGCCGCTGATGCAGCGCAGCACTACCCTCGAAGGGCACCACCCCGTCTTCCGGGCAATGGAACAAGTAGGTCGGCACCGTCCGCAGCAAACCGATCTCCGCGTCCGAATACCCGGTGGAGCCGCCAGCCGGGCAGAAGGAGGCGATCGAGGAGACTGGGCGGCCAGTGCGAAGCCGGTGCAGGGCGAGCCGCAGCACCCCGCGTCCGCCAAGGCTGAGGCCGGTAAGGTAAAGCCGTGCCGGATCGATTGCCGGGTGCGCAGCGAGGTGGCGGTCCACCGCCTCGCTCAAAACCTCGCCGTCCCAGTCGGCCGCCGACAAATGAAAGCCAAGCACATGATACCGGCGTATTTCCGCAATAGTGTCGGGTCCGTAAGTAAGTTTCGGGTTGTATAGAACGTCCGTCCATGGTCCAAATTTGCGGACTTGCCGATTTATATCGCCGCCGATTTCTCCGCGGCCATGCAGGAACACTAGCAGGGATTCAGGGATTTGCTCGGAGGCTTGGCTGAGGGCGGCGAGCGTCATGGCGTTTTGATCCGGAAGGATGGGCCGAGGCCAATCCGCAACGGCGGCGGCGCAGCGAAGGTTGCACGCCAGCCGCGGCCGAGCGTCATCGAGGCGGATATGGCCAGCCAACGGCCAGCGTTGCCACGCCCCCAGGACAACTTTCTTCCCGCGCTCACCGGGGTCCGCGGAGTGGCGGCCTGCATCGTCGCGGTATTCCACATGAACTACTGGTTCTACGCCGGCGGCTGGGACCCATACGGGCCTGGGATCGCGCTGGCGACGGTGTTCCGGGTCGGCTATCTCGGTGTCGACCTGTTCTTCGCGCTCAGCGGCTACGTGATCGCGAGCGCATACCTGGAAACGTTCCGGCGCCCGTCCCGCGGCGCCTACATGCAATTCATGATCCGACGCTTCGCACGGGTATGGCCGCTGCACGTGGCCACGCTGCTGCTATACGTCGGCGAACCTGCCTGCCGCGGGCCGGCTGACCTCGCGGGGAACCTGCTGATGGTCCAGGCATGGGGGTTCATCGACCACATAACCTGCAACGAGCCGTCATGGTCGATCAGTTGCGAATGGTTCGCCTATCTCGCCTTCCCGTGCCTGGCCTGGGTTCTGCTGCGATCGGAACGGCGTTGGGCTGCGCTCGGGATGGCCGCGCTGGGCTTGGGCGGGCTGGGGGTGCTGGCCTGGCTGAACCGGGACCATTCACTCAACCTGACGTTCAACCTTGGACTCGCACGCGCCGCCTGCGGCTTCACGATCGGCGCCGCGCTGTGCCGGGGCTTCGCCAATATGAAACCGCATCTCGCGTTCGACGGCTGCGGCATCCTCATCATCGCGGCGGTCGCCGGGCTGGCGAGTGCCGGTGCGCCAGACCTCCTCATCGCCGGGCTATTCGGCCCGCTTGTGCTCTGCATTGCCCTCGCAGCCGGCCCGCTGCGCGCGGCCCTCGGAGCCCAGCCGGTTGTCTGGCTCGGCGAGATCTCCTACTCGCTGTATCTATGGCATCATTTCTTGATTGATCGCCTGAAAGGCCTAGGGGCCGTGATCAACACGCCTGCGGCTGTGGGCTTGGTCCTCTGCCTGGTCATCGGCGTCGCCGCCTTGTCGCGGCGATGGATCGAGCAGCCGGCGAGGGTCGGGATCATCGCGTTGTCAGCCCGGATGAGTCGGACGGCAATCGCAGCAGGCTGACCGTCCCTCAACTCAAGCCCGGCGCAACATGAACAGCGCCTGCTCGCCGAACAGGTTCGCCAGGCCCGGAAAGCGGCGCCACGGCGCTTGGCGGCCCTCGTCGTCCACCGCGAGCCAGCGCTCCACCACGTAGCCCTCCTGCGCGCACAGCGCAAAGAAGTCGCGGATGGTGCAGGGATGGATGTTCGGCGTCTCATACCAGGGCCGGTCCCAGGTCGGCGTCATCGGCATCCGGCCGGACCGCAGGAGCTGCCAGCGCACCTGCCAGTGGCCGAAGTTCGGGAAGCTGACCAAGGCCCGCGTGCCGATGCGCAGCATCTGGCGCAGCACCTCCTGCGGGCGCTCCACCGCCTGCAGGGTGCGGGACAGCACGACGTAGTCGAACAGCGCGTCTGGATAATGCGTCAGGTCGCTGTCGGCGTCGCCATGCATCACCGGCAGGCCATGCGCCACGGCGCGGGTGACCTCGGCCATGTCGATTTCGATGCCGCGCGCGTCGCAGCGCCGGGTGCGGAACAGGTATTCGATCAGCGTGCCATCGCCGCTGCCGATATCCAGCACGCGGGAGCCCGGGTCGATCATCTCCGACATCAAACGGAGGTCGAACCGCATGTTGGGCGGGTTCGCCCGACCGGAGGGTGGCGGGTGCGGGCTCGCGCCAAGCGTTGCGAGCGGGCTCGCGCGAAGCCTTGCGAGCGGACTCAAATCCCCGCGTGCTCCGCGCAGCCGGACAGGAAGCCGGACAGGGTGCGGTGGAAGTCGGGCTCGTCCAGCAGGAACGCGTCGTGGCCCTTGTCGCTGCCGATCTCGACGAAACTGACGTTGACGCCGGCCCGGTTCAGCGCCCGGGCGATGGCGCGGGATTGGGCCGTGGGGAACAGCCAGTCGCTGTCAAAGCTGACGATGCAGAACCGAGTGGCGATGCCGCGGAACGCCGCCGCGAGGTCGCCGTCATGCTCGGCGGCAAGGTCGAAATAGTCCATCGCGCGGGTGACGGTCAGGTAGCTGTTGGCGTCGAAGCGGTCGACGAAGGTGCTGCCCTGGTGGCGAAGGTAGCTCTCGACCTCGAACATGTCGCCGAACAGCGACGTGACACCGGTTGCCGGAGCCTGCAGCCGGCGGCCAAACTTGCGGGTCAATGCCTGCTCGCTCATGTAGGTGATGTGCGCCGCCATGCGCGCGACCGCCAGGCCACGGGCGGGAACCTGGTCGTGCCGCCAATATTCGCCGCCGGCCCAGTTGGGGTCGGCGAAAATGGCCTGGCGGCCGACTTCATGAAAAGCGATGTTCTGCGCCGAATGGAACGCGGCGGTCGCGACCGGCACCGCGGCGAACACCATCTCAGGAAAAGTGGCAGCCCACTCCAGCACCTGCATCCCACCCATGGACCCGCCGATTGCCGCAAACAGCCGCGGGATGCCCAAATGGTCGACCAGCAGGCGCTGGGCGCGGACCATGTCGCGGATGGTGACGGGCGGAAAGTCGGTGCCCCAGGGCGACGCATCTGGCGCATCGCTGCGGCGGCTGCGCGGCCCGGTGCTGCCCATGCAGCCACCTAGGACATTGGCGCAGATAACGAAGAAGCGGTCCGTGTTGATCGCCTTGCCGGGTCCAACGACCTGGGTCCACCAACCTGGCTTGCCGGTTCCCGGGTGCGGCTCAGCAACATATTGGTCAAGGGTCAGCGCGTGGCAGATCAACACCGCATTCGACCGCGCGGCATTCAGCGCGCCATACGTGCGATAGGCGACGGTGACGGAGGGCAGCGCCACGCCGCAGTCGAGCATGAAGCCGCCGTCGAACGTCAGGGATTGATGGGCGTCGCGGGACGCGATCTCCGGGTGATCCATTATGTGCGCTGCATAGGCCGCACGGCCCCGCTGGGCAACATCGCCCGTCGAGCTTATGACAGCCGCCCTCGTCCCAGCCTTGCAATCATCGGGTTTGCAGGCTGTAACACTCCCGCTACCTGCTCCCGCCCCATCCTCCAACCCGCATGAGACCCACGACTGCGATGTCCAGTCCGTCCCCGATCCTGCATCCGCCCGCGCCGGCCGCTGCGCCCGACCTGCTGTCGCTGCGGGCGGAGCTGGACCGGCTGGACGACGCGCTGCACGACGCGCTGATGCGCCGGGCCGCGGTGGTGCAGCAGGTCGCGGCGCTGCGGGTAAAGGGCGCCGTGCCGCTGCGGCCCGGGCGGGAGGCCGCGATCATCCGCCGCCTGCTCGCCCGGCATGGTGGCGCAATGCCGGGCTTCGGCATCGTCCGCATCTGGCGGGAGCTGCTGGCGACCACCACGGCGCAGCAGCGGCCCCTGCTGGTCGCAGTATGCCAGGCAAATGGCGACCCCGCCTACCTCGCCGCCGCGCGCGAGCATTTCGGGGCGCTGACTCCGCTGCGGGCCTACCATACCCCGGCGCAGGCCATCGGCGAGGTAAGCGCCGGGGCCGCCACCGTGGGCGTGTTGCCCATGCCAGCGGAGGACGATGCGCCGGCTGCGGCATGGTGGACCGCGCTGCTGCACCCGCACGGCCCCCGCGTCCACGTCGTTGGCCGGCTGCCGTTCTGGACGCCTCGGCCGGAGGGTTCGCCCAAGGTGCAGGCGCTGTTGGTAAGCGCCGCCGCGCCTGACCCGAGCGGGCGGGACCGCTCCCTGTTAGGATTGGAGCTGCCGCCGGGGACCAGCCGCGCGCGGCTCGACGCCGCCGTGGCTGCGGCCGGGTTCCAGGCTGGGGCGGTGATCGCCCGGCACGACCCCGGCGCGCCGGCCGCCTACGCGCTGCTGGATGTCGATGGTTTCGTGGATGACGGCAACGGGCGGCTCGCGGCGCTGCAATCCGCGCTGGGACGGCCGGTGGTGCTGGGCGCGTATGCCGAGCCTTTGAACGGAGAAGGATGATGGCGCCGCAACCACGGCCGGGCATCCTCGGCATCGCCCCCTATGTCGGCGGCGAAAGCAAGGTGGCTGGGCAGAACCGGACGGTGAAGCTTTCATCGAACGAGGGCGCGTTCGGCGTGCCGCCCGGCGCCCGCGCGGCCTATGCCACCATGGAGCATGAGCTGCATCGCTATCCCGACGGGGCCGCGCAGGAGCTGCGCCGTGCCATCGGCGCGCGCTTCGGGCTTGATCCCGCGCAGATCGTTTGCGGCGCCGGGTCGGACGACCTGATCTATCAGCTATGCCTCGCCTATGGCGGCCCCGGCACCGAGCTGATCATGAGCCGCCACGGCTTCAGCATCTATGAAATCGCCGGGGCGTATGCCGGCTGCCGCATCGTGAAAACGCCGGAGCGGCAGTTGACCGCCGACGTCGACGCAATGCTCGCGGCGGTGTCGCCCGCCACCCGGCTCGTGTTCCTGGCCAACCCGAACAACCCGACCGGCAGCATGCTGCCGCAGCCGGAGGTCGAGCGGCTGCGGGCCGGCCTGCCGCCGGATGTGCTGCTGGTGCTGGACGCCGCCTATGCCGAGTATGTCGATCGCCCGGATTTCGACCCCGGCACGCGGCTGGTGGACGCCGGCGACAACACGGTGATGACGCGCACCTTCAGCAAGATTTTCGGCATGGGCGGCCTGCGGCTGGGCTGGTGCTACGCGCCGCCGGGCATCGTCGACGTGCTGAACCGGGTGCGCAGCCCGTTCAACGTCAGCTTGGCGGCGCAGGCGGCGGGGATCGCTGCCTTGGCCGAACCCGGCTGGATCGAGGCCGGACGGGCGCACAACACGAAGCATCGCGCCTGGCTTGCGGCCGAGCTGGAACGCGCCGGCATCCACGCCTGGCCCAGCGAGGCCAACTTCATCCTGGCCGATTTCGGCGCGCCGGAGCAGGCGGACGCGGCCAACGCGGCGTTGAAGCGGCGCGGCGTCATCGTGCGGGCGGTGGGCGGCTACGGCCTGCCGCACTGCCTTCGCATCACCATCGGCACCGCCGAGGAATGCGCCCTGGTCGCGGATATCCTGGCGGAATTCATGGCGCACCAGCCGGCGCATGCCTGATTTCGCAGCGGCACCGCCGGGTCCGGTGTTCCAGCGGCTCGCGCTGATCGGCATCGGCCTGATCGGCAGCTCGGTCGCGCGCATCGCCCGGGAACGCGGCGACTTGGCGGCGGAGGTCGTCGTGACCGACAGCAGCCCCACCGTGCTGGAGCGGGTCGCGGCGCTGGGCTTTGCCGACCGGATCGAGGCGGATGCGGCCTGCGCCGTGGCTGGGGCCGATTGCGTGATGCTGTGCGCCCCCGTCGGCGCCTATGCCGCCATTGCCGCCGCCACTGCGCCGCATCTCGCGCCGGGCGCCATCGTGACGGACGTGGGCAGCACCAAGGTCTCGGTCATCCGCGATGTCGGACCGCTGTTGCCGGCCAATGTGCAGTTTGTCCCGGCGCATCCGTTGGCCGGCACCGAGTATTCCGGCCCTGACGCCGGGTTCACCACGCTGTTCCAGGGGCGCTGGTGCCTGCTGACCCCGCCCGAGGGCACCGACCCCGCGGCGTCTGAACGCGTGGCGGAGCTTTGGCGGCGGGCCGGCAGCATGGTCGAGACAATGGACGCCGCGCACCACGACCGCGTGCTGGCGATCGTAAGCCACCTGCCGCACTTGATCGCGTTCACCATTTGCGGCACCGCGGACGATTTGGCGACGGAAAGCGGGGCGCTTGAGGCGAGCCGGTCGGAGGTGCTGAAATTCGCCGCGACCGGATTCCGCGACTTCACCCGCATCGCCGCCAGTGACCCGGTGATGTGGCGCGACGTGTTCCTGAACAACCGGGACACGCTGCTGGAAATGCTAGCCCGGTTCACCGAGGACGCGCAGGCGATGGCGCGGGCGGTGCGCTGGGGCGACGCGGCCTACATCGAGGACCGCATCGGCCGCGGCCGCAAGATCCGCCAAGGGCTGATCGATTTAAAGCAGGCATGAGTCCGGGCCTGGCCTCGCTATGGGACTGGTGGCGGCGGGTAGCCGAGCTTTATGCCGACGTGCGAAGGGAGTCTGATCCGCAGCGCGCCTGGCTGCATTGGCGGCGCGGGCGGGACGGGCTGTTCCGCAATCATGCGCAGACTCCCATCGAACCGGATGCTGGGTTCGCCGGGCTCGACTTCTTCCCCTACGATCCCGCGTTGCGGTTCCACGTCGACCTCCGGCCGCTTGCCGACGCCCGTGAGGAAACGTTCATGGCGGGCGCCGACGGCGAGCTGCGCATGCGGGCGTTCGCGCGCAGCGGCGGGCTGCAGGATGCGTTGGGCGGCGAGCTGACGTTCTATTGGCTGTTGGGCTATGGCGGCGGCGTGTTCCTGCCGTTCGCAGACGCCACCAGCGGGCGCGAGACCTATGGGGCCGGGCGTTATTTGCTGGACACCATCAAAAGCGCCGACCTCGGCACGGCTCCGGACGGGCGGGTGGTGCTGGATTTCAACTTTTCCTACAACCCGTCCTGCGCCTATTCGGGGCGCTATGTCTGCCCGCTGGCGCCGACCGTGAACCGGTTGCCCGCGGCGGTCAGGGCGGGAGAGCGCACGCCGGCTTGAGACGGCTGCGCTGCATGAAACGCCGTGTCAGCAGGACGGCCACGACCATAAGGCTGGCGGCCAAGCCCCACCACGCGCCGGCAGCGCCCCAGCCGGCCCGCATCGTCAGCAGCCAGGCGGCGGGGAAGCCCACCCCCCAGTAGCCCACGGTCGCCAACACGAATGGCGCGCGGGTGTCGCCCAGCCCGCGCAGCGCGCCGCTCGCCACGCATTGCACGCCGTCCGCCACCTGGAACACGACGGCGACGCTGACCAGGCCGAGGGCAATGGCGATCGTCGCGGCATTGGCCGGCAGCGCCGGGTCAAGATACAGGCCCACGGACGCGCCCGGCGCCAACAGCAGCAGCAGCGCCGACACGCCCTCGAACGCCCCGCCCAGGCCGATCGCCACCAGCCCGGCCCGGCGCGCGCCCGCTGCGTCGCCCGCGCCGACCCGATGGCCAACCCGGACGTTGGCGGCCTGGGCGATGGCCAGCGGGACCATGAACGACACCGACACGATGCTCAGCGCCACCTGTTGCGCCGCCAGCGGGACGGGACCCTGCAGGCCGATCAGCAACCCAATGGCGAGGAACAGCCCGGCCTCGACTGCGAAAGTGGCGCCGACCGGCGCGCCCAGCCGCAGCATGGCGCCGATCACGTCGACGCGCGGGCGACGCCAGGCCACGAAGCGCCGCAGCGCCGGACGGCCGTGCACCAGGAGCAGCAGGCTCGATGCCGCAACCGAGACTGCGGCGACCTCGGCCAGCGCCGGGCCGCGCAGGCCCAATGCTGGCAAGCCCCATGCGCCATGGATCAGGCCGTAGCACAGCAGCCCGTTGGCCAGGCTGGTTGCGAGCGAGACCCAGAGGATCATGCCGCCCTGGCCGATAGCTGGGAGGAAAGCGCGCATCAAGCCGATCGCCAGCAGCGCCCCGGGCGTGCCCCAGCGCAGCGCGTCCATGTAGATGCCGGCATCGCGCGCCACCGCTGGAGGCTCGCCCGCCGCCAGCAGCAACGGCTCGGTCGCGCTGAACAGCGCGAAGGCCGGGATGACCAACAGGAGGGCAAGCAGCGTGCCGGTCCAGTACAGGCCCGGCACCTGCGTGTCGCGCCGGGCTCCGCGAGCCTGCGAGACCAGGACGCTGACGGACGTCAGCACGCCCTGCATGACGACGGCCACGGTGATGAACAGGCTGTTCGCCAGCCCGCCCGCCGCCAGCGCGTCGCCGCCCAGGGTGCCCAGCAACACAGTGTCGGTGACGCCCATCGCCATCTGCGCCAGTTGCGCGACCGCCAATGGCCCGGCCAGACGCATCGTCTCGATGGCGTGACGGGCGACGCCCTGGGCGCGCGCGGGTGGCAGGCGGACGGTGCCGTCCAAAACGAGGTTTCCTTGCAGGGTTGCCCTGATGCGGGCGGTTTCGGGCCTTATAGGTGGGCGCCCGGCGTCCTACCAGGACAGCGTGCCGGGTTCGCCCTTGAAGGGGCCGGTCAACTCCGACGTGATCCAGCCGCCGTAGAAGCCGCCCTCCTGCGGGATGACGCGCTCGTTGTCGACGAAGCAGGCGTCCATCGCGCCGGCATAAACGGCCACATGGCCGCGGATGGCAGCGAAGGCCGGCGGGGGATCGGGGTAGCCCCAGGCAGCATCGGCGGCGACCCGGCCGGCGGCGTGGACATCGTAATAGCGGGCTGGCCCCTTCCACTCGCACAGGCTGGCCCGCGTTGTCGGAACAAGGGCGCCAGGGGTGAAAGCGGCGATCGGCAAATAAAAGCTGGGCGGATGGAAGGTCTCCAGCACCCGCCAGGCGGCGTCGGTATCGAGGATAGCATGGCCGGCGAACACGATCCGCACCCGGCGGTGCGCCGGCTCGAGCCGTGGCGGGCGGGGATACTCGGCGACGGCTTCCTGAATGCGCTGCATTGGCCGTCTCCTTGCGGTCAGCCCGGGATATCGCCCTATTGGCTGGGGTTGCTAGGCCGGTGGGCGCCGCATAGCGTGGCTGGCATGGACTGGCCCCAAGCGAGCGGCATTTTCGATCTGGGCGATCTGCCGCTGCAATCCGGCGAGACGCTGCCGGGCGCGCGGCTGAGCTGGAAGGCGCATGGCACGCTGTCGCCGGCGCGGGACAACGTGGTGGTCTATCCCACGAGCTATGGCGCGCAGCACCCCGAAATCGAGTGGCTGATCGGCCCCGACGGCGTGCTGGACCCTGCCCGGTGGTTCATCGTCATCCCCGACCAATTCGGCGGCGGGCTGTCGTCCTCTCCGTCCAACACGCCTGATTACCCGGCGCTGGTGACGGCCTGGGACAACGTGCAGGCGCAATCCCGCATGCTGCAGGGATTGTGGGGCATCGAGCGGCTGGCCTGCGCGTATGGCTGGTCGATGGGCGCGATCCAGGCCTACCACTGGGCGGCGGCGTTTCCGGCCCGCGTCGACCGCATCGTGGTGAACTGCGGCAGCGCGCGGACCGCCGTGCACAACAAGGTGTTCCTCGCTGGGCTGATGGCGGTGCTGGAGGCTGCGCCCGAGCACCTTGGCGGCGGCCGTTTCAGCGCCGAGCCGCGGGCAGCGATGCGCGCCTTCGCCCGTATCTACGCCGGTTGGGCGCTGAGCCAGGATTTTTACCGGGCCGGCCTGCATCTGTCGGCGTTGGGCGCGCCCGATCTGGAGACGTTCCTGGTCGAAGGCTGGGAGCGCCGCTACGACAACAAACATGCTTCCAACCTCTACGCGCAGCTCCAGACCTGGAGCGCTGCCGACATCAGCGGCAATGCGCTGTATGGCGGCGACCTGCCGCGCGCCTTGGCGGCGATACGCGCGCGGGTGCTGTTGACGCCGGGCGAGACCGACCTGTATTTCCGCGTGGCCGACAACATGGCGGAGCTGCCGCATCTGGCGCACGCCGAGCTGCGCCCGATCCCGAGCATTTGGGGCCACCGCGCCGGCAACCCGGTGCAGAACCCGTCCGACCAGGCGTTCCTGCGCGACGCCGTGCGGGCTTGGCTGGCGGGGTAGCCGATAAAGCCGAATTAGCTGTTGATCTTCCGCCCGAAAGCCAACAGCGTTAGCCCAACGCCCTGGGAGGAACCAATAATGACCGCAGCCAACGGCGTCATGCCACGGCTGGAAATGCGTGGCATCTCGAAAACCTTCCCCGGCGTGAAGGCGCTCAACAACGTCCAGCTTCAGGCCTGGGGCGGCGAAGTCCTGGCGCTCATGGGCGAGAACGGCGCCGGCAAGTCCACGCTTATGAAAATCCTCTCGGGCGCATACCAGGCCGACCCCGGCGGCGAGCTGCTGATCGACGGCAAGCGCGTCGCCATCGCCGACCCGATCGCCGCCAAGCGCCACGGCATCGCCATCATCTACCAGGAACTCGCCCTCGCCCCCAACCTCACCGTTGCCGAGAACATCTATCTCGGCGCCGAGCCGTCCCGCGGCGGCGGCATCGACCGCCGCGCGATGCGGGAAGGCTGCCGCCCGGTGCTCGACCGGCTCGGCGCGCCGTTCACCCCGGACACCCCCGTCGGCTCCCTGTCCATCGCCGAACAGCAACTGGTGGAGATCGCCCGCGCCCTGCACGCGCAATCCAAAATCCTCGTGCTGGACGAGCCGACGACGGCGCTGTCTTCGCGTGAGACCGACCGGCTGTTCGCCCTGGTGCGCCAGCTCCGCGCCGACGGCATCGCGCTGATCTATATCAGCCATCGCATGGCCGAAGTGTACGAACTCGCCGACCGGGTCGCCGTGCTGCGCGACGGCGGCTATGTCGGCACCCTCACGCGCGACGAACTCAGCGCCGAGGCGCTGGTGAAGATGATGGTCGGACGCGACCTGTCGAGCTTCTACACCAAGACGCACGATCCGCACGGCAGCCGCGGCCCCGTGGTGCTGCAGGTCCGCGACATGACCGATGGCGGGCGGCGCGTGCGCCCCTGCAGTCTGGACCTGCACCGGGGCGAGGTGCTGGGGATCGCCGGCCTCGTCGGCTCCGGACGCACCGAACTGGCGCGGCTGATCTTCGGCGCCGACCCGAAATCCGGCGGCGAGACGATGCTCGATGGCAAGACGCTGGACATCAAGGCGCCGGAGGACGCGCTGGCGGCTGGCATCGCCTACCTCACCGAGGACCGCAAGGGGCTGGGGCTATTCCTCGATTTGTCCTGCGGCACCAACATCAACCTCGGCGTGATCGGCCGCGACGCCGGGCGCGGCGGCATCCTGAACCTCGCGGCCGGACGGCGGCGGGCGGCGAAGGCGTTCGAGGCGCTCCGGGTGCGCGCCGCCAGCCCGCAGGTCAGCGTCGGCAGCCTGTCCGGCGGCAACCAGCAAAAGGTGCTGCTGTCGCGCTGGCTCGAGATCGGGCCGAAGGTGCTGATCCTTGACGAGCCGACCCGCGGCGTCGACATCGGCGCCAAGTCCGAGATCTACCGCATCATCGACGAGCTGGCACAGCGCGACATCGGCGTCATCGTCATCTCGAGCGAGCTGCCCGAGATCATCGGCGTCTGCGACCGCGTGCTGGTGATGCGCGAGGGCCGCATTGTCGGCGAGGTCGGCGGCCGCGGCGGCGGCCCGATCACCCAGGAGAACATCATGGCCTATGGCGCCGGAGCGGCGGCCTAACAAAAACACGGGGGGATCAGCATGGCTGAAACGAGCAACCAGGCGGCTGTTGGAACGGCCGTGCCCACGGGCGGCGCTGGCCTGTCGGCGCGGCAGGTGCAACTTCGCAGCGTCATCCAGGCGATCGGGATGCTGCCGGTGCTGATCATCCTCGCCATCGCCTTCCACTACCTGGGCGAAGGGCGGTTCCTGAGCGCGCAGAACCTGTCCATCGTGGCGCAGCAGGCGGCGATCAACTGCGTGCTCGGCGCCGGCATGACCTTCGTGATCCTCACCGGCGGCATCGACCTCTCGGTCGGCAGCATTCTCGCCGCCTCGGCCATGGCAGCGCTGATCGCCTCGCTCGTGGAGGGCTGGGGCCTGCTCGGCATCCCGGCGGCGTTGCTGACGGGGCTGTTCTTCGGCCTGGTGAACGGCAGCCTGATCGCCTTCGGCAAGCTGCCGCCGTTCATCGTCACCTTGGGCTCATTGACCGCGGTGCGCGGCCTCGCCCGGCTGATGGGCAACGACACCACCATATTCAATCCCGATTTGCCCTTCGCCGCCATCGGCAACGCGACTATTCCCATCACGTCGGGCGTCGGCATCCCCGTGCTGGCGATCATCGCCCTCATCGTCATCCTAATTTCCTGGTATATCCTTCGCCGCACCGTGCTGGGCGTGTGGATCTACGCGGTCGGCGGCAACCCGGCGGCGGCACGGCTGTCGGGCATCAAGGTCTGGCGTATCCTGCTGTTCGTCTATGCCACCTCCGGGCTGCTCGCGGGCCTCGGCGGCGTCATGTCCGCCGCTCGGTTGTTCGCCGCCAACGGCTTGCAGCTCGGGCAAAGCTATGAACTCGACGCCATCGCCGCGGTCATCCTGGGCGGCACCAGCTTCGTCGGCGGCATCGGCTCGATCTGGGGCACGCTGATCGGCGCGCTGATCATCGCGGTGCTGTCGAACGGGCTGACGCTGGTCGGCGTCTCGGATATCTGGCAGTTCATCGTCAAGGGGTTGGTGATCATCGGCGCCGTGGCGCTTGACCGCGTCCGCCTGCAGGGCAGCAGCCGGACCTGATCGCTGGATAACGCCGCCGGCAGGTTGCGGCCCAACCGCTGGCGGCGAAATAACTGGGCTTGGAGGAGATGCTCGATGTTGAAGACTATTTTGCTGGCCGGCGTGGCACTTACGCTCGCGGCTGGCTCGGCCACTGCCCGCGACCTCAAGGCGATCGGCATCACCGTCGGCTCGCTCGGCAACCCGTTCTTCGGCGCCATCGGCAAGGGCGCCACCGACGCGGCGCAGCAGGTGAACCCGCAGGTCAAGGTCACGCTCGCCTCGGCGGACTACGACCTGAACAAGCAGTTCACCCAGATCGACAATTTCATCGCCGCCGGGGTCGACATGATCCTGGTCAACGCCGCCGACCCGCGGGCCATCGCGCCGGCCATCAAGCGCGCCCAGGCGGCGGGCATCACCGTGATCGGCGTGGACGTGGCGGCGGCCGGCGCAGACGCCACGGTGCAGACCAACAACACCCAGGCCGGCGAGAGCTCCTGCCAGTTCATGGCCGACAAGATCGACCACAAGGGCAACGTGGTGATCGAGAACGGGCCGCAGGTGTCGGCGGTGATCGACCGGGTGAACGGCTGCAAAAGCATCCTGGGCAAATATCCCGACATCAAGCTGCTGTCCTCCGACCAGGACGGCAAAGGCTCGCGCGACGGCGGGCTGAACGTGATGCAGGGCTATTTGACCCGCTTCCCCAGCATCCAGGGCGTGTTCACCATCAACGACCCCCAGGCCATCGGCAGCGACCTCGCCGCCCGGCAGCTCAACCGCACCGGCATCGTCATCGCGTCGGTGGACGGCGCGCCGGACATCGTGGGCGCGCTGAAGGGCAACACCCAAATCCAGGCCTCGGCGAGCCAGGACCCCTACGCGATGGGCAAGCTGGCGGTGCAGACGGGAGTCACCATCATGAACGGCAAGAAGCCGGAGAACCCGATGATCCTGATGCCCTCCCAGCTTATCACCCGCGACAACGTGGCGAGCTACCAGGGCTGGACGCGCTAAGCGGACGAAGGAGGAAGCGATGCGCACCCAAGTTGGCATCGTCGGCGCCGGGCCGGCCGGTCTTATGCTGTCGCACCTGCTGCACCGCGCCGGCATCGACAGCGTCGTGGTCGAAAGCCGTTCCCGCGAGGCGATCGAGGCCACCATACGCGCCGGCGTGCTGGAGCAGGGCACCGTCGACCTGATGGTCGAGACCGGCGTGGGCGACCGGCTGATGCACGAGGGCTTCCGGCACCAGGGCTTCGAGCTGCGCGTCGATGGCCACGGCCACCGCATCGACCTGCACGGGCTCACCGACGGCAAGAGCGTCATGGTCTATCCCCAGCACGAGGTGCTGAAGGACCTGATCGCCGCCCGCCTCATGGATGGCGGCCCCATCATGTTCGAGACCCGCAACACAGGCGTGCACGACGTCGGCAGCGACCCGCTGATCCGCTTCACCGATGGGGACGGCCAGGCGCAGGAGCTGCACTGCGACATGATCGCCGGCTGCGACGGCTCCTACGGCGTCTGCCGCCAGGCGATCCCCGAGGCGGTGCGCAAGGAATACCTGCGCATCTACCCGTTCGGCTGGTTCGGCATCCTGGCCAGCGCGCCGCCCTCGTCGGACGAGCTGATCTACGCCCGGCACGACCGCGGCTTCGCATTGATCAGCACGCGGTCCGAGACGGTGCAGCGCATGTACTTCCAATGCGACCCAGGCGACCGCGTGGACAACTGGTCCGACGACCGCGTTTGGAACGAGCTGCAGAGCCGCGTCGCCGGCGACGGCTTCCGGCTCAAGGAAGGCGCGATCTTCCAGAAGAACATCGTGCCGATGCGCTCGTTCGTGTGCGAGCCGATGCAGCACGGCATGATGTTCATCGCCGGAGACGCCGCCCACACCGTGCCGCCGACCGGGGCCAAGGGCCTGAACCTCGCGGTTGCCGACGTGGCCGTGCTGGCGCGCGCCATGGCGGACCATTTCCATCACAACGTCCCGGACGGGCTTGAGGCGTATTCGGCCACCGCGATGCGCCGGGTCTGGCGGGCGCAGCACTTCTCGTGGTGGTTCACCTCGATGATGCACCGCCAGGATGGCACGAGCGAGTTCGACGCGCGCCGGCAACGGGCGGAGCTCGACATGATCCTGCAGTCCCGCACGGCGGCGAAGGTGCTGGCGGAGAACTATGTCGGCCTGCCCATGGCCGTGCAATCCGTCAATTAAGGAGCCGCGCCATGCCGATCTACGCCCTCGATGGCCACGTGCCGGAGCTGCCGGACGCCGGGCGCTATTGGGTCGCCCCCGACGCGCATGTGATCGGCCGCGTGCGCCTCGCGCTCGACGTGGGCATCTGGTTCGGCGCAGTGCTGCGCGGCGACAACGAGCTGATCGACGTCGGCACGCGCAGCAACATCCAGGAAGGCGCGATGCTGCACACCGACGTGGGCTTCCCGCTCACGGTCGGGGTCGACGTGACGGTCGGCCACCATGCCATCCTGCACGGCTGCACGGTGGGCGACGGTTCGCTGATCGGCATGGGAGCGACGCTGCTCAATGGCGCGCGGGTCGGCAATGGCTGCTTGGTCGGCGCCAATGCGCTGGTGACGGAGGGCAAGGCATTCCCGGATTATTCGTTGATCGTCGGCTCGCCCGCCAAGGCGGCGCGGACGCTCGACCCGGCTGCAATCGAAAAGCTGCGCGCGTCGGCCGCGAGCTATGTCGCGAATTGGCGGCGGTTCAACGCCGGGCTGCGGCGTCTAGACGCTTCGCCTCCCGGATGAGGGCTTCAGTGATCCGCCCTTGCCTGCTGTTCCTTGTGGCCCTTGCTACCGCGCTCCCGGCCCGCGCCAGCGACGGACCAACCTACGGGGCCGAGCTGGAAGGGTTCTCCTACCCGTTTCCCGTCGGGCACTACCAATTCGCCTCCCAAGGCCAGCAGCTCGACATGGCCTACATGGACGTGCGGCCCGGCGTCCCGAACGGACGCGCCGTCGTCCTGCTGCACGGCAAGAACTTCTGCGCCGCCACATGGGAGCGCACCATCACGGTGCTGAGCCAGGCCGGATACCGGGTCATCGCGCCGGACCAGATTGGGTTCTGCAAGTCCACCAAGCCGGAACGCTACCAGTTCAGCTTCCAGCAACTCGCCGCGAACACTCACGCGCTGTTGGCAGAGATCGGCGTCGCCCGCGCGACGATTATCGGCCACTCCACCGGCGGCATGCTCGGCATCCGCTACGCGCTGATGTATCCCGCCGACGTCGATCAGCTCGTGCTGGTGGACCCGATCGGGCTGGAGGACTGGAAGGCCAAGGGCGTGCCCTGGCAGAGCGTCGACGACTGGAACCGGCGGGAGCGGGCCACGACGGACGGCCGCATCCGGGATTACGAACGCAGCACCTACTACGCCGGCGCCTGGCAGCCGGAGTACGAGCCGTGGGTGCAGATGCTGGCGGGGATGTATCGCGGCGCCGGGCGGGACCGCGTCGCCTGGGACTCCGCCTTGCTCTACGACATGATCTTTACCCAGCCCGTCGTCTATGAGCTGGGCCGGCTCGCTGTGCCCGTGCTGCTGATGATCGGCGACAAGGACACGACCGCGATCGGCAAGGACCTCGCGCCGCCGTCCGTCCAAGCCACCCTCGGCGACTATCCCGCGCTTGGAAAGGCGGCGGCGGCGGCGATCCCGAACGCCCGGCTGGTGGAGTTCCCGGACCTCGGCCACGCGCCGCAAATCCAGGCGCCCGACCGGTTCCACAAGGCGCTGCTGGACGGGATGCTGCCGCCATGACCACGCACGGCCCGATCCACGCCTTCCTGCGCGGGACAGGACGCGATGGGCGCGGACGCCTGCTGGCCGACGTGCTCGCCTTCGACGACGCGCGGATCGAAGCGGTGCATGACTTCATCCAGTGGCTGTTCCCATTGGCGGAACCCAGTCGCGCGGTGCCCGGCGCACCCGTGCTGACGCCAGCCGAGGCGTCCGCGATCCGCGACGACCCGCAGGCATGCGCCGGCTTGCATGCGGGACTGGAGCGCATGGCCCGGTTCTACGCTGGCACGGATGAATGGCTCACCGGCTTCGACCACAACCATTTGCGGATCACCCGGATCATCACCGCAACCCGGGACTTGCTCGGACCCGTGCCCGCCGCGGCTTTCCATGCGTCGGTCATTGCGCGGAACGCCGCGGCCGGCGCACCGGTCAACCGCGCCAGCCTAGGCTATTGGAAGCAGGCGTTGGGCTGAAGCCGGGTCCTGGTTGAACGGGATCCGGACCCAACTACCCGTGACCGAGCTGATTTGCAGCCCATGCCCTGCCCGCACGGCATAAAAGGCTGTCTCTTACCGGCTCTGAGTGCAGGGACGAAGCTGCCGCCCGGCAGCTAATGCCTATCGCCCGGCGCGAACGGACCCAGCGCAAACTGGCGTTTTGATGTGGAATGCATGTTGCAGGAGGCATGGACGCGCAGTTCCGCGCAGGAGAGTGCCGAATGTCATCCGTAAGCTCGCTTGGCGGCGATACCGCCCAACGCTGGCAGGCCCTGAAGGAGAGCCGGGCCAACCAAACCGCCGAAAGCGGCGCTGCGAACCGTCCCCGCCCGCCGCGAGGCCCGCCCGCGGCGTCAGACCCGGCCGCCGCTGGCTCTGTCGACGCGAGCGGCAATCCGGCCGCGGCGAGCAGCATCAGCAGCGCATCCGCCAAGGTGATCACCGACCTGAAGGCGCTGTTCATCGACCTGCAATCGGGCGCGTCGGCTACGCCCGCTGCGTCGACCGCGCCGGGCGCAACGGGCGCCACCGCTGCAAGCGCCGCCACTGCGACGGCTTCGACGGCCACGGCCGCCGGGACGAGCAGCGCGACGTCGTCGGTGCAGTCCGACCTGAAAACGCTCGCTGGCGACCTGGGCAAGGTGGGCGGCCACCACGGCGGCCATCACTCGCACCGGGCGCCGCCGGCGGACGCGTCCAGCACGGACCCAACGGCCGACGCCGCAACTAGCCTTGCGACGACTAGCACTGGAGCCACAGCCGGCCAGCCTGCGTCAAAGTCCGCGGGCGGCCTATTGGACCAGCTCGTCGGGGCGCTTAAGGCATACGCCGCGTCGTCCAACGACAACGCGGCTGCGGCAGCCACCAGCCTCAGCGCCTGAGCGCGCGTCCGACCGGGTAAAATACCCGTTTGGCCGCTCCGTCGAGGCTGCTCCCAGCTTTTCACCATAATGTCCGTTGCATAGGATGCGCCCGCGCTGGCGCCTTCGCCATCGGCCGGACAAACCCGGGATTGGAAAACGTCGCCCAAAGGCGAAAGCAGAAAGGACCAGACAATTGAGCGTCGCCCTCCCACAACAGCGCCGCCGCGGCCTGCAGTCGCTTGCGCCGATGTTCGTCGACCTGTTCGAGCGTTACATGCCTGACCCCTTCGTGCTGGCGATCGGGCTGACCGCGCTCACCGCGGTCCTGGCCCTGCTGATCGCGCCCAAGGGCTCGCCGGCGCTGATCGTCACCTCGTGGTACGCCGGCATCTTCGCGATCCTCGGCTTTGCCTTCCAGATGATCCTGATCCTGGCGACCGGGCACGCCCTCGCCCACGCGCCGGTGATCGCGCGCTTGCTGCGCCGGCTCGTGTCGCTGGCGCGCACGCCCAACCAGGCCGTGGTGCTCACCTTCCTGGTCGCCGCCGCTGCATCGCTGCTGAACTGGGGCTTTGGCCTCGTCATCGGCGCCATCCTGGCCCGTGAGGTCGCGCGGCAGGTCCGCGTCGACTTCGGCTGGCTGGTCGCGGCCGCCTATTCCGGCTTCGCCGTCTGGGCCAGCGGCATCTCCAGCTCGATCGCCCTCACCCAGGCATCCCACGGCAACGCGCTCAACATCGTGGAAAAAATCACCGGCCAGTTGCTGCCGATGTCCGACACGGTGTTCGCGACCTTCAACTGGCTGCCGACCCTGCTGATCGTGCTGATCATGCCGGCCGTGTTCATCGCCATCCGCCCGGCCGACGGCGACATGGCCGTGTTCGTGCCCGAGCCCGAGGCGCCCCCGCCCCCGCCCGACCTCTCCAACTCCATCGCCCGGCGCATGGACCGCTCCCCCATCGGCAGCCTGTTCCTGCTGGCGGCCGGGCTTGCCGTCGTGCTGGTGCTTTGGCTGCAGGGCACGCTCGCGTTCGACGTCAACATGATCATCCTGATCTTCCTGATCGGCGGCATCGCGCTGCACGGCACGCCGGTCGCCTATGGCGCCGCGATGCGCAACGCCGCCAAGCAGACCGGCGGCATGATGCTGCAATACCCGTTCTACGGCGGCATCATGGGCATTATGTCCGGCACCGGCCTGGCCGACACCATCTCCAAGGCGTTCGTCGCCATCTCCAGCGCCCATACCCTGCCATTCTGGAGCTATATCTGCTCGCTGATCATCACCTTCTTCGTGCCGAGCGGCGGCGGGCATTGGGCGGTGCAGGGGCCTTTCGTGGTGCCGGCGGCGGCCACGCTGCATGCCTCGATGGCCGGGTCCTCCATGGCGGTGGCGATGGGCGAGCAGGTCGCCAACATGCTGCAGCCGTTCTGGGCGCTGCCGGTGGTGGCGATGGCCGGCATCGGCATCCAGCGCGTGATGGGCTACACGGTGGTGACGTTCGTGGTCACCGGCGTGATCTATGCGCTCGCGCTACTGGTGCTGATCTGACGCTCGTCACGGGAAAATCGTCAGCACGCCGCTGCCGAACATGTTCGTGACCTTGGCCGACTCCTGCGCGCCGTATGCCTCGGTGCAGGCGCGCAGGAAGTGGGCGTGCCAGCCCAGGCCGACAAACCATAGCTTGTGATGCGCATACAGGAACGGCGCGACGCGCGGCACGCTGCCGCAGAACAGGCTGACGGCCTGGGTGACGCCGGGCCAATGCGGCTGCATGTAGTCG
>CAXSGE010000056.1:0-25864 GCA_964236715.1 uncultured Acetobacteraceae bacterium | reverse complement strand
GGACATCGTCGAACCGGTAGCCCGCCATCACCCAGTTCGAGCTGGCGAACACCATACGTCCGGCGCCCTTGCGGGCCGCCGCGTCGTAGACATTGAAGGTGAGGTCGATGTTGAGGCGCTGAGCGGTCTCCCAGCCGATCTGCGGGTCGGGGTGCGCTGCCAGGTGCAGCACGGCATCGACACCCTCGAAGTGCCTGGCCCACGCCTCGTCGTAGACCGAGAGATCGGCGGCCACCACGCCGAGCGTGCCTGCCACATCCAGGTCGAGCAGCCGGAGCTCGTAGCCGCCCTGCGCCTCCAGGTGCAGGCGCAGCTTGCGTCCGAGGTTGCCGTTGGCTCCGGTGATCAAGACGACTTTGTTCCTGGACATCGGGCGGACCTGCTGGAAAACTTGGGGAGGCAGGCACTGTCAACCCGTTTGGCCCCTACCGCAACGCAGCGCAACAGCCTGGGTGGCCGGTCAAGTCGTCTGCGGTGGCATGGCAATGGTGGTAGGTGACGTCCTCGCGCAGCCAGCGCCAGAGCGCCTCGACCGGCATCAAGTCGGGATTGTAGCCGGGCAGCGGCGCAAGCTCGATGCCGAGGCTCGCCGCGGCGGCCCACACCGTCTTGGCCCGGTGATACGGGGCGCCGTTCCAGACCACGACGAGCTTGCCGTCGGGGAGCTCGGCGCGGAGCCGGCGCAGCACGTCGATGGTGTGCTCGCCATTGGCGCGCGGGTAGGGCCAAATCCGCACTTGGCCCTCGTTGTAAAGGTACAGCCCGTAGAATGAGACCTTGGCCGACAGCCCGGGTGAGCTGGAAGCAACAAAGAACCGTTTGCCGCGCTTGCCCCAGCCATGGCCGAGGTCCACGTCCTGGTGGATGTGCGCCTCGTCCCAGTAGACCAGCTGGTGCCGGTCATGCTGGGTGTCGTCCAGCAAGGGGCAGAGCTGTTCTATGATGGCTGCCCGCCGTCCGGAATTGGCACGGCCGAGCAGCACGCTCGCAAGCTCGCGCGCGAGCCTCTTGGGCCGTCCTCGCCGCCATGGCCCTTGCGCGCTCAGCCGAGCTCGCGGGCGACGTAGCGTATGGCGGCATCGTTGGCGCGGTCGATCGCGTTCCAAATGGCCGCGCTCTCCGCCGGCGTGCTGGCGAACTCGGCCGCCAGCGTGACCGACTTGTGCGGCGAGAAGGTGAAGTCGTAGGCGCTGATCTTGCGCTCGTGCTTCGACCAGGCCTCGCCGGTGTCGGCGCGCTTGCCCTCGAACAGACGGTCCATCTCCTTGTCGCGCGGCATCCGGGTGGGATCGATGCCGAGCGCCTCGGCTGCGGCGAGCGGCATGTCCGGCCGCCAGGTCGCCCGGCTGTCGCGCCCGGTGTAGTAGGCTGTCAGCCGTTCGCCGGGATCAAGCCGCCGCCCCGGGGCCAGGGCCGGGTCATGAATCGGCTCGGGCGTGTTCTCCGTGAAATACTTGCGGATCAGGTGCCCCTTGCTGGCTGCCGAGATCTTGCGGAACGGCATCATGACCGGCGGCCGTCCCGTCCGGCTCCGTTGCTGGCCTTGCCGGCGGCGCCCTCCGCACCCATCGCGCGCACGACATCACCCGGCAGGTTCTGCTCCATCTGCGCTTGCGACTTCACGATCTGCCGGGCGTAGCCGAGCAACTCGGTTTGCTGCCCGATGACGTGGCCCAGCAGCTCGTCCAGGCTCGGGCCGTCCTTCGGCTCCGGCGTGAGCAGCTTGATGATCTCCTGCTGGCCCTCGACCATCATGCGCAGCAGGTCGCCATGGATCTTCTGGGTGCCCGCGATGCCGTGGACAGCCTGCTCAAGGTTGGCCAGCCGGTCCTCTTGTTTCGTGCTCATGTGCCCCTCCTTTCGGGTCGCGGCACGATGGCCGATGGAGGCGCGAATGGGACCATAGGGTTTCCCGGCAGCCCTTGCCGGTGCCAACCCAACACTCTTGTTACGGGTCGCCACCTCGAAGCTTTTGTCTGACCACGGCCCATCGGTGCTTCATGACCTACTCCGAGAGGGCAAGACCTTCCCAGAACAGCAACGCCGTCAGCGCACGTCAGCCAACTCGCGCCTGATGCAGCACGAAAACCAAGCGTCATCGCTGCCGGCGTGCATGGGAGTTCAGCCGAACACCGCGCGTGCGGCAAACCGGCTGCGGTAGTCCTGCGGCGTGGTGGCGAGGAGGCGAAGGAAGCTGCGGCGCAGCGTTTCCTCCGACCCGAACCCGCAGCGCGCGGCGACGCGCTTGATCGGCAGCCGCGTGTCGGCGAGCAGGCGCCGCGCCGCTTCCACCCGCAGCCGCTCCACCGCGCGGGCCGGCGTCAACCCGGTCGCCTCGGCGTAGCGCCGGCTGAAGCTGCGCTCGCTCATGCCGGCCTGCGCGGCGAGGGCGGTGAGCGACAGGTCCCCATGGAGGTGCTCGCCCATCCAGCGGTGGAGGGCGCCGAACCGGTCCTCCGCGCGCTGCAGAAACAGCGCCGCGCTGAACTGCGCCTGCCCGCCGGGGCGCTTGAGGAACACCACCAAGTGCCGCGCCACGTCGAGCGCCACCGCACGGCCGAGATCCTGCTCCACGAGGGCCAATGCGAGGTCGATGCCCGCCGTCACCCCGGCCGAACTCCAGACCGGCCCGTCGCGCACGAAGATCGGGTCCGCCTCGACCCGCGCGGCCGGGAACCGGCGTGCCAGCTCGGCGCACCAGCGCCAGTGCGTCGCCGCGCGGCGCCCGTCCAGCAGCCCGGCCGCGCCCAGCAGAAAGGCGCCCGTGCAGACGGAGGCGACCCGCCGCGCCCGCCCGGCCCGTTGCCGCACCCAGCCCACCAGCGCCGGGTCGGCCGCCGCCTCGTGCACGCCCGGCCCGCCGGCGACCAGCAGCGTGTCCACGGCAGTGTCCGCTTCCGGCAGCGGTGCCGCCAGCAGGCCCAATCCGGCCGAGGCCGTAACCGTCGGGCCGGACGCGGCGACCACGCGCGGCGCGTAGGGCGGCGCCTGCCCGTCCGCGGCCGCCAGCTGGTTCGCCGAAGCGAACACCTGCAGCGGTCCCGCGATGTCGAGCAACTGCACCTGCTCGAAGGCGAGCAGCTCGATCAGCAGCGGCCGATGTGGCGGGAAGCGAGGGTATTCTGGCATTCGCGCCACAGCATGCCGGGTTAGCCTTGCAGCCGTCCATCACCAAAGGAAACAGGCCCATGACCTTGCAGATCGGCTTCCTGCTGTTCCCGCGCGTGCAGCAGCTCGACCTCACCGGCCCCTACGAGGTGTTCGCCTCGTTGCCGGACGCCCGCGTCCATCTCGTTGCCCAGTCGAGCGGGCCGGTCACGACGGCGACCGGGCTGGTGCTGATCCCCACCACCACCTTTGCCGACTGCCCGGCGCTCGACGTGTTGTGCGTGCCGGGCGGTGCGGGCGTCAACGACCTGCTGCGCGACGCGGAAACGCTGGGCTTCGTGCGCCGCCAGGCGGCCGGGAGCCGGTATGTGACCTCGGTCTGCACCGGGGCGCTGGTGCTCGGCGCGGCCGGGCTGCTGCGGGGCAAGCGGGCCACCACGCACTGGAACGCGCACGACCTGCTGGCGGGCTTCGGCGCCGTGCCGGTACGCGGGCGCGTGGTGCGGGACGGCAACCTCCTCACCGGCGGCGGCGTCACTGCCGGCATCGACTTTGCCCTGACGCTCGCGGCGGAATTGGCCGGGCGCGAGGCGGCCGAGGCGATCCAGCTCAACCTCGAGTACGCGCCGGCGCCCCCGTTCGGGGCCGGCACGCCGGACACGGCGCCGCCCAAGGTGGTCGAGCTGGTGCGCGCCCGCTCTGCGGCGATCCGGGCCGAGCGGGAGCAGCTCCTCGCGGAGATCGCGGCAGCCTCGCCGCCCACTCCTGCGTCCCATGGGTGAGGAGGCTGTCCGAGGCAGCCGTTTGCCGGAATGCCCACGCCGGACGAGGCAGCCGCTGCGGCACCCGTCCGAAGCTGGCCCAGTGACCGCGAAGCTGTGCAGGATGGCCACTCCGAACAATTCACGCGATTTGTCAAAAGTGTCGGTTCTCGTATCCAGTAAAATCGGGCTTCGCCGCATTGCTCACCAGCTAGGCCAAGCGGCGAAATGTCAAAAGACAGGGATGAGGCCGGGAAAACGGTTTTGCACAAGTTACTGATAAATTTGCTTTTGCCGCCATATGGCCAATTCGCACAGCTTCGCGGTCACTGGGCCGGTTTGCTGCATCTCATCCGATTCGCCGAACCTTTTGGGTTGTCCGTCGTCGAGGCGATGGCATGTGGCACGCCGGTGATCGCCTACCCGCGCGGCAGCATGCCGAAGTTGATCGAGCACGGCGCAAGTGGCTTTCTGGTTGCAGGCGAGACGGAAGCGGTCACTGCCGTGAGGCACTTGAACACCTTGGATCGTGCAGCCATACGCGTCCATGCAGAACACTTCTCCGTCGGCCGCATGGTGGATGCTTATCTGACGGCATACCGTTCCGTCCTGGCGGGACAACAAGAGTCGGCTGCGTCAAGGGTGCTCGATGCACCGTGGCCGAAATGAACTAGCACGGGCACCAGCACTGCGCGATGCCGCGTTCCCTTCCCACAGCTGCAATGCAGCGGAGGCATGCAGCCCAACCCTGGCCGTAACCGGCCGCACCGCCTGTCTCACCCACCAGCCTTCCAAGAAAATGGGCGTGATAGGATATTCAGGAGACCGTCGCGGCTAAAACGTCACAAGAACTCGCAGACATCGGTGTTGCCGGGTGGCTCGATGACCTCAGCCGCCCGCGCCTGCAATCGGGCGGCCTGGCCGCGATGGTCGAACGGGGCGACATCGTCGGCATCATGACCAACCCCACGATCTTCGCCAAGGTGATTGACGCAGGATCCGGCTATGAAGCTCAACTGCGCGAGCTGGCTCTGCGTGGCACCGCCGGCGGCGAGACCTCATACTAAATCTTGCGGATCAGAACTCATGTGCCCAGCCTCCCAGACCAATGGAAATGATAGTCCAAGCCCAATCCATAAGTTTGTTTCGAGCAACGCAGCAGTGGTTTACGAGGTTGTTACGAGACTGATATACGCGGCTTGACAGCTGCGTGATTTGATGGATTACAGTAGCCGTCCGCGACACACGTGGCCGGCTACTTATTTGTGGACGACTACTTATTTGGCCCCCCCAAGGCAAGGCTTAGGCAAGCAACTTAGAGCCTACGCTGCCAGCGGCATGGTAGAGGTGGACATACGCTGCGCGACGGCGGCGTCGTAAAGTGCCTGTTCCTCCTGCTTGTGCTTAATCGAGAAGCGTATCAAAGCGGCACCGCAGGCACAAATCAGAGCACAGATGCCGAGCACCAGGAAGCATAGCTGTGGCTTGCCTGTAGTGCGCAACAATAGGACAGCCGCGACGCCGCCAATGTTGCCGCCCGCACCGATGATGCCGCATACACCGCCGAGGACCTTGCGGTCGATGAACGGCACCAATGCGTAGAGTGAGCCGCACGCCATGTGCGTGAACAATCCAAACACGAGCATCAGTGACACTGCCATCACGACTGTCCCCGCTTGGGAGAACGCAACCAGGAACACGCCCTCGCCAATCATCAGGCCGAACAGCAACCAGGTGCGCCCGTCCAGCCCTCGCGTCCGCGCGACCCGGTCGGACAGCAGTCCTCCGACCGCGCGAGCGAACAGCGCCAATAGGCCAAAGGCGCCGACGGCAAGACCGGCACTCTCGATCGAGAGCTGGTAGCGGTTGTAGTAATAGGTAACAGCGATGGAGTGGACGAATAGCTCGACGCCGAACGACGCGCCGTAACAAGCGGCGAGAAGCCAGACCCGGTAGTTTCTCGCGGCCGACTTCATGACGTCCCATCCGCCCTTCTTGCCGACCTCCGTCGAAAGGCCCAGACGGCGCATGTCGGCGAAGTTGCCTTCCGGCGTGTCCTGCGTGTACTTCCAATAGAGCACTGCCGTGATCAGCATGAGAACTGCCGGCAGGACTTGGGCATAGCGCCATGCCAGGCCCATGCTGAAACCCCACGCCGCGATGCCGGCGAGGACGACCGGCATGATACTCTGCGTGACACCGCCGCCCGCGTTGCCCCAGCCACCCACCGTTGCATTGGCGGTGCCGACGACGTTGGGTGCGAACATCACCGACGTGTGGAACTGGGTGATCACGAAGCTCGCGCCGATGATGCCGATCAGCAAGCGGAACACCAGGAAGGAGGTGTAGTCCCAAGCAAATGCGACGCCGATGACGGGCAGGGCGCCGAACGCCAGAAGTGCGGTATAGGTCAAACGCGGCCCGTATTTGTCGCAGAGCGGTCCGATGACGAAGCGGGCGAGCACGGTCGCGAACACGCCTGCGATTCCGATGGAGTAGACCTGGTCATTCGTTAGTTTCAGATCTCCCGCGATGACGGGCATCAGCGGCGCCGTGGCGAACCACGCGAAGAAGCAGACGAAGAACGCGATCCAAGTCAGGTGAAACGCCCGCATTTGAGGCGTTCTCAAGCTGAAAAGGTCGATACGGGTGGCCTTGTTGGAGGGCGGCATGGAGAACTCCTGCTAAAGAGGGTGAAGTCGCCGGCGGCATTCAGCGGCGCATTGCAACCGGCCTCGGCCGGTTGCGATGCTTACTGACTAAGCGGCGACGCCGAGCTTGGCCGCGATGGCCATCAGCAGGTCGTTGTTGGTCTGCATCACCGTCGCGTTCGACTTGAGCAGCCGGTTGTTCGTCTCCAGCAGCGCGCTGTTGGCGGCGAGTGCCTCGGCGTTCTCGGCGACCACGGTGGAATTGCTGGTCAAAATGGCATTGTTCTTGGCGAGTGTGTCAGCGTTCGCCGAGATCTTTGCCGTGTTGGCTGTCAAGGATGCCTTGTTGCCGGCCAGCAGGCTGTTGTTGTCTGTCAGTGCCTCGCTGTTGGCGACGATGGTGGCGTGGTTCTCCGCAATCATGCCTGCGTTCTTGGCAAGCACTTCGCTGTTGGCGCCTATCTTGGACGAGTTTGCGGCAAGGGCCTTGCGATTGGCTTCGACGCCGGCCGCATTGCCCTTGATGGCCGACGAATTCTCGACCAACACCTCGTGGTTCTCGGTCAGCGTGGCCTTATTAGCCTCGATGGTGGCGTGATTCGAAGTCAGCATGGTGTTGTTTGCCGCCAGCGTCTTCTTGTTGGCGGTCAGAACCGAGCTGTTGCCAGCCACGACGCCGTGGTTTTCCTCAAGCAGGGCATGGTTACCCTTGAGGGTGGCGGCGTTGGACTGAAGGAGTGCATTATTCTTAACTAGCAGGGCATTGTTGGTCTCGAGTGATACTGAGTCAGACATCGTTCGTATTCCAGGAAGCGGCGACGGGTTTCCGTCGCCAAAAGGCACTTTCCTGCCCACATCGTTGCGGGCATCGATGCGCTGTGCTGGACGCGCGCCGAGGCGACGCCATTGCCGCCTTGTCGCCAGTTAAGCAATAGCTATGCCAGCTGATGCCGCAGGAACCTAGGGCTTGCCTCTCCTCACGCAACCGTCTGGGGACCTGCAGGCCATGACGTCGCCACTTTTGTTGTCGAGCGGCGGCTCAGCCCTTCGTCGTCGGCGGGCCGCATCACGCTCGGGCCGCAGGCGCGCTCGCCGTCGTGATCGTCAACAATCCTGGCAGCCCCGCCGCCGCAGCCGCCAACCTGGACGTCGAAATCCTGACCGGCCCCGAGCTGGTGGCCGGCAGCACCCGCATGACCGCCGGGACCACGCAGAAGATAGCGCTCAACGCGCTGAGCACCGCCGTCATGATCGGCCTGGGCAAGACCTACGGGCCCCGCATGGTGGACGTGCGGGCCACCAACGAGAAGCTGCGCCGACGCGCCCTGCGCATCGTGCAGGGGATCACCGGCACCCCGGCCGACGCCGCCCGTGGTCGCGCTTATCGTCGGCGTCGATACGGAAATGGCCGAATGCCTGCTGCACGAAGCCGGCGGGCGCGTGCGCTACGCCATCGAACATAAGAGGGGTTAGGCATGCGCCTGCTCGATCTGACGGTGATCCTGGTTTACATGGTCGCGATCGCCCTCGTCGGCCTGCGCCTGTCCGGCCGACAGGGCAGTGCAGCGGCCTATTTCGTGGGCGAGCGGGATCTACCCTGGTGGGTTATCTGCTTTTCGATCGTCGCGACGGAGACCAGCACGCTGACCGTCATCCCCATGCCAGGTGTCGCCTATCTCGGCGCGTTCGGTTTCGTGGAGCTGGCGATTGGATATCTGCTCGGTCGAACGCTGGTCGCCTTCGGGCTGCTCCCGTTGTACATGAACGGGCAGTTCGTCAGCATCTACCAATATCTGCGCGAGCGCTTCGGACCCCGGCTGCAGGCGATCGCGTCCGTCACCTTCCTGTTCACGCGGCTGCTAGCCGAAGGCGTTCGGCTGTTTGCCTCCGCCATCCCGATCAAGCTGCTGCTGGATGCGATCGGCGTGCCGACGGGCTACGTGACCATCATCGCCGGGTTGTCGCTGTTGACCGTGTTTTACACCTATGTCGGCGGCATCCGCGCCGTGGTCTGGACAGACGCGATCCAGATGACGCTGTACGTCGGCGGTGCTGGCGTGTGTATCGCGGTGCTGCTGGGCGAGGTGGGACTGGTTGGGCTCGGGCAGGCCTACACGGCGGGAAAGTTTCAGGTTTTCAACCTGTCCGCGCCGATGCTGGCCAGTCCGTTCAACGTGGTGGCGGCCATCGGCGGCGGTGCCATCTTCTCCATGGCGTCGCACGGGGCCGACCAGTTGATGGTGCAACGCGTGCTGGCCTGCCGTACCCTGCGGGATGGGCAGCGCGCGATGATCGGCAGCGCGGTCGTGGTCATGCTGCAGTTCGCGCTGTTCTCGTTGGTAGGCGCGCTGCTGTGGGTGCACCTGGGTGGCAAGACGCCGGCCGAAATGGGGCTACGCTCGTCGGACGACCTGTTCCCGCGCTTCATCCTGGACGAGTTACCGCCGGGCCTGTCGGGCCTGCTGATCGCCGGCATCCTGTCAGCCACAATGGGCTCGCTCTCCTCGGCGCTGAACTCGATGGCCAATTCCACAGTCGCGGATCTGTGGCGCGCGATGGGCCGGGATGATGCGGGCACGCTCCGGCTGTCGCGCATGCTGACGCTCGTGTGGGCCGTTGTCATGGCCGGGTTCGCCTGCCTGTTCGCCGACACGAAGGGCCAGGTGGTGCTGCTAGGCCTCGGCATCGCGGGCTACACCTACGGCGCGCTGCTGGGCGCGTTCCTGCTGGGCCTGGTGGTGCGCCGCCCGCGTGAGCGGGACGCGATCGTGGCCTTCCTGGCGACCGTGCTGGTCATGACGCTCGTGGTGCGGACCTACACGCTTGCCTTCACCTGGTATGTTCCGCTGTGGGTGGTCGTGACCCTGCTCGTGGGCGGCATCCTGTCGCGCTTCGATGACCAAGTCCCTGCGAAGGCCTCCCTATGAAATGGTCCGTTAGTTTGATGACGGGGACGGCCATCGGGGCATTCATCGAGACCACCTACAACCGCCAAAGGCTCCACTCGGCTCTTGCCTACTTGTCGCCGTTGGAGTTCGAATCCAACCAGCCCCGGGCTGCTGCGCAGTAGCCCGGGGCCATGACACAGCCGAGCTGTCCGTAATTCACTGTCTCACCCAAAGGGTTCAGTTCACAATTGAGGGGATGGCGGACACCTTGATTGTCGGACGTGAAAACGGACACACTCCGCTCGGCGGATGCGGTGATCTGCACGGGCATTTGCCCCATAGCAATACCAGGCGTCATTCACCGCGCGCTGTCCCTAACCGCACTGATCCGCTCCAACTCGGCCCGTTCGCGTCTGCTATCGGTTTCACAATCTGGGCTGTGCCCGTTCGCAGTGACGTCGCGCAGACTTCTCCGCGGCTCATCCCGAGCCGACATGGAACTTCTGAATGTACCCTCTACCCCCTAATAGCGGCTTGGTCCCGACACTGTGGCGGCGGTTCAAGGCCCAGCGTCAGGCCCTACGCTGCATGGCCGGACCCGGCACTTGGCGATCCCACCCTCCGGCGGACAGCAACACCGTTATCCCCTACGAGGGGCATTTCGGCGGGCTGGCCTTGTCGTAATCACCGTGCCAAAAGTGCATCAAGATGAGAGGAATGCCTACCAGCTGCCCTCCGGGTAGCTTCAACAACCAGCATAAAGTGCCTTTGCCTTGCGGAACAGCCTTGCGGAACCTGTAACCCTTTGATGAGGCTCGATCCAGATTCCTGGTCCAGAATTGACCGGTTGCGGATCAACATCATCGAAACGAAGAGCTTGTTATCCAGCTATTTCAATGCGGTGCCAGATTGCGTGAAGCACGAGCTATTGAAACAAAACGCTTTCCAGATCGGCACTTTTGGCAGCGAGGTTACGACAAGGCCGTATAGGGCCGATCCCTCGTTTCCCGGATGACCGGGGCCATACAGGGCGAAGGCAAACATGAGCAAGGAGGGGCTTGCGAGCACGCGACCTGGGGGTGGAACTTGACGCCCTATGCGTTAACCGCTTTCCGCCAGTCAATGCTCGCAGCACGGACCCATCAGCGACCGACCAGCGCGAATGCTTCGAGCATGAGGGCGATCGCCACCACCCAGCTTCCAAACGCGCGGACTGCCACTGTCCGGATCGCTGCAATGCGGGGCAGCAGCCAAACCAGGACGGAGATCCCGATCACCATCACCAGATAGGCAGTGATGCCGATCCCCGCGGCGAGCGCCAGCTTGTCCGGCCGTGCGACGGCGTCCAGCCCGTCATGCGCGCCGCGCAGCAGACCGATCATGGCGGCAAGCCCGGTCAGCACGGTAAACGGCAAGCGGATTCCTGCCGATAGCAGCGCACCGATCGCCAGCAACTCGGCCCCGCTTACCCAAGCCGGGAACGAACCAACCCATGACAGGCTGCCCAGCACGAACCCCCCGAGCAGACCGGCGGTGAGCGCCTCGGCCGCCCACCCGGCCCGGTTCGGCTCATAGGTCGCCGCAAAGGCGCAGAGGGCGAGCCACTGCAGCACGTCATCGGGGCTCACCAGCACCATCAGCCCGCCGGCATAGAAGCCGCTGATCGCCGGCGAAAGGCCATGCGCGGCTGCCCCCGCCGGTACCAGCAGCGCTAAGCCGAGTGCCAGCCCCGCCACACCCCACGGGTGCCTCACTCGATACCGCCGAGCGTCGAGACCACGAAAAAGCACCCGACGACGGCGATCACGGCGCCGAGGCATCGTATGGCGGCCGAACCCGCACGGGTGCGGTCCACGGTGCCGATGGTGATGCCAACCAAATGCAGCAGCCCCGTTGCGACGACGAAGCCGATCGCGAAGCTCTCGGCATTCGTCGCGCTGGGCATCTCCTTGCCGTGGGCGTAGCCATGAAACAGCGCGAAGATCGCGACCACGATCGCCGCCGCCCAGAACGCGATCCGCACCCGCAGCGCGACCATCAGGCCGAGCGCCACGCCGGATAGTGCGATGGCCATCTCAGGAAACGGGATCTCGGCGCCGCTGATGCCGATCAGCCCACCGGCCGCCATGACGAGCGGGAACGCGATCGGCAGCACCCAGACGGCCGGGTTGCCGAGCTGTGCGCCCCAGAGACCGACTGCGACCATCGCGACCAGATGATCGGGTCCTAGCAGCGGGTGGGTGAACCCGGCGCCGAAGCCGGACGCGACCCCGGTGATATGAGCCAGCGCGGGATGCGGCAGCGCGAGCAGCGCGGCTACAAGCAGCAATCTACGCATGGAGTGTTCCCGTCGTTAAAAGGGCAATGATGGGCCGAAGGTCGGCGAGCCGCACGGCACGCTCGGCGATCCAGAGTGTAGCGAGCAGCGCCACCCCGCCCGACAGCACGGGCAACATCCGGCGCGATACGGCGGGGGTGGCGCGCAGCACGTAGGCGACGGGCGCCGCGACGATCGCGATGCCGAGTTGCGCCGCCTCCAGCCCGAAGCTGAACCCCAGCAGCGCGAGGGCCAGCGTCGCCGGCGGCAGTTGCAGCGGACCGAGGCCGCCGGCGACCCCCAACCCGTGGATCAGCCCGAAGCCGAACGCCAGGATGCGCCGGCGCCGGGGCAGGAAGGCGACGATGTTGTCGAGCGCGGTCAGCAGGATCGTCACCGCCACGCCAAGCTCGGCGACAGTCTGCGGCACATGGGCCAGTCCGAGCACGGCCAGGGCCAGCGTCAGCCCGTGCGCGACGGTGAACGCAGTCAGCAATGCGACGATCTCGATCAGGCGCCGGACCGGGCCGCCCCCGTCTGCCCCGGGGCGGAGCAGCAGCGGTGCCAGCAGCATCATGATGAAAAGCACATGGTCGGCGCCGGCGAGCATATGCTCCACACCGCCCATGAAGAACTGGCGGATCAGCGTGCCCTGACCCCCCGACGCGCCGAAGCGCGCCAACGGCTCGGCCGGAGAGACCATGCCCGTATGCGTGACGCCGTCATCGAGCGTGACGCTGAGCAGTCCGCGGTGACTAGGGTCGATCTCAAACAGCGCGCCGTATCGGACATCCAGCCGCGTCACAGCGACCGGGCATTGGAATGTCGTGTTCAGCACCGCGTATCCGCCATCGCCGAGCAGGTTCACCAAGTGCTCGACCGGACCGGCCACGCACTGCGCGCCGCCGGTGGCGATCTGCAGGCGCGACAGGGCATAGGCGTCGATCTGCTCCGCCTTCACCTGCATCTCGCCCCAGGTGATGTCGCCGTCGTCGTTCGCGTCCAGCCCGACCGCCTCCTCGAGGTCGCGCAACGCGATGGACCAACTCAAGCGCGCCTGGTCACCGCTGGCGGCGATCGTAAGATAGCTCGAGCTAGCGCTGTGTGCCCGCACTGGCCCGGCGGAGGCCAGGCAGGCGCCGACCGCGGCCAGCAGCAGGAGCAATATCCTCATTGCGCCCCGACGGCGGGGAGCGTCGCCAACTGCCGCGCCAAACCAGCGATCGCCATGTCCTCGACCTTGTTCTCGCGATACCAAGCAAGCGCCGCGGCCGCAGCCTCCGGGCGCTGGGCGGCCAGCGCCGCCTCCATCAGGATGCGGGCATCGGCGGGCTCGCGCTGCACGCGCCAGTTCGACTGTGCGATCGTGAGCGCCTCCTGCGGCTGATGCTGCACATGCAACGCAAAACGGGCCTGCTCGCGTTCATGCACGATGTCGCCGCGCCGCCGGCTGGTCTCGAACGACTGGGCGAGCGCGGTGATATGGGACGGATCGGGCGCGCCGAGCCGTTCCTCGGCTTCGGACAGGCGCAGCAACAACGGGTCGATCCGGGTGCGGTCGGCCAGCATCGCAGCCACCTCACGCGGCCGGTCGAGGCCGAGCAGCAGGTCGGCATAGGCGCCGAGAAGGTAGGAGTCGTCCGGCGCGATCGCACGGGCGCGTTTGAAGGCGTCCTCCGCCTCGGCATTGCGGCCGAGCCGGGAGGCGACCTCGCCCTCGACAGTCAGCGCCCAGAGCCGCTCGGCCTCGGGCGAGGCAGGATCGGCGTCGCTGATCTTCAGGGCAATGAGCGTGGTGGCCGCATGCCCGGTCAGGCTGGACGCGCCCGCCAGGCAGGCCACGGCAGCAGCATCGCCGATATGGAACCGCGCCAGGCCGCAATCCTGCTGCGCGAGCGCGTATTCGGCGCGTACCTCGTGCACGACGGCGCGGGTCAGCAGCGCCTGCGCACTGTTCGGCTGGACCGCCAGCACGCGGCTCAGATCGGCGAGGGCCGCGTCGAACAGGTGGTTCGTCTGCCGCAGCAGGCCGCGCAGCAACAGCACGTCAGGCGGTGGGTTCTCGGCGCCGATCCAGGGGCCAAGCGCCGCCTCGGCGCGGCCGCAGGCGCGCGGGTCGAACAGCGTGCGGCACCGCGCCATCTCCCCGCGCGCGACACGGATCGCAAGGATAAGGTCGTCCGGGTGCGCCAGAAGCTGGGCGTGGAGCGCGTGCATGGCATGACGCCCGGGATCCTGCGCATCCGGCAGGCGCTCAATCACGAGCGATGCGTCAGTTGGCGTCATCGGCTCGGCGCGTATCGGCGTGGCCGCAGCGACCAACACGAACGCCGCGACCGTGCAGAACATCCTGCGCGGGGCGAACCCTGCGCAGGCGATCAGGAGTGAGCGACCGATCAGGGTTACTTCGGAAGCTGATCGGTTGAAGCCGCGGCCTGCGCATCCTGCGGCGAGCCGGGAATCGGCGTGTTCAAATACGGGAACGCTTGGCCGTACATGTTCGAGTCGACAAAGGCGCCATCGGTGAAGTCGAGGCCGCCCGACGGGGCATCGGCCGGGGTGCCGAACAAGCCGAGCGTATAAAGACGGCCCATTGCGACCCGCAGCGTGATATCCACCACATCGTCGCCCGGACGGCGGCCATTCGGGTAGCCCGCATTGTCGCCAGCGATTACTCCAAGACGGTTTTGCCCGCCCTTTGCCACCGGCGGAATGGATGTGTTCAGGCGCTCCTCCTCGCCCGCGTTCACGAGGTGCGCCGGCGCGTTCAGCCCGGTGACGCCGGTCAGGAACACCGCCACGAGGTCCGTGCGGGGAAAGGCGGTCGGCGCCTTGGTGCCGAACAGCGCCTCGATGAGCGCCGGGATGGTCGGGTTGGTGACATAGGTCAGGAACTGCCCGTCATTGGCCGGCACGCTGGCGCCGAACTTGTCCTTGTCCGGCAGGCCGATGACCAGCTCGTTGACCAGCGGATTGCCGAGGCGCGACATCTGCCTCAGCTTGAACCCGTTGTCGCCGTTCTTGACCACCGAGGACGCCGTGGTCCAGGCGCCGACCACCGGGTCGGCCCCATTCACGATGCACTTGATCGGCACTTCGACTTCGAGGGAGCTGATGTTCTTGCCGCCGATCGAGTTGGCGGTCGTGTTGGCAAATTCCTCGCCGACTGGGTGGGCGTAGTTCACCAGGTCGAACGTCTCGCCCAGGTTGACCACGAAGCTTTCCTTGCGCTGGCCGACAAAGGCGCGGCCCGGCACGTCGCAACCTGGAATGTTCACGCCATAGATGAACTGGGCGGCGTAGCCGGGATAGTCCGGGATGGTCTTGTTGCCGATATTGTCGACCGGCTTGTCGAATACAGTCCCGCCGTTCGCGGCATTGGTGATCGGCGTCTCGACCACCCGCCCGTCCACGTAGGTGACCAGCGAGATCGTGTAGGTCTCGACCACGTTCTGCGTGGGCGGAACCAACGACGTAATCTGGCCAAGCTCGGTCAGCGCCACCGGGACCTGCTTGCCGCCGACGTTCAACGACAAGCCGTTGTCTTTATTGTTGAAGCGGAACCGGAAAGTCATCGCCGGGCGGCCGGTGCCCTTGTTGTCGACGTTGATGTCGTACACGGCGTTCGCGTCCATCGTGTAGTAGTTCGGACCGCCATACGGCTCCTGGAACGGTTGGTAGTTGGCGATCAGGGTCACGAAATCGGACCGGCCGTGCTCGTAGCTGCGGAACAGGTAAACGTCGGTGCTGTCGAGTTTTGGCAGCTGAGTGATCAGCGGCGCCTCGCGATGGCTGGAGGCGAAGGCAGCGGGCGCAAGGCCCAGCGTCGCCGCCATGATGGCCGCGTTCAGGCGTATGCAGGTCATTAAATTCTCCCCGGTGAGTCGAGCGTCCGCCCCGCCACTGCGTACATGGCTCAAACCTTTACTGCTGAGCCTGCCGCCTGGATGTGCCAGCTTGATGAAAGATTTTGCGACCGGACACCGATAAGGCCCCGGCAATGGTAAGGTCGTTGCATGTTCCCGCATGCGCGCTGACCTTCGCACCTCGGCCGTGCTGGCCCGCGGCAGAGGCGTGCACGCGATTTGCGGCTCCTCGGATGCGGTTGTCTCGTTGTACAACCCAAGTGACCGGGTGTTGACTGCGACCCCTTGCACTGGAAGCTTACGTATCGTGTCACAGCGAGGCGACGTCCTGCCCTCGGTCACGAAAGGTCACGGGGCATGAAGACCGTTAATGGATTGCACGTCCCTGAGCGGATTGCCGATCCGACCGTGAAAGCGACCCCGGCCGTGCAGGCCGCTCGGCGCAGGCCGGTAGCGCTCGCGCTGCTTGCGTTGGGCGTGGTCTATGGCGACATTGGCACCAGCCCGCTCTACGCGTTCAAGCAGGCGGCGCAAGCCGGCGGGGCACTGTCGCCCGAGACGATCCTTGGCGTGCTGTCGCTGATCTTCTGGGCGCTGATCGTCATCGTCTCGGCCAAGTATGCGATCCTGATCATGCGGGCCGACAACCACGGCGAGGGCGGCATCGTCGCCATGCTCGCGCTGCTCGACGTCCGCCATGCGCCGGCGCGAAGCTGGCGCGCCTCCCTGTTGATCCTCGGCCTGATTGGGGCGGCGCTGCTTTACGGCGACGGCGTGATCACGCCGGCGATCTCCGTGCTGAGCGCCATCGAAGGGCTGAAGCTCGACGCGCCGCAGCTCACCCCCTTTGTCGTGCCGCTGACGCTCGCGATCCTGGTCGGCTTCTTCCTCGTCCAGCGACGCGGGACCGAGGCGATCGGCCAGGTGTTCGGCCCCGTCATGCTGGTGTGGTTCGCGGCGATCGGCGCGCTCGGGCTTGCCGGCATCGCGCGCACCCCAAGCGTCCTCGCGGCGCTTAATCCCTGGCACGCGCTGGGCTACCTCATCCACGCCGGCCCGGCAATCAGCTTCGCCGTGCTCGGTGCCGCCTTTCTCGCCGTGACAGGCGGCGAGGCCATGTATGCCGACATGGGGCACTTCGGCCGCCTGCCAATCCGGCTGGGGTGGTTCTGCGTGGCGCTGCCGTGCCTTGTGCTCAACTATTTCGGCCAGGGCGCGCTGCTGCTCTCGGACGCCACGGCCATCGAGAACCCGTTCTACTTGCTGGCGCCGGGCTGGGCGCACTACCCGCTGGTGCTGTTTGCGACGCTCGCCACGATCATCGCTTCACAGGCGATCGTCTCGGGCGCATTCTCCCTAACTCAGCAGTCGATCCAGCTCGGCTTCCTGCCGCGGATGCGCGTGCTGCACACAGCAAGCCACGAGGCCGGGCAGATCTACATGCCGGCAGTGAACTGGCTGTTGGCGGCCGGCACGATCGGCGCCGTGATCACCTTCGGCTCGTCCGACGCACTGGGCGGCGCCTACGGCATTGCGGTGTCGCTGCTGATGGCGATTACCACGGTGCTCGCGGCCCTCGTGGCGCTGCAATGGGGTTACAACCCAGCAGCCGTATATGCCGTGAACGGCTTCTTCCTCCTCGTCGACCTGATTTTTTTTGCCTCGAACTGCGCCAAGGTGTTCGAGGGCGGCTGGTTCCCGCTGCTGCTGGCCTCCCTGGTCGCGTTCCTGATGCTGACGTGGCGCAAGGGCGGCACGCTGCTCGCCGACCTCCATGCCCAACTGCGGCTGCCGGAGGACAAGTTCTATGCGGCGATGCGGGCCGACCCGCCGTTCCGCGTCCGGGGTGCTGCCGCCATGTTCGGCTCGACCACCGGCATCCCGCTCTCGCTTGCCCATAACATGAGGCACAACCACGTGCTGCACGAGCGCGTGCTGCTGGTTTCGACGCAGACCACCGACGCGCCGCAGGTCGCGCCCGAGCAACGCGCGGAGGTGATCGCCATGGACTGCGGCCTGACACGGGTCGTGCTGTCGTTCGGCTTCATTGAGAAGCCGGACGTGCCGGCAGCGCTGTTCCCCACCTGCCAGCATCCCCTGCTGCGTGACGTAGACTCCGCGGCGCTCACCTACTATCTCCGGCGCGAGACGGTCATCGCCTCGGACCAGCCCACGGGCATGGCGCACTGGCGCAAGGCGCTGTTCGCTGCGATGCTGCTCAACGCCAACCGCCCGGCCGCCTACTACGGCCTGCCAGCTGCCCAGGTGGTCGAGGTCGGGCTGGAAGTGGAAATCTAGCTGTGGCGAGCTGGGGTCCCGCGCCTCGGCGCGAGATCAGCGCTTAATTCTCCCCGGAAAACGCCCGATGCTGTTGAAAAAGGCGCTGCGGCCCCTGTTAGGAGGGTGCGGGCGGCTGTGATTCATTGATCTCCATAGTGCGATGGAGGCAGTGATGATGGGCAAGCGGGTCATGGCGGAGCCGGTATTCTCCACAGTTCGGATCAATGACCATCTTCCAGTCGGCCACCTGCTTCGTGCGGTGGACGCATTGCTGGATACGGCGTTTGTCCGCTGCATTATGGCGCCCCACTACAGCTTGATCGGGCGTCCCTCGATCGATCCGGAACTGATGATGCGCATGCTGCTGGTCGGCTACCTCGGCGGCATCCGCTCCGAACGAAAACTCTGCGCCGGGATGCACCTGAACTTGGCTCATCGCTGGTTTTGCCGCCTTGGTGTGGACGACGTCGTGCCGAACCACAGCACCTTCAGCAAGAACCGGCATCGCCGCTTCCGCGACGGCAACGTGTTCCGTGCCGTGTTCGAGCAGGTTGTGCGCCGCTGCGTGGAGGCTGGCCTCGTTCCTGGCGAAAACGCGGCCGTGGACGGCAGCCAGGTGGACGCCGACGCAAGCCGCCACAAGCGCCTGCCCGGTGATCGCGTGCCCGAGGCATGGACGACGGATCGCGGGGCGCAGGCGCATCCAGTGCGCGAGCACCTCGACGCGCTCGACGCGGCTATGTCGCGCGAGCCGGACGAGCCTCGTCATCAGGCACCCAAGTATCTGTCGCCCACCGACCCCGCTGCGGCATGGAGCATCAAACACGGCGTGGGCGTGTTCGCCTTTGAGACCAACCTGTTGGTGGACACGGCGCACGGCATCATCGTCGGCGTGGAAGCAACGCCGGCGCGGCTCAGCCAGGAGATCGTCGCCGCCAAGGCCATGCTGGCGCGGGCGGCGGGGGCGTTCGGGTTCGCGCCCTTCTGCCTCGGCGCGGACAAGGGCTACGGCACGGGGCCATTCCTGGCCTGGCTGCTGGCCCGCGGCGTAGACCCGCACATTCCGGTGCTGGACCGCACGGCGCAAACTGACGGCATGTTCACACGCGAGAGCTTCACCTACATGGAAGCCGAGGACGCCTGGCGCTGCCCGTCCGGGCACACGCTGCGCCTGGCGGGGTTCGAGCGCAGTCGGGGTATGCAGAAGTACTCGGCGCGGGCAGCCGATTGCGGAGCTTGTGCACTCAAGGCCCGGTGCACGACAGGAAAGGCGCGTGGGATCAACGTCAGCATCCACGAGCCGGCCCGCAAGGCTGCCCAGGCGCTCGCCGGCACCACGGCTTACGTGCAATCGCAGCGGTGGCGCCAGAAGGTCGAGATCCTGTTCGCCCACCTTAAGCAGCAGTTCGGGATCCGGCGCTTGCGGCTGCGTGGGTTGCAAGGTGCGGCCGAGGAGTTCCACCTTGCAGCCGCGGCGCAGAACCTGAGGCGGCTAGCACGGCTTAGAGCCTGCGGCCTGTCGGGTCAGGCCGGGACCGCAGCGTTCGGGTAAGGCCAGGTCGTCATGGCGGCAGCCGCCGAAATCCTCCACAAAACAGGGGTGGATGATCAGGTATCCGGCTGCGCCATCCCTCCTTCAGGGTTTTTCAACAGCATCGCCCGTTTTCCGCACACGCTAGCGTGGTGCATGGATCAGGGATGTGGGCGCGTTGATCCCAGCCCCGTTTGGGGTCAGGCGACGCGGGCGTCCGAACTCCAGCATGCGGTTGAGCGCGTGGACGGCGACCGCCACCTCGGTCGCCCGGCGCTCGTCCGTATGCGCGCGCAACTCGTCGCCGATCACCTGCTTCCACCTGTTCATGGCAGCTTCGACCCGGGCGCGCCTGTTGTATCCAGACGCGTTCTGCCAGGCCATCGCGAAGCGATCCCCCGGTGGGACAGGCCGTGAAACGGCCTGAAGGTGGCCGTCCCGTTGCGTCGGTGCGCTCTCGGCCGTGCCGCTGGGCACCGCGGTCGCGCGCGGCGGGACGACGACGGCCGCTTCAGGGTGGCGCTCGGCGCCGCTGTCGTAAACGCGATCCTGGTCGTAGCCGCCGTCGCCGGTGAACGAGGCCACCGCGCCCGCGACCTGGTCGAGCAAGGGGCCGGCTTGCGACGCATCGTCCACGTCCTTGGTGGTCAGCATGGCGGCCACGATCCGGCCGGTGCCGGCGTCCAAGCCCAAATGCAGCGCCCGCCACGACCGGTGTGTCGCCGTCCGTGCTTCTCCAGCAGCCACTCGCCCTTGCCGCACAGCTTCAGGCCCGTGCTGCGCAAGGGCAGGTGCATGGGCTCGCCGCCGGCCCCAGCGCCGGCGTTCCCCGGCCGCGGCACGTCCAGCGTCGCCGCACGCCGGCTGAGGGTTGTATGGTCGGGCACGCGCAAGCCAAGGCCGAGCAGGCCGACGATGGAGCCGAGCAGCCCCTCAGCCTGCCGATACGCGAGGCGGAACACCGCCCGTATCGTCAGCGCCGTCAGAATGGCGACCGGCGAATACCAGGGCTGGGCACCGCGCGTCGTGCGTGGCTCGGCCATCCACGCTGCAATCGCCTCGTCGGTGAACCACACCGTTAAGCTGCCGCGCTGACGCAGGCTGGCGTCGTAGATCGGCCAGTTCGTCACCTTGCGCTGCTGGCGCGGAATGTGATGGCGGCGGTCCTGGTTCAGCTTGAATGGCAAGATGGGCATCCGGAGTTTGGGAGGGTGATCCCCTACGTCACCCCACTCCTCAGCACCACCGCTCGATCCATGTACCACGCTACCAGGCGCAGCAACAGCACGAAGGTCGGATGTTCCGAGAGGCCGTGGTTGAAGGTCACGGTCGACGACTGGGGGTCGAACGCCTGGGTGAACTCAAGCGTGCGCTGGATGTCCGCGAGCGCGCGGCCGAGCGGTTCGGCAAGGTCCATCGCGCGCGGCGTCGGCTGCAAGCCTTTGGAGCTGCGCACGAACAGCTCGTCCCGCAGCCGCGACAGGGCGGCGCTCATCGCGGGCTGGGTGCGGCCAATGCGCGCACCGGCCCGCGTGACGCTACGCTCGGCCATGAGGACATCGAAGGCGACGAGCAGGTTGAGGTCGATTCCATGCAAACCCATGCGGTGGATTTTTGCATATATCATTAATTGATTTCCAACCTATGTAGTGTGCATCCACGGTAATAGTGTCAGTCTCTGCTTCGACGCCGGGACTTCGCTGGCTGCAAGCACAGACTTCAGGTTTCGCACCACTAGGCCACCAAGGCTTCGCCGGCGAATGGAGAGATTGGCATGGTTGAAAAAACACTGGGACCGAGCCGTAGGACCCTGCTCGGAGGCGCATCGCTCATCGCCGCGATCCCGATCGTCGCCCGGGCAGTGGCTGCACCGGCCACGCCGGCGGCACAGCCACCCCCGGTCGCGACGGGCCGGTCCGATATGACCCTCAACGTGAACGGCCGGGACTACCGGCTGACCATCGATACCCGGACGTCGCTGCTCGATGCGCTGCGCGAGCACCTGAATCTCACCGGCTCCAAGAAAGGCTGCGACCAGGGGCAGTGCGGCGCCTGCACCGTCCACGTCGACGGCGAGCGGGTATTGTCATGCCTCACTCTGGCCATCGCGGCGCAGGGCAAGCAGATCGGGACCATCGAGGGGTTGGCCGGGGCGGACGGCCACCTGCATCCGATGCAGCAGGCGTTCATCGACCATGACGGGTTCCAGTGCGGCTACTGCACGCCCGGCCAGATCATGTCCGCCGTCGCCTGCGTGCATGAGGGCCATGCGAACACCGACGCGGACATCCGGGAGTACATGAGCGGCAATCTCTGCCGGTGCGCCGCCTACCCCAAGATCGTCGAGGCGATCAAACAGGCCCGCGGCCAGATGGAGCATGCCTGATGCGCCCGATCGTGTATGACCGGGCCGACGACCTGGCGCAGGCGTCGCGCCTTGGCTTTCAGAGCGGCCAGGGCCAGACGGATGCGCCGATGCAGTTCCTGGCAGGCGGCACGTCGCTGATCGACCTCATGAAGCTCGACGTCCTCACGCCGGAGCGCGTGGTGGACATCACGCCGCTCGGCGCCGCCCACGGCGCCATCGAGGCGGGGCCGAACGGCCTGCGTCTCGGCGCGTTCGCCAAGATGTCTGCCGTGGCAAGGCATCCCGCCGTTCTGGCCAGCTATCCCGCCATCGCCCAGAGCCTGCAACTGGCGGCCAGCGCGCAGTTGCGCAACATGGCCACGCTCGGGGGCAACGTGCTGCAGCGGACCCGGTGCTCCTACTACCGCGACACCAGTTGGGCCGCCTGCAACAAGCGCACCCCCGGCTCCGGCTGCGCGGCGATCGGCGGGTTCAATCGCAACCACGCCGTTCTGGGCGTCGATCAGAGCTGCATCGCGCAGTCCCCCGGCGACCTCGGCGTCGCGCTTGCCGCGCTCGATGCGCAGGTCGAGCTGGCGGGGCCGCAGGGGCCGCGCCGCATCGCTTTCTCGGCCCTGCATACGTCGCCGGAGGGCCAGCCGCATATCGAAACGACCCTGAAGCCGGGCGAGGTCATCACCGCCTTCCAGGTCCCGGCCGGCGGATGGACGGGCCGCTCGGTGTATCTCAAGGTCCGTGACCGCGCTTCCTATGAGTTCGCCATCGCCTCGGCCGCGGTCGCGCTCGAGATGGACGGTGACCGGGTGCGTCAGGCGCGTATCGGCATCGGCGGCATGGCGTATCGGCCCTGGCGCTCGCATGCGGCCGAAGCGGCGCTGACCGGCAAGCCCTTGACGGAGGCCAATGCCGAGGCCGCCGCAACGGCGGCGCTCAGCGGCGCCGTCACCCACGGCAACAACGACTACAAGCCCGAGCTTGGGCGGCGCACGCTCGTCCGCGCCCTGATGCAAGCCAGGGCGATGCCGATCAAGACGGCGGAGAATTGAGATGGACAGGGCAGCAAACGGACTGTTCGGCCGGCCCACGCCGCGCATCGATGGCGTTGCAAAGGTGACTGGCGCCGCGCGCTACGCCTCGGACGAGCCGTTGGTCAATCCGGCTTTCGCCTATCTGGTGACCAGCGCGATCGCCCGGGGCCGCCTTGGCGCGCTCGGCCTCGACCGCGCCAAGGCGGTGCCCGGCGTGCTCGACATCCTCACCCACGAGAACGTTGGGGACCAGGCCAAGCCGCCGTTCGGTGGCGACGGCGGCCCCACCACCACGACGCTGGAAAGCAACCGCATTTGGCACGATGGGCAGATCATCGCCGTGGTCGTGGCCGACACCTACGAGGCGGCGCGCGAGGCCGCGAACAAGGTCGAGGCCCAGTATGTGCAGGAGCCGGCCAGCGCGACATTCGACGCGCCCGGCGTCGACATCCAGCCCGCCGAGTCGCGCAGCCCAGAGCCGGCGAAGGGAGACGCCGCAGCCGCCTTCGCCGCAGCGCCGGTCACGGTCGACGGCCACTACCAGACCCCAGCGCAACATCATAATCCCATCGAACTCTTCACCACGACATGCGTGTGGGACGGCCCGAACCTCACGATCTATGAGCCCTCCCAGTTCATGTGGGGGCTGAAGGCGACGGTCGCCGAGCAGCTCGGCCTCGACCCCGCCAATGTCCGCACCATCTCGCGCTATGTCGGCGGCGGGTTCGGCTCCAAGGGGGGCACGACCTCGCGCACCGCCTGGATCGCCATTGCGGCGCGGCGGCTCGGCCGGCCGGTGAAGCTGGTGCCGACGCGCGACCAGGGCTTCACCATCGCGACCTACCGGGCGGAGACGCGCCAGCGCGTGAAACTCGGCGCGACGCAGGACGGCAGGCTCACCGCATTCTCCCATGAGGGCTGGGAGGTCACGTCGCGTCCGTCCGGCTACAACGTGGCCGGGGTTGGAGCGACCGCGCGTATGTATGCCTGCCCGAACATCGCCACCGCCGTGCACGTGGTCCACGCCGACCGCAACACGCCGGGCTTCATGCGGGCGCCGGCCGAAACGCCCTACATGTTCGCGCTAGAAAGCGCGATGGACGAGCTGGCCATCGCGCTCGACATGGACCCAATCGAACTCCGCCGGGTCAACGACACCCAGACGGACCCCGTATCGGGACTGCCGTTCTCCTCCCGCTCGCTGATGCAGTGCTTCGACCAGGCGGCGGCGCGGTTCGGCTGGGGCGGGCGCAGCGCCAAGCCGGGATCGATGCGGGACGCCGAATGGCTCGTGGGCTATGGCTGCGCCACCGCCTGCTATCCCACCAACTTCGCCCCGGCGGCGGCACGCCTGTCGGTCACGCCGGATGGCAAGGCGACGATCGGCTTGGCCGGCCACGAGATCGGCACGGGCGCCTACACCACCGTGGCCATCACCGTCGCCCGCTCGCTGGGCCTTAAAATCGAGGATGTGACGGTGCGCATGGGCGATAGCGACCTGCCCCCGGTGACGGTGGCTGGCGGATCGAACAACGCCGCCACCACGACGCACGTCGCCGTGAAGGCGTGCGAGGAGGTCCGGCGCCGCATCGCCGAGGCGGCGGTGCAGGACGCGGGCAGCATTTTCCATGGCGCCGATCCCGCCACGTTGAAGCTGTCGGAAGGAATGCTGACGGGACCGGGGAACAGCAGCGAACCCTGGGGCAAGGCGGTCGGCAGGACCGCCGGCCGCCTGGAGGTTTACGCCGAGAACGTGCCGGCCGGCCTGCCGGCGACCGCTATGGCCGGGCTATACAAGGGCCAGGTAGCGTTCGCGCGTGGCGAAGGCCGCAAGGATGTCACGGCCTTCGCGTTCGGCGCCCATTTCGTCGAGGTTCGGGTGCACAGCCGCACCCGCGAAATCCGGGTCCCGCGGGTGGTCTCCGCGTTCGCGGCGGGAACAATCATCAATCCGCTCACGGCATACAGCCAGTATATGGGCGGAGTGATCTGGGGCCTGTCATCGGCGCTGCATGAGGCGACCGAGATCGACGCCGCTTCGGCGCGCTACACCAACGACAACCTGGCCGACTACATGGTCGCGGTGAATGCCGACGTGCCCTCCGTCGAGATCATCATGGTGCCGGAACACGATGACCGGGTGAACCCGCTGGGCGTGAAGGGGATTGGCGAGATCGGCATCGTCGGCATGAACGCCGCGGTCGCCAACGCCGTGTTCCACGCCACCGGCAAGCGCCTGCGCGAGCTGCCGATCAGGCTAGAAGACCTTCTAGCCTGACAATGACGCGGCTCCGACAAGCAAGGAGCACATGAGCCTCAATGGAAAACGAGAATGGGATTGGCCGGGTCCATGCGGGACGATGTTGCATGGACCATGAGAGTGGGCGCAATAGCGCCAACGCATTCTGCATTCAGGCGATGCGAACGGAGATTGGGCGTCCAAGGTCCAACATGCGGTTCAGAGCATGGACGGCGACACCCACCTCGGTTGCCCGGCGCGGGTCCGTGCGAGCGCACCCTCCGCCGGCATTCCACGTGCTGCGCACGCGGAACCTTGACCGGCTTCGCCCGTCACCGATCACCTGCTTGAACCTGCCGATGGTGGCCTCAACACGGGCCCGGGTGGTGTAGCCCGACGCTTTTTGCCAGGTTGCTCGGCCGTGCTCGGCGATGAACTGCAAGTGGTGGTCCCGCTGTGTCGGCGCGGTCTCGGCCGCCTTGCTCAGCACGGCCGTGGACCGCGGCGGCACAATGATCGCCGCTTCGGGATGGCGCTCGGCGACCGCGGCGGACACGCTGTCCTGGTCGTAGGCGGGACTGTCGCAACATTGGGGGTCGCAACAGTTTCAGATACTTTGCCGCTCTCGGTGACCCCCAATCCAGGTTTGATCCAGTCGGCAGCGAGGCCGGTGCTGGCCGGTATCCGGCACAAAACAGCCTTGCTCACCAAAGACCATCGCGCTCGGCGCCCGAGAACGTTTCGACTCCCAATGTTGCGACAGTCCCCTTGGCCGGCTGTCGATGGCGGTCAGAAAGCGCGTAAATCTGGCGCGGGGCAAAAAGTTG
>CAXSGE010000055.1:0-26043 GCA_964236715.1 uncultured Acetobacteraceae bacterium | reverse complement strand
GTCGACGGAGTCGATCAAGGTGCCATCCACGTCGAAGATCACGGCTTGCGGCATGCAATGTCCCCCATGAGTGCGGCGCACGGCGAACCTCTGTGGCCCCGCGCCAGCGCCGTTGTCGTGCGACACCGAGAAAACGCCGCGTGGACGCTTGGTTCCGTCCGAGGCGCCTCAAACAAATGGGCGGCGGTTCAGCCGGTTCCGCCGTCGCTGGATTTGCCGCTGTTCGCCTGTTCCAGGAGTTCGTCAGCCGTCAGCCCAGCCGGCACCGAGCCCGTGAGCGAGCCGTCGCCTGCATCCTTATGCGCCTCGTCCGTCGGCGCGCCTTGGCCGGTGTGGGCGCTGTCGGCGGTTGGAAGCGCCACATCGGAGGGAGCCGTATCCGCATCGTCCTTATCGCCGCTCATCATCGTCCAATCCCCAAAAAATCCGCCATGGCATCATTGCCACCCAGACCACGGTTCTGGAAGGCCACGGCGCGTTCGATGCTCTATCGGTGGTCACTCAGGTCGCTACGCGCTGTGCAGCACACGCAAACTTGAGCATCATCCGGCAGCACTAAGCTGCCGAGTTTGTGTAAAGCCCCCTCACATAGCCCCGGGGCAACGATGCTGCGCGCGCGGATAAACGAATGCGGCGTGGCCCCGCGGTGACAGAGGAGGCCGCCCCGAGACCTGGCTGATGCTCGAGGGGCAGCGGCGTGCCTGCCGGGTTGCGGGCACGCGCGAGCACCAGCAAACCATTGACTGACGTTACAATTGCAACCAGCATCAAGGAAGACCGAGGATGACGATCCGCACTCTGACTGCCATGTTCAAATCCAAGCCCGACGCCGACCAAGCCGCCCAGGCGCTTGCCAGCGAGTTGAAACTCGACCGCGCCATGATCCAGACCGGCCCCGGCGCAGGCGTTACGGACGCGGGTTACGACAAGGCCCGGCCCTATGAGGAGAAAGGCTTCTTCGGCTCGCTGAAGAGCTCCTCTGTGCCGGACGAAGACCGTTACGCCTATGCCGAGGGCATGCGCCGCGGCAACGTCCTGCTGACGGCGCAGGTGGAGGAGGCGCATGTCAGCCGCGCCGCCGACATCCTGGAGCATGCCGGTGCCGTCAACCTCGACGAGCAGGAAGCCACATGGCGCAAGTCTGGCTGGACCGGCTACGACGCGACGGCGCATGGCGCCCTGCGTTCGACTGCCTCCACCGGGGTTGCCGGCGCCGCTTCGGTCCCGGGCGGCCAGGACGGCACGCTGAAGGTCGTCGAGGAACGCCTGGTCGTCGGCAAGCGTGAGGTCGAGGGCGGCCGGGTGCGGGTGCGCTCCTATGTCGTCGAGCGGCCGGTCGAGGAGCAGGTGACCCTGCACCAGGAGCGGGTCACTGTCGAACGTACCCCGGTGGACCGCGCCGCCACGGCCGCAGACCTGGCAGCGTTCCAGGAGCGCACCATCGAGGCCCACGCCACCAGCGAGGAGGCGGTCGTCGGCAAGGAGGTCCGCATCGTCGAGGAGATCGGGGTCAGCAAGGAGGCGGTGGAGCGGGTCGAAACTGTCCGCGACACGGTCCGTCATACCGAGGTCGAGGTCGAGGACACCACTGCCACGGGCCGCACCAGTGTGCCCGGCGGCGCGACTGGGGTCGGCACGGCCGGCAGCAACCCGCCGCGGAAGTAGGCTGGACTGGGGGGGGCCGGCTGGCCCTCCCCACCGTCCTCCAGTGCGGAGCCGGCCCGGTCGTGGCGATGAACGATGCGTAGTAGGCACGGCGTCGCACGGGGCGCCGAAGCGGATAGGGATGGGCTAGGCCATGAAACGCGATCCAACGTCCTTGCTGGTCACTGCCTTGGCGGTCGGCAGCCTGGCCTTCACGGCTTTCAAGGGTCAGCCGGCGCCCCATGCTGCGCTCAGCACGAACTTCGGCCGCGCGCCCGGCAGGCCCGCGGGATCGTCAGGCAGCAGTCCGGGCCACGACGCCGGGCAACCGTCTGAGATTCCGGCGCAGGGCTGGTGGGCCATCGCCAAGCGCGTGGCGGCGAACGTGTCCGGGGACCGATTGCTGACCGAGGCGGCGGCCATCACCTTCTACGCCCTGCTCGCCTTGTTCCCTGCCCTGGCCGCGCTGGTCTCGCTTTATGGGCTGATCGCCGACCCGGCCACGATCTCGGGCAACCTGGACGCGGTCTCCGGGGTCGTGCCGAGCGGCGGCATGCAGATCATCAAAGACCAGGTCCAAAGCCTCGCCTCCAACAGCGGCAAGGCCTTGGGCTTCGGCGCCGTGCTCGGCATCGCCAGCTCGCTGTGGAGCGCCAATCAGGGCACCAAGGCGCTGTTTGACGCCCTGAACGTGGTGTATGATGAAACAGAGAAGCGCGGCTTCTTGCTCCGGACCGCGGTCACGCTCGCTTTCACCGTAGGCGGCATCCTCTTTGTGCTGTTGGCGATGGCTGCGGTCGTCGCCGTGCCGGTCGCGCTCAACGCCATAGGGATGGGCGGGGCCGTGGACTTGCTGCTGCGGTTCCTGCGCTGGCCCTTGCTGCTCGTTGCCCTCGCGCTCCTGCTCGCCTGCATCTACCGCTTTGGGCCAAGCCGGGAAAAGCCGCGCTGGCAATGGGTCACCTGGGGCGGCGGCTTCGCTGCCGTCGCATGGGTGCTCGGCTCCATTGCATTCTCATGGTACGTCAGCAATTTCGGCAGTTATGACAAGACCTATGGGTCGCTCGGCGCCGCGATCGGCTTCCTGACTTGGATCTGGCTGTCCGCGACCATCGTTCTCGTCGGCGCGGAGATAAACGCCGAGATGGAGCACCAGACCGCACGGGACACCACGACCGGACCGGAGCGGTCCACCGGCAGCCGCGGCGCGACGAAGGCCGATAAGGTTGCGCCGGCATAACCGCCCGGACTCATGCCTTGGGTAAGTGCGTTTAGAATGGATGGCCAGGGTAATCCGGCTTGGCTTCTATGTCTTGCATTCAATGTGCCAGAGTCCTGCCATTTCCATAAGCCGCCTCCGGACGCATGCGCGCCTGGCAACGCTGTTTGCGCCCACCACCCTTGCAGGCGCGGTGCACAGGCTCGGCTTCGTGCAGGCGGACCCGATCCGTGCGCCGGCCCGCGCGCAGGACCTGATCCTGCGGCACCGGGTCAGCGGCTACCGCGCCGGGGACCTGGAGCGCAGCTTCGCACGGCTGAAGTTGGAGGAGGACTTCCTATACGCCTACGGCTTCATGCCCAACGAGACCACGTGGCTGCTCCACCCCCGCCCAGACCCGGATGGCGAGGCAGGCGTGCATGCGCCAGTCGGGCTTGCGGCAGAGGTGCTGGCCTTCGTGCGGGCATACGGCCCCACCCATCCCAGGGACTTGCAGGAGCGTTTCGGCCGCGACCGTGCCGTGAACGGCTGGGGCGGCTTTTCAAAGGCGACCACCCGGGCCTTGGAAAGCCTGCATCATTACGGGGTCCTGCGCGTGGCCCGGCGGCGCGACGGCATACGCATCTACGAGGCAGCCCCACCGCCGCCCGCTTCCGAAACGGCGGAGCGGGCGCGGCATCTCGTCATGCTGGTGGCCCGCATCCTTGCGCCGGTGTCCACGGTCAGCCTGCGGGGCGCGCTGGCATTGATGGCGCGGCGCAATCCGGGCCTCGGCCCGCTGGCGCCGGTGGTCGCCACGGCGCTCAGGACCGGAGAGCTGGAGCGGGAGGAAATCGACGGCGAGAGCTATCTTTGGCCGGCATCGGATGGCGACTGGCGGCACCGCTCGGCGCCCCGGGATGTGCGCCTGCTGGCGCCGTTCGACCCGCTTGCCTGGGACCGGCGCCGTTTCGAGCACCTGTGGGGCTGGGCCTACAGGTTTGAGGCCTATACGCCCCCGCCACGGCGGTCATTCGGCTACTACGCGATGCCCCTTCTATGGAGCGACGAGATCATTGGCTGGGCAAACGTCAAGCTCATTGCCGGGAAAACGCACGTGGCGACGGGTTATGCCCGCCCCCGTCTACAATCCCGCGAGTTCCAACGCGCCCTCGATGCCGAGCTGGCGCGGATGGAGCGCTTCCTGACGGCCCGGGACCTGGCGTCCGGCAAGCAAAAGGACGCTTGAGCAGTCACCGCTTGTAAGTTGCCAGTAGATTAGGCATCGGGGGCGTCGTTCCGTGCCGCTGCACGGTCGATCCGCATCGCGCTGACGAGCCCTCCCGCGAGTGCGAGAACGGCACCGACGGCGAGACCGATCCGAGGCGCGGCTGCCGGCGACGTGAGGGTGAACAGCAGCGCCATGATCACCGACCCAACAGTCTGGCCGAGAAGGCGGGCGGTGCCTTGCATCCCCCCGGCCGCGCCGCTTCGCTCACGTGGCGCAGAGAGCAGCATGTTGCGGTTGGCAGCGCCACGTTGGCGATGGCGCCATCGAGCACGACCAGCACCATCGTGGCCATGATGGCCAGTGTCGCGTAGTGCCGGCGCGGGGTCGGCAACCCGTCTTGCGCGGCGCTTACGCTGACGGGCGCCACGCTCGCGCTGACGAGTGACTGAGTGATTGCTGAGCCTGGATTCGCCATGGTGTCTTTCTGCCCTCGGTAGGTCAGGGCAAAATAGAGCCGCCCTGACATGGCGGAAGACGCAGCAGATGCAGTATATACCTGCACCGAGCGCCAGGTAATGGTTCATGGCCGATCCCGACTTCAACCTTCTGGCGGCCCTCGATGTGCTTCTTGCCGAGGGCAGCGTGACGGGAGCCGCCAAAGTCCTTGGCTTGAGTGACTCGGCCATGAGCCGGACCTTGCTGCGCCTGCGCGCCGCAACCGGCGACCCGTTGCTCGTTCGGGCCGGCCGGCGGCTGGTGCCAACGCCGCATGCCGCCGCCCTTCGCGAGCGCGTCAGGACTCTTACCGGCGAGGTGAAATCCGTGCTGCAGCCGGCCGCCCGGGAGTTGGACCTCCTCTCCCTGGAACGCGGTTTCACCATCCGCGCCAACGAGGGTTTCGTCGAGGCCTTTGCAGCCCGGCTCGTGAGCGCGGTGACCGGAGCGGCGCCAGGCGTCCGACTGCGCTTCGCCCCCAAGCCCGACAAGGACGTGAGGCTGTTGCGGGAGGGATTGGTCGACCTGGAGATTGGCGTGCTCGGCGACACAGGGCCGGAGGTCATGATCCAGTCCCTGTTCCAGGACCAGTTCGTCGGCGTGGTCCGGCAGGGACATCCCTTGGCGTCAGGCGATGTCACCGCCAGCCGTTACGCCGCCTGCGGCCATGTGGTTGCATCCCGCCGGGGCCGAACGCGCGGGCCGGTGGATGACGCGCTCGAGGCGCTTGGTTTGCAGCGCCGGGTCGTCGTCGTTCCGAGCTTTCTGGCGGCCTTGGCGATCTCCGCCACGTCGGACCTTGTCGGGTTGGTGACCAGTTCCTTCGTCCGTGCCGGGCAGGCCGGCACGGACGGCACGAATGGGATGCGGGTGCATACCTTCGCTTTGCCCATGCAGACGAGCGCGATCACCGTGTCCCAGATGTGGCACCCACGCGCGAATGCCGATCCAGCGCATCGTTGGCTTCGGGAGATGGTCCTGTCCGTTTGCCAGTCGCATTTGGCAAGTTTTGCTGAGCCGCGTGCACTTGAGGTCCGGCCCTAAAAACGCTTCCAGTCGCCGGCGCCTTCAAAGGCGGCCGCCGCGGCGTAGATCGTGCTCTCGTCCCAATGCTTGCCGATCAGCATGGCGCCCACCGGCAACCCGTCGCTGAGGCCGCAAGGCAAAGACATCGCCGGGTGCCCGGTGACGTCGAACGGCGCGGTGTTGTTGATCATCTCGAACGCGCGCTGCACATATAGCGCCAGTCCGGCGTCGGCGGGCGGCAGCGGCGTGGCGACCACGGGCAACGTCGGCATCAGCAGCAAGTCGTACTTCGACAACGCCTCGTCGTATGCAGCGCGCAGCCGCCGGGCGATGTTCTGCGCCTTGGCATAATAGCGCCCGCGATACTTGCCGGTGAAATACTCGCCGGTGAACATGCAGATCTTCAGCGTATCGGAAAGGTCGTTCGCCCGCTCGCGCCAGCCGGCGTGGGCGTCGAGCAGGCCGACATTGTATTGCCCCTTCCAGTTGAAGCCCATGCCGTTGCCGCGCATCATCTGCACCTGCAGGCCCTCGTTGCCGATCGGCGCCCACACGTCCTTGCCGATGCGGTGCATGGGGATGCTCACCTCCTCGACCGTGGCGCCCATGCCCGCGAGGCGGTCACCGGCGGCGCGCACCTTGGCGTCGACGCCGGGTTCGGAGTTGTCCCAGCCAAACCCCTCGGTGACGACGCCGATGCGCAGGCCTTGCACGCCGCGGCCGAGCGCCTGGGTGTAGGGCGCGGTGATGCAGCCCATCTGCCTGGGATCAAGCCCGTCCGGCCCGGCGAGCACCTCCAGCAGCAGCGCGTTGTCCGCGACGGTCGCGGTCATCGGCCCCGTGTGGTCGATCGTCGCCTCGATCGGCATCACCCCGGTGTAGGGCACCAGGCCCCAGGTGCCCTTCATGCCGTAGATGCCGCAGAACGAGGCGGGGATACGGATCGAGCCGCCCTGGTCGCCGCCGATCGCCATGTCCACCTCGCCGGCCGCCACCAGCGCGCCGGAGCCGGACGACGAGCCGCCAGCGGAATAGCCATGCTTGTGCGGGTTGTGCACCGGACCCAGCGCGTTGGTATGGCTGCCGCCCGACAGGCAGAACGCCTCGCAATGCGCCTTGCCCATGATGGTCGCGCCGGCGTCCAGCATGCGGGTCACGATGGTGGCGTCCTGGTCCGGCACGTAGCCCTCCAGGGTGGCGGACCCGTTCATCATCGGCACGCCGGCCAGGCAGACATTGTCCTTGACCGCCACGGTCTTGCCCTTGAGCGGCCCCGACTCCGCGCCGTTCACCACGCTTTTCACATACCAGGCGTTGTACTTGTTCTCCTCCGGGCCCGGCTGGTAGCCCGGCGTGCGCGGGTAACGCACCACCGGCTTGTCGTCCGGCATCGCGTCAATGACGCGGTATGACGCAACCGCGCCGTCCATCATCGCATGGAAGATGGCCAGCCGTTCCTCGGACAGCTCCATGCCGAGGTCGAAAACGATCTCCTGCAACTGGGACAGCGTGGGTTTCTCGACGCTCATGGTGGGCTCCTTTGCTCGGGTGATCTACGCGGCCATGCCGACGAATTCGGCGATCAGCGCCGGGTCCTGCACGGCTTCCGGGGTCGTCTCGCGGGTGATGGCGCCTTTCTGGATGATGAGGATGCGCTGCGACAGGGCGGCGATGAATTTCAAGTTCTGCTCGACCAGCACGACGGTGACGTCATGGCCGTGGCGCAGCGCCTGCAGCGTTTCGATGATCTCGTCGATGATCGAGGGCTGGATGCCCTCGGTCGGCTCATCCAGCAGCATCAGCCTTGGTCCGCCGCACAGGCAGCGGGCCAGCGCCAGCAGTTGCTGCTCGCCGCCCGACAGCGCGCCGCCGGTGCGGTCCAGCAGGCGCCGCAGCCGCGGGAACATTTCTAATACATCATCGATGGTGCGGCGTTCGTCGCGTTTTGACAGCAGGCAGCCCATGCGCAGGTTCTCCCCCACGCTCAGCGCCGGGAAGATCTCGCGGCCCTGCGGCACGTAGCCGATGCCGAGCCGGGCGCGCGCAGTGGGCGAAAGCCGGGTGATGTCGCGCCCCTCGAACAGGACGCGTCCGCCGGTGGCGGGCAAGTAGCCCATCAACGTGCGCAGCAGGGTGGACTTGCCCATGCCGTTATGGCCGAGGATACCGACAAACTCGCCCTGCGCCACGGCAAAGTTGACGCCGGCCAGGATCGGGATGCGGCCATAGCCGGAGCGCAGCGCGTCCACCTGCAGCATCATGCCGCCTGCTTGCCGAGATAGACGTCGCGCACCGCCTGGTTGGCCAGCACGCGCTCCACGTCGTCCTCGACCAAAATACTGCCCTGGTTGAACACCGTCACCGTGCGGGCGATCATGCGTATGAACTGCATGTCGTGCTCCACGACAATCAGCGCCTGCGCCCGGTTGATCTCGCGGATCAGCTCGGCGGTGCGCAGCACTTCGTCATGCGTCATGCCGGCGGCGGGCTCGTCCAGCAGCACCAGCTCCGGCTCCTGCGCCAGCACGGTGGCGATCTCGACCCACTGGCGCTGCCCGTGCGCGAGCTGGCCGACCATGCGCCCGGCGATGCCGGTCAGCCGCACCCGGTCGAGCGTCGCCTCCGTCATGCGCCGCGCCTGCGCCGCCGAGCCTTTGCGGCAAGCGGCGACGAACACGTTTTCCCGCACCGACAAGCCGTCGAACACATTGGGCACCTGCGTCTTGATGCCGACGCCCATGCGGGCGATCTGGTGCGGTTCGGCGCCGGTGATGTCCTTGCCGCGCAGCATGATCTGCCCGGCGCTCGGCTTGAGCTGTCCGGTCAGCATCTTGAAGAACGTGCTCTTGCCCGCGCCGTTGGGGCCGATCAGGCAGCGCAGCTCCATCTCGCCCAGGGTGAAATCGACGTTGTCGACCGCGGTGACGCCGCCGAACCGCATGGTGACGCCCCGGGCTTCAAGCAGCGGCGCCGGTATGGTCATGGCTCAGCCTCCAATGCCGCTTTTTGGGCGGCAATCTTGGCCGGCCGGCCGCCGTGCAGGCCCGGCACGCGGCGGAACAGCGCCTGCACGACCGGTATGAGGCCCTGCGGCACCAGCAGCACGAACACCACCAGCACCACGCCAAGCACCAGGTTGGCATTGACCGCCTCCTGCGTGCCGATGAGGGAAATCAGGTACTGGATGCCGACCGCGCCCAAGATCGGGCCGAGCAGCGTGCCGAGCCCGCCGACCAGCACGTAGATCAACACCTGGGCCGAGGTCGCCAGGCCGAACACGGTGGGGCTGATGAACGAGCCCCAGTTGGTATACAAACATCCAGCCAGCCCGGCGACGCCGCCGCCGATCGCGAACACGACCAGCTTATACAGCCTTGTGTCATAGCCCAGCAGCCGCGCCCGGGTCTCGTTCTCGCGGATCGCCACCACGACGCGGCCGAACCGGCTGGCGAGGATCGCGCGCAGCAGCACGTAAACCAGGATCAGCGCGCCCATCGCCGCGTACCACGCCTGCTCCGGGTCGAGCGGGGTGGCGGGATCGTTGGGGAAGTTCAGCGGCGGCACCGAGGGCATGCCGTTGAAGCCGCCAAGCGGGGCGTTGCCGATGGTGTAGAAGTCGCCCGCGGTGGAGTTCACCACGTTGAACAGAATGACCGTCACCGTGAGGGTGATGACGCCGATATAAGCGTCGCTGATGCGACCATAGAACATGAAATAGCCGAGCAGCGCCGCGAACAGCGCCGGCAGCAGGACCGACAGCAATACAGGCACGGTGCTGTCGCCCATGTTCATGACCGCGACCGCGTAGGTGTAGCCGCCGACGCCGAAGAACGCCGTCTGGCCGAACGACATGATGCCGCCATAGCCCCAGATGAAGCCCTGGCTGAGCGCCAGCATCGCCATCGCCGCGAACACCGTCATCTGCAGCAGGCCGAACAGGTCGAACACCAGCGGCAGGCCGAACAGCAGCGCCAGCCCGGCCGCGACCATGGCGATGAAGCTAAGCCAGCCGGGGGACATTACAGGCTCCTCCGCAACAGGCGCCCGGTGATGCCGGACCCGGTGATGCCCTGGGGCAGGATGCGGATCATGATCAGCGCCGCCAGCAGCAACGCCACCTGGCCGAACACCGGAGTGGTGAGGAAGGTGGCGACCTCGCTGATGCTGCCGAACAGCATGGAGGCGAGGCCGGTGCCGGTGACGATGGCCGGGCCGCCGCCGAGCACGGTGATGAAGGCCCGGGCGATGAACGCGCCGCCCATGACCGGCGACACGCCCGACACCGGCGCCAGCACGCCGCCCGCCAGCCCGGCCAGCGCCGAGCCAAGCGCGAAGGTGACCATGTAAACGCGCTGCGGCGGCACGCCGAGGGCAGCGGCCATGTTCGGGTTCTGCATGGTGGCCCGCACGATCAGGCCAAACCGCGTGAAGCGCAAAGCGAGCCACAGCCCGGCCACCATCACCGCCGCCACCGCGATCACGAACACCGAATACAGGCTGGTTTGGTAGCCGCCGATGCTGAGCCCGCCGAGCGGCGCCGACACGCCCCGCACCGTGTTGCCGAAGATCGTGGTGATCACCCCGATCATCCCAAGGCTGAGGCCCCAGGTGGCCAGCATCGTGTCGATCATGCGGCCATACAGGAAGCGGATGAACAAACGCTCGACCAGAAGCCCGAACAGCCCGACCACCAGCGGCGAGGCGACCAGCATGGCGATCCACAGGTTGAGCCCGGCATTCGTGCTGACCACGGTGGCATAGGCGCCGAGCATCAGGAACTCGCCATGCGCCAGGTTGATGATCCGCATCATGCCGTAGATGACGCCGAGCCCGAGGCTGAGCAGCACCAGCACCGCGATGGCGTTGACGACGTTGAACAGCACGAGGCCGGTGAGCGCCATGGCGGACACGCCCTCAGGTCTTCACGTCGATGACGAACTGCTTGCTCTGCCGCGGGTCCTTGACCAGGTCGCACACTGCGGCGGTGTCGGCGGGCGCCTGGTTCGGAAAGGACTGGAACACGTCCCATTTCCGGTCCGCAGCCTTGGCCAAATAGGCGTTGCGGATGACGTGGTGGGTAGGGTGGTCGATCGTGACCTTGCCCGATGGCCCGTCGATCGCCATCCCGGTCTCCAGCGCCTCCGTCACCTTCATGCGGTCGATGGACCCGGCCTTTTTCACCCCCTCTGCCCACAGCTTGAAGCCCTCGTAGTTGGCGCAGGCGAGTTCGCTGAGATACGGCAGGCCAGCGCCGAACTTGGCGCGCACCGCCTTGACGAACGCGACGCTCGCCGGCGTGGCCAGCTCCTCGTAGTAGCCATAGCTGGTGACGATGCCGTTGCTCTCGGACGGGTCGATGGTTGCGATCTCGTTCACCAGGCCGAACGTGGTCGATGCGATCGGGATCTTGCCCTTCATGCCCGCCGCCGCCCATTGGCGGTAGAACGCGGTGTGGTTCGAGCCGACCAGCGCCGACAGCACGACCGACGGACCCGCCTGCTGGATCTTGCCGATGGTCGCCGCGAACTCCGTCACGTCGAGCGGGAAGAACTCGGTGGCCTGAATTGTGCCGCCGCCGTCGCGGACGTATTTGCCCATCCACTTCGCGGTGATCTGGCCGTAGTTGTAGTCGGCGGCGATGATGTAAGCCTTCTTGCCCCAGGTATCCATCGCATAGGGCACCAGCTTGTTGACCGTCTGCGCCGGCGTCGTGCCCGTGCAGAAGCAGTCGCGGTCGCATACGCCGCCCTCATACAGCACGTTGTAGAAATACAGGGTGGAATAGCGGTCGAACACCGGGCGGATCGCCTCACGCGAGGCCGACGTGATGCCGCCTTGCACCACGGCGACCTTGTCCTTCAGCGCGAGCTGCTGGGCGTATTGCGAATAAAGCTGGATGGTCGACTGGGTGTCGTAGTTGACCAGCTCGACCTGGCGCCCCAACAGGCCGCCGGCCGCGTTGGCTTCGTCGACCGCGAGCTGGATGGCCGCGTGCATCGCCTGGCCGGACGAGCCGATCGGCCCCGATAGGTCGAGCAGGCTGCCGACCTTGATGGTATCGGCCGCCAGCGCGTGCCGGGCGACCAGCGGCGCCGCCAACGCGCCACCCGCGGCGATCGTCGCCGATTTAAGCAGGTTGCGTCGCGATGGGCGGAACTGGTGCATGTTCTGTGTCCTGTTAGCTATGGCATTGTCAGCGGATGCAGGGCCTGCTCACGGCTCAAGTATGTTGCATTTCCAATATAACTCCACGCTCTCGCCAGTTAGCTACGCAAAGGCTGCGCCAACTTGCCTCAGGTTACCAAGCTGCAGGGTAAAATTATTATCGAACACGAATCCTCGGCAGGATATCAACGACAATGCCTCGACATGCGGCAAGATCTTCTATTAGCTGCTTCTTGAACAGCCGCATCATGGGGTTAAACCCGGCCGCCATCGCCTGAGATCAAGGAGACAAGCCATGCAGGAACCGTCGGAAAATGACGTCGCGTTGCGGGTGCGCGCCCTGGAGAGCCTGCTGGTCGAGAAAGGGCTGGTGCAGCCGGCGGCGCTGGCGGCGATCGTCGAGAAATACGAAACCAAGATCGGCCCGCATAACGGCGCGCGCGTCGTGGCCCGCGCCTGGTCCGACCCGGAATTCAAGTCTCGCCTGCTCGCGGACGCCACCGCAGCCATTGCCGAACTCGGCTACAGCGGCGTGCAGGGCGAGGATATGGTCGTGGTCGAGAACACGCCGCAGGTGCACAACATGGTCGTCTGCACGCTGTGCTCCTGCTATCCATGGCCGACGCTCGGCCTGCCGCCGAACTGGTATAAGTCTGCGCCCTATCGCGCGCGCGCCGTCATCGACCCGCGGGGAGTATTGACGGAGTTCGGCGTTGACCTGCCGCCGGAGAAAGAGGTCAGGGTCTGGGACAGCAACGCCGAGCTGCGTTACCTCGTGCTGCCCGAGCGCCCGGCGGGCACCGAGGCAATGGACGAGGCGGCGCTGGCGGCACTCGTGACCCGCGACGCGATGATCGGCACCGGCGTCGCCGCCACGGCTGTCTAAGGGGAGATTCTGCGATGAATGGAATGCACGACCTCGGCGGCATGCACGGCATGGGTCCCATCAACCCGGAGCCGAACGAGCCGGTGTTCCATGCGCCCTGGGAACGCAAGGTGTTTGGCCTGTTCATGACCACCTTCGCCGCCGGGCAGTTCAACGTGGACGAGTTCCGCCACGCCATCGAGCGCATGGACCCGGCGCACTACCTCCAATCATCGTATTACGAGCACTGGCTGCACGCGGTCGAAACCCTGCTGGTGGAGCGCGGCGCAATTGCCAAGGGCGAGATCGACGGACGCATGGCGCAGCTTGCGAAGGAGGCAGCGTGATGCCCGCATTGCCGGTCGAAAACGTCGATGGATTGATCGCCACCGGCGCCACGGCGCGCATGGACGACAAGGTTGCGCCGCGTTTCCGGCCCGGGGACCGCGTCGTCGTGCGCAACATCAACCCTGCCAGCCACACCCGCCTGCCCCGCTATGTCCGCGGCAAATCCGGCGTCGTCGAGGCGGACCGCGGCGTGTTCTGCTTCAACGACACCAATGCGCACGGCGAGGGACATAAGCCGCAGCACGTCTATGGCGTCCGCTTCACCGCGCGCGGCCTGTGGGGCGAGCAGGCCTCTCCGCACGATACGCTGTATTTGGATATGTTTGAGGATTACGTCGAACCCCATGCTTGACCCGGCCCTGCCATCGATCCCGGCCGACGAGGATGGCCCGGTGTTCCGTGAGCCGTGGGAGGCGCAGGCCTTTGCATTGGTGGTGGCGCTGCACCAGGCCGGGCATTTCACCTGGCCGGAATGGGTGGCGGCCATCAGCGCCGAAATCCGTCAGGCACAGGCGGACGGCGATCCCGACCTGGGCCATACGTATTATCGCCATTGGCTCGCGGCGCTGGAGAAGATCACCGTCGCCAAAGACCTCGCCGACGATGTCGACCTGCGCCTGCGGCGCCTGGAATGCGCCGCCAACCCGGTCGGCAAGCACAGCCATCCGGCGCGGCGCGAGCCAATCCGGGTGATGTAGCAACCCGGTTTGCCTCCACGCAGAACGAGGCTTGCACGAGGCCGCCTCTCATGGATCGGCAGCGTCAACTCGCCTGGAGCGCCGGCGCCCGGCGGTGCTTTGTCGCGCACTCATAGTCATAGGCGTATGCGAGCAGGTCCGCCTCGCTCCACATGCGGCCCATGAAAATCAACCCGAACGGCGCCCCGGACGCGTAGTAGCCCGCGGGAACCGTCACCCCCGGCAGCCCGGCTATGTTGATTTCGCCGACCGTGGTCTCGTGGATCGTATCCGTCCCGTGCAGCGGCGGCAGCGCCGAGCGCATTTGCGGGAACGCCAGCGCGTCCAGCCGTTCCCGCGTGAACACGGCGTCGAAGATCTCGAGGTAGGCCGCCTTCACGGCGATGAACTCCGACAGGTCCGGCGGGCGCGCCGGGTCGGCGAGGCACGCGGCGAATTGCGGCAGGCTGGGCATGAAGCCCAGCACGCCCGACGGGGCGAAGGCGTCCTCCTTCGCAGTAGCCTGGGCGAACTCGGCAAAGCTGCGCAGCGCCACATCGGGACCCATCCGCTCAAGGTATTTCTGCATGTCGTAAGGCACGGATTCGAGCCCGCGCGCGTCGAATTCGGCCAGCGGCGGGGTGGGCTTGCGCAGCTCGGCGAAGCCGGAACCGAGGAACGGGTCCTCAACCAGCACGGCGCCTTGCGCTTCCAGCTCGGCCTTCGCCTGGTCATACAGTCGTGCCGCCTCCGCCGAAAGCGGCTGGTTGCGCCAGCCCGGGCCATACAGCCCGATCCGCTTGCCACGCAGCGCGTCCGTGCGGAGCCGCGAGGCATAGCCGCCCTTCGGCTGATGGCCGACGCCGGCGATGGTCTTCGGGTCCTCCGCGGTGTAGCCCGCCAGCACGTCGAGCGTGAGCGCCGCGTCCCGCACGCAGCGGGCGATCGGCCCCACTACGTCGCGGTTGCCGGCGAGCGGCATGACGCCCGCGTTCGGCACCAGGGCGAAGCTCGGCTTGATCCCAACCAGCGCCTGCGCCGAGGCCGGGTTCTGGATCGAGCCGCCGGTCTCCTCCGCCAGGCCCAGCACGGCCATGCTGGCGGCGACGGCGGTTGCGGTGCCGGCGCTGCTGCCGCCGGGCAGGAACTCGCGCCCCGCCGCGTTGTAGGTCGGCCCCGCCCAGCTATCGTTGGCGTGGCTGCCGGTGTGGCTGAGCACGGGGACGTTGGTCTTGCCCAGGATGACGGTGCCGGCCGCCCGCATCCGCGCCACGACGGGGGAGTCGGTGCCGGGCATCAGGTCCACCCCGCCCGTCTTGCTGTACAGCAGCGACCAGCCGGCGGTGGTCGGGAAGCCGGCCATGTCCATCGGGTCCTTCACCACGACGGGCACGCCGGCCAGCGGGCCGAGCGCCTCGCCGGCAGCCCGGCGGCGGTCGATTTCCCGCGCGTCAGCCAGCGCGTCCGGATTGAGGAAGACGATGGCAGTGTAGTGCGGGTTGTATTGGGCAATGCGGTCGAGGAACGCCTGCGTCAATGCTTCGGAGGTGATGGCGCCGCTGGCAAAGGCGGCCTGCGCCTGCTCCAGGGTGAGTTCGACGATATCGATCGCTGCGGAGTGTCCGGTAGGCGCTGCATCGTCCATCAAGGAAACTCCGGCCTTGGCAATGTCCAGTTTGAACTTATTGGCTCTGGCGTCTAGGGCAAATCAAGCCGCTGTCGCTTTTCCCTGAGGCAAATAGATTGATCTCAGCGTGCGCTCTGTGTCGCAGCTCCGACTTCTGCGAGAACAGGCGGACTTGAAATGCCGGAATGTTTCGTTTTAGATATGATATATGGACAAGCTTAGAAGCACCTGCGTTGCAGCCGCCATTCTCGTCTTCTCCAGCGTCCCTTGTCCGTCTCGGGCCGAAACAGAGGTCGAAGCACTTGAGCGGGCAAGAGTGGCGAACAGCCGTGGGGACTACGGCACCTCCGCTGCGATCTATCGTGAACTGGAGCAACGAGGCAGCGCCGCTGGAGCGCGCGGCGTCGGCTTGCTGTATTGGGCTGGCGCCGGGGTGCAAAAAGATCACGTGCGTGCCTGCGATCAGTTCGCCAAAGCCGAGCAAGGCAATGATGCCTTCGCAACTGAAATGCTGGGCGACTGCTACTACAATGGGGATGGGCGTGATCGGGACTATGCCCGTTCGGCGCAGCTCTATACCGTTACAGGCGGCCGCGGCCTGCCGATCTCTTTTTGTGCGCTGGGAAACCAGTACCTGCGCGGGGAAGGCGTTGAACTAAACCCTGGAAAGGCCGCGGCACTGTGCCGCAAGAGCGCGGAGCTGGGCGTTGCCGACGCTCAAACGGACCTTGGGCAGATGTACCTGATCGGCAATGGCGTCCCGCACGACCCTGCCGAGGCTGCACGCTGGTTCCAGAAAGCCAGCAACCAGGGGCAAGCCAAAGCCGCACTTCTGCTTGGGCAGCAGTATTGGAACGGCGATGGCGTGGAGCGTGATCGGCCACATGCTGCCTCACTTTGGCGCGTTGCCGCGCTGAAGGGTCAACAGACGGCGCCGACGCTTTTGGCCCAGTATTACACCAACCTTGCGCTGGATCCGTCCGGGCAGCGGCTGAACCTGGAACCTGCGATCAGAGCGGCCTATTGGGGCAGCGTCGCGGCTCAGATTGACCCCGATCCGGCAGCCCGTGCCAGGGCAAAAGGGCTTGTGGACACGATCCTAAGTGCCGCGCCCAGCCTTCGGGGCGACTTGGCCACGATGCTCGCCACGAAGCAGCCCCCCTCACAATAATGGATGTTTCGGAACACAAACGTATCGCTTGGTCAGTGTGTCGCGCGATCAGAATGATACGCCTAGAAATCCATAGCGCCGCATTGGTAGGGTAGCTTAGCTTTGTGACCAACCCCCCCAACAGGTTGCGACCTTAGCGAGTTTGATGTGGAACCGTCGCCAGACCGCCAAAAACGTATTGAGCCGCACCGTCATACCGTCATATGCCTCTCGATCCGTGCCGCAGCGTCGGCGTCCTTGGTTTCGCCCTGTTCGACGACCTCGCCCGAGGTGAGCACGGCGAAGCGGTCGGCGACGGCCAGCGCGAAGGCGACGTTCTGCTCCACCAGGAGCATCGCCGTGCCATGCATCCGGCGCTCGGACGCGAGCACGCCCGCCAGCCGGTCCACGACCGAGGGCTGCAAGCCTTCCGAAATCTCGTCCACCAGCATGAGCCGCGGCCGGGCCATGATGGCGCGGGAGATCAGCAGCATCTTCTGTTCCCCGCCGGACAGGGTGCCGGCCTTCTGGCCCAGGCGCTGCAGCAGCACGGGGAAGTGCGGCTCGACCAAAGGCAGGCGCTCGCGGAACAGCCGGTCCTGCGGCACGCCGAGCCGCAGGTTCTCGCCCACCGTCAGGTCGGCGAACAGCGCCTGCTCCTGGGCGACGTAGCACAGCGCACGCCGGGCGATGCGGTAGGGCGCCATGCCGGCCAGCATCTGGCCGTCGAACTGCACGCCCCCGGCCCGGGGCTGGACGAAGCCCGCCGCCGTGCGCAGCAGCGTCGTCTTGCCAACGCCGTTGCGGCCAAGCAATGCCACGACCTCGCCGGAGCCGACGCTGAGCGAGACGTCGCGTAGCACCATCGTCGCGCCATACCCGGCGGTGACGCCGTCGAGGCTCAGCAGCTCAGCCATGCGCCGCGCCGGCGTAGATGGTCCGCACGGTTTCGGACTGCACGGCCTCCTCCACCGCCCCATCCAGCACGATGCTGCCCTGGTGCAGCACGATGACGCGCGACGAGATGCTGCGCACGAAGTCGAGGTCGTGCTCCACCAGCACGATGCACAGGCGGTGGCGGTGGGCGAGATCGGCCAGCAAGGCGCCGATGCGCCGGCGTTCCGGCTTGGTCAGCCCGGCCGTCGGCTCGTCCAACAAAAGCAACGTGGGCTCTAGCGCCAGCACCATCGCCAGTTCGAGCGACTGTTTTTCGCCGTGCGAAAGATGCCGGGTCTCGACGCCCAGGCGCTCCGAAAGTCCAGTGGCGCGCACCACCTCCAGCGCCGATTCGGGCAGGGCGATTACCGGCGTTTGGCGGAACAGCGACGGGCGCTCGATGCGGCTGCGGGCGACGCGCAGGCATTCTGCCACCGTCATGGTCTCGAATACCGCCGCGGTCTGGAATTTTCGCCCAACTCCAAGAGCGGTGCATCGGTGCGGCGGCATGCGGCGGATGCTGCGGCCGCCTACGGCGACCAGACCAGCGCTGCGCTCCCGTCCGTCGGCGATGCAGCGCATCAGCGTCGTCTTCCCCGCGCCGTTCGGGCCGATCAGACTCACCAAGTCGCCGGCATAGGCGGCAAATTCGACGCCGCGCAGCACTTGCAGGCTGCCGAACCGCTTGTCCAGCGCCTCGACCCGCAGCACCAGGCCGTCATCGTGCCGAACGGACGCCGGCGCCTCGACCAGGGATGGGATGGGTCCGGGCCGCCGAACCCGGCCCAGGCGGAGCAACGACAGCAGCCCGCCGGGGAGTGCGACGATCACCACCACGAACACCAGGCCGACGATCAGCGCCCACAGGAATGGAAGCGCGCCGTTCAGGTAGTTGCTGATCGCGTCGATCGCCACCGCGCCCACGATTGGCCCCATGATCGTCGCCCGGCCGCCGAGTGCGGTGTAGATGACGAGCTCGGTGCCGGACACGAAGTTGCCAAGCTCCGGCGCCACGACGGCGGTGGCGCCGGCATACACCCAACCGGCCACGGCGCAGGCCATCGCGCAGGCGACGAACAGCAGCAGCTTCAGCCGGGCGGTCGGGATGCCGAGGTACTGGCAGCGCACCTCGTTCTCGCGCATGGCGACCAGCAGGCGGCCGAAGTCGCTGCGGACCACAGTGACCGCCAACGTGGCCACGGCGACCAGCAGCAGCCCGGCGATGCGGAACCAGCTCTCGGTGTCCAAGTCCGGCGCGTCGAAGCCCGAGAGCCCGCTGCTCGACCCCGTGGTGTTGCCGCCGGCGAAGATGAGCTGCACGAACACGATCGGGAACACGAGGGTGATCGTGGACACGTATAGCGGCGACGCGCCGTAGGAGAACGCCAGCCAGCCGACCAGCAGCGCCGCGAGCCCGGCCGCCCCGAGGCCGAGCGCCATGGCGAGCAGCCCCGTCGCCGGGCTGAAACCGAAGTTTGTGGACACGAGCGCCAGCGCGTAGGCGCCGATGGCGAGGAACGCCGCCTGGGCGAAGCTCAGTATGCCGGTGTAGCCCCAGAGCAGGTCCACCGTGACCGCCGCGACGGCAAGCAGCAGCGACCGGGTGAGCACATTGACGCTGTAGGTGTCGAGCACCCAAGGTGCTGCGAGCACCGCGGCGACGGCGGCCAGCACCAGCGCCGCCGGCAGCCACTGCCGGGCCGGCCTGGGCAGCGGCCCATCCGCGTCACGCACGGGCAAATCCCGTCGGCCGCACGCGCAGGATGATGGCCGCCAGGACCGCGATGGTCATGCCGCCCAGCACGGCGTTGAGGTAGGTCGAGACCAGCACCTGCGCCGCCCCCAGCACCAGCGCCGCCGCGGCCATGCTGACCAGCGACGAGCCGGACAGCAGCACCAGCATGAAGGCGCCCACCAGCCACGGCACGCCCATGTTCGGGTCCACGCTCGACAGCGGCACCACCAAGGCTCCGGCCAGGGAGGCCAGTGCGGAACCGAGGCTGAAGCTCGCGAACCGCACCCGCGCGCTGTTGACGCCGAGCGACTGGGCCAGGTTCTCGTTGGCGATGACGGCGCGGGTGACGAGGCCGAGCCGGGTGCCGTGCAGCACCAGCGCGATCGCGCCGGCAAGCAGTATGGCCACCACCACCAGCAGCAGCCGGTACTGCGAGTAGGTCGCGCCCAGCACCACGGCAGCGCCCGACAGCGGGCTTTGCGCGAACTGCACCTGCCGGCCGAACACCAGCGTGATCACCTGGCCGATGACGATGCCCAGGCCCCACGTCGCGAGGATCGCGTCGAGCGGGCGCCGGTACAGCGGGCGCAGCACCGTCCGCTCCATCGCCGCCCCGGCCAGCAGCCCGGCGAGCGCCGCGGCCGGCAGGCTCAGCCAAGGGTTCGCCCCGGCCTGCGTGACCAGCAGCGCCGCATAGCCGCCGACCGTCAGCATGGCGCCGTGGGCGAAGGAGATGATGCCCATCACGCCGAACACGATCAGCAGGCCCAGCGCCACGACGTAAAGGATGGCCGCCGTGGTCACGATGTCGAGCAGCAGGCTCATCGTGGGCAGGGCAATCGCATTTGCCCCCTTCCGTCATCGCCCTCCCTTTCGTCATTGCGAGGAGCGCTTGCGACGCGGCAATCCAGGGCCGCACGCCAGGATGTCAGTCCATGCCGCCCTGGATTGCCACGCCGAAGCCGGCTCGCAATGACGAATTCGTTGTGGCCGAAGGCGAGCCGGGCCAAATGCGATAACGCTGTCACTGGAGGCCTTACTTCAGGTTCGGGCACTGGTCGCCGGGGTCGACGTCCTTCGCCGTCTGCAGGATCTTGACGCTGCCGTCCGGCTGCACCTGGCCCAAGTACATCGTCAGCGGGGCGTGGCGCTGCTTGCCCATCCGGATGGCGCCGCGCGGCCCGTCGACCGAGACTTCGGCCAAAGCCTTGACCACCCCATCCGCCGCGGTGCCGCCCGCGCGTTCCACGGCCGCCTTATACAGGTAAACCGCCTCGTATTCCGGCACCGACAGGTCGTTCGGCGTCAGCAATGCGCTGCCGAACTTGGCGCGCATCGCGTCGAGGAAGGCCTTGTTGGCCGCGGTGTCGACGCTGGTGTAGTACGAACCCGATATGTAGATGCCGGACGCATCCGCGCCCATCGTCTTGGCCGTGCCCTCGTCCACGCCGAGGTTGCCGACTAGTGCCTTGATGCCCGCGGCGCGATACTGCTTGGTGAGCGTCACGTTCGGCACGCCGCCCGCGGTCGATAGGATCAGCGCATCGGGGTTGGCGGCGCGCACCTTGCTGATGATCGCGGTCCAGTCGCCGGCGTCCATGGGCTGGTATTCGTCGCCGACCACCTTGCCGCCATGCGCCTCGATATACTGCTTGGCGTAGGACAACATGCCGCGGCCGAAGGCATAGTCGCTGCCGATCAGGAAGAAGGTCTTGGCGCCCTTGTCCTTCAAGAAGTAGTCGATCACTGGCGCCTCCTGCTGCTCCGGCACCCAGGCGTCCACAAACAGATAGCGGTTGCAGGAGTGCCCCTCGTAATACGAGGTGTAGATGAACGGCGTCTTGCCCCGGGCCACGATCGGCAGCCCGGCGTTGCGCGCGGCGCTCGTCTCCATCGAGATCAGCACGTCGACTTTCTTTTGGAACACCAGGCTGTCGAACGCGCGCTGCGCCCCAGCCGCGCCGCTGCCGTCGTCCGCGACGTCGAGCGCGAGCGGGCGGCCCATCACCCCGCCCTTGGCGTTGATCTCGGCAACCGCAAGCTCGGCCGCCTGCACGACGGAGGGTGCCACGACGCTGTTGGCGCCGCTCAGCCCGATGGGGATGCCGATTTGGATCGGCGCCTGGGCATAGGCGGGCAGCCCCAGCAACGAGAGGGCGGCGACGGCGGCAATCTTATGCATGACGGAATTCCTGTTGATCAAATATGCGCCTTGGCGAGCATCATGTGCACGCCCTTGTTGCCGTCCACGGTCTGGGTCACGCGGAGGTCGCCGATCAGGGAGCACAGCATGTAGGCCTGGTTGCGCGACAGGTTGGTGCGCAGGCAGACGTGCTTGACCATCTCCCGCACCGCCTGCTTGGCGGCGTCGTCCAGGTCCTCGTCCAACCCGATCGACATCAAATGCGTGGGCGTCTCGGCGAAGGGGAAATCGACCTTGAAGTCCTTGCGGACGGTGAGGCGGAAGCTGCCGGACAGCCCGGTTTCCAGCGCCGTGATGCAAACCTCGCCGTCGCCCTGCACGCCGTGCCCGTCGCCCGCCATGAACAGCGCGCCTTCGTTGAATACCGGCAAATACAGCGTCGTGCCGGGCTTCAGCTCCTTGTTGTCCATGTTGCCGCCGAACGCGCGCGGGACCGGCGAGCCGCAGCGGCCCCAGGCCTTTGGGGGCGCCACGCCGATGATGCCGAAGAACGGGTCGAGCGGCAGTTCCGTGCCCCAGGGCAGCATGCAGACGTTCCGCGCCTGGTCGATGGCGGGATGGATGGTCTCGTATTCCGTGAACTCGTCCGGCAGCGTGCCCAGCAGCGGCATGATGGACACGAAGCCCCAATCCATGGTCGGGGCCGCGTCCAGGATATCGACCTGCAGCGTATCGCCCGGCTGTGCTCCGCGCACGAAGACCGGCCCGGTGATGAAGTGCGGGCCGGGGCCGTCAGGCAGGGCCTTCAGCGCCGCGAGGTAATCCGCCGGCACGCGCGACGGCTCCGGCAAGGTTGCCGTTCCACCGGCTGGAAAGGAGTAGAGCTTAACGGTGTCGCCGGAGTCGATTTCGAGCACCGGCGGGCTGGTCGCGTCCAGGTAGCCGAGGACCATGTTGTCCGGCGTTGCGGGGATTTCGTGGTGCTGCGCCATTGTTGTTCCGTTTCTTCAATCAGTTTAGAGAGCTACGGATGATGCTGGAGCGCTGCTTCATAGGCAGCGGAGTGGCCGCACATTGCGCCCGCCGTTCATGAGCAGCGGCATGCGGCATTCGTTGGAGTCATGGGGCAAGGCAGCTTATCGCGTAAACACCGTGTTAACCTGAATGGCGTCACGCAATGCAAGGACGGGGCCATTGCAGCGATCTTCCGCCCTACAACGGCGAGGGCTTCCGGCCCGGACCAAATGACCCGCTTAAAATGTGGACTATGGGGATTATACTTCGGAACAACACCAGCCACTCTGGATGGCAAAACGTTGCATTTAACCGCTCAATGTGACCTATATCAGCATGGCTGCCGGGAGCTTAGCATGACCTCGCCGATCTTCACGTCTTGGAAGCCGGAACACTCGGCGCTGTGGGGCAATGTGCCGCTCCGCCTCAGGCATAGGCTGCACCAGCATGAGCTGTTCAGCCGACCTGCGCTGGCCGAGCTGATCGAGGCGGCGCCGAAATCGAACTACATGCTGATCGAGACCGGCCGTCCGAACGAGCGCAAGCTGTGGCGCGAAGGCGAACTCGGCGACCTCAGCGGCGCCGCCGTCATCGAGGCTATCGCCAACGGACGCATTTGGCTGAACCTCCTGCGCGTGAACGAGATCGACCCGCGCTATGGCAAGCTGCTGGACGACATCTTCGCTGAGCTTGAGGACCATGTGCCGGGCCTGAAGACGTTCAAGCGCATCAACGGCGTGCTGATCTCGTCGCCGCGCGCCCAGGTGTACTATCATTTCGACACCGCCGGGCAAACGCTATGGCAGATCCACGGCAGCAAGCGCGTCTATCTCTACCCGCCAGCGCCGCCGTTCCTGACACCGGAAAGCCTGGAGAACGTCATCCTCTACAACAACGAGACCGGCATCAAGTACGAGCCTTGGTATGAGGATTATGCGACGTGCATGGCGCTGAAGCCGGGCGACATGGCGCAATGGCCGTTGAACATGCCGCACCGGATCGAGAATGACGACGAGCTCAGCGTGTCCATGACCATCGAGTATTTCACGGCCGACATCCGCCGGCGCATGTTCGTCAACGGCGCCAACGGCATCCTGCGGGAGAAGCTGAAGCTTAGCCCAACCCGCAACGTGTCCGGCCCGGCGTTTTGGGCCAAGACGGCGGTGTATGCGGCTGCTTCGAAGGGCGGCCTGCTCACGCGCGAGCGCAGCAAGCGCAGGCCCATCACCTTTCAGCTTGACCAAGCCTTCTTGGCCGGGCCGCCTGCGTCAGCGGACGGTCCGTCGAACCCGGGCGTGGTGGGGCAGGCGAAGCCGGCAGCGCACGTCCTCGAGAATGACTAACTTAAGGCCGTTGCGGCTGTCCTGTCGTTGAGCCAAGTGGGCGGCCGTCGACGGGGAGGCAGCTTGCTGCCCTATGTCGTGGGGCCGGCGGTGATCCAGGCTATCGCGGCCTCGATGGAGCCCACTGCGGCTAACCAACCCTCGCAAGGCTGTCCTGATCGGTCGCCGATACGGGCCAACCAGAGATGGCCGTTGCTCCGGTGCAGTGTCCACGATGCGGGACCCTGTCCGTAGCCGACGTACGTGACTTCATCTGTGATGGCGGCGCCAGCCGGCTCTATGACGACTTCAAGCCCGTGTGCTTGGCCCCAGGCCGCGAGGCGTTGCGTCTCGCCCGATGTGAAGTGCGTGGGGCCAGGAGCGGCGGTGCGGCGGGCAATGAAGGACATGGAGCGGCTCGCGAGCTGATATCGCTCCATAGAATCACGGACGTCTCATGCGGTCGCGTTACGATATGCACGGAAGTGTCAGCGTTTGTTGGATACGGCTTGGGTCAGGGCAAGGCATACAGCTATGCCGCCAGCTTCGTTTGTTCCAGCTTCAGCACTTTGGCCAATACTCTCTCGATCGTCGCCAGCTCCCAAGCCCCGCCCGAAGCCCTGACCATGAACACCGTCCCACGATCGGTCGGGTTGATCAGGTAGCGCACGGCTGGAGGAAAGGCCTGAGACAGTTCCGCAACCTCCAGGAAGTCCGGGTGGTGCGTGACGATCCTGGCGCGCAACCCGAGATAGCCCGCAGCTCTCCACGTGGTGATCGCGAAGGATTGGGCGCGCGTAAACGCCGGCTGGACGGATAGGACAGGGGCGGTAGCTACGGACATTTGGGCTATCGCGCGCTGTTCACTGGAAGGCATGTCGTATTTCATTGCACTAACATTATATGATGTCAATCAGACCGGCTTCAGGCTAAGGCCGTGCGTTCCAGGCCGGCCCCTTGTGCGGTTCAAGCCGCGGCGGCGGTTTCGAGTGTGGGATAGTCGGTGTAGCCCTTGGGTCCGACGCCGTAGAAGGTGGCCGGATCGGGCTTATTGAGCGGCGCGTCGGCACGCAGGCGATCGACCAGGTCGGGATTGGCGATGTAGGGCACGCCGAACGCCACCATGTCGGCGTCGCCCCCTTCCAGGACGGCGTTGCCCTTCGCCTTGTCGAACCCGGTGTTGACGATGACCGGCGCCGACGTCATCGGCCGGAAGGTCTTCGCGACATGGCCGATCTGGACACCGCGCTCGGCGTCTTTCGCATTGGGCTCGAGCAGGCAGAGATAGCCGACTCGCAGGGCGTCGAGCGCACGCACGACATAGCCAAACGTCTGGAGCTTGTTGCTGTCGTTCACGCCGTAGAGCGAGCTTGACGGTGACAGCCGTACGCCGACGCGCTCGGCGGACCAGGCGCCGATCATCGCCTGGGCGGTTTCGAGCATCAGCCGGGCGCGGTTCTCGACTGGGCCGCCATAGGCGTCGGTGCGATGGTTGCTGCCGTCTTGCAGGAACTGGTCCTGCAGATAGCCATTCGCGCCATGCAATTCGACGCCGTCGAAGCCGGCCGTGCGGGCGTTGCGCGTCGCCTGGGCGAAGTCCGCGACGATAGCGGGAATCTCGTCGGCACGAAGCTCGCGCGGCGCCGGGAACTCGACCCGCCCGCTGGGCAGGAAGAAGTCGCCCGATGCGGGGATTGGCGAGGGTCCGACCGGCAACTCGCCGCCGCGCATGTCCGGGTGCGCGACACGGCCGCAATGCCAGATTTGGCAATACATCCGCCCGCCCGCCGCATGCACCGCGTCGGTGATCCGCCGCCAGCCCTCGATTTGGTCGGCCCGGTGAATGCCAGGCGCACGGATGATGCCGTGCGCCTGATCGGACACCTGGGTGCACTCGGTCACGATCAGTCCGGCCGACGCACGCTGCGCATAGTATTCGCCCATAAGGCTGGTGGGCAGGTCGTCCTCGGTGGCGCGCGTGCGGGTCATCGCCGACATCGCGATGCGGTTGCGCAGTGGGAGGCCGTTGAGGCCGAAGCTGTCAAACAGGTTGGTCATTTGGTTGATCCCTTGATGCGCATCCGAAGCACCACGGATGACTGGAATTACACCGGATGATTAGCTAAACGGATTGGTTGGATCGTTCGAAGCTGAATGGCCGCGATGCAGGGAGATCCATCGTCCGGCAGACCAATCTTGATATCGGCAGGGACCCTGGTCAGGCGAGACTCGGAATATACTCACGTCCACCTGCATTAAGGGTGACCGATATCGCGCGGCAAAGCAGTTCGTTGCCATATCCAGGGTTAACGTGGGTAGGCGCCTGGTTCAGTGGGGCACGCACTGCAATAGTGGCAACTCACTATGCGAAACTGCGCACAAGCGCCTGCCAAGTGCGTGCCCGGCATGGCCCTACTCCGCCTTACGTTGCTGATGCGCTTGGACGCGCTGTGATCCAGAGTGTCCG
>CAXSGE010000054.1:0-26426 GCA_964236715.1 uncultured Acetobacteraceae bacterium | reverse complement strand
GCGCAAGGACATGGCGTCAGCAGCCTAGCCAGGCCCAGGAACGGCCGCTCTGCGCTCATCTCGGACGTTCAACGCCACCGACGACGTGCTCCGAAGCGGACACTCTACCGACGCGGCTGCCTGCTACCTCGCGCTCAGCCCGCATTCGCTGGAGTGCTACCGCTCGCTGGGCGGCGGCCCACCCTTCTACGAGTTCGGGAAGTTCGTTCGCTATAACGTCCCGGACCTGCAGGCCTGGGCCGCCAAGCGGCGGCACGAGCGCACTGCGGGCGAGAACGCTTGTGTCTATCAAGTCGCACCCACAGGTCGGCAGCTCGGTTCGGAACGAGCAAGCTCGTTGTCCGTCGAAAAAAACGGGCAGTATACCCGTTCTTGATCGAAGATCGGGTATACTGCCCGTTCTTGCTCGGAGGGTGCCCTGCGCTTCGTAACGACGCCAGTCGCGACTGAACTGACCGGCCTCTCGACGGATAAGCTCCGCGAGTGGACGAGCCGGCGTGCGCTGGTGCCGGCTGACGTGCGGCCGAAGGGCAAAGGCTCGCCAGCCAAGTTTAGCTGGCAGACGATCCTCGTTCTTCGACTGGCCGTCCTACTCCGCGACAGCTTCGGTCTTGAATTGGCGGCGCACAAGGCGGCGTTCGCAGATCTCCGCACCGCCCTACGCGCCAAATCCTTCATCGGCCTTTGGGGAAACCGACTGACCCTGAGCACGGCCAGCGAGTGGGCCTTCCTTGAAAAGGTTGACGTTGTACCCGGTGGCGACTTCTTAATTGTAGAGCTCAATCCTCACCTGCGCATCCTGCGCGACCGCTTCGCCCTACCGGGCGAGGCCGCGACGGCGGGCCAACTCGACCTGTTCTCCCTTCCGATCCTCCAGGGTCGCCGCCAGCGGCCGCAGGGTGGTCGAACAGCTCGCGCTGGCAGCGAGCGGAAGAGCGCATGATGACGCTCGTTATCCTGTTGCGGACCATCATCATCGGGCCATTCCTGTGGTGTCGTGTTCGTGCTGTGTTCTTGGTTCGTCCGATGCGAGAAGAGAGGACCCAAGCGTGACCGCCGCGCTGCAGAGCTGGCTGGAGAAGCTCGGCTATAATGCCGAGCCCGCGGTTCTGCATCTTCGAAATGAGGCTGTCCCCGACGCCCATCCCTACGCGCTGGAGATCAAGACGCTCCTCAAGCCCGACGGCGCGGTCCGGGCGAAGGCCGTCTTCGACGTCGAAGGCGTTCCCTCCGTCGTCTTCGTCGGTGACGATGAGGAGCCGCTGTCGCCCAGGGCGCTCGACGAGGTCCGGAAGAAGATCTGGAATCAGAACCTCGCCACAGTGGTGATCGAGGTCGCAGGTGAAGGCGCCGTCGCGCAACCAGCTCGCAAGCTTAAGAACGTAGGAGTGCCGCTTCAGCTTAGCGACGCGCGACCCGACGGCCCCTTCTCCGCGCTCGACGTAGCTTCTGCCAACTTATCCCGCCGCAATCCCGCATGGTTTGATGTCAAAGCGCGGGTCGACCGGAAGCTGCTCGCCAACCTGTCGACCATCGTCACCAAGCTGAGCAGGGCCGGGCTCGGCGGCGTCGCCGACGACCGGACGCGGCGACGCCTGGCCGAGCTACTCATGGGCCAGGTGCTCTTCGTCGCCTACCTCGAACACCGCGAGATCGTCGGTTCGACCTACCGTGAGCGCCGCCGCGTCGACGCGCTGCATCAGCTTGTCGCCCAAGCCGATCGCGACGGTCTGCGTAGCCTTATCGATCGGCTCCGCTCAGACTTCAACGGCGATTTCCTCGGCGACGATCGTCACGATCCCTGGGCCGCGCTAACCGTCGAAGGCTTCGCGCTGCTCGATCAGTTCCTCCGCCGCACGGACACTGGAACCGGCCAGGGCGACTTCTGGAACTATGATTTCAGCTACATCCCCGTCGAGCTGCTCTCGGGCCTGTACGAGTCGTTCCTGTCACCTGAGCAGCAGGCGAAGGACGGCGCCTACTACACGCCCCGCCATCTCGCGATGCTGGCGGTCGACCAAGCGTTCGCGACATCGCCCGACCCGCTCTCCGAAACAATCTACGACGGGGCGTGCGGCTCGGGCATCCTCCTTACCACCGCATACCGACGGCTCATCGCACTATCTGAAGCTCGCGAGGAGAGGGCGCTGAGCTTCGCCGAGCGTGGCAAATTGCTGAGAAGCCGAGTCTTCGGGGCCGACATCAACCTCATGGCGTGCCGCGTCACGGCTTTTAGCCTCTACCTGTCGCTGCTTGAGGGCCTCGACCCGGCGGACATCCTGGAGGCGCAGGAGCGCGAGGGCGTGAAGCTGCCGTCGCTGGATGGTTTCAACCTAAGCCATGGACCGGAAAGCGCGGATTTCTTTCGTCAGACCCATGCTTTCGGCGCTCGCTCGTTCTCGCTGATCATCTCGAACCCTCCCTGGGCCGAGCCAGAAGGTAAGGATCGGACGTCCGCGGACGACTGGGCCGAAAGCGCGAACGTCCCGTTCGCGCGTCGCCAGATTGCCGGCGCCTATGCGCTTCGTGCGCTCGACTTCCTCGCCGAAGGTGGACGGGTCTGCCTCATCCTGCCGATCGGACAGTTTCTCGGCGGGTCCAATGCCCCCTTCGTGTCCCACCTCCTCGGTGCTTACCGACCGCAGCGCCTGATCAACTTCGGCGACCTCCAAGGGCTGCTGTTCCCGACCGCCGAGAGCACCTGCCACGTCTTCGTCGGCGAGAAGCGCGGGACTGCGGGAACCCCGTCGATCCCGTTTGGAGAGACGTTCGACTACTGCGTGCCGAAAGCGGATATGAGCCTCGCCCTCGGGCGCCTGACCATGCAGTCCGCCGACCGGCACCAGCTTCAGACGCGGTCGGTCGCGCAGGACCCGCAGCTCCTCGTCACCATGATGTGGGGCGACGCCAATGACCTCGCGATCTGGACGCGGCTGACATTGCGCGGCACCTTCGCCACTTTCTGGAAGGGACCGCGCGAGTTCAGGCGTTGGGTGAACCGCAAGGGCATTCACCTGAACGACAAGAGCCGCGAAGCCGTCAGCGCCGACCCGCTGCGCACCATCCCCTTCGTACCTATCGCGGCCCTGAGCGCCGGCTCGCCCACACTCCATCCGCACCTGCTAAAGTCGTGGCCGGATGATCAGCCATCGGTGGTCGGGCTGAACGACAGCGTCCTGGCGGTATTTGACGGGCCCCGTGTCCTGTTCCCGGACGGCTTCTCTCGACAGGATCACAGCGTTCGCGCCGTTTACTACGACGGTCCAGCGAGCTTCACCCACAGCATCGGCGTGATCGCGGGCAAGAAGGAGGACGCTCAGCTCCTTCAGTTCGCAGCCGTGTACCTACGCTCGAGTCTAGCGCGCTACTTCCTGATGATGCGCGGCTGGAAGATGCTGTGCGAGCGCAACGGCATCCACCTCAGCGACGTCGAGGCCTTCCCCTTCTTCGCGCCGGAGGATGCGCCTGACCCGGACGCGGCCGCGGCGGCGCTCACGGCCGTGGCGGGACACATGGCCGAGCTCGCTACGCTCGACGAACTGGAGCAAGGACCTCGCTATGGTTCGCTTCGCGCCGCCTTGGACGAGGCGGTATTCAGTTATTTCGGCCTGACGCCTGAAGAGCGGACACTCGTCACCGAGACGGTCGAGATTTTTATGCCTTCCATCAGACCGCGAAGCTTCCGCAGCCTGGACACGCCGGCGCAGCATGCCGCCGACTTAAAGGACTTCAAGGCCTACGCCGATGCGCTCGCCCGATCGCTGACCTCTTGGCGCTCCCGCACGCGCGGCCGCGGCCGGTTCGAGGTCAGCGTGGTCGCCAGCGATCCGGCACGCGCGGGGCCGTCGGGTATCGTGCGGATCAGCTACGCCGAACACCCCACCGGCCCGCCTAAGGTCGCCACGGAGGTGAGCGACGACCTCGTGCTGACGACGCTAGCGCAGCTGCGCAACGCCGGGCTACGCGCGATACCGTCAGGGGAAGCGCTGACGCTCGTGCCGGACGCGCACCTTTGGATTGACGGCTCCTTGTACCTGGTCCGGCCGCTTACGCAGCGTAGCTGGACGGTCCGCCAGGCGCTCCGTGACGCCGAGCACATCGTCCGCACCGTTCAAGCCCGCGCGGCGGCCGCGAAACCTGTGGAGGTCGCGTGACCTCTCCGCCGGACTGGCTGGCGGCCTTCCCTCTTCAATCGGCGACAGAAGCGGTCGATGCGCTTTGGGAAGCCTGGGTACAGCTCGCCAAGCGGCCGCGTCCGGACTTCAATCCGAAGACTAACGAGGCGGCGCTCACCAAGCGCTTGAAAATCTACGTCGAGAACTACACCGCCCGGCAATACGGTCTTCTCGGTATGTGGTCGGCGGAGGACGTAATCGGCGAGATCGACCAGGCCACGGGCGCGCTGATCCAGGAGAGGCGGACCGACATCGTCTACGGCTGGAACGACACCGAGCAAGGCATGCGCCTCGTGTTCGAGTTCAAGCGTATGGGCCGGCAGAAAAAGCACCGGGATCACTACCTGCGCGATCAGGGTCTCGGCCGGTTCGTGACCGGCATCTACAGCCGTCGCCAAGCGGTCGCCGCCATGGTCGGCGTGCTGCTCGACCCTGAAGCCGATGTGGTTCCACCGATCAGGAAGGCCCTGGAGGACATGGTGCTCGGTGCCGCGCTTCGCCTCAGACCCACAGCGGCGGGCCTGCCGATCGCACGACCCTCGACCCTCTTCCCGGGTGCCGACTTCGACACAGAACACGAACGAGAGGCGGCCCTCGCGCCGACGCACGGCACAATCCGGGTCTCGCACTTCTTCCTCGCTTTTGGCTACCCGACCTCGACCAAGAAGGGCAAGAAACCACCGACGGCCTGAAAGTTTTGCCGGCGACGGGCGCTCTCAGCCCGCAGGCTCGAAACCGCCGTCGCGGAACCAGTCACTCTCGTGCCAAGCCCTGTAAGCCGCAGTGCGCCAGCCGTTTGGACGGCCCACAACGCAGCTATGCGCTCTTCGCGCCGGTCGTGGCGCAAGCTACACCTGGGCATAGACGCCGACACCGGGCAGATCGTGGCTGCCTCGCTCACCGCCAAGGAAGTGGACGACGGCCCCTTGCTCAATCAGATCACCGGTCCCGTGGCCGCGTTCATCGGCGATGGCGGATACGACCAGGACGGTGTTTACGCCATCATCGCCGAACGTCACCCTGACGCGGCCGTGGTTGTGCCACCACGCACTACGGCCGTGCCGAGTGCCATGGCCGAGACCGCGCCGACACAGCGCGACCGCCACATCCAGTGTATTGCCGAGCACGGCCGTGCGGGCTGGCAGAACGCGTCCGGTTACACGAGGCGAGCCCTGGCCGAGGCCGCAATTGGGCGCTGGAAGCAGGTGATCGGAGACGGGTTGCGCGCGCATACCGATGAGCGTCGCGCGACCGAGGTGGAGGTGGCTGCCTATACGCTCAACCGTATGGTGGAGTTTGGACGCCTGAACTACGTCCGCACCGCCTGACCCCGAACGGGGTTGGGGCGACTGCTCCCAAGCACCTGATTTGCGCACCACGCTGACTCGCGTCGTCCGCCAGGGACCGGCACGGGCCGCAGTCGGACTGGAGCAAAGATTATGCGCGATGTGAGAGGCTGTGTTCCAATCGTCGTGCTGCCTGTGCCAAAGGCCAGCACAAAGCAAAGTACAACAGAGACACGCAGCCATAAACAAGGATCGGCTGGAACGTCGCATTCGTGATCGCCGACCCAGCTCGCGACAGCTCGGTGAAGCCGATGATTGACGTAACCGCAGTGGCCTTGATGACCTGGACGGAGAAGCCGACAGTGGGAGCGATGGCGAGTTTGGCGGCCTGTGGCGCAATGACGAGGTAGAATTGCTGCCAGTGTTTCAGCCCCAAGCTTGCAGATGCCTCCCATTGCCCTTTTTCGATGGCCTGGACACAGCCTCGCCAAATCTCTCCGAGGAAGGCTGCCGTCCACAAGATCAGGGTCAAGCCGGCCGCCAGCCACGCAGGTACGTCCATCCCGAGCAGGGCAAGCCCGTAGTAAGACAAGAAGAGCTGCATCAGCAGCGGCGTTCCCTGGAAAAGCTCGACAAACAGCCTTGATCCTATCCGAAGACTATGCCGAGTGCTGACGCGGAGCAACGCGATCGGGAGCCCAGAAATGCTCCCGCCGACCAGCGCGACGAGGCTGAGCACGACCGTCCAGCGTCCTGCAAGCAGCAGGTTCCGCACAATGTCCCAGGTCGAGAACTGGATCACCGACCCGCACGTCGCGAAAGCAGCGACCAGCCGAGCACACCAAGTGCTTGCCGAAGCAAAAGAGCAAGCACCAGGTAAATCACTGTCGCGACGATGTAGGTTTCGAACGCGCGGAAGTTTCGTGACTGGATAAAATTGGCGGCGTACGTCAGGTCTTGAACGGAGATTTGTGCGACAACGGCAGAGCCGAGAAGCTCCAGGACGAGTTGGGAACTCAAGGCCGGCCACACGCGGTCCAGTGAGGGACGGAGCACGATCAAGAGAAAAATCTGCGTAGGCGATAACGCTAGAGCTGCACCAGCCTCAATCAAGCCACGCGGGGTTGCCTCGATGCCGGCTCTGATGATTTCGGCACTATAGGCGCCAAGGTTGATCACCATGGCAACACCGGCCACTACATAGGCCGGCATTCTTACGCCGAACGCGGGCAGCCCAAGATAGATAAATAACAGCTGAATAAGAAACGGCGTGTTCCGGACGAACTCAGTGTAGCAGAGAGTTACAGCTCTGGCCGCCGTCGAACCGTAGACACGAACGACAGCACACCCCAAGCCAAGCACTATCCCGCCGATGCCGCCGAAGCCCGCAAGAGTCAGAGTTGTGACAACGCCTCTGGCAATGATCTGCCAATTATCCGCGAGCCATCCGAAATCCAACTGCTCCATCAGCGCGCCCTATTGGGACGGACGTTCAAAGACCCGGGAATAACAATCAGGCCAGCCTATTTGGCATCACCCGGGGGGAGGACTGCCAAGCCACTTGATGGAGAGTGCCGATAATGTTCCATCGCTCTTAAGCTCGGCAATAATGGCATTGATCCTCTTCAGCAGTTCCTGATCGACCCGCTTGGCTCCCATGTACGCGGGTTCGTCGTCAAGCTGGAACTGAAGCTTGAACGGGCGTGCAGACGTTTTCGCAAACACGGCTGCTGTTGAATTCCCAGTCACGAAACAGTCCACCTGGCCGGACGAGTATGCAGCAAGCACTGTTGTGTCGTCCTCGAAACGCTTGATGTCCGTTTCCGGAGGCGCAACTTGCGTGAGTTCGATGTCTTCCGTTCCGCCGCGTGGGACGCTGACGGAGTGGCCAGCCAGCTCTGCTGGCCTGCTCACGGATAAGTTGCTTGGACCATAGACCCCGTTGTAACCCGTGATATAGGAATCGGAAAAAGCGATGACTTTCGCACGCTCGGCCGTCTTGCCAAGATCTGCGACGATGAGATCGACCTTGCCCGTTTGCAGCAGTGGAATATTCTGCGCCGATCCCGTCGTTGGAACCATCTCGACCTTGACGCCAAGTTTCTGGCCCAGGACCTGGACGAGGTCTATGTCCAAGCCGATCAGCTGCATGTCGGACCCGACCGATCCAAAAGGAGGGTAATCGTTGAGCACGGCGACCCGAAGAGTACCCGTGCGCTGCATTGTCTCAAGAGCATCGGCGAATGCCGTGCTTCCGCCAAATAAGAGTGCGGAGGCTGCTGCGGCATACAAAATTGTCCTTCGCGTGATCATTCTACATCCCACCGATCAGACCTCTTCGATGCCGGCAAACTCGGCACGAGATAGCACCTTAGCGGATGAGAAGCTCTGGTCAAGATAAAGTAGCTTGTATCCAACTCGGCATCTGCTGTGATGTCCCGTGCTGGTGTTGAGCGCGCTCCATGCACCATATGGAGTATAAAGAGCGGCCATGGACCGAGCTGCCATGCTTGTTGAGCCCAGAACGGGCTCTCGCCTCCAGCGACAGACAATGCCCGGGCGGGTCGCTGGATGATCTGCGGCGTTGCATACTGTCCGAAGGACCGGAGCAATTCCTATGCAACTTTGGTGCAGGCGACGCCGGTCAGCGAGGTGAACCGCACGAAATAGCGTTCGGATCCCTAACAGCCTCAGGCCGTGTTGGCCCGCCCAGTCGCCAGCGCGGCCACGGCGTCGGCCGTCGCCGCCGACAAGGTCCAGCCCAGGTGTCCATGCCCGGTGTTGTAGAATACCCGCGGGTTTCGCCCCTGCATCACCCGCGGCATCATGTCCGGCATCATCGGGCGCAGCCCGGCCCACGGCACAGCCTGCCGGGTGCTCATGCCTGGGAAGTGTGCCCGGCACCACGCCACCAGCGGCTCGACCCGCTCGGCCCGGATGTCCCGGTTGACCCCGTTGAACTCCGCCGTGCCCGCCACGCGGAACCGCGTCCGTCCGAGACGGCTGGTGACGATCTTGGCCTTGTCGTCCAACAGGCTCACCCACGGCGCCGCCACTTGGTCCACAGACTCCGGCAGGCTGACGGTGATCGAGTAGCCCTTCACCGGATACACGTTCACCCGGTCCCCCAGGCTGCGGCCCAAGTCGCGCGACAGCACGCCGCTGCACACCACCACCTTGTCGAAGCGGCTTGCCTCCGCCTCCGGCACCGTCTCGTCCAGGCGGGACTCGGTCGAGCGGTGCTGGATCGTCACGCCGGCGTCGCCTGCCTCCACGCCCAGCACCCGTGTGGACAGGCGCATGACCACGCCCAGCCGCTCGCATGCGGCAGCCAGGCCGTTGGTGAACTTGTGGATGTCTCCGGTGAAATCGGACGGGGTGAACCAGCCGCCATACAGGTCTCCGTGCAGGGCCGGCTCGATGGCGCGCATCTCCTCCGGCGTCACCGCACGACGCTCCAGCCCGCCTTTGGCCAGCAGCGCCGTCGCACGGCCGGCGTCCTCGAAATCGGCTTTGGTGGCATAGAAATGCAGGATGCCGCGCTCCTCGCAATCGAAGTCTATGCCGGCCTCCTCCGCCATGCGCTGCAGGTGACCGCGCGCCTCGATGGCCAGGCGCACAGTGGTTACCGTGTTCTCCTCGTGGCGCGGTATGGCGGCGACAAACTCCGCCATCCAGGACAGCTTATGCCAGGACGGCTTGGGGTTCACGAGCAGCGGGGCGCCGGGCTTGAACATCCACTTCAGGCCCTTGAACACCGTCGCCCAGCTATTCCAGACCTCGGCGTTTGAGGCCGAGAGTTGCCCGCCATTGGCGAACGACGTCTCCATGGCGGCATAGGGGTGCTTGTCGAACAGGGTAACCCGGCAGCCGCGCCGGGCGAGGTTGTAGGCGGTGGTCACGCCGGTGATGCCGGCGCCGATGACGGCGATGCTGGGCTCGGAAACCTCGGCCGGGTGAATTGGCGCCATCAAACCCGGCGCACGTCCCAGGGCACCGGCGTCGGCGAGGGCGCGATGCCGGTCAGCGAGCGGCGATAGGCCGTGTCCAGGTAGAACTGGCCGATCGGGACGGAAGGCGCATCGAGCGTTGCGAGGCCTTGCACCTCGGCCGCGATCCTCTGCCGCTCGTCCGCGCCCGAAGCGGCCAACCAGGACTGCACCAGCGCCTCCATGCGGTCGCTGCCGTACCAGCCCGCCCAACCCTTCTCGCCGGTGCCCCGGAGTACGACATTGCGAACAGGGTCGAAGATGCTGCTGCCGTTGTTCCAACTGTGGAAGACGCTCCATCCGCCCTGGCTCACGGGGCCGCGGTTGTTGCGTCGCGTGAGGACGCTGCCCCAATCGGTTTCCGCCAGCTCGACGTTGAGGTCAAGCTTCTTCATCGTATCGAACGTCACCTGGCCGAAGGGGCCGATGCTCGGGAAATCGGTCGGGTTGATGATTACGATTTTCTCGCCGGCGTAACCCGCCTCGCGGATCAGGGCGCGCGCCTGGTCCAGGTTCGCGGGTTCACTGATCGGGTCCGGCGTGGCTGGCTGGCCGTAAGGCGTCCCGCACGGAAAAAGCGAATGGCACAGCTTATAGTCGCGGCTGTCGCCGCCGGTGACCGGGACCATGTAGTCGGCCTGGTTCACGGCGTGCAGCATGGCCCGCCGCATCAGCGGCTTGTCGAACGGCGCCTGCAACGTGTTGAACCGCATGACCGCGCAGAATCCGGTGGGGTCCGCCCGGTCGGTCGCGATGTCCTTGTTGCGCCGGAGCGTGGGAAGCAGGTCCGAGAGCGCCTGCTCCCACCAGTCCACCTCACCGTTCTGCAAGGCAGCGGCAGCGGTCGCCGGGTCAGTCAGGCCCATCCACTCGATACGGTCGAAGAAAACCCGCTTCCCGCCACTGTTCCAGCTTGGCTTTTCAGGCCGCGGGACGTAGCCGTCAAAGCGCGCATACATGGCCCGGCTGCCGGCATTGAACTCGTCCGCCACGAACCGGAATGGCCCGCTGCCGATCATCTCCAGGCCCTGCCGCCCCGGTGGTACCGTCGCCAGCCGCACCGGCAGGATGATCGGTGCGTTGCCGGTCGCGGTGCCCATCGCATCCAGCAGGAACGGGAACGGCCGCTTCAGCCGGACCTGCAGCGTGCGGTCGTCCACCGCGACCCATTCGTCAATCGCAGCGGCGGCGAGCTGGCCCAACCCGTCCACCGCAGCCCAGCGCCGCATGCTGGCCGCGCAGTCAGCAGCGAGCACGGGTGTGCCGTCGTGAAACCGCAACTGGTCCCGCAGCCGGATTGTCCACAGCCGGCCGTCGTTGGAAACCGTGTGGCCCTCCGCCATCTGCGGCTGCGGCCGAAGATTGGCGTCGGTGGAAAAGAGCGTGTCGAAGACCAGGGACGCATGGGCGCGCGTCACGTTCGCCGTGGTGAAGTGCGGGTCCAGGATGGTGAGCGGTGTCTGGGGCACGAACTTCAGCGTACGGCCGGAAGCAGGCTGCGCCACGGCCGGACGCGCCAGGACGGTTCCAGCGACGGCTGCGGTGAAACGGCGACGTGTGATCATGACGGGCACTCCATCGCGAGAAGCCTGGGTCCGGGCGGTTGGACAGAGCGGCTCAAGGCGGCAGCATCCGCTTGGCAATGGCGACCCACAGCGCGACCCCGGCCGGGATCACCGAGTCATCAAAGTCGTACGCCGGATCATGGAGGGGCTTGGCCCGCGGGCTTCCCGTGCCGAGCCAGAAGTAGGCGCCCGGCCAACGCTCCAGGAAGCAGGCGAAGTCATCCCCCGTCATCGAGGGTTCGAAATGGGTGCTTACCGCGTCCTGCCCGAGGATGCCGGCCGCGCACTCGGCCACCGTCCTCGCCAGTCTGGCATCGTTATACGTCACCGGGCATCCTTGGTGCGTGGCGACCTCCGCAGTGGCCCCGAAACGGGCGGCCACGGCCTTTGCCGTGCCATCCAGCCAGTCCAGTGCCTGGCGGCGCGCCTCGACGTCCAGGCATCGGATCGTGCCGCGGAGCTGGGCTTCTGCCGGGATGGAGTGGTCGTGCCCGGTCGCGATCAGGTCTGTGACGGAGATCAAGGCCGCGCCGCGAGGTTCGCGGCGTCGCAGGAAAGTTTCCTGGAGCGCCGGCACCAGCGCCGCAGCCGCGGCGATCACGTCACTGCCCTGGTGTGGCAGCGCCGGATGCGACGGCTCACCGGCGATGCGGAGCTGGAAGCGGTCCGAGGACGCCATCATCCCCCCGGGCCGCACGGCGACCTGGCCGGCCGGGAGGTCCGGCCAGTTGTGCAGCCCGAGTATTGCATTCGGCCGCAGCGAGGCCAGCAGCGGATGCTCAAGCATCGCCCTCGCCCCGCGCCCAAGCTCCTCGGCGGGCTGGAAGAGCAGCACCACCGTGCCTGCAATCCTGGCGGCGGCGATCCCATGGGCGGCCCCAAGCAGGATTGCGACGTGCCCGTCGTGCCCGCAGGCGTGCATGCATCCGGGGTGGCGCGACGCATGCTCCACCCCGGTGGCTTCGGTGATCGGCAGGGCGTCCATGTCGGCGCGCAAGGCGAGCGTTGGGCCGGCACCCCGGCGCAGCACGCCCACGACGCCGGTGCCACCCACGCGCTCATGCACAGTGTACCCGGCCAAGCCGAGCTGCGCCGCGACAAGGCGCGCCGTCCCGGCTTCCTCGAAGCCGAGTTCGGGGTTGACATGCAGCCAGCGCCGGATCGCGGCTGGATCGGTTCCGGCATGCAAGTGATCAACCGAGGGCACCCTCATGCGCCCGCTCGCGTGCCGGCCGAGGCGGGTATGCGCATCGCCCGCTCGGCCAAATGCAGAACCATGGTGATGGCGAAGATGCTCGCAACGTAGACAGCGGTGGTCACCATGAAAATCTCGAAGGTATGAAAAGTCTGCTCGGAAATCTCGCGGGTCCGCTGGGTGAGTTCGACGTACCCGATCGTGAGGCCGACCGCCGTCGCCTTGAAGCAGTTCGAGAACTCGGTCGTGAGCGGCGGGAACACGATCCGAAGCACCTGGGGCAGCAGGACCAGGCGATACATGTTCCGCCGATGCAGGCCCAACGCCTGGCTCGCCTCGCGCTGGCCCTTTGGCAGGCTTTGCACGCCTGCCCGAATCAGCTCGACCACGCGCGCCGACATGAACACGCCGAGAGCCACGGCCAAGGTGGTGAACTCGGGATTGGGAAGGTCACGCTTGAGCCAGCGGCCTACAGGGGCGGGAACAATCTCCGGCAGCACGAAGAACCAAAGGAAGAGCTGCACGAGCATGGGGATGTTCCGGAACACGTCCACGTAGGCGCGTGTCAGCCACCCGGCCCAGCGAGATCCTTGCACCGTCCGCAGTACGCCCATGGGCACGCCCAGAGCAAGGGCGATCGCCATCGAGGCGACAAACGCCGCTACTGTCGCCTTCCAGCCGGACACGATGAGCTGGAGGTTGGTTTCGCCGAAGCTGAGCGTGGCCTGGTCCGTCAGGAAGCCGAAATCGAGCATCGGTCAGCGCAGCCTCCCAGTCATCTTTGCAGCACCCAGTCGAGCCTTGCACGCCCACCCTCGCGGATGCGCTGTCCCAGGTCCGCCAGCGCGCGCAGATCCTCCGGCACGACCTTGGCGAAGACGCTGCCCGGCAGCCACCCGACCGGGAACAGCAGCCGCGCCCGGTCGCCGTAGAACAGGCCAACGTCGAAGATCGGGTCCGCCATTCCGTCCCACATCCGGTCCGGGATGTGCAGGAAGACCAGTTCCCCGGCCAGCGGATTCAAGGTGGCGTTCTGGACCGGCGGCGTCGTCGCCCTGATGTTCGGCGCCAGTTCCTCGACATCGATGGCGGACGATATCTCCGGCCCCGTCCACATGGCATGGATGGATGGGGTCGTCCGCGGCTCGCGCAGCCAGCCCGTGAGCAAGCCTGCGATTGCAGGGGCCTTGTCCGCAAGCAGGGCGGCGCGGACTTCCAGCCCTGAAACCGGCTCGCGGATGAGAAGGCTGGCGGTCATGTCAGTGCTGGGCGGCGAGGTTGCGACGCTCCAACCAGCCGACCAGACGGGACAGGAGATAGCAGATGGCGAAGAACACGGCCGCTATCACGCCGTAAAACAACGGCAGGTTCCCTTCGCGCTGGCCGAGCCGGGACGCCACGCCTACGAAGTCGGGCAGGGTCAGCACGTATACGAGGGAGGTGTCCTGGAACAGGATCACGGTCTGGTTCAGCAGGATCGGCAACATGCGTCGGATCGCCTGTGGCAGAATAATGTAGCGGTAGGTGTCGGGCAGACCGAGGCATAGCGCTCGCGCTGCTTCGAATTGGCCACGCTGGATGCTCTCGATCCCGGCCCGAACCACTTCCGAGTAGTAAGCTGCCTCGAACACGGTGAACGTGATCAAGGCCGAGTAGACGGGTCCGATGGGCACGGGAAAGCGCGCGCCGGTGAGTTGCTGCATGAGCAGCGGCATGAGCAGATAAAACCAGAAGATGACGAGCAGCAGCGGCACGCAGCGGAACAGCGTGACATAAGCCCAGGCGAACCACGCCAGCGGCCGCGCCCCGGATAGCCGCAGCAGGGCCAGGCCGGTTCCCAGGACAAGGCCGCCGACACCTGCGACGGCTGCCAGCGTCACCGAGAACACGAGGCCGTCGAGCAACTGCGGCAAGGCGCGTTCCAGCAGGAGCCAGATTTCCGGCATCGGGCTTCCCTGACCGGCGAGAGGCCAGCATCCTCAAAGGTTCGTCGGATCGTCGTTCGGAGCGGCCATCTGGCGCTTCAAGGCATCGTTCATTGGCAGGTTGTAGGGAGGACGGTTCAGCCAGTTGTTGTAGTTCTGCTCGAACTTGCCGGACTTGATCATGTCGACGATGCCCTCGTTGACCAGCGACCGGAAACGCTCGTCGCCCTTGGCCATCATGATCGCGTCGTTCTCGGACGCCCCCGCCCAATCCGGCAGGAACACGAAGCTGCCAGGGTTCTTGGCCTTGGCGATGTAGGTGGACATCAGGAGCGGATCATTGATCGCGGCGTCCGCGCGCCCGCTGTCCAGTAGAAGAAAGTTCTCGGCCGTGTCCTTGGACAAGACGAACCGGATACCGAGGCCGCGCTCGCGGTCCAGTTCCGCAAGCTGCTTCTGCTGCACCGTGCCCTGCAGGACTGCCACCGCCTTGCCCTTGAGGTCCGCGACGCTGTTTAAGTCCTGGCCCTTGCGCACCGCGATGCGGCTGTCGGGGAAGATCGTACTGTAGCTGAAGGCGACGATCTTCTGCCGTTCCAGCGTGTTCCCAGTCGTCGCGCATTCCAGGTCGATCGTGCCGTTCTGGACGAGGGGGATGCGGTTCGAGGGATCGGCGGGGACGTACACAACCTTCAGGTCCGGCCGGCTCAGGGCAGCCTTGATGTACTCGGCGACGTGCTTGCAAATTTCGATCGTGTAGCCGACGACCTGCTTATCATCATCGATGTAGCCGAAAGGCGGCGAGGCCACGCGATGGCCGATGGCGATCTGCCCGCGCGAAAGGATCTTGTCGATCGTCGGACTGGGCTGGCCGGCGGCGTCACCGGAGGAGAACACGGAGGCGGCAAGCAGGCAGGCAGCCATGAGCATTGAACGCATCTCGATCTCCTCAGGCGCTGCTGGATCGCCAGAATGTCTCGCCTCCGGTGAACCTAGCGGTGGAATGGATCCTTTTGCAAGATAAAGTATCCTATATCTGAACATCCCTGCTCATGGCAGACAGGGAGGAACTGACAAGGTAGAATGCCGCCCGGCACGGGAGAAGATTGATGGATTACGTTGAGGGCAATGGCAGTGTGCCAAGAACTGCCAAGCTCCGCCGGCAGGCCATGTCCGGCGAGGTTGCCGACGACCTGAGGCGCCGCATTCTCAGCGGGGAGCTTCCCGAGGGACGCCAGCTCAAGCAGGAGCAGCTCGCGTCCGAGTTCGGGATCAGCAAGGTCCCGGTCCGGGAAGCGCTTGCCCAACTCGAAGCTGAGGGCTTCGTGACCCAGAACTTCCATCGTGGGGCCGTGGTCGCCGGGCTTTCGCCCAATCAGGCGATGGAGATGTTTGAGCTGCGGTCCCAGATCGAGGTGTGGCTGCTTGGCCTCGCTATGCAGGCTGCGACCGCGGAGGACGTTGCCGAAGTTGCGCGCATTGCCGCGGAAACCGAGCAAGCGACCGACCCGGCCCTCTACCCCGATCTGAACTGGCGCTTCCACGAAGCGCTGTATCGGCCGGCGCAGCGAGAATATGCGCTCGACCTGGTCCGCAGGATGCATAGCCAGTTGGAGCGCTTCGTACGCCTGCAGTTCACCCTGGCGATCCGGAAGGAGGAGGTCGTCCGCGAGCACGCGGCGTTGTTGGCCTTGTACGCCGCGAAGAAGCCGAAGGCCCTGGAGACCCTTCGCCGCCACATCATGACGTCGGCCGAGCGCCTCGCCAGCTGCCTGGACCGGAAGGATGGCTCTCCTGGCCCGGCATAAGTTCGTCCGTAATTGGCGGAGCCCGCGATCAGCGCTTCGCCGTTTGCGCCACGTCCCGCACGATCTCGGCCGCCCGGTCCACCATCTCCCGGCTGACGTCGAGATGCGTCACCGCCCGCAGCCGTGTCTTGCCGTGGATGCCGGCCCGTAGCCCGTGCGGCTTCAGCAGTTCGTTGAACTCCGCCGCGGATACGCCGACCCCGGCCACGTCGAAGAACACGATATTGGTGTCGACCGGCTCGGTAGTGATGCCGTCGATCGCGTCCAGCGCTGCTGCGAGGCGCTTTGCGTTGTCGTGGTCGTCCTGGAGCCGGTCGACGTGGTAGTCGAGCGCATAAAGGCAGGCCGCCGCCAGGATGCCAGCCTGGCGCATGGACCCGCCGAGCCGCTGCTTCCAGCGCCAGGCCTTCTCGATGAAGTCTTTCGACCCGGCCAGGACCGCTCCCACCGGAGCGCCCAGCCCTTTGGTGAAGTCGAGGTACACGCTGTCGAACTGCCCGGCGAACTCGGCCGGGGCGATGCCGCTGGCGACGGAAGCGTTCATCAGCCGTGCCGCGTCCATGTGCAGCGCGAGGCCGTGGGCACGCGCTTCCTCAACCACGCCGCGCATCTGCTGCATCGGCCATACGGTGCCCCCGCCGATGTTGGCCGTCTGCTCCACGACGACGAGCCGGCTCAACGGCAGGTAGCGGTTGTCCGGGCGGATCGCCTCGCACAGGCTTTCCCGCGTGTAAAGGCCGCGGGGACCGGACACGGTCCGCACCATGACCCCGGCGAGTGCCGCAGGGGCGCCCCCCTCGAAGTTGATGATGTGGGCGAGCTCATGGCCGATCAGCTCGTCGCCGGGCCGGCAATGCACCAGCACGGCGATCTCGTTGGCCATGGTTCCCGAAGGAAGGAACATCGCCGCTTGCTGGCCGAGCATCGGGGCAACACGGTCCAGCAAGCGCGTGACGGTGGGATCCTCGTGATGCTGCTCGTCGCCGACCTCTGCCTGCGCGATCGCCTCGCGCATCGCTTGGGTCGGGCGGGTCTTCGTGTCGCTGTAAAGGTCGATCTCGAACCGCTGCATCGGGCTCTCCGTAACATGGGTATCTTGGATACTTTATCTTAACCTGCTATACAAGGCCGACCACGTAATGGAGGGCTGGCCGATGGAACAGCGTTTGGGCAACATGCGCATCCTCGTGACGGGAGCCGCGCGCGGGCTCGGCTTGGCGTGTGCGCGACGGTTCCTCGACGAAGGCGCTTGCGTCCTGCTCGCAGACATTGACGCCGATGAAGGAGGCCGCGCCCTCGCTGCCATCGGCCTTCCGCCGGATCGCGCGGGCTTCGTGCACTGCGACGTTTCGACCCGCGATCAGGTGGCAGCGGCCGTCGACGCCTGCGCCGAACGGTTCGGGGGCATCGACGTCCTCGTCAACAACGCCGGGATCGCGGTTTCGGGCGACATCCTGACCATCGACGAGGCGACCTTCGACCGCGTCATCGCCATCAACCTCAAGGCCGCGTTCCACGGAACCCAGATCGCCGCGAAGCGGATGATCGAGCAGGGGACCGGCGGCGTGATCATCAACATGTCGTCGGTGAACGCTGTCCTGAACATCCCGCATTTGCTGGCCTATAACATCTCCAAGGGCGGGCTGAACCAACTCACCCGCAACACTGCGATCGCGCTGGCGCCGCACGGCATCCGGGTTTGCGGCATCGGCCCCGGCACCATCATGACGGATCTCCTGCGCAACTCGGTTTGGACCGACGAGGCCTCCCGCAAGTCGATCCTATCCCGCACGCCGATCGGCCGCCCGGGCGAGCCGGAGGAGATCGCGGCCATCGCCGCCTTCCTGGCCTCGAAAGACGCATCCTACGTCACCGGCGAGACCATCTATGCCGATGGCGGCCGGCTCGGCCTGAACTACACGGTCAAGGCATGACGCCGGCTCGCTGGCAGCCGGGCTGGGAACCGCAGCCATGGGCGTGAGGGTTGGCGCCGACATCGGCGGCACGTTCACCGACGTGGCCGTCGAGGACGGCGACCGCCGCTGGTCCGTCAAGGTCCCGACCACCCACGCTTCTCCGGAGCGGGGTGTCCTGGACGCGGTGTCGCGCGCCCTTAGCCTGGCGGAGCGCTCGCTGGCCGACGTCGAATTGCTGGTCCACGGCACGACGCTCGCCACCAATGCGCTGATCGAGCGCAAGGGCGCGCGGACCGCATTGCTGACCACGGCCGGGTTCCGGGACGTATTGGAGATGGGCAACGAGGGCCGCTTCGACCAGTACGATTTGCGGGCGGTGAAGCCTCTTCCCATCGTGCCGCGCCGGCTGCGCTACACCGTCCGGGAACGGCTCCGCCATGACGGCTCCGTCGTCGAGCCGCTGGACGAAGCCGGCGTCGCATCCGTAGGCCGCCAGATGGCCGAGGCCAGCGTCGAGGCAATCGCCGTGACGTTTCTGCACGCCTACGCCGATCCGGCCCACGAGGTGCGCGCACGCGACATCCTCGCGGACACGCTGCCCGGCATCCCGATCTCCCTGAGCCACGAGGTGTCGCCGGAAATGCGCGAGTATGAGCGCACCTCTACCACCGTAGCGAACGCCTGCCTGCAGCCGATCATCAGCGACTACCTCCTGCGGCTCCAGCACTCCTTGCGCGACGGCGGGCTGCGCGGCCCGATGCTGATCATCCTGTCCAGTGGAAGCCTGACGACCGTCGAGACGGCCTCGCGTTTTCCAATCCGGCTGCTGGAGTCAGGCCCGGCTGGCGGTGCGATCTTTGCCTGCGACATCGCGCGGCGGCTGGGTCTCAGCCATGTCCTGTCGTTCGACGTCGGCGGCACGACCGCCAAGTTCTGCATGATCGACGGCGGCGAGGCCCGCCAAGCGCTCGACTTCGAGGTGGCCCGCACCTATCGCTTCAAGAAGGGCAGCGGCTTGCCGGTGCGGGTGCCCGTGGTGGACTTGGTCGAGATCGGTGCAGGCGGAGGCTCCATTGCACGCCTGGACTCGGTCGGCCGGGTCGCAGTCGGGCCGGACAGCTCGGGGTCTGATCCCGGACCCGCCTGCTACGGCCGGGGCGGCACGGAGCCCACAGTGACGGACAGCGACCTTGCCTTGGGCAAGCTGGACGCCCCCAGCTTCGCCGCGGGCACGATGCCGCTCGATATGGCGGCGGCAACGGCGGCCCTGTCCTCCTGCTTCGCCCCCGTCGGCTTCACGCCCGAGAACGCCGCCTACGCCGTGACCGAGACGGTGACGGAGAGCATGGCCGCCGCCGCCCGGGTCCACGCTGCAGAGGTCGGCGCAGCCGTGGAAGCGAGGACGGTGATCGCTTTCGGTGGCGCGGCGCCCCTGCATGCCGCTCGCTTCGCCGAGAAGCTCGGGATCGGTGCCGTCGTGATACCGGAAGGCGCGGGCGTGGGTTCCGCCATCGGCTTTCTCCGGGCACCCATCGCGTTCGAGCTGGTCCGCACGATCCGCACGGGCTTGGAGGACGAGTTGGCTCCGGCCTTGCTGTCCCAGCTTGCATCCATGGAAGACCAGGCCCGCTCGACCGTGATGTCCGTGCCCGGCGCCTCTGCCGCGGCTTTGGAAGTGCGGCGGAGCGCGTTCATGCGCTACGCCGGGCAAGGCCATGAGATCGAGGTCGTCTCGGTCGACCCCTTCCCCACGCCCGGGCTGGGAGCCATCCTGCGGACCGTGTTCGAGGCTGACTATGCCCGCACCTATGGCCAGACCCTCGGCGCCGCCCCGGTCGAGGTCACGAGTTGGACGGTGAAAGTCTTCGTTGCGGGGAAGCGCCGAACCGAGGCCGCTGCCACAGGGCAGTCCTACAGCCCTTCCCCGTCCCGCACGCGCCGGATCTACGACGGACGGGCGGGTGCGTGGGAAAACTGGGCCGAGTACGAGCGGGCGGCGCTCCGTCCTGGGGCGGAGGCGGCCGGCCCCGCCATCGTCACCGAGGCCGAGACCACGACCATCGTGCCTGCCGGGTTTCGCCTTTCCATGGACGGAAACCGCTACATTTGGCTGAACCGCACCGGAGGCCCGGCATGACCGCGCAGTCCCAGCTCGAACGCATCAGGGTGGACCTGTTCTGGCAACGGCTGATCGCGATCCTGGAGGACCAGGCCCAAACCCTGGTCCGCACCGCATTCTCGACCACGACGCGGGAGTCCGGCGACCTTTCGGCCGGGCTGTTCGATGCCGAGGGAAGAATGATCGCTCAGGCTGTGACGGGCACGCCCGGGCACGTCAACTCGATGGCGCTGGCAGTGAAGCACTTCCTGGCCCGCTTTCCGCTCCGGCATCTGGACCCCGGGGACGTCCTGTTGAGCAACGACCCCTGGCTGTGTTCCGGGCACCTGCACGACTTCACCGTCGTATCGCCCATTTTTCACCGGGGCCGGGCCGTTGGGGTGGTCGCCAATACGGTGCATGTCGTCGATGTCGGCGGCCTCGGCTTCGGGCCGGACGGGCGGGACGTGTTCGAGGAGGGGATTTGCATCCCGCCCTGCAAGCTCGCCCGGGCAGGTGCCGTCGATCCGCTATTGCTGGAACTGATCCGCATGAACGTGCGGGAGCCCGGCCAAGTCGTTGGCGACCTCTACTCTTCCATTGCGGGAAACGCCGTCGCAGTGCGCAATGTGGCGGCTTTGCTGGAGGAGTTCGGCGAAGCCAACCTCACCCTCGTCGCGGATGCCCTGATCTCCCGCACCCGTGCCACTGTCGAGGGGCGTATCCGGAACTTGCCGGACGGAACATACGAGAGCCAGGGGACGATGGATGGCTACGATGCCCCCCTCACGATCAAGCTGGCCCTCACCGTGGAGGGCGCGCGCATGATCCTGGACTTCTCCGGCTCGTCGCCAGCATCCAGTCGAGGCATCAACGTGGTGCTGAACTACACGACGGCCTACGCCGTGTTCGGCGTCAACTGCGTGCTGAACCCCGACATCCCGTGCAACGACGGCAGCCTCGCCCCGATCGAGGTGGTCGCGCCCCCCGGCTGCATCCTGAACGCCCAGCGCCCCAGCGCCGTGTCGGCGCGCCACATGGCCGGCCATATGCTGCCGGACGTCGTGCTGGGCGCCTTGGCCCCGCTGATGCCCGTGCCTGCCGAGGGCGCTGGGTTGATCTGGAACCCCAGCCTGCGCGGCAGGACGAGTGCGGGCCGGGCCTTCGCGACCGTCACCTTCAACGCGGGCGGAGCCGGCGCTCATCCGGACCGTGACGGCTGGAATACGACCGCTTTTCCGTCCGGTGTGAGAGCCATGCCAGTCGAGGCGGTCGAGGCCACTGTCCCAATCATCATTCGCCGAAAAGAGCTGCGGACGGACTCTGGCGGTCCTGGACAGTTCCGAGGCGGCCTGGGCCAAGTGATCGAGATCGTGGGCGAGGGTGACGGACCGCTGCTGGTCAACGCGATGTTCGATCGGGTCGAGCACCCTGCGCAGGGGCGCGCCGGCGGCGGCCCGGGTGCGCCCGGGCGGGTCGGGGCAGCTTCGGGCCGTCGCTTTGAGGCGAAGGGCCTGCAGGAGCTTGCGGCCGGCGACGCGCTGGTGCTCGAACTACCGGGAGGCGCAGGGTTCGGCGATGCAAGCCAGCGGTTGCCTGAAGCCGTCGCCGCCGACGTCCTCGACGGCTATGTCAGCGCAGACCAGGCACGCACGCTATATGGGCACACATCGCATGCGTGAATGGCGGATCGACCTGTTCTCGGACACCAAGACCCGGCCGGATGCCGCGATGCGGGCCGCCATGGCTGGGGCAGCCGTAGGCGACGAGCAACAAGATGAGGATCCGACCGTCGCACAGCTCACGGAGCGCGTCGCCGCCATGCTTGGCAAGCCGCGCGCCGTGTTCCTGCCCTCCGGGACGATGGCGAACCTGGTTTCCATCCTGGTGCATTGCGGCCGGGGCGAGGAGATCCTGGCCGAGGCGTCGTCGCACCTGTTCCACTTCGAGACAGGAGGTCCGGCCGGACTGGCCGGGGCAGTCGTGACGCCGATCGGCGGCAGCCGCGGGATGTTCGGTGAGGAGCAGCTCGCGGCAGCGCTGCGCGCGCCGCGCCGGAACGCGCCGCGGCCTCGGCTGGTCTGGATCGAGCAGACCACCAACCTCGGCGGTGGCGCCGTGTGGCCTGTCTCACAACTGCAGGCCATCCGGCACTGGGCCGACCGCCATGGCCTCGCGGTCCATGTGGATGGCGCGCGGCTCCTGAACGCCGCAGTCGCGCACGGCGTGGACACGTCTGAGTACGGCGAAGTCGCCGACTCCCTGTGGATCGATTTTTCCAAGGGACTGGGTGCTCCGTTTGGCGCCGTCCTTGCCGGCTCGGAGGCATTCCTGGCCGAGGCGATCCGCTTCAAGCACATGCTGGGCGGCGCCATGCGCCAAGCCGGCATCATGGCAGCGGCGTGCCTGCATGCGCTCGACCACAACGTCAGCCGCCTGGCCGACGACCATGCCGCTGCGCGCCGCTTGGCCGACGGCATGCGCGCAATGGGCGGGATCGGGATCGACGGGGATGTCGAGACGAACATCATCGTCGCGGATGTCGCCAGGACCGGCTGCACCGCGGCCGAGATCGCCGCGCGGCTCAGCAAGGAGGACATCCGTGTCGGCGTGTTCGGTCCGACCCGGCTGCGGCTCGTCACGCATCGGGATGTCAACGAGGAGGGTATCGATGCAGCCCTGGCCGGGCTGGAGCGGGCGCTTCGGCAACGCAACATCTGACGACGATGGATGCGGTCAGGATTGAAGGGATCACAAAGTGCTACGGGAGCTACAAGGCTCTCGACAATGTTTGCCTGACGGTCGCGGCCCGCGAGCGCGTGGTGATCTGCGGGCCGTCGGGCTCCGGGAAGTCCACCCTGATCCGCTGCATCAACGGCCTAGAGCACGTGCAAGGAGGCCGCATCCTGGTTGACGGCCTGGAGGTCACTCCCGACCGGGTCCGCCTCGCCGAAATCCGGCGGCGGGCAGGAATGGTGTTCCAGCAGTTCAACCTGTTCCCCCACCTCACCGTCCTCCGCAATTGCACGATCGCGCCGATACGGGCGCTGCGCGTGTCACCCGCGAATGCGCAAGCAGTGGCAATGGCGAACCTCGAACGGATGCGGATCGCCGACCAGGCTGGCAAGTACCCTGCCCAGCTCTCCGGCGGTCAGCAGCAACGCGTTGCGATTGCGCGTGCCCTGTGCATGCGGCCGGCCATCATGCTCTTCGATGAGCCGACCTCCTCGCTCGACCCTGAAATGGTGAAGGAGGTGCTGGATTCGATCGTGGAGCTCGCCTCCGCGGGCATGACCATCCTTTGCGTCACGCACGAGATGGGCCTCGCCCGCCAAATGGCCGACCGGGTCGTGTTCATGGACCAGGGCGCGATCTTGGAGATGTCGCCGCCCGCCGAGTTTTTTGCGTGTCCGAAACATGCGCGCGCGAGGGAGTTTCTGGCTCGCGTGTTGGGCCACACCCCACCTATGGTAGCATTGAAGAGTGCGGCGGCCCCGAGCACAGGAACGACCGGTTGCAGGTCGTGTTGATCGGCGGCGGCGCGATCGGCTGACCGTCTCTGCTGCATTGCCATGCCAGCATGTGACCGTTGACATTCCTCATAATCGCTGGTGCGGGCGACGGCGCACCCGTCGTTATTGGACAGCACCACCACCGCCCGGCCGCGCAGTCGGGGCGAGAACGCGCACTCGCAGGAGCAATAGAACGAGTTGCCGTCGATGTGCCCGAAGGTGCGTGGCATGCAAGTTTCTCATTTATTCTTGGCTTGCCCACGAGGTCAGACACGCGGGCGAACAAGGGCGGCGACCACGGCCCAGACCTCAGCGCCGTCGCCGTCCAGCGCGATCAGCGGCCGGTCGGCGCGGCCGGGACGCATCCACCACTGGCCCCGGCGGAAGGCGAGCTGGGCGACCCACACCTCGCCGTGCAGCATGACGATGGCGACGCGGCCGTGGGCAGAGGGCGCTGCGGTGTCGGCGATCAGCACGTCGCCGGGCAGGATGCCGCGCTCGACCAGCGCCTCGCCGAGGACGCGGACGGGGTAGCGATGCGGGCGGCGCAAATCGAGCAGGGCGGCGAGGTCAACCGGCCCTTCGAGGGCTTCGGACGCAGGCGACACGAAGCCGGTGGTGTTGGAGCCGTCGTATCCTGGATCGCCGCCGTCCTCGTCTGCCGCCATGTCTCGCTTGTCCCGATCAATGCCAGGCAGCAATGGAATATAATAGGAACTTGCTTGGCAAGCTCCATCAATCAAGCCGAAAAGGAATGGTTGGCCAGCGAAATCCTTCCCTGCGGCCTGCCCATGCTTGATGCTCGGGCAAACTCGTCCTGGGCAGCCACAACCAAGACCGCGAGCGCGCTCCTTAGCAGCCTGGATACGCTTATCCAACCAGTCGCGAGGCCCTGACCGGCCGTCAGCACCGCCCCATGGCGCGCACCCGCTGGCGGAAGTTGGGGGATTGCGGTTGGTTGGCATCGAGGGCTCCTGTCCGGGACAGGCGCGAGCTTCGCCGGCTGTGGCGCGAACGTGGAACCGGGCTCGGATGCGTGCGAGACGCCGTGCGCCGTGTCGACGCCCGCATGGATGCTCGCACGGGGCAGGACGCGGAACGCTGCCACTCACTTCCCCACGAGGCACGGTCCAACTGGTCAGACGCCTCGCCGTCGTCGTGACGTGCATTGCTCACCTGAGCACCAGATGCCGCGCGAGGCCAGGGACGGCATGCAAGCCGTTGTGCTGCGGGCTGGTGGCGGTCTCGGCGACACGCTGGTCTGACGCGGACGCGACCTTGCCAACCCGGATACCCATGCCTCGGCAGCCTTTGGCTTCGCCGGCGCTTCCGACTTGCCTCATCGCCTGGCGGCTTACCTGAGGGGCTGTGAACCGGACGGAGCCGTTGTCCACCCTCTGCGTTCTGTGGGCGGCTGGCTTACCACCTATCAGTTTCAGCCTCGGATGGTTGACGGCCAGACCCGTGGTGTGATGAAGGCCTATCTTCAGATGGGTTGAGTGATGGGATGGGTGGGATCGAGCATGCGACCCAGAGCGTCAGCGCGGTGCTGCACGACCGCCTGCCTTGGCAGCGCAAAACGCAGCGGGAAAACCTGGCGCTCCTGGTTGCGACCATGCTGAGTGAGCGCAGCGCCAACCTGATGTCGCTGGCGGCCGCCCTGCCCAGGGCAATTGAGTGAGTTGACTCAAGTGGATTCCTACGCGGCCTGAAATAGGATTCACAGGACGCCTCATATGGAGGCGTTCAATGGTTCAGCCGGCAGCACTGCCCTTCTTGGCGCATTTCACCGCGTTGCAAGACCCCCGACAGGCGGCCAAAGTGCTGTATCCGTTGCCGGAGTTGCTGCTTTTGCTGCTGTGCGGCACTGTCGCGGGCGCCGACGACTTCGTCGAGTTGGCGCTGTGGGGCGGCGAGCACCTGCCGTTCCTGCGTCGTTTCCTGCCGTTCGCGCGCGGCATTCCAAGCCACGACACGCTGTGCGAAGTTGTCGCGGCCCTCGACCCGGCGCTGTTCAAGACCTGCTTCACGAACTGGGTTGAGCGGCTGCGCGATCCCGGGCCAGAAACGATTGCGATCGACGGCAAAACCTCGCGGCGCAGCCATGCCCGGTCAAAGGGCCGCGGCCCGCTGCATACGGTTTCGGCCTGGGCGACGTCGCAACGGCTCGTGCTGGGGCAGGAAGCAGTGTCGGAGAAGTCCAACGAGATCACCGCCATCCCGCTGCTGCTGCAACGCCTGGAGCTGGCCGGCGCTTTAGTCACCATCGACGCCATGGGAACACAGACCGCCATCGCCCGAACCATTCTCGACGGCGGCGGAGATTATGTGCTCGCGCTTAAGCAGAACCAGCCCGGCCCATGCGCCAAGGTCGAGGCGCTGTTTGCCGCACCATCGGCCGCGACGGCAATCGGCACGCATCGGACCGTGGAAAGCGGGCATGGCCGGCTTGAAGCCCGCACGCACCATGTGTGCCATGACATCAGCGGGCTACTCTCCGGCCGCGGCCCCCCTGGCGAACTAGCCTTTCCGGGCCTGGCCATGGTCGGCATGGTCGAAAGCCAGACTGACCGCGACGGCAGGATCGGGCGCGAGCGGCGTTATTACCTCTGCTCGACCAAGCTCGATGCCGAAACCTTCGCCCGCGTGGTGCGCAGCCATTGGGGAATCGAGAACCGCCTACACTGGGTGCTCGATGTGGTGTTCCGCGACGACCTGGCCCGGCTCAGGACAGGCCACGGCCCCGCGAACATGGCCGTGGTCAAGCACATGGCGCTCAACCTGCTCCGGCAGGCAAAGCCGACCCTCAGCCTGAAAAACCGCAGAAAACGGGCGGGATGGAATACCGAATACCTCGCCGCCCTCGTCCAACAAACCAGTTAGACGTTCACTCGATTGCCCTGCGGATGCCGCCCTCTGTAGAACGCCTTGGTGAGCGTTGGAGCGGAGGAGGGCAG
>CAXSGE010000053.1:0-26686 GCA_964236715.1 uncultured Acetobacteraceae bacterium | reverse complement strand
GGAACTCCGGCGTGAACAGCCGCTTGATCGCCTCGGTGTCCTCGCCCTCGCGCTCCGTGCTGCCGAAGCCGATGGCCTCCTTCGCCATGTCGCTCGCGCCGGCGTTCGTCGTCATGATCAGGATCACATTGCGGAAATCGACGACCTTGCCGTTATGGTCGGTCAGCTTTCCATGGTCCATCACCTGCAGCAGGATGTTGAACAGGTCGGGATGCGCCTTTTCGATCTCGTCAAGCAGCAGCACACAATGCGGATGCTGGTCGATCGCATCGGTCAGCAACCCACCCTGATCAAACCCGACATAGCCCGGCGGTGCGCCGATCAGGCGCGACACGCTATGCCGCTCCATATACTCGCTCATGTCAAAGCGCGTCAGCTCGATGCCAAGAGTGCTGGCGAGCTGCCGGGCGACCTCGGTCTTGCCGACGCCGGTCGGGCCACTGAACAAATAGTTGCCGATCGGCTTCTCCGCCTCGCGCAGCCCGGCCCTGGACAGCTTGATCGCGGCAGCCAGCGCCTCGATCGCCTTATCCTGGCCGAACACCATGGCCTTCAAGTCGCGCTCCAGGTTCCGCAGCGTCTCTTTGTCGTCGGCCGAGACCGACTTGGGCGGGATGCGCGCGATCTTGGCAACGATCTCCTCGACATCGCGCAGGGTAACCATCTTACGCCGCTTGCCCTCCGGCTGCAGCATCCGCGAGGCGCCGACCTCGTCGATGACATCGATCGCCTTATCCGGCAGCTTGCGGTCATTGATGTACTTGGCTGAAAGCTCGACGGCGCCGCGGATCGCCTCCTCGGTATAGCGGACCTTGTGGTGCTTTTCGTAATTGGTCTTGAGGCCACGCAGGATCTTGATCGCATCCTCCAGCGACGGCTCGTTCACGTCGATCTTCTGGAACCGCCGAACCAGCGCGCGGTCCTTCTCAAAGTAGTTGCGATATTCCTTATAGGTTGTGCTGCCGACGCAGCGCAGGCTCCCCGCCGCAAGTGCCGGTTTGAGCAGGTTGGACGCATCCATTGCGCCGCCGCTCGTCGCACCAGCGCCGATCACGGTATGGATCTCGTCGATGAACAAGATGCTGCCGGGGTGCGCCTCAAGCTCGGTCACCACCGCCTTCAGCCGCTCCTCGAAGTCGCCGCGATAACGCGTTCCGGCCAGCAACGCGCCCATGTCCAACGCGAAGATGGTGGACTTCGCCAGCACCTCCGGCACATCACCTTCAACGATGCGCTTGGCCAGCCCCTCGGCGATGGCGGTCTTGCCGACGCCGGGGTCGCCGACATAAAGCGGGTTGTTCTTGGTGCGCCGGCACAGGATCTGGATCGTGCGCTCGATTTCGGAGTCGCGGCCGATCAAGGGATCGATCTTGCCAACAGCCGCCTTCTTGTTAAGGTTTACGCAATAATTGCTGAGTGCGTCCTGGGCGCGCCGGCCAGGCTTCTCTTCGCGCTCGTTCTCTGGCGTGTTCTCCTCCTTAGCGCCTTGTGTGGGACGTTGCGCAGCGCGGCCCGGCGCCTTGGCGATTCCATGCGAGATGAAATTCACTGCGTCGAGCCGGGTCATGTCCTGCAACTGCAGGAAATAGACCGCATGGCTTTCCCGCTCGCTGAACAGCGCAACCAACACGTTCGCGCCGGTCACCTCGTCGCGGCCGGAACTCTGCACGTGGATTGCTGCGCGTTGCACGACCCGTTGGAACCCGGCGGTCGGCTTCGGGTCGCCCGGCCGCTCAGTCGCGAGGCCAGAAAGATCTTTGTCCAGGAATTCGGCTAGGTCCTGGCGAAGCTTGTCGAGGTCAACGCCGCAGGCGCGGAGGACGGTGGCAGCGTCGCTGTCCTCTGCCAGGCCAAGCAATAGGTGCTCGAGCGTGGCGTATTCATGCCGACGCTCGCTGGCGAGGGACAGGGCGCGGTGCAACGTTTGTTCAAGGTTGCGTGACAACATAGCGACTGACGCTCCTTCGCGCTAGGGTCTTTGCCGTCCATGCGGCTTGACCCGATCCAATGCAGGTCCCAAGCAGATTTGGGTAGCTGATTAAATGGGATGGCATAGCGCGTTGTGCAGCCTGTCCCCTCAAACCGAACTATTCCTTCTCAATCGTGCATTGCAGCGGATGCTGGTTTTGCCGGGCAAGATCCATGACCTGGGTCACCTTGGTCTCGGCGACCTCATACGTATAGGCCCCGCACACTCCAACACCGCGGCGGTGCACATGCAACATGATCCGCGTCGCCTCCTCACGGGTTTTCTGGAAAAAACGTTCCAGTACATGGACGACGAATTCCATGGGCGTGTAGTCGTCGTTGAGCATCAAAACCTTGTACATCGCGGGCTTGCGCGTCTTGGGCCGCGCCTTCACCACCACGCCTATTGTAGGTCCATCCCCGTTGCCGCGTTTGTCGTTGTCGCTCATCGCCTTGCAAGCCCACTACCCTTACACCCGAGCCGCCGCGGCATCGCCGCGACGCCTCCCCTAAGACCCACGCGCCAATATAGCACGTTTGCTGGCCCAGCACGGTCGGCGTTACCGCCTTGGCCGTCCAGGCCCACTGGCCTACCTCGAGGAGCATATCGGAACGCGGCAGCCTGAGAAAAGGTTTAGCATGGCCCTTCCCGGATATTCACCCGGGCCGCGCGCGCCAGGGACAAAAAATTGCCCCGAGACGGTGGCCCAGGGCCATTTTTAGACGTGCCGCGACAGGGGGCGGCGTTAGACGCTTCAGTGATCTGGCCATCGCCTCAATGCTGCCTTGCCCGAAGCTGACGAAATCCCATTCAGTCTTCATGTATGCTGAACTCCCGAACCGTTTGAATCGGATGTCGGCGGTGCTGCTTCGGCGGAACGGACAGCACCCGCGCCATGCCGATGCACCGTTTTTGTGTCATGCAGCATGCAATCTTTACCGCGACTTCATCTCATTAGTGATAGAATGTAGGTAAGCCGCTGAATGCAATACGGTTGACTCGCGACAATCGCTGGACAGCAAGGGGTCCAGCCCAATAGGTTGATGCCGGCTATCATAAGGATGGATCGTAATGATCGGGTTCGCCTCCAAACGCCTTGCCCGATCGAGGCTGTTTGCAACCTTCTTAATCGTTGCGCTTACGCTAACAGCATCGATACACACGGCGTCGGCGCAGGTCGGGTCAGACCGTTATGCATCCATCATCATCAACGCGGGCACCGGCGACGTCCTTTCGGCGGTGAATGCCGACGAGACCCGCTTCCCCGCCAGCCTAACGAAGCTGATGACGATCTACATGCTGTTCGAAGCGCTGCGCGACCGGCGCATAGCCCTGGCGCAGCCAGTCCCGGTCTCGTCGTGGGCCGCCTCCATGTCCCCGACGAAGCTCGGCCTGCTGCCAGGCACCAATATCACCGTCGAGCAGGCGCTGCTCGGCCTGGTGACCAAGTCCGCGAACGACGCCGCCGCAGCGCTCGGTGAACTGTTGGGCGGCGATGAGGAACGGTTCGCCCAAATGATGACGCTGCGGGCTCGTGCGCTCGGCATGACCCGCACCACGTTCCGCAACGCGTCGGGGCTGCCGGACTTGGACCAGGTGACCACTGCGCGCGACATGGCGATCCTTGCGCGCCACATCATCCAGGATTTTCCTCTGTATTACTGGTATTTTAGCGTGCCGTCGTTCCCGTTCCAGGGGCGCATGATCATGAACCATCAGCGCATGCTGCAGACCTACCCCGGTGCGGATGGGCTCAAGACCGGGTATATCGGCGCGTCCGGCTTCAATGTGGTCACGTCGGCCATACGGTCCGACACCCGGCTGATTGGCGTCGTGCTCGGTGCTGCATCCGGATGGGAACGCGACCAGCACATGGCATCGCTGCTCGACCAAGGGTTCGAACATGAGGGAGTGCCGGTTTTGATGGCGCGGCACGACGCGCCGGCCCCATTCCGGATTAATCAGTTTATCAGCCTCGCCCAAGCCGCGCCATTTATGGCCCCGCCACAGCCCCATTATTATTTCATGGCGCGGGGCGGGCATCGTGGAATGCGGGCTGCCCCGTCGCGCAGGGAGCAGCCCGCACGCGGCATTCGACTGCATGCGCGCCCCATCATGGCGCTGCCGCCGCACGCCTCGATGCTCGCCCCGGCACGGCGGGCGATGGCTGCCCGTTCCGCCCGCTCGGCGGACACGCGCCTGTCCAGCCGATGGGCCGGCCGTTTCCACAGCTGATGTCATGCCATAACATTGGCGGATTGAGGGACACGCCCTTGCGTGCAACGCCGGCGCTGCGCATTTTGATCGGGACACCACGAGGATAGGAGGCCGGGCGCCCATGGACGGTGGCACGGACGCAAGACGCATCACGATCCATTCGACCGAGGATTTCGCCGGCATGCGCGCTGCTGGGCGGCTGGCGGCTGCGGCGCTCGACATGATCGCTCCGCACGTGCAGCCCGGTGTCACGACCGCAACGCTCGATACCCTGTGCCATGATTTCATCCAGGCGCACGGCGCGACCCCCGCGCCGCTGAACTACCGCGGCTTTCCGAAGTCCATTTGCACGTCCATCAACCACGTCGTCTGCCACGGCATCCCCGGCGAGCGCCGGCTGATTGAGGGAGACGTGCTGAACATCGATGTCACCGTCGTGCTCGATGGCTGGCACGGCGACAGCAGCCGGATGTATGCGGCCGGGCGGACGTCGACGAAGGCGCACAAGCTGATCGATGTGACGTATGAGGCGTTGATGCGCGGAGTCGCGGCAGTAAAGCCCGGCGCAACGCTCGGCGACCTTGGCCATGCGATTCAGGTCTATGTCGAGGCCAACCGGTTCAGCGTCGTGCGCGATTTCTGCGGCCACGGCATCGGACGCCGCTTCCACGAGGCGCCGAACATCCTGCACTTCGGCCGTCCCGGCGAGGGTCCGGTGTTGCGGCCCGGCATGTTCTTCACCATCGAGCCGATGGTCAACGCCGGCCGGCCCGAGGTGAAGGTGCTGGACGACGGCTGGACCGCCGTGACCCGCGACCGCAGCCTGTCCGCCCAGTTCGAGCACATGGTCGGCGTGACGGAGGATGGCTGCGAGGTGTTCACCATCTCCCCGGCCGGACTGCATAAGCCGCCCTACGGATGATCCATTCGACCACCCACCGGCTGCGGTTCAACGATACCGACCGGCTGGGGCATGTGAACAACGCGGTGTTCGCCGTCATGCTGGAGCAGGGGCGGTCGGAACTGGCGCTCGAAGCCGGGCTGCCGATCGAGTCGGACACGGCGGCACTGGTCATCGTGCGGCTGGAATTGGATTTCCTGCGTGAGATGGCTTGGCCCGGCGCCGTGGCGATCGAGACGGAGGTCGCCCGGATCGGCGATCGTTCCTTCACCCTGCACCAGCGCCTGATGCTTGAGGGTGAGCTGTGCGCCCGGGCGACGACGATCCTGGTCGTGATGGACCGTGCCGCGCGCCGTGCCGTGCCGCTTTGGGGCGCATGGCGGGAGAGCCTTGCCCGCTGGCAGGCCGCCACGTGATGCGTGGCTGAAACTCCGGACAACCTGCGCCTGCCACTGGAACCGCTGGCAAGTTCGGTTCAGCAACCCGATCGGGTCCCGCCGTCGCCGATCAGCGCGGAAGGCCACCGCAACCGTATGCGCGCACGCTTGCTGACCGGCGGCCCGGACAGCGTGGCGGATCATGAGCTGCTTGAGATGGTGCTGTTCCTCGCGCTGCCCCGGCGCGACACCAAGCCGATCGCCCGCGCCCTGTTGACGCGGTTCGGCAGCTTCGCCGGCGCGGTGTCCGCCCCATTGGCAGAACTGCGCGGCGTCGAAGGCATGGGCGACGCTGGCGCGGCGGCGTTGAAGACGATCCAGGCTGCGGCGCTGCGGCTGGTGCGGGCCGAAGTGCTGAACCAGCCGGTGCTGGGCAACTGGGAGCGGCTGATCGACTACTTGACCGCCGTGCTGGCGCGGGAACGCGTCGAGCAGTTCCGCATCCTGTTCCTCGACAATCGCAACCGTCTGCTCGCCGATGAGGCGCAGGCGCGCGGCACGGTGAACCATACCCCGGTCTATCCGCGCGAGGTGGTGAAGCGCGCGTTGGAATTGCACGCAACCGCATTGATCCTGGTGCATAATCATCCAAGTGGCGACCCCAGCCCGTCCCGCGACGACATCGAGATGACCGGGCTCGTGAAGCAAGCGGCGGCTGCCTTGTCCATTACGCTGCATGATCATGTGATCGTCGGCAACGGACGCTGGTTCAGCTTTCGTCGCGAAGGCTTGCTCTAGCCAGCATTCACGCTGGCAGATGCGCCGAGATGTCGTTCGCGCCGTCCCATATCAGCTTAAGCGCGACGTACACGACTACCGCCAGGCCCACCCACGCGATCCAACGGTGGCGCTCCAGCAGGTCCGCGACCAATCGCGCCGCAACCCCCATGAGCACGACCGAGATCGTCAGGCCGAGCACGAGGACCCAAGGATGCTCGCGAGACGCCCCGGCGACCGCCAGCACGTTGTCCAGGCTCATGGAAATGTCGGCCAGCACGATCTGCAGCAAGGCTTGCCGCATGGTCTTCACCGGCGCACTCGCCAGGGCGGCCGTGCCATGGCCGGGGCCGCGCAGTTCGCGGTACATGCGCCAGGACACCCACAGCAACAGCAGGCCGCCAGCGAAGATCAGCCCGACGACCGCAAGCAGCTCCAGCGTGACCAGTGCGAAGCCGATCCGCAACACTGTCGCCATGGCGATGCCGATCAGGATGGCGCGGGACTTCTGCGCGCCTGGCAATCCGGCGACGGCCATGCCGACGACCACTGCGTTGTCGCCCGCCAGCACCAGATCGATCAGCAGCACCTGTCCCAGGGCGGCCAGTTGCGGCCCCAGTTGCGGCCATAGCAGGTTCAGGTCGGTCAGCGCAGGCTCCTATGGCGTCCTACGCCGCGATCTTGTGTTGGCCGTCGCACGGGCGTACTGCGGCAGGGCATACCCGCAAGCCGATGAGGCCGCCAATGGTTCCCCGCTATTCCCGCTCTGCCATGACCGCCATCTGGGCGCCTGAAAACCGGTTCCGCATCTGGTTCGAGATCGAGGCGCTGGCCGCCGAGGCGATGGCCGGGCTGGGCAGCATCCCCGCCGATGCCGCCCGCATGATCCGCACCCGCGGGCAGGCGAAGGTCGCTGACATCACGGCGGCCGACCTCGACCGCATCGACGCCATCGAGGCCGAGACCCGGCATGACGTCATCGCCTTCCTCACCTGGCTCGCCGAGAGCATCGGACCCGATAGCCGCTTCGTGCACCAGGGCATGACCAGCAGCGACGTGCTCGACACCTGCTTCTCGTTGCAGCTTACCCAGGCGGCCGACCTGCTGCTGGCGGACCTGGATGCGCTGCTGGCCGCGCTGAAGCGCCGGGCCATCGAGCACAAGCATACCCTGACCATCGGCCGCAGCCACGGCATCCATGCGGAGCCGACCAGCTTTGGCCTGAAGCTCGCCGGGCACTACGCCGAGTTCGCCCGCAACCGGGCACGGCTTGTGCAGGCGCGAGCCGAGGTCGCGGTCTGCGCCATCAGCGGCGCCGTCGGCACCTATGCCCATGTCGACCCGGCCGTTGAGGCGCATGTGGCCCACGCGCTCGGGCTGGAGCCGGAGCTGGTCTCGACCCAGGTGATCCCGCGCGACCGCCACGCCGCGTTCTTTTGCACCTTGGGCGTGATCGCGTCCGGGATCGAGCGGCTGGCGACCGAGGTCCGCCACCTGCAGCGGAGCGAGGTGCGGGAGGCTGAGGAGTTCTTCCATGCGGGCCAGAAGGGCAGCAGCGCCATGCCGCACAAGCGCAATCCGGTGTTGTCGGAGAACCTGACCGGCCTCGCCCGCATCGTGCGCGCCGCCGTCATTCCTGCACTGGAGAATGTGGCGCTGTGGCACGAGCGCGACATCAGCCATTCCAGCGTGGAGCGGGCGATCGGGCCGGACGCGACGGTCACGCTCGACTTCGCGCTGGTGCGGCTGGCGGGGATGATCGACAAGCTCACCGTCTATCCCGAGCAGATGGCGGCGAATGTCGAGAGCCTGGGGGGTGTGATCCATAGCGGCGAGGTGCTGCTGGCGCTGACCCGGGCGGGGATTTCGCGTGAGGACGCCTACCGCATCGTGCAGCGCAACGCGATGGCGACATGGACCAAGCTCGGCCAGCCGGACGCGCAGGGCTTCCGCGCCAACCTGGAGGCTGATCCGGAGGTGGCCGGGCGCGTGCCTGCGGCGGAGCTGGACCGGGCAATGGCCGCCGAGACGCATTTGCGCCATGTCGATCACGTGTTTGCGCGCGTGTTTGGCGGCCACGAAGTTGCCATGGCTGCGGCCTGAAAAAGCCGCCATCGCTGCGTAGGTTGACAGTGGATCGAGGAGGTCCCTGGAAATGCGCAAATTTTTGCTGGGTTTGACTGTTCTGGCCGGCGGCGTCGTGGCGGCATCGGGTGTGGATGCCGCTCCACGGTTCGCGGCGTCCGTTCCGGTGGTGTCGGATGCGGGCCTGTTGCAACCGGTGCAATATCGCGAGGATTGGCGCTATCGCGAGTGGCGCCGCCACGAGGAGTTCGAGCGCGCGCGGCGTCATGCGGAGTGGCGCCATGAGCGTCACGAAGCCCGCGAGCACGAACAGCGCGGCTGGTAGAACGAACGCTAGGGCGCGGCTGGCGCCGCGACGCACACGGTGGCATACGCGCCGCCGTGTGCACCGTCATTCTCCTGTTGCGGCCCGGCCATGCCTGGCCGGTCCTGATTGCCGCCAACCGTGACGAGCGGCTGGACCGGCCTTGGGACGCGCCCGGCGAGTATTGGCCGGAGCAGCCGGGCGTGCTGGCGGGCCGCGACCGGCTCGGGGGCGGCACCTGGATGGCCATGCGTGGCGGGCTTTTTGCCGCGGTGCTGAACCGGCCCGGCAGCTTGGGGCCGGCGCCGGGCAAGCTGAGCCGGGGCGGGCTGCCGCTGATGGCGATGGAGCACGGGTCCGCCGCCGCGGCGAGGACGGCGTTGCTGGCACTGGATGGCGCGGCCTACCGCAGTTTCAACATGGTCGTAGCCGACCGGGACTCGGTGCATTTCATCCGCGGCCTCGGCCATGGCCGGACGGAGGGTTGGGCGCTTGCGCCGGGGCTGCATATGGTCACAGCGCATGATCCGAACGATCTCGACAGCCCACGGACCAAGGCGCACCTGCCCCGGTTCGCAGCGGCCCCGGTCCCGGACCCGGCGCATGAGGATTGGGCAGGGTGGCAAGCGCTGCTCGCCGACCGCTCCGGCGCGCCCGAGGCGGCGCTGAACGTGCCGCCGCGCGATGGTTTCGGGACCATATGCTCGTCCCTGGTCGGCCTGCCCGCCGCCGGCGCCGGGTTATGGCTGTTCGCGGCCGGCCCGCCGGACCAAACGCCGTTCGCGCCGGTTTCGATGCCGGTGCCGCGTTGACCTGCGCCCTGCGTCCCAGCCGTGCATGCCGCAGGCGTGGCGGGCGCAGCGCCCCCCTGCTATATCCCCCGCGTGCGTGGCCGATCTGGGCCGCGTGATGAAAAGGATCGCGGGCATGGCACGCCGCCGGCAACTCTATGAAGGCAAGGCCAAGGTGCTGTTCGAGGGTCCAGAGCCGGGCACCCTTGTTCAATACTTCAAGGACGACGCCTCCGCCGGGAACGGCGCCAAGAAGGGCACCATCACCGGCAAGGGCGTGCTGAACAACCGCATCAGCGAGTACCTGATGATGCGGCTGGCCGAGATCGGCGTGCCGACGCACTTCGTCCGCCGGCTGAACATGCGGGAACAACTCATTCGCGAAGTTGAGATAATTCCGCTCGAGATCGTGGTGCGCAACGTGGCGGCCGGCAGCCTGTCGACCCGGCTCGGCATCCCCGAGGGCACCCGCCTGCCCCGCAGCATCATCGAATACTACTACAAAAATGACGCGCTGAACGACCCGATGGTCGCCGAGGAGCACATCACAGCCTTCGGCTGGGCCAGCACGCAGGACATGGACGATATCGTGAGCCTCACGTTGCGGGTGAACGATTTCCTGACTGGGCTGTTCCTGGGCGTCGGCATCAGCCTGATCGACTTCAAGCTGGAATTCGGCCGGTTGTGGGAAGAGGACGACATGCGGGTGGTGCTGGCGGACGAGATCAGCCCGGACAACTGCCGCCTATGGGACACCAAGACCAACGAGAAGATGGACAAGGACCGCTTCCGCCGCGACATGGGCCGGGTCGAGGAAGCCTATCAGGAGGTCGCTCGCCGGCTGGGCATCTTGCCGGAAGCGGGCAACAACGACATGAAGGGGCCGGAGGCGATGCAATGAGGGCAACCGTGACCGTCATGCTGAAGCCCGGCGTCCTGGATCCGCAGGGCAAGGCGATCGGCCATGCATTGCACTCGCTCGGCTTTGGCGGCGTGGGCGAGGTGCGGGCCGGCAAGGTAATCGAGCTTGATCTGGCCGAGCAGGACCCGATAAGGGCGCGCGCGTCTGCTGAGGAAATGGCGCGCAAATTGCTGGCCAATACCGTTATTGAAGGCTTTCACGTGGAGATCGCATCATGAAGCTACTGTTTGGGACCATGTTCGTGCTGGTGGCCGCTGCTGGGACGGCGCATGCGGATCGGTTTTCCGCCATCGACGGCGACCGGCTGATCGGCCTGTGCGCCGGGCGCGACAAGACCGTGGTGGCCGAGTGCACCGCCTACATAAACGGTGTTTCCGACGCCGCCAGCTTCTATCAGAACATTGAACCTGCCAACGGCAGCAAGGGCGGCAAGCTGCCGGCCTATATCTGCGTGCCGACCTCGATCACGGGCGTCCAAATGCGCCAGACGGTGATCGGTTGGGCCAGGGCGCATCCGGACAGCATGCACGTTCAGGCATCCGGGGTCGTGCTGCGCGCGCTGCATGAGGCGTATCGGTGCCAGGGCAGCGAGGGCAACCTGCCGTCGTGAGGCTGTTGCCATGAAGGCATGCGTCGTCGTCTTTCCCGGCACCAACCGGGAGCGCGACGTCGTGATCGCCCTGCAGGCCGCGTCCGGCCAGAAGCCACGGATGGTGTGGCACCGCGACACCGACCTAGCGGGTCTCGACTTGGTCGTGCTGCCGGGCGGGTTTAGCCATGGCGACTACCTCCGCTGCGGCGCCATGGCGGCGCGGTCGCCGGTAATGGACGCGATCCGTGCCTTTGCGGCCAGCGGCGGCTATGTGCTGGGCGTGTGCAACGGGTTCCAGATGCTGACCGAGGCCGGGCTGCTGCCGGGCGCGCTGCTGCGCAACGCTTCGTTAAGGTTTCTGTCGCAAGATTGCCATCTCCGGGTGGAGCGTTCCGACACCGCATTCACCCGCCACTACGGGCGCGGCCAGGTTTTCCGCGCGCCGATGGCGCATGGGGACGGCAACTACTTCGCCGACCCAGCCACGCTCGACCGGCTGGAGGGCGACGGACTTGTCGCGTTGCGCTATTCCACCCCTACTGGCGAGACCGTGCCGGAGGCGAACCCAAATGGCTCCGCCCGCAGCATCGCCGGCATCCTCAGCCCCAACCTGCGCGTGCTCGGCCTGATGCCGCATCCCGAGGACCTGATTGACCCATTGATGGGCGGCACCGACGGGCTGCCGCTGTTCTCCGGCATGGCCGAGGCGCTCGCCGCGTAATGGCCCGCGACGTGAACCAAAGCCTGGCGCGAGAATTCGGCCTCAGCGCCGATGAATACGCCCGCGTGCTGGCCATCATGGGCCGCACCCCTAGCCTGACCGAACTCGGCATCTTCAGCGTGATGTGGTCCGAGCACTGCAGCTACAAGTCTAGCCGCGTGTGGCTGCAACAGCTTCCGACCACCGCGCCCTGGGTCATCCACGGACCCGGTGAGAACGCCGGCGTCGTCGACATCGGCGACGGCCTGGCCGCGATCTTCAAGATGGAAAGCCATAACCACCCGAGCTTCATCGAGCCCTACCAGGGCGCCGCGACCGGCGTCGGCGGCATCCTGCGCGACGTGTTCACCATGGGCGCGCGTCCGGTCGCCAACCTGAACGCTTTGCGTTTTGGCCACCCAGACGACCCTCGCACCCGGCGCGTCGTCGACGGCGTGGTGCGCGGCATCGGCGGCTACGGCAACAGCGTCGGGGTGCCGACGGTGGGCGGCGAGGTGAACTTCCACCCGGCCTACAACGGCAACCCGCTGGTGAACGCGATGACGGTCGGCATCGCGCCGCGCGGCCGCATCTTCCTCAGCGCCGCCGCGGGTATTGGCAACCCCGTCGTTTATGTTGGGTCGAAGACCGGGCGGGACGGCATCCACGGCGCGACGATGGCCAGCGCCGAGTTCGGGCCTAATTCCGACGAGAAGCGCCCCACGGTGCAGGTCGGCGACCCCTTCACCGAAAAGCTGCTGATCGAGGCTTGCCTGGAGTTGATGGCGACGAATGCCATCGTGGCTATTCAGGACATGGGTGCCGCCGGGCTGACGAGCAGCAGCGTGGAAATGGCCGGCAAGGGCAGCGTCGGCATTGAGTTGGACCTGGACCAGGTTCCGCAGCGCGAGGCCGCGATGACGGCCTACGAGATGATGCTGTCCGAGAGCCAAGAGCGCATGTTGATGGTGCTGCGCCCGGACCGGCAGGACGTGGCACGGGCGATTTTCGAGAAGTGGGAGCTGGATTTTGCCGTGATCGGCTGCCTGACCGACACCGGGCGCATTGTGGTGCGGCACCGGGGCGCGGTCGAGGCGGACATCGCGCTGGAGCCGCTCGCCGAACAGGCGCCGCTGTATCATAGGCCGACGGCTGAGACGCCGAAGCCGGCCGCTTTGGGCGAGGTGGCCGATCCTGTCGGATTGGCCCCGGCGCTGCTGACCATGATCGCCTGCCCCGACCTGTGCTCCCGCGCTTGGGTGTGGAACCAGTACGACAGCACGATCGGCGGCCAGACCGTGCAGCGGCCCGGCGGCGCCGATGCAGCCGTGGTCCGCATCGAGGGCCTCAAGCGTGCGTTGGCGCTCACCACCGATTGCACGCCGCGATATTGCGCCGCGGATGCCGAGGCCGGCGGAATGCAGGCCGTGGCCGAGGCCTGGCGCAACCTGACTGCGGTCGGCGCGCGCCCGCTGGCGATCACCGACAACATGAACTTCGGCAATCCCGAGAAGCCGGAGATCATGGGCCAGTTCGCCGCCAGCATACGCGGCATGGCGGCGGCGTGCCGGGCGCTGGACTTCCCGGTCGTGAGCGGGAACGTGAGCCTGTATAACGAAACGGACGGCCAAGCCATTCTTCCGACGCCGGCGATCGGCGGCCTGGGCGTGCTGGAGGATGCACGAAGCTGCGTTGGCCTGGCGTTGCAGCCGGGGCTCGATCTAGTGCTGGTGGGTGCGACGCAGGGCTGGCTGGGCCAGTCGCTTTGGCTGCGCGAGATCGCTGGCCGGGAGGACGGTCCGCCGCCGCCGGTCGACCTTGTGGCCGAACGCCGCAACGGCGACTTTGTGCGCGGCGAAATTCTTGGCGGCCGGGTGCGCGCCTGCCACGACGTTTCAGACGGCGGCCTGCTGATCGCTGTTGCCGAGATGGCGTTGGGTGGCCGGGTCGGCGCGACCTTGGCAGCGCCGCCCGCCGGAGTCGCGCCGCACGCATACTGGTTCGGCGAGGACCAGGCCCGCTATATGCTCGCCGTCGCCGACGCGGACGCGGTGCTTGCCGCCGCCGGCGCCGCGGGAGTGCCGGCAATGCGCCTCGGCCACGCCGGCGGTGAGCATTTGACACTGCCTGGCGGCGTCGCCATATCGTTAAAAGAGCTGCGGGCGGCGCATGAGCGCTTTTTCCCAGCCTGGATGGGGAATTAGCCATGGCGATGGTGGCCAGCGAGATCGAGGCCCTGATCAAGGACGCCTTGCCCGACGCGCAGGTCACGATCGATGACCTAGCCGGCGACGGCGACCACTACGCCGCCACCGTGGTCAGCGAGGCTTTCCGCGGACGTTCCCGTGTCCAGCAGCACCAAATGGTTTATGCAGCGCTTCAGGGCCGGATGGGCGGCGCGCTGCACGCCCTCGCATTGCAGACCTCCCCGCCTCAATAGGAGCCGATATGATGAGCAGCCCAATTCACGAGCGTATCCAAGGCGAGATCACCGCCAACCCCGTCATGCTGTATATGAAGGGCAATGCCATGTTCCCGCAGTGCGGGTTCTCGGCCCGGGTGGTGCAGATCCTGACCCATCTCGGCGTGCCGTTCCAGACCGCGAACGTGCTGGAGGACCCGGAGCTGCGCGAGGGCGTCAAGCAATTCTCGAGCTGGCCGACGGTGCCGCAGCTTTATGTGAAGGGCGAGTTCGTCGGCGGCTGCGACATCATCACCGAGATGTATCAGTCCGGCGAGCTGGAGACGATGCTGACCGAGAAGGGTGTGCCGCATCAAGCAGCGGCGTAACCCGTTGGCGGCCGGGCAGTGCTCAAGCTTTACCCCGGCCGCCTACCGCTTCTTCATCGAACTTGGCCTCTACAACACGAAAACGTGGTTCGAGGCACATCGGGCGGCTCATGAGTCGATGGTCACCGATATCAGTGCGGAGTTGGTCCGGCGTGGCTTGTCGTTAGACTTGGTATCGCCAGGGCAGCGGCAAGGATGACGCGGGCATCCTGTATTTCCACCTAGCCGCCGAGGGCTGCTTCGCCTTCGCCGCGTTCTACCGCCCGGAAGCCAAGGTGCTTGACGCCATCCGGGAATGCATCCCCGTGCATCCCGGCCGTTTTCTTGAGATGCAGGCCGGTTTGTCGGCGAAGACTTCTGGCGAACGGAGCACAAACCATGTCGATGTCCTTCGAAACGCTCGGCCCCAGCCTGGCAGCACGGGTCACCGGCCTCGACCTCACCCGGCCGCTTAGCCCGGATCAGGCCGCTGCGATCGAGGCCGCCATGGACGAGCACGCCGTGCTGGTGTTCCCGCGGCAGGAGATCACCGACGAGCAGCATGTGGCCTTCACGCTGAACTTCGGCGAGTTGGAAACCACCGCGGGCGGCAATGTCACCAAGCAGGACCAGGCCCGGCTCGACGCGAGGATCGCCGACGTGTCCAACCTCGACCAGCACGGCAAGCCGCTGGCCCGCGACGACCGGCGCCGGATGTTCAACCTCGGCAACCAGCTTTGGCACTCCGACAGCTCGTTCCGCGCGACGCCGGCCAAGTACTCGATCCTGTCGGGCCGGGTAGTGTCGACGTCCGGCGGCAACACCGAGTTCGCCGACATGCGCGCCGCCTATGACGCGCTGGACGAGGCCACCAAGCGCGAGGTCGAGGACTTGGTATGCGAACACTCGCTGCTGCACTCGCGCGGGACGCTGGGCTTTGACGAGCTGACGGCCGATGAGCGCGCCATGTTCAAGCCAGTGCGGCAACGGCTGGTGCGCACCCATCCAAAGACCGGGCGCAAGTCGCTGTACCTGTCGTCGCATGCCGGGGGGATCGTGGGGTGGCCGGTGCCGGAAGCGCGTGCGTTTCTCCGCGACCTCAACGAGCATGCGACGCAGCCGCGTTTCGTTTACGTGCACCGCTGGCAGCCGTTCGACCTGGTGATGTGGGACAACCGGCAGACCATGCACCGCGTCCGCCGGTTCGATGGGACCCAGGTCCGCGACATGCGCCGCACCACCGTGGCTGGCGACGGCCCGACCTACATGCAGGCGCAAGCGGCCTAATCGGCCATATCGAGCGGGAGCGCGGTCGTCGACTTGACCCGCTCCATGCTGAAGCGTGAGCTGACGTTCTTGATCGGCACGGCGGAGATCAGCCGCTTGTAGAACCCGTCATAGGCGGCGATGTCGCGGGTGACGACCCGCAGCATGTAGTCGATGTCGCCCGCCATCCGATGCACCTCGACCACCTCCGGAAAGCTCGACACCGCCTCGGCGAACCGCGCCAGCCAGTCCGGCGAGTGGTCGCCCGCCTCGATGGAGACGAATACCGTCAACCCCAATCCCAGCTTCTCCGGCGACAGCAGCGCAACCCGGCGCTCGATGACCCCGTCCGCCTCCAGCCGCTGGATGCGTTTCCAGCATGGCGTCTGCGACAGGCCGACCTGGTCCGCCAGGCTGGCGATGGATGGGGTGCTGTCTTCCTGCAGCAGCGCCAGCAGCTTGCGGTCGATGCGGTCCACGTCAGGCTGCCGCAGCCTCCGCGCGTACGTCCTTGATGTCGCGGAACGTCAGCCCCTCGTGCATCTCCGCCGTGCGCCGCATCATGAAGGCGGAGCTGGCGAGGTAAACCGGGTCGCCGTCCACGTCGTCCGCCATGCTGGTGCGCTGCTCCGTGATGAACCGGGCCAGCAGCGCCTTTTCGCCCGTCACCCAGCGGGCCAGGGCGTAGGGCACCGGCTCGAAGCCGATTGCCACGCCGTATTCACTGGCGAGGCGCGCGACCAGCACGTCGAGCTGCAAGGTCCCGACCACGCCGACGATCGGCTGGCTGCCGTCCTGCGGGCGGAATAGCTGCACCACGCCCTCCTCCGCCAATTCCTGCAGCGCCTGGCGCAGCTTCTTCGCCTTCATGGCGTCGTCCAACCGGACCCGGCGCAGGATTTCCGGCGCGAAATACGGCACGCCGACGAAGTTCAGCTCCTCGTCCTCGGTCAAGGTATCGCCGATGCGCAGCGTGCCGTGGTTCGGGATGCCCACGACGTCGCCGGCGAACGCCTCGTCGGCGATCTGCCGGTCGCGCGCGAAGAAGAATTGCGGCGCGTGCAGCGGGATTTGCTTGCCGGTGCGAACCTGTTTCAGCCGCATCCCGCGCACCAGCCTGCCGGAGCATACACGGGCGAAGGCGATGCGGTCGCGGTGGTTTGGGTCCATGTTGGCTTGAATCTTGAACACCAGCGCCGTCAGCTTTTCTTCCGTAGCCTCGACGGTACGCAGGTCGGCCGGCTGCGCCCGGGGCGGCGGGCCGAAGCTCACCAGGCCGTCCAGCAGGTCGGAGACGCCGATCTCCTTGATGGCGCTGCCGAAGAACACCGGCGTCAGGTGCCCGGCGTTGAAGCTCTCCAGGTCGAACTCCGGCAATGCCGCCTGCACCAGTTCCAGCTCCTCGCCGAGCGCGATCATGCGCGGGTCGCTTTGCGCCAGCGGCTCCGTCAAGTGCAGGTCGCGGCTGCGCACGTCATAGGTCCCGGCAAAGGTGGCGGCGCGTCCGATTGGCCAGGTCACCGGCGCGGTGTCCAACGCCAGGGTGCTGGCGACCTCGTCCACGATCTCGAACGGGTCGCGCGCCTCGCGGTCCATCTTGTTGATGAACGTCACGATTGGGATGTCGCGCAGGCGGCAAATCTCGAACAGCTTGCGGGTGCGGGCCTCGATGCCCTTGGCGGCGTCGATCACCATCACGGCGGAGTCGACGGCCGTCAGCGTGCGATAGGTGTCCTCGCTGAAATCCTCGTGCCCCGGCGTGTCCAGGAGGTTGAAAACGCAACCGGAATACTCGAAGGTCATGACGGAAGTGACGACGGAGATGCCGCGGTCGCGCTCGATCCCCATCCAATCCGACCGGGTGCGGCGGCGCTCGCCCTTGGCGCGCACGTTGCCGGCGAGCTGGATGGCGCCCCCGGCACGCAGCAGCCGTTCGGTCAGCGTCGTCTTGCCGGCGTCCGGGTGCGAGATGATCGCGAAGGTGCGGCGGCGGGCGATCTCTTCGTTGGGTGTCATCGGTGCCCTCAAATACAAAACGCCGGGCAGGACCCGGCGCTTGCACACTCCATATGGGGTCGGACTAGCGCGAGTAAAACTCGACGACCAGGTTCGGCTCCATCGACACCGGATACGGCACGTCGGTCAGCTTCGGCGCGCGGCCGAACCGGCCCTTCATGGCGCGGTGGTCGACTTCCAGGTAATCCGGCACATCGCGCTCGCCGCTCTGCGCCGCGTCCAGCACGACGGCGAGTTGCTTCGACTTCTCGCGCACCTCGATTTCGTCGCCATCCTTCACCAAGAAGGACGGGATGTTCACCTTCTTGCCGTTCACCGTGACATGGCCATGGTTGACGAACTGCCGCGAGGCGAACGGCGTGATGGCGAACTTCAGGCGGTAAACGACCGCATCCAGCCGGCGCTCCAGCAATTCGATCAGGTTCTCGCTGGTGTCGCCCTTGCGGCGAACCGCCTCGTCGTAATACTTGCGGAACTGCTTTTCGCTGATGTTGCCGTAATAGCCCTTCAGCTTCTGCTTCGCCATGAGCTGGATGCCGAAATCGGTCGGCTTCTGCTTGCGGCGCTGCCCGTGCTGGCCCGGACCGTATTCGCGCTTGTTGATCGGCGACTTGGCGCGGCCCCACAGGTTCACACCAAGGCGGCGGTTGATCTTGTACTTGCTTTCGGCGCGCTTGGTCATGCGCGGTCTCCATCTTCTATGCAGCGCTTATGCGCCGCTTGTTGCACCGGTAGGCCGCAAACAGCGATGCGGCGGGCGCACGCCCCAAAGGCATGTCCACGTTCCCGGCAGTGCGCGGGTCGTAGTGCCGCGGCGCCTGGTTGTCAAACCGGCGCGCTGCCCGCATGTGTCCCCGCATGATCACACGCGGCGACATCCTTTGGCTCGGCATCGCGTCCGGCGTGACCGGCGGCCTCATCGGCGGCTCGATGCTGGGGATCGGCATGGATCTGATGGCGAACGGTCAGCCGTTCGGCTTGATTCCCATCATTATCGGCGGCCCCTCCTCCGCGATCATCGGCTGGCTGCTCTCGCGCCGCCTGGCGAAGCGGCTCACAAGTCCAGACTAGGCTCGTCCAACGCGAGCCGCCCACGCTGCCGCCGGCCCAGGGCCAACATGCTGATGACGCCATGCAGGGTCCGCAGCTCCTGCTCCGTCACCTCGCCGCGCTGGAACAAATGGTAGAGGTTGCGGACCATGCCGGGCCGCTTCGGCGCGTTGCGCAGGAACCCGCTCGCGTCCAACTCGTCGATCAGGTGAACCATCAGGTTCTCGACTTGGGCCTTGGGCGCCACGGCCGTTTCGTTGGTCATCAGGCTCACGCCCGGCGTCGCGTCGGCGGCGGTCCACCATTCATAGGCCATGACCATCACCGCCTGCGCCAGGTTGAGGCTGTCGAACGCCGGGTTGAGCGGGTAGCGCACCAGCGTGTCGGCTTGCGCCATGTCGTCGTTGTCGAGCCCGGCGCGTTCCGGCCCGAACAGGATACCGGTGCGCAGCCCGCGCCGCCCCGCATCCCGCAGCGCCCCCGCGGCAGCACGGGCCGTCATGACCGGCTTGATCACATGGCGCGGGCGCGGGCAGGTTGCGAAAACCCGGTGCAGGTCGGCGACCGCGCCGGCGACCGTGTCGTGCAGCGCCAGCCCATCCAGGATGCGGTCGGCGCCGGACGCGGTGCGCCAGGCGCGTTCCTGCGGCCAGCCGTCGCGCGGGGCAACCAGCCGCATGTGGAACAGCCCGCCATTGGCCATGGCGCGGGCACAGGCGCCGATGTTGTCGGCGAGTTGGGGGCGCACCAGGATTACCACCGGGCTGTTCTCGCCGACCGGGCCGATATCGGCGCCGCCGTTGCGTCCGGTCATGCCGGCTGGGTCGCCACCCGGCGCCAGTCGGTCGAGCCGTCCGGGCGGTCCTCGAACAGCACGCCCTGTGCCAGCCACTCGGCCCGGATCGCGTCGGCACGGGCAAAATCCCTGGCGCGCCGGGCGGCGATGCGGTCGGAGATGGCGGCCTCGATCGCGTCCGTGTCGCCACCGCCCTGGAACCATGCGGTTGGATCGGCCTGCAACAGCCCCATGAGCGCACCGCCGGCACGCAGGCCCGCCGCGGCAGCCTTGTCGCCGGTCATGGCATCGGCGGCCAATTCATGCATGGCCGCCAGCGCAAGCGGCGTGTTTAGGTCGTCGCAGAGCGCATCCAGCACGGCGTTGGGCACCGAGCTATCAGTAGCCGGCGAGCGGTCCCCGCGAAACGGCGCAGCCGTTTGCGCGAGCGCACGGTAGAAGCGGTCGAGTTCGCCACGCGCCTCGATCAGCCCAGCGTCGCTGAACTCCAACGTGCCACGATACTGCGACTTCAGCAGCATCAGCCGCACTGCCTCATGCGGCGCACGGGCCAGCACGTCGCGGATGGTGAAGAAGTTGCCGAGCGACTTCGACATCTTCTCGCCGTTCAGGTTCAGCATGCCGTTATGCAGCCAAACCCGGGCGAAACCGCTGCCCGGCAGGGCGCAGAGGCTTTGCGCGCGCTCGTTCTCGTGGTGCGGGAACAGCAGGTCGCCGCCGCCGCCATGGATATCGAATGTCTCGCCCAAGTACTGCCACGCCATCGCGCTGCACTCGATATGCCAGCCCGGCCGGCCGCGGCCCCAAGGGCTGTCCCACCCCGGCAGCTCCGGCGGCGAGGGCTTCCACAGCACGAAATCGCCGGGATCGCGCTTATAGGGCGCCACCTCCACCCGCGCGCCGGCCAGCAACTCGTCCGTGCTGCGGCCGGACAGCGCGCCGTATTGCCCGAAGCTCGCTACGGCGAACAGCACGTGACCCTGCGCCGCATAGGCATGGCCACCTTCGATCAGCCGCTCGATCAGCGCGATCATGCCGGCGATGTGGTCGGTGGCGCGCGGTTCGATATCGGGCGGCAGATTGCCGATCGCGGCCATGTCGGCGTGGAACTGCGCCGCCGTGCGGGCGGTGACGGCCTCGATCCCCTCCCCGCTTTCCGCGGCGCGGGCGTTGATCTTGTCGTCGACGTCGGTGATGTTGCGGACATACGTCACGCGCGGGAACAGGTGGCGCAGCACCCGGGCCAGCACGTCGAACACCGTCATGCCGCGGGCGTTGCCGATATGCGCGAGGTCGTAAACGGTGGGGCCGCAGACATACAGGCGCACGTGCTCGGGGTCGATCGGCACGAACGCCTCGCGCCGCCGGGTCATGGTGTTGTGCAGCGTGAGGGTGGGCATGGGGCGGTTCAATACATCCGGGTGCGATAGCCTTCCTCGGTCCGGCGCTCGGCTTCCTCGACGGTGAATAGCCGGGTCTGCTCGGCGATGATACGGCCCAGGCTCGGGAAACTGGAGCGTTCCACCTGCGTCGCCGGGTCCCATAGGCGGGCGCGGCGCAGCGCCTTGGCGCAATGGAAGAAGGCTTCCGCGACCGTGACCACTAGGCCGGTACGCGGCGCCTTGCTGGCTACGCTGGACCCTGCAAGGGCGTTGCCGTCCGTCAACAAGCGGGCGGTGCCGTTCACCCGCAGCGTTTCGTCGATGCCCGGCACGAGAAAGATCAAGCCCACGCCCGGCGCCGTAAGGATATTGGCAAAGCTGTCCACGCGGTTGTTGCCGAGCCGGTCGGGCAGCAGCAGGGTGCGGTCATCCAAGACTTGCACGAAGCCCGGCGGGTCGCCGCGCGGGCTGGCATCCGCCCGGCCCTCCGCGTCCGCCGACGCCAGCACCAAAAACGGCGACATGGCGATGAAGGCGCGGCAATAATGGTCGAGCGCCGGCAGCACCTTGCGCTCCGCCATCGGGTTCATGGCGCCCATGTGCGCCCGCAACGCCGCGTAATCCGGGAGGTCGTTCATGCCGCCGCCAGCCGCAGCCGCTCCGCCGCGCGGTCCCGGCCCATCAACGGCAGCAGGTCCCGCAGCTCCGGCCCGTGGTCCTCTCCCGTCAGCGCCAGGCGCAGCGGCAGGAACAGCCGCTTGCCCTTGCGTCCGGTTGCCGCCTTCAATGCGTCGATCCAGTTGGTCCATACGTCGTTATCCCAGGGTTCCGCCGGAAGGGCATCAAGCGCCGCACGCAAATACTCGGCCTCCCCTTCGACCAGCGGCGGCACGATCGTTCCGGCCACCACGTCCCACCAGCCGCGCGCCTCGTTCAGCAGGTCGAGGTTGCCGCGTACCGCCATCCAGAACGCCGGAGTGGCCGAAGGCGGCAGGCGTCCGCGCACCGCCTCGAACGGCAGATCATGCAGCACCTTGCGGTTCAGCGCCAGCAATTGCCGCCCGTCGAACCGCGCCGCGGAATGCGACACGCGAGACAGGTCATAGGTCGCGGCGATCTCGTCCGCGGCCTGCGGCGTTGGGTCGTCGGAGGTGCCGAGGCGGGCGAGGTAGCCCACCAACGCCTGCGGCTCGATCCCGTCCCCGCGCAGGCTGCGCAGCGAGAGCGCGCCGACACGTTTCGACAGCTTGCCGCCGTCCTGGTCCACCAGCAGCGGCAAATGCGCGAACCGCATGTTGGCCGGACGCGCGCCGAGGGCGGCCATGATGTCGATCTGGATGCCGGTGTTGGTCACGTGGTCCTCGCCGCGGACGATGTTGGTGATCCCGGCGTCGATGTCGTCCACGACCGAGGTGAAGGTATAGAGCGGCGTGCCGTCCGCCCGGATCAGGATCGGGTCGGAGATGGCTGACAGTTTGACAGACCGGGCGCCGAGCACCATGTCGCCCCACTCCGCGGGATAGCCGGACAGCAGGAACCGCCAATGCGGGTGCTTGCCATTAGCCTCGGCCGTGGCCCGCTGCTCGGGGGTCAATTTGAGCATGGCGCGGTCGTAGATCGGCGGCTGCTTGCGGCGGGCGCGCAACTCGCGCTTGGCGTTAAGCTCCTCCTCGCTTTCGAAGCAGGGATACAGCCGTCCAGACGCCTTCAACCGCTCGGCCGCTTCGGCGTATTTGTCCAACCGGTCGGATTGGTTGAACGTCTCGTCCCAACTAATCCCAAGCCAGCGCAGGTCATAGGCGATGGCGTCGGCGTACTCCGGGCGGTTGCGCTCGGTGTCGGTGTCGTCGAGCCGCAGCAGGAATTGCCCGCCATGACGCCGGGCAAGCAAATAGTTGGCGAGCGCAATACGCGCGTTGCCGACGTGCAGCAGGCCGGTGGGGCTTGGGGCGAAGCGGACCTTCATGCGTGCCCCGTCTCGGCGTCTCCGGCCTCGCCGTCCCCAAACTCGTCGTCCCCAAGCTCGTCGTCCTCGTCGTCGTGCACGATGCGGGGATCAATCGAACGCCAGTCACGGTCGGCCGCCGCGGCACGCCGGGCGGCGAAGTCATGCAGTTCGGTGGCGCTGCGCCAGCCGCCCTCGCCCGCATCGAGCACCTCGGCGTCCTCGCCAAAGGCGAACCAGGCGTCCAGCACCGCTTTCGCCTCCATGCCCCGCGCCCGGCAGCGTTCGATGCTGTCGCGCACATAGCGCCGGGCAAACAGGTTGGCGTGCTCCAACGACAGGAAACCCGGCACATCCTCGACGATGTTGTCCTCTGCGCCGCCGGATAGATCTAGGATACGGACGCGCCAGCCATGTTCGGGAATAGGCGGCTCAGTCAAGCGACAAGGCCCGTATATCCGTTGGTAATCGGATAGCGGCGGTCCCGGCCAAAGGCGCGCGGGGTGATCTTCACGCCGGGCGGGGCCTGGCGGCGTTTGTATTCCGCGCGGTCCAGCATCCGCCAAACCCGCAGCACCGTCGCCCGGTCGAAACCGCGCTCCACCAGGGCGTCGACCGACTGCTCGCCCTCGACCAGCCCCTCAAGGATCGCGTCCAGCTCCTCATAGGGCGGTAGGCTGTCCTGGTCGGTCTGGTCATGCTTCAGCTCGGCCGACGGCGGCTTGCTGATGACGCGCCCAGGCATCACCGGGCCGCGCGGACCCTGTGCGCCCTCGGGGAAGTTCAAGTTGCGCCAACGGCACAACTCAAAAACGGTCGTCTTGTAAACATCCTTCAGCACCGAATATCCGCCGCACATATCGCCATATAAAGTCGCATACCCGACCGACATCTCGGACTTGTTGCCCGTGGTCAGCAGCATGTCGCCGAACTTGTTGGACAGCGCCATCAGGATCAAACCACGCGACCGCGACTGGATGTTTTCCTCGGTAATATCGGCCTGGCGCCCGGCGAACAGCGGCGCCAATGCATCGCCGAAGGCCGTCATCGCCGGGCTGATCGGCACGGTGTCGCAGCGGATGCCCAGCAGCCGCGCGCACTCCGCGGCGTCATCAAGGCTGTGCTGGCTGGTATAAGGGCTGGGCAGCATGAACGCATGCACCGCAGCCGCCCCGAGCGCATCCACCGCCACCGCGGCCGAGAGCGCGCTGTCGATGCCGCCGGACAGGCCGAGCAGCACGCCGGGGAAACGGTTCTTGCGGACGTAATCGCCAAGCCCAAGCATCATGCAGCGGTAGATCAGCTCCAGCCGGTCCGGCTCTGGCGGTAGGGCCTGCGGCGTGCAAACCAGCGCTTCGCCCTCGCGCCGCCATTCGGTAATCGTCAGCGCCTCGGCAAAATACGGCATTTGCACCGCAAGCGTGCGGTCCGCGTTGAGCACGAAGCTCGCGCCATCGAACACCAATTCGTCCTGGCCGCAGACCTGGCCGAGGAACACGAACGGCAACCCGGTTTCCACCACGCGCGCGACGCCGAGCGCGACCCGGCGCGCCTGCTTGCCATCCTCGAACGGCGATCCGTTGATGGACAGCAGCAGCTCAGCGCCGCTCTCGGCCAAGGTCTCCGACACCGCCGGCAACCAGAAATCCTCGCAAACCATCACGCCTAAGCGGTAGCCGCGAAAGGCGACCGGGCCGGGGCTGGGGCCAGCGTCGAACACGCGCTTGTCGTCGAACACGCCGTAGTTCGGCAGTTCATGCTTGGCCCGGCGCGCGACAATGCGTCCGCCGTCCAGCACGAAAGCCGCATTATACAACCGTTCCCCATCGCGCCAGGGACCACCGACAATCAGGCCAGGGCCGCCGTCCGCGGTGTCGCGCACCAATTCATCGATCGCCGCCTCGCAGAGTTCGACAAAGGATGGCTTGCGCACCAGGTCCTCCGGCGGATAGCCGGCAATGGAGAACTCCGCCGTCACGACGAGGTCAGCGCCTTGCGCCGCAGCCTCGGCCCGGGCCGCACGGATGCGGGCAAGGTTAGCCGTGACCTCGCCCTCATGCGGGTCGATCTGGGCGAGCGCGATCCTCAGCGTCATGCCGATGACCTGGGGTTCGTCGGCGAGGTTTCAACACGTTTGGCGTCGGCCTGGCGCGCTCCGTTCGCCCTAAGTAGGAATTCGCGCCCAACCTTGACCCGAGCTTCGCCGTCGTATTCCACGATGTCGGCGGTGGCGTAGGTCTCATGCCAATCGTCCGGGATGAAGCTGCCAGTGCCGACCACGTCGATCGGCGCGTTCGTGTCCGCCATCACGCGGCATTTCGCGACGCCGAAGCCCGACGACACCACAATCTGCACGTGCGGGAACCCGGCGTCGTCCAGCGCCTCCCGCATCCGCCAAATCGCCGCTGCTGAAACGCCGGTCCCCACCAATTGCCGCAGTTCCTGGTCGCTGCGGTAACGCCGTATGGCGCCGGGCGCGCGGCGTTCCAGCACGGCATAGCTCTCGGCGGGGTCCAAACCCTCCAGGTAACGGCCGCCATGGGTGTCGAGCCGCACCGACAGCCCGCCGCTGGCGGCCAGGTCCGGAAAACGGCGGCAGACCTCGAGGCCGTCGGTGATCTCACGGCCAAAGAAATCCGTCAGCACCGTAAGCGGGTCATTTGGGCAGGTTTCGTGGAACATCTCCGCCGCGCGCACCGTGGACCCGGCATAGCCGATCAGCGCGTGCGGCATGGTGCCGAGCCCGTGCGTGCCGCCGAAATACGGGGCGGCAAGGTCGGACGACGTGCCGACAAAGCCCCGCGCGCCCTCCCGCTTCGCAGCCTCGCTGCCGACGCTGGCGGCATAGCCCATCATATCCTGCATCTCGGCGCCGGCGCAGTGCCGGGCCTCCATGGCGATGAACCGCACCTTCGGCAACGCGAGGCACATCTGGTAGGCGTTGTGCGCCGCGACGCAGGCAGCGCCGAGTTTCTGCAGGCAGATCGTCTCGCAATCCGCCAACTCGTGGAAGCTGCCGGTAACGTAGACGATCGGCTCGCCGGCGCCGACCCAGGTGCCTTCGGGATGCGCCTGGTCGAACTCGAACCGGACATTGCGCGCGGCGGCGACTTCATCCAGCCAATCGAGCATCAGCCGCGGCGCCGAGATGACGGGACGGCGCAGGAACATCGCATAGGTGACGCGCTTGTCGCCGAACCGTCCGATCACCTCGCGCGTGCGGTTGAAATAGGCGTCGGTGCGGGCGTTGATGTCCCCAATGAGCGTCATTGCGCCGCCACCTGGATAGGCGGGGAGCTTCGCCCGGGCACGCGGCGCGCCTTCAGCCCTTCGGCGATCAGGAACGCCAGTTCCAGCGACTGCTCGGCATTGAGGCGCGGGTCGCAGAACGTCTCGTAGCGGCCGCCGAGGTCCGCCTCCGTCAGCCGGTGCGCCCCGCCGACGCACTCCGTCACCTCCTGCCCGGTCATCTCGACATGCACGCCGCCGGCCCAGCTCCCCTCGTCCGCATGCGCGTCGAAGAAGCCGCGGACCTCGGCCAGGATGCTGTCGAAGCTGCGGGTCTTCACCTTCGCCGCCGTGCTGATGGTGTTGCCGTGCATCGGATCGCACAGCCAGACGACCTTGCGCCCGGCACGGGTCACGGCACGCAGCAACGGAGGCAAGCAGGCGTGGACGCGCTCGGCCCCCATGCGGCTGATCAGTGTCAGCCGTCCGGCCTCATCGGCGGGGTTCAGCGCATCGATCAAACGAAGAAGTTCGTCCGCCTCCATCGTCGGGCCGACCTTGAGGCCGATCGGGTTGCGCACGCCGCGCAGGAACTCGAC
>CAXSGE010000052.1:0-26736 GCA_964236715.1 uncultured Acetobacteraceae bacterium | reverse complement strand
GCCGCTGCGGCAAGCTGCCGACCTGGGCCGCGTTTGTGTAGCAGCACACGACCCGTGATGGTATCGTCCGGCCTTGGTGCAACACGTCCACCGCTGGGCTTCCATTATGTTCGTTGTTGATGACGTGGCCGCCGAGGCGATCCGCCGCGCTTGGCACGAGGGCGGCGACCTCGCCGGCGTGGTCGAGCTAGGCCGGCACTTCCCGGGGATCACCGACCATGCAAGGGCGCGGTCATGCCTGCAGGCGACCGTCGGCTGGGCGCCGCGCGCTGCCCCGGAACAGGAACCGGATCGGGATCAGGATTAGGCTAGGCCAAAGCCGGTCATGAGTGCAGCGCTGGACAGTCGCAGCAGGTGGAATTCGAGCCATGCCGCGGAGTCAAATGGTTGTTCCGTGCCTGCGTAACCCGGGCCAGGCAAGTACCACGGTCTTGATCTGCCCTACGGCTCGGATGCATAGGCCCGAAGTGCTATGAAGCAGGTCATGACCATACCCGACCCGACCACGGCCGCCGTCGCCGCGTTCACGCCCGGCGAGCGGGACTACATACGCCACGAGCTCGACCGGTTCTTCTCGACGCTGCCGAGTGTTGCCGACGGCTTCCAGCTCAGGACATGGCGCGGCGGCCCGCAGGCGGGCCAGCCCAAGGTGCCGATTGTCGCGCAGGGGCTGCTCGGGCGCGGGCTGGTGCGCCTGCAGGCGACACCCTGGCCGCCTCGCCTGTTCTTCACTGAAGCCGGCCTGGCGGCGCTACGGACGATGATGGCCAACACGCGCTTTGCCGATCCCGTGACGTTTGCGCACGTGCGCCAGGAACTCGGCATTGATCCAAGCCCCGAGCAACCGTAGCGACAGCGAACGTCATCCCGGACGGTGTTGATGGGATGGACGCCCCTTTCGGTGGCCGGTCAACATCTCTACCTCGGCACATTGATGCGTCCAGGGCGCCCACCTCATCAACGCCGTCTAACGCCGCATTCCCGCAATCTAGGCTCTCCGACAGCAGGCCAGAACGCTTGCTTTCTTCAGGCTGGCGTGTGCGCCTGCTAAAGCTTCCAGAGTGCCTGCCAGTGTGGCGTTGAAGTCTACTTTGGCAAGTTGCTGACGTCGACTTCGGCAGATGACCCTAGTTCCCATGCAGCTTTCGACGATACAAACAAGCGTTTGACACGCCTGGACCCGCCAGCGCCGCCGAGCTAGAATTGGGACTGCAATCCAGCTTGGGAGCATGTTCCTATAATGGTCTCGGCACGGGCCTTCGTGGCCTACTACCGCGTCAGCACCGACAAGCAGGGCCAGTCCGGCCTCGGCCTGGACGCCCAGCGCGCCGCGGTCGAGCTGCACGCGCGCTCGGTGGGCGCCGAGGTCATCGCTGAGTTCCAGGACGTGGAGAGCGGGCGCAAGGAGGACCGCACCGGCCTGGCCGCCGCGGTGGCCACCTGCCGCGCCAGGCGCGCGACGCTGCTGATCGCCAAGCTCGACCGGCTGGCCCGCAGCGTGGCCTTCATCTCCAACCTGATGGAGGGCGGCGTGGACTTCGTCGCCGCTGACATGCCGAGCGTGAACCGGCTGACGGTGCATGTGCTGGCCGCCGTCGCCGAGAACGAGCGGGAGATGATCTCCCAACGCACGAAGGCGGCGCTGGCCGCGGCCAAGGTGCGCGGCACCAGGCTCGGCAACCCGCGCCTGCCGGCGACTGGCACCCTGGCGCCTGTACCGGAACCGTCCACACCCGGAGGAAAGGTTCGGGTGGAGGCCGCGCAGGCCCGCGCCGTCGCAGCCTACGGGCCAGTCATCGAGGCTGCGCGCTCAGCCGGCGCACTGTCGCTGGGCGACTACGCCTTGGCGCTGCAGGCGGCGCATCTGCCGACGCCCCAAGGCGGCGACCGCTGGTCTAGGCCATCCGTGGCCCGCGTGCTGCACTACTGCATGGACAGTAACCCAACGGCTGACAACGAGACGCCCGTCGCTTAAACGACACGCGCGGCTGGGGCGGCAGTGAATGTTTCTTCTCTGGCACTGGCGAGCGGGGCGAAATGGTGGGTAGAATGCGCTTACCATTCTTATGCAGGGCTTGCCTTAATCAGGGCCGACGCCCGGAAAGGCGGTGCATGGCCAACCATCGCGGTCTGCTCGTCCGCTGCTCCAACCGGCAGCCTTGCCTTAACGTATCATAACGAGACTGGATCGACCTATCGTGGTTTCCTTGGGCAAACCAGGAGGTTGCTCCCATGTCACTCACCATCCACCGCGCCGCCACCACCAACCGCACGGACTTCATGGCCGACGAAAGGAAACACCTTGTCGCGTGGGGCGACGAGAACGGACTTGAGGTGTCCATCAAGTCAGCCGGCGCCGACCACACGGAGGAGATGGCGTTCGTGGGCTACGGGGAAGGCATCGCGTCTTGGATCATCTACCGCGCCGACGGGCACCTTTGGTTTTGCCACGTCGAGGACCGGGCGGGGCAGGGCTGTGAAGGTTCAAAGATGACGGTCGAGTCGGTCGAGGACGCCCTGAACAGGATCATCATCGACACCGAGGCGTAGGGCTGCGGCGTTCGCGGAACGGGTTTACGGCATAGGGCGGCGTCTTCTTTCCCGCACGGTCGATACGGACGATGGAAAGAATTCCGTTCACGCGTTCACACACGCACTGCGGCACCCTGGCGTGACGACCGCACCAGCGAACGGCAGGCGAGCGCATGCCATTTCGTGCCGGAAGCCATGCGTGGCGACGACACCGGAACGCTGATTGCGCAACAGCCTTGCGGCACAGTTCAGGGGCGGCGAACCGCTCCTTCTCACTCCGCTCCGCGATCGTGCCGGAAGGGCTGGTTTGTGGGCCGGTTGAGAGGCACTCCGGAGACCGCCGCTGCGCTCGGATCGCCCAGCTACAAGCAACCACCTGTCACGGCCACGCCTGTGTGAACGCGTGGACGGATTATGCCGACTTCCGGGTTATGCCGAGCAGAAGTTGATGGACCGCGAACAGACTGCTTTTTCGTCGTGGTCAGCTCGGCATAATCAGAGCCCGATGAGGACGGTCAGAAGCTTGTCGCCGGCGTTATTGCGGGCGGAAAGTTCAGCATTCACACCAGCTTTGAGAACGGTTGACGGAGAAGCATGGTGGCCAGCGCTCGTCAGATTATGCCGAGGTCACAAGGGGTGAAATGCCTTTGCCTGCAACGCGCAACTGGCACTGCACGAAGTTGGTCGGCATAATTTGGAAGTCGGCATAAACGTGTAAAACTTGGTCACAAGCCCATCCGGGCCAGTTTCCAGGTTCCTGTCCGGCAAGGTTTAGGACACCGGTGGCGAATTTGCCGGACTACCTGGCCGCATAAACTATCGCGGGAAATCCGGCCAACATCATAGCCCGAAATCGGATAATCCTAGGAAAATATTCTTAATACTCTCAACTGGAATGCATATTTGTAGAAGCGCTTTAGCGCTTTCCTGATTTCGCCACCGGTGTCGTTTAGCTTTTTGGACAGAGAAGTGCTTCAGTTATCCTACTGAATACGTAGAACTTTCTCCCGGTCTTTGGCAGGGCCATTTTTGGACACTCAGTCAAACTGCCGATGAAACAACGAGGTCAAAACGTTTGCGCGGTCAGCGTGCAGCAGCGCCATCTCAAGCCGGCTGAGAAAGGCCGTCCGGTTCGAGAGCGGCGCGGCCGACCATGCCTTCCAGCCGGACCAGACCCGCTGGAGGCATGCCTCGACTTCAGCGGGCGTGTGCTCAGAGTAACGGGCGATGACCTCGCCCGTCGCGGGATTGCGCGGTTCGAAGCCCCTACGGAAACCTCCTTGCGTTGAACGCTGGTCAGGAAGCCTTGATCAGGTCGGCGATGCGCTCGGCCATCATGATCGTGGGCGTGTTGGTGTTCGCCCGCGGTATGGTCGGCATCAGGGAAGCGTCGCAGACCCTCAAGTTCTGCATGCCGATCACGCGGCCTTGCCCATCGGTCACGGCCAAGGGATCGGAGGGCGCGCCCATCTTGCAGGTGCCCGAGGCATGCCACACGCCGCCGACGGAAGCGCTGAGGAAGTCGGTCAGCGCCCCATCGTCCTCGAGCAGATGGTCGAGGCGGGTGCCGAGCGTCACGACGCCGTGGACCAGGTGGGGCCGCAACGGACCGGCAAGGTCGAGCATAGCACCGAACAGGCCGCGCTGCACGACGTTGACGAAGCCGGGACCGGCCAGCGCGGCGACGCGCGGCGAGTAGCTCGTGGGAAACACCGGGCCGTGCTTGCCGCTCAGCAGCGGGTCGCTCAGCGTCTTGGCTCCGAGCCGAAAACCGATCTTCAGCCGTTCCATGTCCCGGTGATCGGATAATAGTCGGAAATCGACGGCCGGCTCGTCACGGACATCCTTGGAACTCAGCGTGACGCTGCCGCGCGAGTAGGCTTTGTTGACCCAGATGAACAGGGTCCCGACCCGTTGGCCCACCGAATGCCAGCCGGAGCGGGCGATGATCGCCATGTGCATGTCGCCCGTGGGCGTTCCGTCGAGCCCGGATGAGAAGCGCAGGATGGCCTGGTCGTGGTGCTCGTCGAGGTCACCGAGCCGCAACCGCTTGGGCAGGTAGGTCGAGACGGCCGTGGAAGGGTGCTCCATCAGGTTCTGGCCGACGCCGCGCCGATCCAGCACGACCGGAATGCCATGTTGCTGCAAGACTTCGCTCGGGCCGAGGCCGCTGCGCATCAGCAGGGCTGCCGTATGGATCGCGCCGGCCGAGACGATGACCTCGCCGGCAGAAAGGGTCTTCCGTGCGCCGCCTGCGGCTGGCACGATGGTAGCGCCGGCAGCGCGGGTGCCGTCCAGCACGATGCGGTCCACGAGGTGATCGGTGACGATGGACAGGTTGGACCTGCGGCGCACGTCCGGCGTCAGGTAGCCGATCGAGGTCGGAACTCGCTGCCCCTTGTCGCTGACGGCGACCGCGCCGAGAAAGACGCCGTCCTCCCATTCGCCGTTCTGGTCGGCCTTGGCGGGATAGCCGCGGGCCTGCAGCGTCTTCGACACCGCCTTGGTGAAGGGAGACATGGCCTTGTCGCCGATGCGCCGGATGGGGATCGGGCCGTCTTTCCCGTGACAAGGGCCTTCAAAATCAACGTCGCGCTCGAGCTTGCGGAAGTAGGGGAGGCACGCCTCCCACGACCATCCCTCCGCGCCCGCCTCGCCCCACTCGTCATAATCGCCGGGGCCGCCCCGGTTCGCGACCATCGCATTGATGGCCGAGCCGCCGCCCAGCACGCGCCCCTGCTCGTAGCGCCGGCCTGTCCGGTCGTCTATGTTGCCGCGCGGCGCGCCCATCTTGGCCGTGAGGGTCGGCCAGATATTGTTTTGTTCCAGGTATGCCCGCCCGGGATAGCGGCTGGCGATGCTGGGCGGCATCGTGTCGGGCGTGAGGTCCCGCCCGGCCTCCACCAGAGTCACGCGGTTGCGGCTGTCTTCCGTCAAGCGGGAGGCCAGCACGCAACCTGCCGAGCCGCCACCGAGAATGAGATAATCAGTCACAACGTTGAGCCTTTGAGCTTGAGGAGCGGACGTGGACCCAGGAATGCCGGAACGGCGCTTCGGGTCCGGGCATGACAAGCAGCGGACCGCTACTTCTTGCCGCCCCATTTCTCGGGATAACCGGGCAGGTCGCTGCAGCCGCAGGCCGCATAGAACAAGGGCGGCATCTTGGGATCGACATAAGAGGCGAGCTTGTCCTGGGTGATGACCGGCTGCGGCAGCACCCATTCGGGGCCGGGCACCGGCTGGCCCTTGAGGGTATCGACTGCCGCGATCAGGGCCGTCCGCCACTGGTAGGCCGGGTAGGTCGGCGCGATCCCCTTGAACCCTTCCTTCTGCCACTTCTGAAGGTAGTCGTTCTGGTCCTCTCCCGTGATGACGGGATAAGGCTGGCCCGCATCCTCGAAGGCTTCGGCAACCGCGACCGACATGGCGCCGAAATCGACCCAAACGGCGTCAATCTGGCCGATCCGGCTCAGGTAATCGCTCACGATTGCCTTTGTCCGGGCATTGTCGGCGCTGGTGAACTCGGTGCCGACCGGCGTAATGCCGGCATCCTTGAAAACCTGCAGGGCCGCGTTCGACCGGGTCTCGAAGACATCGATGCCCGGCGCCGTCCGCAGCACCAGGAGCTTGCCGCCCTTGGGCATGTTCTCGACCACGAACTTGGCCCCGGCGATGCCGTAGGCATAGCCCCCAATCGAATGGACCGCCGTGACAGGACACTTGCTGTTCACGCTGCGGTCGAAGGTGATCACGGGCAGCGCCTTGCAGGCTTCCTCGACCACGGGCGTCAGGGAATCCGAGGTATGCGGCGAGACGATCAGGATGTCGCAACGCTCGCTGTTCACGAAGGCGCGGATGTCGGAGATTTGCTTGTCGTCCTTGTCCTGCGCATCGGCGTATTCGATCGACTTGACGTCGGCCTTCATCTGCTCGGCCACCGCTTTCATCGTGGTCCAGCCCTCGACCCGCCACGGGTTGCTCACGCTGGCGTTGGAAAAGCAAACGCGATACGGACCCGGCTTCTTGTACTGAGCCGTGTTGACTGTGCCAGAGGTCAGGTACTGTTCCCAGGGCTTGCCGGCGGGGCCTTGAGGGGCGGCGTTCATCAGCGCCTCCTCGGTTTTCATGGGGGCGGCCTGGTCGGCCGCCCTGGCGGGAAGAACTATCGAAAGCGCCGCCAGTGCGGCAGCCGTTGTTCTTACGAATTGGAACGGCTCGGATGCCATGGTTTCCTCCGGGGTTGTGCGGCCTTAGGGGCCATTTGGTGAAGTCAGGCCACGGAGCGGCGGCCTGACAGGGCAGCGGCAGCGATCAGGATGACGCCTTGGACAGCCACGCGCAGGGGTTCGGGAAAGCCGGCCAAGTTGAGCAGCGTGAACAGCGCGTAAAGCGCAAGCGACCCGGCGACAGCGCCGCCGATGGAGGCCGAACCGCCGAGCAGCGCCACGCCGCCGATCACGGCCGCGGAGATGGCCTGCAGTTCAAAGCCGGTTCCGACATCAACCGACACGCCTGAAAAGCCGCCGAGCAGGATGCCTGCCACCACGGCCGACAGCGCCGAGATGACAAAGGCGGCCACGCGGACACGGCGAACCGGGACGCCCGCAAGCTCGGCCGCCTTCGGGTTGTCGCCGAGCATCAAGATCATCCGGCCGAAGTTGGTCCCGTGCAGCAGCCACGCTGCCAAGGCCACGGCAACGGCGAGGACCAGGATCGCCAGCGGTAGGGAGCCGACAACCGGCACATGCCGCCATGTGAAGCGGCCGAACATGCGCAGGTTCTCAGGCAGCGATCCCGCCGGCGATCCGCCCGACCAGCGCATCGCGATCCCCTTGACGGAAAGCAGCATCCCGAGCGTCGCGATGATGGACGGCACCTTGAGCCAGGACACGACCGCCCCGTTGACGGCTCCGACGAGCAGCCCGAGCGCGGCGACGGCCGCAACCGCGCTTCCCGTGAGCGAGGGGTCGCCTCCCGTCAGCAGCGCGCAGCCGATCACCACCAGCGTCATGAGCGAACCGGCCGACAGGTCGAAGCCGCCGGTCGCCAGCACGAAGGTCTGGCCGCACGTGAGGATCACGAGGGGCGCGGCCCTTTGCAGCAGGCCCATCAGGCCGGCCGGCGTCCGGTAGAGCGGGCTTATGGCGCAGATCGCGACTGCGAGCGCCAGCAGCACGAGAAGCGCCGGGTTGATCCGCACCCGTGGCCGCGATCCGCGCCGGACCGCGCCGCGCGACGCCTGTGCCCCGCTCATGCCACGTGCTCCCACGAGCGCGCCGTGTAGAGGGCCACCGATGCCACGACGATCAGCCCGCGCAGTATCTGGCCGAGGAAGGGGTCGATCTGCAGCATGTTGAACACCGCATCGATTGTCGAAAACACGAGGACGCCCGCGAGCGTGCCCGCAAGTCCGCCCTTGCCGCCCGACAGCAGCGTGCCGCCGATCACCACCACGGCGATGGAGTCAAGGTCGTAGCCGCCGTCGCGGCCAACCCAGGGCGTCCCGTTGCCCAGCCGGCTCGCGAGGTAAAGGCCGGCCATCGTGGCGGCGATGCTCGCGCCCACATGGGCGGCCACGATCACGCGGTCGGTCCGGATCCCAGCAAGCCGCGCCGCCAGCCGGTTGCCGCCTACGCTGTAGAGCCGCGTTCCGGCAACGGAGCGGGCAAGCAGGAAGCCGATCGCCAGGACAATGGCTACGAACAAGAGCACGGCGTAGGGAAGGCCGGCAACATCGCCGTAGGCCAGTACGCGGAAGCTTTCAGGCGCTGAGCCTTGCAGGTGTTCGTAGGCGGTCGACAGCACGCCCTGAAGGATCAACGCCATGCCAAGGGTCGCGATGAGCGGGCTGACGCCCAGCTGGGCCACCAGCAGCCCGTTCGCAAGGCCGATCACCGCACCCGCCACCAGTGCGGCCAGGATGCCGGGCAGGATCATGCCCGGGCTGCCGTCCATCACATGCGACGCGATCACGGCCGACAGGCTGACGACGTTGGCGACAGACAGGTCGATGGACCCGACCAGCAGGGCCAGCGTCTGTCCGATGGCCACGAGGCCGAGCGCCACGGTCCGCTGCAGCAGCCCCATCACGCCGCCGGTTGATAGCTGCGGCAACTGGCCGGTCCCCACCGCAACGGCGACGTAGATCACCGCCGACGCAGCGATGAGCAGCAGCGGCAGGACCGCCCCGGCCGGCAAGCGGCGGCGGTGCGGCAGTCCGGGGGACAAGGCGGTGCTCATTGCGGCCGCGCCTCGTGCGCCGGGTGGTGAAGCAGCGCCCGCGCCAGGATCTGCTCTTCCGTGGGGTGCGGCGGCAGCTCGCCCGCGATGGTTCCGCCCGCCATGACCAGGATGCGGTCGCTGAGGCCGATGATCTCGGCGAGGTCAGAGGAAACCATCAAGACGGCTCCGCCCTTTTCGGCGAACTCGCGCAAGATCCGGTAGATGGTCGCCTTCGCGCCGACATCGATGCCGCGCGTCGGCTCCACGACGACCCAGAGACGCGCTCGCACGGCGAGCCACCGGGCGATCACCACCTTCTGCTGATTGCCGCCGGACAGGGCCGACACCGGCACGCCGTAAGAGGCCGCGCGCATCTCCACCGCGCGAAACAGCGCATCGATACGGCTTTTGGCGCGGTCGCCGGCCCAGGGCGGCGCGAGGGCCGTGCCCAAGCCCCGCAGAACAAGGGCTGCATTGTCGCGCAGGCTTTGCCGCAGGCCCAGGCCTTCCGATTTGCGGTCGTCCGACAGGTAGGCGATCCCGCGCCGCGCACCCTCGCGCGGCGTCGAGGCCGCCCCCTTGCCGTCCGGCAGGACGATCCGGCCATCGGAGAACGGTGCCGCCCCGAAGACCGCCTTGGCGAGCGCGCCTTTGCCGGAGTCTTCGAGGCCCGCTACCCCGACGATCTCGCCTGCCCGGAGCGTGAGGTCGATTGAGGACAGCTTCTCGTTCGCACCGCCCTCGACGCGCAGGAGGATTTTGTCCTTCGGGCCGCTCCCGAGCGGCGGGAAGAACTCTTCGAGCGGGCGGCCGACCATGGCGCGGATGACCTCATCTGGCGAAAGGGCGCCTGCCGGCGCGGTGATGGTCCGCTGGCCGTCCTTGATCACGGTGATGCGGTCGGCGAGAGCGAACACCTCCTTCATGCGGTGCGAGATGTAGATCACCGCGACGCCCGCCCGGCGAAGGTCCGCGATGACAGCGAAAAGCCTCTCGCTTTCGGCCGCGTCGAGCGGCGCGGTCGGCTCGTCGAAGACAAGGATCCGGGCGTCCACGGCCAACGCCTTCGCGATCTCCACGACCTGCTGCTCGGCAATCGACAACTGGCCGGCCATGCGGTCGGGCGGGATCACGGAGCCGAGCCTTCCGAGAAGGCGTGCCGCCTCGGCCTGCATGCGGCGGCAATCCACGAGTCCGTTGCGGCTCTGCTCCTGACCCAGGAAGATGTTTTCGGCAACCGTCCGGTGGGGAAGAAGACTCAGTTCCTGATGGATGATGCCCACGCCCGCACGCCGTGCCTCGACGGGATGGCCGAAGCGCATGGCGCGTCCCCCGATCAGGATCGAGCCGCCGTCCGGCTGGTAGGCGCCGCTCAGAACCTTCATCAGCGTCGATTTGCCGGCGCCGTTCTCGCCGCACAGCGCGTGGACCTCGCCGGCCCAACAGGACAGCGTAATGGCGTCGAGCACCTTGACGGGTCCGAACACCTTGCTGATGTCCCGCATCTCAAGCAGAGGCGCGCTCTCGCCAGGGGCGGGCCGGTCGGCAGTGCCGGGCGCTTGGCCGGACACGACGCGATACGTTTCGGTCTTGGTGGGCGATAACTGTGCTGAAGGCGATATCACCTTTGTTCCTCCCCGTGGCTTGCGCCCGGCCGCGTTCTTTGGCGGCTCAGCAGACGGTTGCGTGCCGCTCCTTGATGATCGACAGCACCCGGTCGGGCTCCTCTCCCCACCAGCGGCGGGACAGCAATTCGCATTCCACGGCGCCTTGGTAGCCGGCGGCCTCCGCCATGGCTCGGACGGCAGGAATGTCGATCGCGCCGTCGCCCATCATGCCGCGGTCGAATACCAAGTCGGTGGTCGGCACCAACCAGTCGCAGACGTGAAAGCCGGCAATCCGGCTCCCGGCGCGAGCCATTTGGGCCTCAAGCTCCGGGTCCCACCAGACGTGGTACACGTCTACTGCAACGCCCATGCCCTCCCCAAGCTCGTCGCACAGGTCCAGCGTCTGGCCCAGCGTGGACAGCACGCTGCGGTCGGCGCAGGTCATGGGGTGCAGCGGCTCTAAGCCGAGCGTCACCCCGGCGGACCGGGCATGGGGCAGGATCTCGGCCAACCCGTCCCGTACCATCGCCCGCGCGCCAGGCAGGTCGCGCGACCCCGGCGGCAGCCCGCCGCAGACCATCACCAGGCACGCGGCGCCGAGTGCGTGCGCCTCGTCGATGGCCCGGCGGTTGTCCTCGACCGCGGCGCGGCGCCCGGCCTCGTCGGAGGCGGGGAACATGCCGCCGCGGCACAACCCCGACACGTGCAGCCCGGCGTCGCGGATATGCCGCGCCGCCTGCTCCACGCCCATGGCCTGCAAGACATCCCGCCACGGGGAGATGCCAGGGATGCCGTGCCGGGCGCAGCCCTCGATGCACTCGGCCAAGCCCCAGCGCTCCTTCACCGTGACGGTGTTGAGCGACAGCGGCCCGGGCGCCCCGGCGCCCATCACGCCACCCCATGCACGGCCAGCAGCGAGCGCATCCGGTGCGCCGCCTGGTCCGGGTCCTGCAGCAGCCCGGCCCCGTCGGCCAGCCGGAACAGCTCGGCGAAGTGCTGGATGGACCGCGCCGACTGCTGCCCGCCGACCATGACGAAGTGGTCCTGGTGGCCGTTCAGCCAGGCCATGAATACGACGCCCGTCTTGTAGAAGCGCGTCGGCGTCTGGAAGATGTGGCGTGACAGCGGCACCGTGGGCGCGAGGATGTCGTGGAACGTTGTCAAGTCGTTGTTCGACAGGGCCGCGAGCGCGCCGCCCACCGCCGGGGCGATGGGGTCGAAGATGCCGAGCAGCGCGTCCGAGTGGCCCTGCGCGTCGCCGGCGATCAGCTCGGCGTAGTTGAAGTCGTCACCTGTGTACATCCGCACGCCCCGGGGCAGCCGGCGGCGCATCGAGACTTCCTTGCTGCTGTCCAGCAGCGAGATCTTGACCCCGTCCACCTTGTCCGCGTGGTCGCGGATGACGGCGAGCGCCGTTTCCATCGCTGCATCGTGGTCGTGGCTGCCCCAGTAGCCTTCCAGCGCCGGGTCGAACATCTCGCCGAGCCAATGGATGATCACCGGCTGCCGCACCTGGGACAGGACGCGCGCATACACCCGCTCGTAGTCGGCCGGCGACCGCGCCGCCTTGGCGAGCGCGCGCGACGCCATGAGGATGATGCGCCCGCCCATGCCCTCGATGGCCTCGCACTGCTCCTCGTAGGCGCGGATCACGTCGTCCACGGTGACATCAGGGCCGGGCTCCAGGTGGTCGGTGCCGGCGCCGCTCGCCATGACGGCGCCGGGCACGTCCCGCATCGCGTCTAGGCTGTGGCGGATCAGGGTCTTCGCACCCTCCCAGTCCAATCCCATCCCGCGCTGCGCGGTGTCCATCGCCTCCGCGACACCGAGCCCCAGGGACCAGAGATAGCGGCGGAACGCGATGGTGCGCTCCCAATCCACCACCGGCTCGACCCAAGGGTCCTGCTCGGCGAGCGCATCGATGACGACGTGCGCGGCGGCATACACTACGCGCGGGAACGGCGGCGTCGCGTGGGCGAAGCGCCGGGGCGCGCCGGTGGTGAAAGGTGAGAGCGTGCCCCCGGCCGTGGGGAGCGTGATCGTGGCCATGGCCTAGACCTCCAGCTTCGGCAGGTCGACCCAGCGGCGCTCGGTCCAAGATTGCAGGCCGGCCTCGGCCAGCTGCACGCCCTTCGCCGCGGACAGCAGGCTCCAAGGGAATTCTTGGACCTCGCCGGCCACGTGGCGCAGGAACAGCTCCCACTGCACCCGGAACCCGTTCGGGTAGTCCTGCGTGTCAGGGATCTCCTCCCAGCCTTTGAAGAAGTCGATCGGCTGCGGCGTGTCGGGGCTCCACACCGGCTTCGGCGTGTTCACCCGGCTCTGCGTCCAGCACTTCATCAGCCCGGCGACCGCGCTGCCGTGGGTGCCGTCGACATGGAAGGTGACGAGGTCGTCGCGCCGCACGCGCGTGGCCCAGGACGAGTTGATGTGCGCGATCACCCCACCCTCCAGCTCGAACGTGGCGTAGGCCGCATCGTCGGCGTCGGCCCGGTAGGCGCGGCCCTGCTCGTCGATGCGCTCATGGATGTGCGTGGCGCCGAGGCAGGACACCGCGCGCGTCTCTCCGAACAGGTTGTCGAGCACGTAGCGCCAGTGGGGAAGCATGTCGAGGATCATGCCGCCGCCCTCGGCCTTCTTGTAGTTCCAGGACGGGCGCTGGGCCGGCTGCAGGTCGCCCTCGAACACCCAATAGCCGAACTCGCCACGCACCGAGAGCAGCTTGCCCAGAAAGCCGCTGTCGATGGCCATCTTGAGCTTCTTGAGGCCGGGCAGGAACAGCTTGTCCTGCACGGCGCCGTTCTTCACCCCGGCGCGCTTGGCGAGCCGCGCCAAGTCCAGCGCATCCTCCAGGGTCTCGGCGGTCGGCTTCTCGCAGTAGATGTGCTTGCCGGCGTCGATCGCCCGGCGCAGCAGCGCGGCCCGCATCTTGGTGGCACCGGCGTCGAAGAACACCTCGTCCTGCGGATTGGCCAGCGCCGCGTCGAGGTCGGTGCCGACGCGCTCCACGCCGTGCTCATTCGCGAGCGCTTCCAGCTTCTCCCGGTTGCGGCCGACGATGATCGGGTCGGGCATGAGCCGGTCGCCGTTGGCGAGCGGCACGCCGCCGTCCCGGCGTATCGCGGCGATGGAGCGGATAAGATGCTGGTTCATCCCCATTCGCCCGGTCACGCCGTGCATGATGATCCCGATGCGACGTTCTGACATGATTGCGCCCTCCCCTGGGTCAGCCGGCCATGCTGCTGGCCGGTCAAATAAATAACTAGATGGTTACTTACTAAGGCTAGGAGGCCTCTGTCAAGAGAAAAGTCAGGGCCGGAGGTAGCCCAAAATGACATCCACGCAGTGCGCCTCGCGCGCGGCCAACGCCTTCTTCGTCGTCAGCCCGGATCCGAGGATCGTGGACAGCGTATGGCTGTTGGCGACGTAGAAATGGCCGATGCCGACGAGCGTGATGTAGAGCTGCATAGGATCGATGCCTCGGCGGAACGCGCCCTCCGCCTCGCCGCGCGCCAGCACGATGCGGAGGGTATCCAGCAGCGGGGTGTAGAGGGCTCGCACCTCCTCGCTGCGCTTGAGATGAACGGCGCGGTTCAGGTTCTCGTCGTTGAGCAGGGCGACGAACTCGGGGTGCGCCGCCGTGTAGCGCAAGTTGAACGAGACCAGCTTGGCCATGGCCTCGCGGGGCGGCAGCGTCTCGACGTCGAGTGCGTGTTCCTTGTCGCGCTTGGCGGTGTAGGCTTGTTCCAGCACGGCAAGCCAAAGGTCCTCCTTGCTGCCGTAGTAGGCATAGATCATCCGCTTGTTGGCGTCCGCGCGGGCGGCGATCTCGTCCACCCGCGCGCCGGCCAGACCCTTCTCGGCGAACTCGGCCAGGGCCGCGCCCAGGATGCGCCGGCGCGTCGCGTCGGCGCGGCCGCCTGGCTTCGGACCGTCTAAATGGGTGTCTGGCATGGATCCTCCTACGGCGGCGCTCACCCTAGTGTCGCCGGGTCCACGCCGGCAACGGGCAAAATAAGTAACTAGATAGTTATTTTCTTCTTGGCTTCCACGGAGCAAAATGACAGATTGCCCGCGATTCCAAGCCGGGCGAACCCGGCGCAGCGGCATCGAGGAACGTCCGGAGCACAATATGCAAAGCAGAGCACAGCAGTACCACGTCGTCCTCGCCTGTTTCCTGGGCTGGACGATCGACGCGTTCGACTTCTTCATCATGATCTTCGTGATCGGCGACATCGCGCGTGAGTTCAACGCATCCATCACGACCATCAGCTGGGCCATCACCCTGACGCTCGGGCTGCGCGTCGTCGGCTCGTTGCTGTTCGGCCGCTTCGCCGACAAGTATGGCCGCAAGCCCGCCCTGATCGCGAACATCCTGATCTTCTCGGCGCTCGAGATCGCATCGGGCTTTGCGCCGACGCTGACGGTGTTCCTGATCCTACGCGCGCTGTATGGCGTCGCCATGGGCGGCGAGTGGGGCGTCGGCGCATCGCTCACCATGGAGAGCATCCCGCAGCACTGGCGCGGCGTCGTCTCGGGCATCTTGCAGTCCGGCTACTCCTTTGGCTACCTGCTGGCGGCGCTGCTATATGGCCTGGCGTTCAGCACGCTGGGCTGGCGCGGCATGTTCATGATCGCGGTCGTCCCCGCGCTGCTGGTGCTGTATGTGCGCCGGGTGGTGCCGGAGAGCCCGGACTGGCAGCGCCAGCGCGCGCTGGCCAAGACGGTCGGGCGCACGACGTTCGGCCAGTCCTTCGGCAAGCACTGGCGGCTGTACGTCTACGCCATCGCGCTGATGGCGACGGCGGCCACCTTCAGCCATGGCACCCAGGACCTGTACCCGGTGTTCCTGCGTGAGCAGCATGGGCTGGCGGTCCACCAGGTCTCGATCATCGCGGTCATCTTCAACATCGGCGCGATCCTGGGCTCGGTCAGCGGCGGGGCGCTGTCGCAGGTGCTCGGGCGGCGGCGGGCGCTGGCGCTGGCCTCGTTGGGCGGGCTGGTGCTGATGCCGTTCTGGGCCACCGCTTCGGGCGTGGTGGCGCTCGCGGCCACGGCGTTCGCCATGCAGTTCCTGGTGCAGAGCATGTTCGGCGTGATGCCGGCGCACCTGAACGAGATCTCGCCGCCCGACGTGCGCGCGACCTTCCCCGGGTTCACCTACCAGTTCGGCAACATGCTAGCCGCAGGAAACGCGACGATCCAGGCCGTGTTGGTCGGGCAGGGCGGCTACAGCTACGGGGTGGCGCTGGCCACGGTCGCCGGCATCGGCGCCGCCGTGTTTTGCCTGCTGGCGTATTTCGGCGTCGAGGCCAGGAGCGTCGTCATGGACGGGACGGAGGCGGATGTCCTACACCTCCACCTTGACGCTCCCGCCCCGGGCCAGACGGCATCGCAGGCGTGACGCGGCCATACGGCATTGCACTCAGGGAAACAGCATGATGGGACGATTCGAAGGCATGGTTGCGGTCGTAACCGGGGCAGGCAGCGGCATCGGCGCCGCCACGGCCCGGCGGCTGCACGCGGAAGGCGCCGCCGTGGCGCTGTTTGGCCGCCGAGAGGAGAAGTTGCAGGAAGTGGCCGGGCCGCTCGGCAAGGAACGCACGCTGGTGGTGCCGGGCGACGTGTCGGCGCAGGAGGACGTGACCCGGCTGATCGAGGCGGCAACCGGGCGGTTCGGTCGGCTTGACGTGCTCGTCAACAACGCCGCCGTGGGCGCCAAGGTCCCGCTCGAGGCACTGACGGCGGAACGCTGGCGGTCGGTCATGGGCATCAACCTCGACGGCGTCTTCTTCGCAACGCAGGCGGCGATGCCGCACCTGCTGGAGTCGAAGGGCTGCGTGGTGAACGTGTCCTCCGTGTCCGGCATCCGCGGCGACTGGGGCATGAGCGCCTACAATGCGGCCAAGGGTGCGGTCAGCAACTTCACCCGCGCGCTGGCGCTTGAGTTCGGTGGCCGCGGCGTGCGGGTGAACGCAGTGGCGCCCAGCCTGACGCGGACGGAGATGACGGCGGCGATGCCCGACGAAACCGTTGCCCTGTTTGCCGCGCGGATGCCGCTCGGGCGACCTGCCCGACCGGAGGAGGTGGCAAGCGTCATCGCCTTCCTGGCCAGCGAGGACGCGAGTTTTGTCAACGGCGTCGTGCTGCCTGTAGATGGCGGCGTCACTGCATCGAACGGCCAACCCAATATGGGGATCACCGAGTAGGTGGCCCTACGAAACCACCCAAGCCGTCAAAGACTTGTCTAAGACGGCTACGTGTCCATACCGCCCCGCATGCCCCCATTGAGGCGACACGAGCACGGAGGGGCTGTATTGGCTGACCTCTCGCACCCTGGGCGACCTTGTCATGAGCCTGCCGGGGCTGCCCGATAAGTTCAGGCGGGCGATGGTCTGGTTTGGAGGACGGATTGCGGCGGCATGACCTAGACAGGGTAAGCGACATGCTCGTGCTGGTGCGCGCGGTCGAGACCGGCAGCCTTTCCGCGGCCGGGCGCAGCCTCAACATCACCCCGGCCGTGGCAAGCAAACGCATCCAGCGGCTCGAAGCACGCCTGGGCGTCCCCTTGCTCAACCGCACGTCGCGGCGTCTGAGCCTGACGGAGGCGGGCCGGGTGTTCCACTCCTACGCGTTGCACATCCTCGAAACCATGGAGGAAGCCGAGGCGGCGACGGTCGAGGGCCGGGTGGAGGCGCAGGGCCACCTCCGGGTCACGGCGACAGCCCAGCTGGGCCGCGTGCAGGTCGGCTCTGCACTTGCGGCGTTCCTAGACGGGCATGATGGCATCACGGCCGAGCTGATCGTGTCCGACACCGTGCTCGACCTTGTGCAGGAACGGATCGACCTCGCCATCCGTATCGGCGTGCCCGAGAACTCGCCCCTGGTGGTGCGCCGCCTGGCGCCGAACCGGCGCGTTGTCTGCGCCGCCCCGGAGTACCTGGCCCGGCACCCCGCCCCGCAAACACCTGACGACCTCCGCCACCACAATTGCCTCGTGCTCGACCGTCCGGAAGCCCGGCGCGACGTTTGGTTCTTCAACACACCGGACGGGCCGGCGAAGGTCAGGGTGTCCGGCGACCTGCGTTCCAACAGCGGCGAAGTGTTGCGCGACTGGGCGCTGGCCGGCCGCGGCCTAGTGTCGAAATCGCAATGGGACGTGAAGAATGATCTGGAAACCGGGCGCCTGGTCGAGGTACTCGGGGGTTTTCCGTCCAACAACCTGGACATCGTAGCACTCTACCCAAACCGGAAATACGTGTCGGCGGCGGCCCGCGCCTTCCTGAGCTTCATGGCCCGCCACTTCGGTGGGGAGGCACATGCACGCGAAGACGCTGAAATTGCGGGCAGCTCCGGCCAACGGTGACGGACGGCGCTGCTCACCTTCGCTCGTTGCGCGAAGGTGGTTCGCCCGGACAGGGGCTATCGTTCGGACAGGATCGGTCGGATGTCGGCACGCCATTCCAGGCTGCAACCCAATCGGACTGACGCCATGACGGACACCGCGGGACTATCTAAGTGCCCGGCCGCAGCCCAGCTGCAGCCGCGCCGTGCGTTGCTTCTGAGCTGCATTGCCGCCGGGTGGTTTGCTACGGCGCCTGGCGTCTTGGCGCAGGAGCCGCCGGCGCGGTCGCCGGGCATTGCGGCACTTGCCGTGACGAGCCGCGCATTTGCCGACACCACGCCCATGCCCGACAGCGTGCGCTCGAACCTGCTGGGGTGCGACGGGGCCAACCGGTCCCCGCCAATCGAGTGGGGTGAGGCGCCTGTGGGCACGCAGGGCTTCGCGCTAGAGATGATCGAGACGGACGGCGTCACCGGGGTGGACTACACGCATTGGCTCGTGTTCGACCTGCCGCCCGAGGCGCACGGGCTTCCAGACGGCTCGGGCAGCGCCGGCGGATCGCTGCCTGCTCCCGCCCTGGGCGGCTACACGGAGGCGGAGGTGACGCACTACGCCGGCCCATGCCCGCTGCCGGGCCAGGACCGCCCGCACCATTACGTCACGACGGTATACGCGCTCAACACGGGGCACCTCGGCCTCGATGCCGGTGCGACCCTCGCACGGCTGCGGGCGGCGATCCGCAGCAAGGTGCTGGCGCAAGGCAGCGTGACGGGCCTGTTCGGCGGACCGGTCGGCATGGTGCCGCGCAACCCGGCGGCGGTCATCACGCAGTTCAAGGTCAAGCCGGGCGAGCAGGCTAACTTCAAGGCCGCCATGGACCAGGCCCTGTCCGTCCTGGCGCGACAGCCCGGCCATCTGTCGCATGCCTTCGGCCCCGCAGTGGACGACCCCGCTTCGTGGTGGCTGGACGTGCGCTGGGCCAGCCTTGCTGACGACACAGACCACTTCCAGAAAAGCCCCGAGTTCGCAGCTTTCGCGGCGTTGGGGGCGTTTCTCGCCCAGCCTCCCATGACCGTGCATGTCATACTTGGCACCACCGACGGAGTCCTCCGATGAACCCCTGCCGCAGCCTTGTCCTCTTGGCCGCCCTTGCCTTCGCGGCACCGTGGCCCACCGTCGCCGCCGAGCCGGTGCGCCCGGCGACGCCCGCCCTGCCATTCAGCGCCGCACGCGATGCCGCGGATGCTGCGGTGGCGAAGTGCGGCGGGGCCGGGCATCCCGTCACCGCCGTGGTGCTGGACCCCGGTGGTCAGTATCAGGTCGTCGCGCGCGGGGACGGCGCCACGCCCTATGCGACCGAGAGCGCACGCTTGAAGGCGTACACAATCCTGAATCTCGGCCCCATCCGCAACGTGCCCAACACGGACGCACTGGCGAAGCAGATACTGCCCGACCCATCCTCGGGCCAATTGCTGCACATCCCGGAGATTTTGCTGGAACCCGGCGGCGTTGTGATCACCCGGCCGGACGGCACGACCGCCGCCACGATCGGCGTCGCCGGCTCCCCGGCCGGCCAACTCGACGAGGATTGTGCGCAGGCTGGGGCTGACCTGGCGATGGCTCGGCTCGCGCCGAAGCCCTGACGGCGCAGGTCTAATATTGGGCGAAGTGCGCGAACAAGACCGTGCATAGCCCGAAGGAAAGATGCTGGCTGAGCGAGAGGGCTATGGTCAGAAACGGCTCCTGCCGGGCGACCTGCCAGATGGGCGGCATGAAACCCGCCAGCCGCCCAACGACGACATGTGCGAACAGGAAGAACCCGGCCCCAAATAGCAGGCCCGTCTGCAGCACGCTGCCGCGGTGCGGCCAAACCAGGGCGTAGGCCACTCCGGCCGCGACCGACAGCAACAAGTGAAAAACCTGGGCGGCATATTCGACGCTCGCGCCAGGCGCCTGTCCCACCGCGGACGGGACAAGGCGAAACCAGTCGAGGATGATCCGGATTGTCCGGGTGAGTTCCGAAGGCTGGCCCGAACCGACCTCACCGATCAGCAACCAGACGGAGATAACGAGGCCCGCGAACACAGCCCCCGCGACCGCCCCAGCCAGGCGGCCGCGGAAGGGCCGGCCGCGCACGGCCTGCCAACGGCCCGCGGCTGGCAGCCAGGTCACGCCCGACGGAAGCCTTCGAGCGTAGCGTCCTCGACGTCGTCCAGGTTGTGCACGATGTCGCCGGGGCTGCGGCTGACGAGCCAGAGCAGCTCCTCTGTGGTGCTCATGTTGGCTTCGATGTGATGCACGAAGGCCGGCACGAACAGATAGTCGCCGGCTGCCAAGTCGATGTGCTCGGCAAAGCCGGGACCGAAGAACAGGCGGGCGTGGCCAGACAGCACGTAGGCGCCGGTCTCCGCCTCGCCGTGGTGATGGGGCAGAGAGCGGGTGCCGGGCTCGTTGGCGGTCTTGCCGGTCCAAATCCGGGTGGCCGGCGTGTTGTGCCGCCCCACCCCCGTAACGATGGACAGGCCGCCGGATTGCGGCGTGTCGTGCGTCTCCTCCCCCTGCTTGATAACGAGGGGCCTGCTGCCATCGGACATGCGTCGTTCTCCTAACTCGTTGCGGTTCAGAAAATGCTGGGGCTCACCGCATTAGGCGGTTGAGCCGGACATCAGGCGGCACGGCCAGCAGCGGCCCGATCGCGTCGTGGAACGCCTTGTAGTGCGCCGTGCCCTGGTGCGACTTCATGGCCGCCTCGTCGCGCCAAATCTCCAGCGTTGTGAACTGTCCAGGCGCCGTGCGGTCCTGCACCACGGTGAACGACCCGTTGCCCGCGTCGCGCCGGCTCGCCTCGGCATGGGCGCGGAACACCGCCTCGGCCCTCCTGTCGTCGCCGTCCCGGGCCGTGAATTTGGCAACCACATAGACCCGTGCCGCGACGGCCTCCGGAGTTCCGGGCAGGCGCTCCGCCCTGGCAGGCGCCCACAGCGCGGCTAGGACCAGCAGCAGGGGGGCAGGGCCGGGCACACGCATCACCTGTCCATATCCTCCGGCTCCGTCACGGCCATGCCGCCTTGAGTCGCGTGAGCTTAACGGCCGTCCCAGTCCGCCGACAGGTCTGCTGCTTCGTATTTCGGACGAAGGTTCTTCGCCTTAACCACCGTAAGTATTTTCCGACCCTGCCGTGAACAGCGCCGCTTCGGCATGGTCGGTGGCACAATCGTTAAGCAGTTGCCCAGTGACCCCTGGCCGCACTGAAGTCCACCAGCGCCTTCATGTCCCCTTTCTGGGCTGCCGCCCTTGCCGGCCGCGGTGGCGGCCCGTTCGGCTGCGGCAGCCCGGACCCAGTCTGCAAAGCCAGGAAACAGCCTTGAAAATCCACACCGTCGCCGACCAGATCGTAGACACCCTGCAGAAGGCAGGCGTCGAGCGCATCTACGGCCTGCCGGGCGACAGCCTGAACGGCATCACGGAGGCCCTGCGCACTCGCAGCGCCATCGAGTGGGTCCACGTTCGGCATGAGGAAACCGCCGCCTTCGCCGCCGCGGGCGAGGCGCACATGACCGGCACGCTCGCGGTGTGCGCCGGGTCGTGCGGGCCGGGCAACACGCACCTGATCAACGGCCTGTATGACGCCCACCGCTCCCGCGTGCCGGTGCTCGCCATCGCCGCGCAAATTCCGACCGCGGAGATCGGCTCCGGCTACTTCCAGGAAACTCACCCGGAGGTGCTGTTCCGCGAGTGCAGTCACTACTGCGAGCTGGTCAGCAGCCCCAGCCAGCTCCCCCGCACGCTGGAGATCGCCATCCGAGCCGCCGTCGGCCAGCGCGGCGTCGCGGTCGTGGTCATCCCTGGCGACATCACCATGCTGAAGGCCGAGAACGTGGACGTGATGGCCGACAGCCAGGCCCTGCTGCCGGCCGCACCGATGTCGCGTCCCCAAGATCGGGAACTGGACGCACTGGCCAGGCTGCTCAACAAGAGCAAGCGCGTCACGCTGTTCTGCGGCCGCGGCTGCGCCGGCTCGCACGACCCGCTGATGCGGCTGGCCGAGGCGCTGGGTTCGCCCATCGTGCACGCCCTCGGCGGCAAGGAGAGTGTCGAGCCGAACAATCCCTACGACGTCGGCATGACTGGGCTGCTCGGCTTCTCGTCGGGCTATCAGGCCGTGATGGACTGCGACGCCCTGCTGATGCTGGGCACCGACTTCCCCTACCGGCAGTTCTACCCGACGGACGCCCGCATCGCCCAGGTGGACATCCGGCCCGAGCAATTGGGCCGGCGCGCGAAGATTGAACTGGGACTGGTCGGCGACGTCGGCGCCACCATCGAGGCGCTGCTGCCGCGCCTGCAGGCCCGCACCGACCGCACCCACCTCGACGTCAGCCTGGCCAACTACAAGACGGCGCGGGAGGACCTGGACGAGCTGGCCACCGGCACGCCCGGCCGCAAGCCAATCCACCCGCAGTACCTGGCCAAGCTGCTCAACGATCATGCCGACGCGGATGCGGTGTTTACCTGCGACGTGGGCACGCCGACCATTTGGGCGGCACGCTACCTGCGGATGAACGGGCGGCGGCGGCTGATCGGCTCCCTGGTGCACGGCTCCATGGCCAACGCCATGCCGCAAGCCATCGGCGCGCAGGCCAGCAACCCCGGGCGGCAGGTAATCTCGTTCTCCGGGGATGGCGGCTTCGCGATGCTGATGGGCGACCTGCTGACGCTGCGCCAGCACCGGCTGCCAGTGAAGGTGGTGGTGCTGAACAACTCCACCTTGGGCTTCGTGCAGATGGAAATGCAGTCGGCCGGGCAGCTCGATTGGGGCGTGGACCTGGAGAACCCGGACTTTGCCGCGCTGGCCCGCGCCGCCGGCATCCATGGGGTGCGTGTCGAGGACCCGGGCGACCTGGAAGCCGCCATCGCCGGGTTCCTGGCCCACCCTGGTCTGGCCCTGCTCGACGTGGTGTGCGCCTCGCAGGAGCTGCCGATGCCGCCGCATATTGAGGCCAAGCAGGTCGGGGCCTTCGGCCTGTTTACCCTGAAGGCCATCGTCAACGGACGCGGCACCGAGCTGCTCGACATGGCGCGCACCTCCCTGCTGCGCTGAAGGTGCGGCGACAGCGCCGAACCGTGCAATTCACTTCGCAACTCAAGGTGTGAGCAATGGACATAAACGAGGCTGACTTCATCATCCATGACTTTGCATTCGCCTCGGGCGAAACCTTGTCGCCGCGGGACATTCATCATCGGGCGCCGCTGAAGATCCATTACCGGACCATGGGTGCTCCGCAGCGCGAAGCCGACGGGGAGATCTCCAACGCCGTGCTGCTGCTGCATGGCACGACCGGCAGCGGCAAGCAGTTCCTGGCCCCGCCAACTGCGGACCACCTGTTCGGCCCTGGCCAGCCGCTCGACGCCAGCAAGTACTTCGTGATCTTGCCGGATGCCATCGGCCACGGCGGCTCCAGCAGCCCGAGCGACGGGCTGAAGGCGCAATTCCCGAAGTATACCTATGGGGACATGGTCCGCGCCCAGTATCGCCTGATCACGGAAGGCCTGGGCGTGAAGCGGCTGCGGCTGCTCCTGGGCACCTCGATGGGCGGGATGCAGGCCTGGATGTGGGCCGGGCAATACCCTGACGCGATGCAGGCGGTGATGCCGGTCGCCAGCGTGCCTGGCCCGGTCAAGGGCCGCAACCTGCTGTGGCGCCGCATGCTGATCGACGCCATCGTCACCGAACCCGGTTACCACGGCGGTGATTACGACGTGCAACCGCTCACGCTCGGGGTGGCCTGGAACCTGTTCGAGCTGATGGCCGGCAGCGTCGAGCGGCTCGAAGAGAAGCTGACCGACATCCCAGCCGCCGATGCCAAGATCAAGGAGACCAACAAGACCGCTTTGGCCGAACAGGACGCCAACAACGTGGTGTATGAGTTCGGCTCCTCGAAGGATTACGACCCTTCAGGTTCGCTGGCGAGGATCAAGGCCCCTCTGCTCGCGGTGAACTTCGCCGACGACCAGTTGAACCCGGCGGAACTCGGCGTCCTCGACGCGGCGATCAAGCAGGTCGGAGGCGGGCGCGCCGTGCTGATCCCGGCCGGTCCCAAGTCGAAGGGGCACCAGACCCTGCAAATCGCCGAGCTGTGGGCGCAGCACGTGCAAGACCTGCTTGATCAGACTGCGGCACCTCAACGCACGGCGCGTCCTGCCCCAGTGAAGGAGTTGACGCCATGAAGCGTGAAACCGAGACGTTTGCACTGCTGACGGGCGGCCTGCTGGCTCTGGGAGGTCTGTGGGTTTACCGCGACTACCATGCCTGGCTGAGCCTGGGCGAGGGCGGCCTGCCCGCGAACTTCCGTGGCTGGATGCACACCACGCGGCTTCGGTTCAAGATGCGCAACCCATTCGACCTCACCGACGTGCGGGCGGCGCAGCACACCGGCGGCGACATCGAGACGCTGCACGAGCTGCCGCCGCGGCCCTCGGCGCGGCCGAAAGTCGATCAGTACCCCGTGCCGCACCGCCAGATGACCCAGCGTCCAGACGACCACTACCGCCGCGCGATGCAGGCGCTGTTCGACCAGGTGGTGGAGGAGAACAAGGGAACCGTCCGCTATGCGCTCAGCCATTTCGAGAAACACATCCAGGCAGTCACGTCCTGCCTGACCGGCCACCAGGACCCAGTTGACGGCAGCTCGCACGGCGAAATCGCCCACATCCATGACGCCGACGGCTCGATGCACATGATCATGAGCCCCAGCGACACGATCGTGGCGATCCAGGCAGGGTGGGCGCAGTTCCACGGGCTGGCCGGCCTCGACCATGGGCTGCCGCTGACCTACATAATGATTTACGGACCGCAAAGCGACGAGGAGCTTGCGGTTATCGGCAAGCTCCTGCGGTCCTCCATCGCCTACATGTGCGGCAGCGTGAAGCAGCCGCAAAGCAGCGGCGTGCCCGCCGCTCCCCCATTTGCGGCGGCCTATAACGGGTCTAGCTACACGCCGCAATTATCGTGAACTGTCAGCAGAGAGGCATGAACGTGCCGCCCGTGCGCACCAACGGCCTGATCGGCAGCGGCCCGGTACGCGTCGACGGCCTGCTGAAGGTCACCGGCCGTGCCACCTATGGGGCCGACCAGCCCGCGCCTGGCGCCGCGCACGCGGTCCTCGTCACCTCGCCCATCGCCCTCGGCCGGATCACCGCGATCGACGATGCGGGGACCCGGAGGGTCGCCGGAGTCTGCGAGGTCCTGACCTACCGGAACGTCGGCGATGCCGTCGGGTCCGGCCGGGCTGGGCTCGGCAAGTCGGAGAGCGGCTACATGTCGCAGGCCTATCCTCCGCTCAGCTCGCCCGGCATCCGCTTTGCCGGCCAGATCATCGGCGTCGTCATTGCCGAGACTGCCGAGACCGCCGCCTATGCTGCCAGCCTCCTGTGCTTCACCTTCAAGGCCGACCCACCCGCCGGCACCCTCGACAGCCCCAACGCTGAGGAGATCGACGCCTACGCCCCCATTGGCGATACTGAGCTTCATGCGGGCGACCTCGACCAGGGCTTTGCCGGGGCTGTTGCCACGGTTGACGCCTGGTATGAAACGCCGCCGCAGCACCACAATCCCATGGAGCTGTTCCAGACTACCTGCACCTGGAGCGGGGACGGGCAACAGCTCACCGTGCACGAGTCCTCGCAGAACGTCCGAGGGTTCCAGCACGGCCTAGCCTTGCAGCTCGGCATCAGGCCGGCGGACGTTCGCGTCGTGTCGCCCTATGCCGGCGGGGGCTTCGGCTCGCGCGGCCGGCTGGGGCAGCACACCGCCCTCATCGCCCTGGCCGCCAAACGCCTCCGCCGTCCCGTGAAGCACGTCGCCACCCGCCACGACGGCTTCACCCTCAAGCACTTCCGCGCCGAAACCAGGCACCACCTCCGTCTCGGCGCTGACGCTGACGGCCGTCTCACCGCTCTCGACCACCGCTCCTGGGAGCTGAGCTCGCGCGACGACACCTTCGCCGTCGCCGGCTCCGACTCCACCGCCCGGCTGTATGCCTGTCCCAACATCCGCACCCTGGTGACCAACGTGTCGGCGGACCGCCAGGGGTCCGGCTTCATGCGCGGGCCGCCCGAGACGCCATACTTGTTCGCCATGGAATCGGCCATGGACGAGTTGGCCATCCAGTTGGACCTTGATCCCGTCGAACTGCGCCGCCGCAACGAGACGGCCATCGAGCCGATCCACGGCAAGCCGTATACCAGCCGCTCCCTGCTGCAATGCATGGAGCGCGGGTCGGAGCTGTTCGGCTGGTCCAAGCGCAACCCGGGGATCGGCTCCCACTCCACCGCCACGGAACACGTCGGCTGGGGCTACGCCACCGCGATGTACCCGACGCAGATGGGTCCAGCCCATTGCAGGATCATCCTGACCGAGGATCTCAAGGTCCGCGTCGAGGTGGGCGCGCACGAGATCGGCACCGGCATCCGCACCGTCATCGTGCAGACCGCCGCCGACCTGCTGGGGCTGCCGATGGACGCCGTCGAGGCCTGCATCGGCGACTCCGAGCTTCCGGCCGGAGGGATCACCGGCGGGTCCAGCTCGACCGCGTCCACCTGCTCGGTGATCGTCCTTGCTTGTGAGAAGCTGCTCGGCCGGCTTGCCCGTGCAGCGTCCGAGGCCGGCTCCGGCTCACCCTTGACGGGCGTTTCTCCGGACGCCATGCGCCTCGTCAACGGTCAGCTCTTTTCGGGCGACATGGCCGAGGCGCTTCCGGCGGCGATCCGCCGCGCCGGCCGCGGCCAGCCGATGATCGAGACGGCGGTGAACATCCCGTACGGCGTCGACCCCGTGAAGGAAGAAGCGCTAGCCCGCGCGGGCAAGCCCATCCTAGTGGGCGGGGCCGGGCTGAAGGACCGAGCTCAGTTTGCCTTCGGCGCACAGTTCGTCGAGGTCCGCATCGACCGCGCCACCGGGATGATCCGGGTGGCGCGCATGGTGGGCGTGTTCGCCGCCGGGCGCATCATGAACAGCCGCACGGCGTGGGC
>CAXSGE010000051.1:0-27374 GCA_964236715.1 uncultured Acetobacteraceae bacterium | reverse complement strand
TCGACTTCGTGCCGCAGCCGCATCCCGCCGATGTCGAGGTGAGCTGGGCTGCCCCGGATGAGGATCTAGGCAGGATGCTTGAAGCAGGCGAGATCGATGCTCTGATTTCCGCAGACATCCCAGAATGCGTGCTGCAACGGTCGCCGAAGGTCGGGCGCCTGTTTGAGGATTATGAAGCGGCCGAGCGTGAGTATTACCGGCGCACCGGCATCTTCCCGATCATGCACACGGTGGTGGTCCGCAAGCAGCTGGCCGACGAGCATCCGGAGGTCGTCAAGGCCGTCTACAAGGGCTTTTGCGGCGCCAAGGACGCCACCATGGAACAGTTCGTGAGGGGCATGACGTTCAACAACATGGCCATGATGGTGCCGTGGCTGACCAAGCGTATCGAGGAGGACCGCGATGTCCTGGGAGACGACTGGTGGCCCTACGGCATAGAGGCCAACCGCGCCGCGCTCGACGCCATCCTGCGCTACCATCACGAGCAAGGCCTAACGAGACGGCAGTTCACCGTGGAGGAGCTGTTCGTCCCTTATCTTCTCGGCACCTGATGCCGGCGCGAGCGCGGTCAAACCCCAAGGGGCCGGGCGCTTCGCAGTTGCGGATGTATGTCGCAGAAGGGCAAGGCTCCGCGACAAGCTTCGCTACACGGCCTTAGATAGGTTTTCCGTTCGCTTGCTCCCCAGACCTCCATTCCAAACAGCCGTTTCCAACGCAAACCGACCCACTGCTCGCAAGCGGCCACCTGCAGCAAGCCTATCGGGCTTTGACGGCCGTTTCCAGCATTGCCAGCGCGTGCGCAGTGGTTGCCTGTCGCACTGCGGCGCGGTCTCCTGGGAACGCCTGGCGCTCCGTCGTCGTCGCGCCGCCGCGGGTGCTCATGCCGAACCAGACGGTTCCGACCGGCTTGCTCGCCGTCCCGCCGCCGGGTCCGGCTACTCCGGTCACGGCGATCGTCAGCGCTGCTTTCGACCGTTGCAGTGCCCCCTCCGCCATGCTGGCTGCGACCGGGCCGCTCACTGCGCCGTTCGCCTCGATCAGCTCGGGCGGCACGCCGAGCATGTCCGACTTGGCGCTGTTGGAATAGGTGACGAAACCGCGGTCCACCACGTCCGATGACCCGGCGATTTCGGTCAGCACGGCGGCGATCAGCCCCCCAGTGCAGCTTTCCGCAGTCGCCAGCATCAAGCCTCGGTTCCTGCACTCGGACAGCAAAGCGGTCGCGGCCTGAAGCAATGCGGGGGTGATCATCCGATTTGAACCTGCTTTTAGAAAGGCACTACATGCCGGGCGGCATACAAAATCAACGCCACGCCGACGCCGGCCAGGATGTCGTCGGCCATGATGCCGAACGCGCCTGCCTGCCGGTCGGCCCAGCCAACGAGTCCGGGCTTCCAAATGTCGAGCGCGCGGAAGCCGATGAAGGCCGCAGCAAGGCCAGGGACCGAAACGCCAGCGAGCCCCAGCAGCGCGATCCATTGGCCGGCCACCTCGTCGATCACGACCCACCCGGGGTCGGCCCGCGGATCGGTCACGGCGCGTGGAATGGCCAAATAGCCAGCCGCCGCCGCAAGCGCCACGCCGAGCGGCAGCAACCAGGGCGGCCCACTCATCAAGCCAGCGCCAACCACCAATGCCACCGCCGATCCCGCTGTCCCCGGCGCCACCGGGAAAAAGCCGACGCCAAAAAAGCTCGCAACCAGCCGACTTAACCGCCCCATGGCGCCAACGGGTGCGGCAATACGCTGCCATAGCGCGCACGGTAGATCACCACGTTTTCAATGACGCGCTGCACGTAGTTGCGAGTTTCGTTGAACGGGATCAGCTCGATCCAGTCGATCATCCCAACGGTCCCCGCCAGTGGGTCGCCATATCCCGCGGTCCAGTCCTGCACCCGGCTCGGCCCGGCATTGTAGGCCGCCGCCGCCAAGGGCAATGCGCCGCCGAACTGGTCGAGCAACCCCTGCAGATACGCCGTGCCGAGCCGCATGTTGTAGCCCGCGTCAGCCGTGAGCGCCGGCACGCTGACGGGTTCGTTCAGCCGGTTCGCCACGCTGGCGGCGGTCGCTGGCATCAACTGCATCAGTCCGCGGGCGCCGGCCGGGCTGGCCGCCTCGACGTCGAAGCCGCTCTCCTGCCGGATAAGGCCGAGCGCCACCGCAGGCTCGATTGAACCTGCGGGCGGTTCCACGCCCATGGGCCACCCGGCGCCGGGCAGCATCAACCCGTCCCGTCCGGCGCGGCGGGCAATCGCCACCGCTTGGTCCGGCATCCCAAGGCCCAGCGCCATGTGGGCCGCCATCGCCCGCTCGGCCACGTTTGGCGCGGTCTCGTCGAGGCGTTGCAGGAACGCTCGCGCGCGGCGCGGCTCACCCCACGCCACCAGCAAGACCGCGGCTCGCGCGAGTTCCCGGCAGGTGAAAGCCGTAGCCTGTCCGATGTCCCAAGCGGCGTCCTGCACGGCCAGTATGCGGGCGGCAAGGGCTGCGTCGTCGTCGCCCAGGGCACGAGCGGCAAGTTGCCCATAGAAAGTGGTCGGCCAAGCAGCAGCCTGGGCGTAGGCCGCATGCGCGCCCGCGGTATCGCCCTGCGCCGTTGCTGCACGGGCGATCCAGTAATAGGCCCGGCCCTGCGTGATCGCCGCATGGGACAGCCCCGCAAGCGTCTGGAAATGCTGTGCGGCTTCGGCGGGCCGATCGAGCCGGCGCAACGCGATCCAGCCAGAAAGGAACTCCGCGTCGATCGCGGCTTCGCCGGTTTGGCGGTGGCCGCTCGTCAAGGCGTAGGCGGCGGCAGGATCGCCCGCACGCAGCATGCGCCGGGCCAGCAGGTTGCGCTCGTCCCAGAAGGCTCGTTGATGGTCGACCGGGACGCTGGCCTCCGCGCCGGCGCCCCGGCCGGCCCAGACGGCCAGCGCTGCGCGGTCCTGGCCGGCGCGGCGATACCATTTCGCAAGGTCAAGAACCATGGACGGATCGGCGCGGCCCGCGAGTGCCGCGGCCACGGCGGCAGCCGAGGAGTCGTCGCGCCGCAATGCCAGCCTTGCCTCGGCGGCTGGGCGGTCGGCCGGACGGACCCGTACGGCTTGGCGCGCGGCCGGGCTGCCCGGCAGGCCGGAGTCGGTCCAGGCGAGGCGGTCGAAACGCCGCCACTGGTCATCCGCGGTCAGCACCCGGCCCCATGCATGGATGAACGGCAGCTCCCCCGCCGGTTCCATGCCATTGACCCAGGCGGCGCGTGCGTCCTGTTCGGCTTCGGCTGCATGGCCGGTGCGGTTCGCGGCCTCGGCGCAGCGAAGCATGACGTATGACGGGACAGGCGGACGCTGGCAGCGTTCGAGCAATGCCTGGTCGTCGCCATCCGCCGCCAGCGCCTCGTCTAAGCGGCGAGCGAGCAATCCCTGCTGCGGCCATGACGGGTTCTCTGCGATGAAGGACGCAAGCTCGGGAGCATGGGCGCCCCCTGCGGCAAGGAGCCGGAAATACTGCACCAGCTTGCGCGCCAACGGCTCCGGCAGCGCCGCGGCGAGAGCGTCGGCATCCGCCCAGCGCTCTTCACGGACCGCGGCAAACATGTCCTGCGCCGTTCCAGCAGCATGGGTGGCTGCGGGCACGGCCAGAAGCAGGCCCAGCACGAACAGGAGGACGGCGCGGCGCATTTCGCGTTATAGGACGGCCTGGCCTTGCGGCGCACCCCCCATGTGCCTAGGCTCAGCGTCCCCGTCTGCCAGAGGCCCACCATGTCCAATCCCCTGTTCCAGGGATCTTTCGTCGCCCTGATCACGCCGATGCGCCTCGACGGCGCGCTGGACGAGGCCGCGTTCGGCGCCTTCGTGGATTGGCAGATCCAGCAGGGCACCAATGGCATCGTCCCGGTCGGCACGACTGGGGAAAGCCCGACGCTGAGCCATGACGAGCATCGCCGCGTCGTCGAGATTGCGGTCGAGGTCGCCGCCGGGCGGGTGCCTGTGCTCGCCGGCGCCGGGTCGAACAGCACGGCGGAGGCGATCGAGCTGACGCAGCATGCCAAGGAGGCCGGGGCCGACGCTGCGCTGATCGTGACGCCCTACTACAATAAGCCGACCCAGCAGGGCATGATCCTGCACTATACCGCCATTGCCGACGCGGTCGACCTGCCGATCATGATCTACAACATCCCGTCGCGCAGCGTGGTGGACATGAGCGTCGAGACCATGGCGCGTTTGGCCCAGCATCGGAATATCGTCGGCGTGAAGGACTCGACGGCCAACCTTGCGCGGCCCTTGCACACCCGCCGCGCCTGTGGGGCCGGGTTCGTGCAGATGTCGGGCGAGGACCACACCGCGCTGGCGTTCAAGGCAGCGGGCGGCCATGGCTGCATCAGCGTGACCGGCAACATCGCCCCGCGGCTGTGCAGCGAGATGCACCGCGCCTGGCAGGACGGCGACACGGACAAGGCGATGGGCATCCAGGATCGGCTGCTCGCGCTGCACGACGCGTTGTTCGTCGAGACCAGCCCCGGCCCGGTCAAGTATGGCGCGAGCCTGTTGGGCCATGGCAGCGAGCATTGCCGGCTGCCGCTGGCCCCGGTTTCGGACGGGACGCGGGCGCAGGTGCGTGCGGCGATGGCCGGCGCCGGGCTGCTGAACTAGGGCCGAGCTGGGTGGCGGATACCAAGACCAAGAAGAAGTCGGGCCTCATTTCCCACGGCATCGCCGCGCAGAACCGGAAGGCGCGGTTCGACTACACTATTAAGCAGACGATGGAGGCCGGGCTGGTGCTGCTGGGACCCGAGGTGAAGTCGCTGCGCCATGGCCGCGCGACGCTGACCGAGGCATGGGCGGGAGAGCGGGACGGTGAGCTGTTCCTGTTCAACTGCTACATCCCGGAATACCAGGCGGGTGTGCTCTCGCGCTTCGAGCCGCGTGCGCCGCGCAAGCTTTTGCTGAAGCGGAAGCAGATCGGCGAGCTGATCGGCGCCGCCAACCGCGACGGGCTCACGCTGGTGCCGCTGCAGATTCATTTCAACGACCGCGGCGTGGCCAAGGTGCTGCTCGGTGTCGGCGAAGGGCGCAAGAAGCAGGACAAGCGGCAGGCGATTGCCGCGCGTGACTGGCAGCGCGACAAGGCCCGGCTGATGCGGGCGAAGGGCTGACCGTCGCTAGCGCAGCGGCGCCACCTAGTTGCCGGCGTGACGGCGCCAAACCACATGGCGCATTCAGTTCGAATGACTTGCCGGACCAGGTGACTTGCCGGACCAGGGCCGGCTGACGGCGGCGATCGAGGGCGCAGTCAAACAAGCTTAGCAGGGGTCTCCGCAGCGACGCGCTGGATGAGGTCGAACACCACCTGCTCAAACATCTCCCGCGTCAGCAGCCCGGTGTTCGTGTTGTAGCGGGAGACGTGATAGCTGTTCGCAAGCAGCAGGCCATCGGGCAGTTGGACGATCTGGCCGTGCTGGAAACGTATGCGGGTGGCGGGGATGCCGCAAGCGCGCAGGACGGCAGCGTGGGCCAGGACACCGAGCGCCAACACGCCGCGCAAATGCGGCAATGACTTGAGCTCGGCGGTCAAGAATTGGTTGCAGGTGCGGACCTCGATCGGTTGGGGCAGGTTCGCAGGCGGCACGCAGCGCACGGCGTTCACCACGCGGCATCCTGTTAGCGCCATGCCGTCGTCCGGCCGCGCGTCATACGTGCCGGTGGCCAAATGAAAGCGGATGAGCGTTTCATAGAGCAGCACGCCGGCATGGTCGCCGGTGAATGGCCGCCCGGTCCGGTTGGCGCCCTTGACGCCCGGCGCCATGCCGACGATCAGGATCGGCGCATTCCGGTCGCCAAGGCTGGGGACAGGGCCGTTGAACCAGTCGGGATGGCTGTGCTGGTTGGCCCGTCGATACTCCACCAGCCGTGGGCACAGCGGACAGTCATGCGGAGGCTGTTCGATGGGGAGGTCAGCAGGCTGGATGTCGCCGGGGGTCAGCAAAGGATCGGCCTTGTTCAGCAATTGCGGGTCGCCCTGGAGCGCGAGCGTGGCAGGAGCGCCGAAATCAACATAAACGACGACAGCCCTACGGAAAGCATAAAGTATGTATGAGGCCATCCTGGTGGCGGTCGGCGCCAACCTGCCGGCGGCCGGACGCACGCCGCTGGAGACTTGCCGGTGGTCCGTCGAACAGCTTGCGCTGCTGCCCGGCCTCCGCCTGCGAGCTGTTTCGCATTGGTATGCGACCCGGCCCGTTCCGGAATCGGACCAGCCGTCGTTCATCAACGGCGTGGCATTGCTGGCCGGTGCGGCCGAGCCCCGTTGGCTGCTCCAAGCCCTGCATGGCATCGAGGCTGCGGCGGGCCGGGTCCGCACCGCTCCGAACGCCGCCCGCACGCTGGATCTCGATCTGCTGGCGCTGGACGGCCTGGTCATTTCGACGGCCGAGCTTGTGCTGCCGCACCCACGGATGCAGCAACGCGCCTTCGTGCTGGCGCCGCTGCATGACATCCTGCCGCACTGGCGCCATCCAGTTCTTAACCTGGATGCCGGGCAACTGCTTGCGGAAGTCCCGGACCAGACTGTGCAACGGCTTTAAGCGGTTGCACTTGCCGAATGCACTGTTGCAGCTTAGATGATACAATTAAACGATATCTGCCTCGGAGAACGGACGCATGGCGCGTGTCACAGTAGAAGATTGCGTTCAGAAGATACCGAACCGGTTTGAGCTGGTCCTGTTGGCAGCCCAGCGTGCGCGCAACCTCAGCCGGGGTGAGGAACTGACAGTCGACCGTGACAACGACAAGAACCCGGTCGTGGCGCTGCGTGAAATCGCCGGGGAAACGGTGGAGCTGCCGCGGCTGGAGCAGGATCTGATCAAGTCGCTGTCCCGTTCGCCCGAGCCGGAGCCGGCGGACGAGGAGGTGCTCGACCTCATCCCGACCGACCAGAACATCTTTGGCCTACAGGACGTGTCGGCTGAAGAAGAAGCGTCGGCGATGCCCGTTGGCGACCTGTCACCAGACGATATCGAGGCGGCGATCGAGGCGGAGCTTGGCGGCCGTTCGCGCCGATAGGCCAAGCCTCATGTGCGGGGGGCGGGCATGAGCGCCCGTTACTCGCACTTTATGCGCGCGCCCGATGGAACGGCCTCGTCCGACACCGGTAAACTAGGCCGCCTGCCAGTCATCCGCCAATTCGAGCTGACGGAAAAGGTTCGCGCCTACGATCCCAAGGCGGATACGGCGATGCTCGACGCCGCCTATGTGCTTGCCATGCAGGCGCACGGGCAGCAGACCCGGGAGAATGGCGACCCCTATATCACTCATCCGCTCGCGGTGGCGGACATCCTGGCGGGATATCGGCTCGACACCGCCAGCATCGTGACCGCCTTGCTGCACGACGTAATCGAGGACACGCCGGTCACGTTGGCCGAACTGGAACGGCGGTTCGGTCCGGCGGTTGGCGGGCTGGTGGACGGCGTCACCAAGCTGACCCGGCTGGAGCTGCAGTCGGACCGCACCAAGCAGGCGGAAAACTTCCGCAAGCTGGTGCTGGCCATGAGCAAGGACATCCGCGTCCTGCTGGTGAAGCTGGCAGACCGGCTGCACAACATGCGAACCCTGCATTATGTGCAAAAACCCGAGCGTCGGTTGCGCATTGCCCGGGAAACGATGGAGATCTACGCGCCGCTGGCCGAGCGGATCGGCATGGATGCGCTGAAAACCGAGTTGCAGAACCTGGCATTCGCGCAGCTCGAGCCCGAAGCGTTCGACACGATCCAGGCCCGGCTCAATTTCCTGCGCGGCCAGGGCGCCGACGTTATCGAGGAAGTGCGCGAGGAGCTGTTCCGTGTATGCGCGGAGGGCGGCGCGGAGCCGATCGAGATCACCGGGCGGGAGAAGTCGCCCTACTCGATCTGGGAGAAGATGCAGCGGCGCAACGTTGCCTTCGAGCAGCTCTCGGACATCATGGCGTTTCGCGTGGTGATGCCGTCCCGCGATCCCTGCTACATAGCCCTGGGCGCCATCCATGCGGCTTACCCGGTCATCGCCGGGCGATTCAAGGACTACATCTCGACACCAAAGTCGAACGGCTATCGCAGCCTGCACACCGGAGTAACCCTGCGGGAGCCGCGGAACCAGAAAATCGAGGTGCAGATACGCACCGCCGACATGCACGATGTCGCCGAGAACGGAGTTGCGGCGCATTGGCTGTATAAACAGCAGGATGCGTCGGCGACTGAGTTGCAGCGCTTCCGCTGGGTGCAGGATCTCTTGGAAATCCTCGAGAATTCCCAGGATGGCGACGAGTTCCTGGAAAACACCAAGCTCGAGCTTTATCAGGACCAGGTCTTTTGCTTTACCCCCAAAGGGCAATTGATCGAGTTGCCGCGGGGGGCGACCAGCATCGACTTCGCCTATGCCGTTCACAGCCAGGTCGGCGACAAGTGCGTGGGCGCCAAGGTGAATGGCCGTTTGATGCCACTGCGGCACGAGCTGCAGAATGGCGACCAGGTCGAGATCATGACCGCGCGCGATGGGGTGCCGTCGCCGGCTTGGGAGCGTTTTGTCGTCACCGGGAAGGCCCGGGCGCGCATTCGCCGTTATATCGCCCAGCAGCAGCGGCAGAACTATATCGACGCCGGCCGGGCCGCCTTGGCCAAGGCGTTTCGCCAAGAAGGCTTGGACGGGTCGGAGAAGGTGCTGGAGGCCGGGCTGAAAGGCCTCAAGGCTGCCTCGTTGGACGACCTTTATGTGTCGGTCGGCAACGGCAACGTCGGGCCAAAGGACGTTGTTCACGCAGCATACCCGGAGCTGCGACAGACCCCGCGCGCACCCCGCATGATGCCGAGCCTGCCGCCACGGCCCGGACGGGTGTCGGTGCGCGATGGCGGGATACCGATCACCGGGCTGGTCGCCGGCATGGCGGTCCACTACGCCGGGTGCTGCCATCCGCTGCCGGGCGACCACATCGTCGGCATCGTCACCACCGGGAAGGGCGTCACGATCCATACCCGGGAGTGCCAGACGCTGGAGAGTTTCGCCGCGACGCCTGAACGTTTTATCGACGTAGGCTGGGATACGCCGCCGTCCAACGCCGACGGCAAGCCGGCCACCCACACCGGCCGCATCAGCGCGATCGCGGTGAACCAGCCCAATACCCTTGCCAGCCTGACCAACGCCGTCGCGAAATACGATGGCGCCGTCATCAACCTCAAGATCACCAACCGCCAGCAGGAGTTCTTCGAGGTGTTGCTGGACGTCGAGGTTCGGGACCTTCGGCATCTGTCCAACGTGATCGCCGGGTTGCGCGCAGCGAGCGGCGTGACGCAAGTCGAGCGGGCAAGAGGCTGATTTGACGGAGCTATTTTGATTCTGGGTCTAGGGTCGGATTTGTGCGATATCCGGCGGATCGAGGCGGTGATGGCGCGGTTCGGCGACCGCTTCCTGGAGCGCGTGTTCACCCCGACCGAGCGTGCCCGCGCCCGCCGCCGGACCATGAGCCTGCAAGCGCCCACTCTCGCCAAGCGTTTCGCGGCAAAGGAGGCCTGCGCCAAGGCGCTCGGCACCGGGTTCCGGCTAGGGGTTTTCCACTCGGATATGGGCGTCGTGAACCTGCCGTCTGGCCAGCCCACGATGGCGCTCACCGGCGGGGCGCTGGCGAGGCTGCTGGCCTTGGCGCCTGCCGGAATGCAGCCATCGGTCGCGCTGACCGTCACCGACGAGTATCCCTACGCATTCGCGCAGGTCGTCATCTCGGCGCTGCCCATCGCCGGGATTTCGGTGGCCGGGGTTCCTTGACACGACGCGCTTGCGTCGGCTTCATCCCGCCATCTCTGTAAACCGGATCACCTCCCTATAATGGCGAAGCAAAAACCGGGTGGCTTGATCGATAATGTCAAGACCATCATCTATGCCGGCTTGATCGCGGTCGGCATCCGCACCGTCGCGTTCGAACCGTTCAATATTCCTTCCGGCTCGATGATCCCGACTCTGCTCATCGGCGACTATTTGTTCGTATCGAAATTTAGCTATGGCTACTCACGGTATTCGATACCGTTCGCGCCGGACTTGTTCAATGGACGCATTTTCGGCCGGCTGCCGGACCGTGGCGATGTCGCGGTCTTCAAGTGGCCGCGCGACAACCAAACCGACTACATCAAACGCATCGTCGGGCTGCCTGGCGACCGGATTCAGATGAAGTCCGGCCAGCTTTACATCAACGGCACCCAGGTGCCGCGCCAGGGCGAAGGCAACTACACCGCCGACGAACAGGGGTCGCGCACCGTCGCGCGTCTGTATGCCGAGACGCTTCCGAACGGCCGACAGCATGAGATATTGAAGATGTATGACGAGGGCGGGCTCAATACCACGCCGGAGTTCAAGGTCCCCGAGGGGCATGTGTTCGCGATGGGCGATAACCGGGACAACTCGTCGGACAGCCGGGTGATGGACGGCTCGGGCGTCGGCTTCGTGCCGGTCGAGAACTTGATAGGAAAGGCCGAATTCATCTTCTTCTCGGTCGACGCCTGGGCGCCCTGGTGGGAAGTCTGGGAGTGGCCATTCGAGATTCGCTGGAACCGCCTGCTGCACGGCATCAATTGACCGACGCGCCGCTCGGGGATGAGCCGGACCCGGCCGTGCAATACAGCGTGGCCGAAGCCATCCTGGGCCATAAGTTCGCACGTCCGGCACTGCTGCACGAGGCGCTGACGCATCGATCGGCCGCGCATGGCCGCCGCGGGCAGCATCGCCGGGGCGAACGGCGCGGCGTCGGCTCGAACGAGCGGCTAGAGTTCATTGGCGACCGTGTCCTGGCACTGATCATCGCGCAATGGTTGATCGAGCGCTTTCCCGATGAGCAGGAGGGCGAACTGGGGCCGCGGCACGCCCATTTGGTGTCCCGCAAGGTCCTGGCGGCGATCGCCCAGGCGGCGGGGCTGTCGGACGCGCTGGCGGTGGCGCCTAACGAGGCACGGGCCGGGGTGGGGCAATTGGCCAACGTCCTGGCGGATGCGATGGAGGCGACGATCGGCGCGCTATATCTCGACGCCGGGCTGGATGGGGCGCAGCGGTTCGTGCGCGCAGCGTGGCAGCCCTCCATGGACGCGCTGGTGCTGCCGCCGAAGGATCCGAAGACCGCGTTGCAGGAATTGCTGATGGCCCGTGGCCTGCCGCTGCCGGCGTATCAGCTCAGCGGGCGCAGCGGCCCCTCGCATGCGCCGGAATTCGTCATCGTCGTGTCCGCCTGCGGCGCCGAGGGCATCGGGCGCGCCGGCACCAAACGCCTGGCGGAACGCGCCGCCGCGGCCGAGCTGCTTGAAAGATTGGCATCATGACCGACCAGCCGAGCCCGTCTGACTTGCGTACGGACCAAGAGCCGCGCTGCGGGTTCGTCGCGATCGTGGGCGCGCCGAATGCCGGCAAGTCCACGCTGCTGAACCGCCTGACCGGCGCGAAGCTGTCGATCGTCACCCCGAAGGCGCAGACGACCCGGTTCCGCGTGCTCGGCATCCTGATGCGCGGGCCGAGCCAGATTCTGCTGGTCGACACGCCCGGCATCTTCCGCCCGCGCCGCAAGCTGGACCGGGCGATGGTGAAGGCCGCGTGGACCGGGGCGGAGGACGCCGACCTTACGCTGCTGCTGGTCGACGCAAAGGCCGGCGCGACCGAAGGCGTGCAGGGCATCGCCCGGCAGATCGCCGAGCGCGGGCGCCGGGCCTGGATGGTGCTGAACAAGATTGACCTGATCGCGGCCCATACCCTGCTGCCGCTGACCGCCCAACTGAGCGCGATCCTGCCGGCGGAACAGACCTTCATGATCAGCGCCGCCACGGGGGGTGGGCTCGACCGTTTGCTGGACGCCTTGGCGGCGGGCGTGCCGGCCGGGCCGCATCTCTATCCCGATGATGACCTCACCGACCTTCCAGATCGGTTGCTGGCGGCGGAGATCGTGCGCGAACAGATCTTCCTGCAAATCCAGGAGGAGATACCCTACGGCACCACGGTCGAAACCGAGAATTGGCAGGAAAAGCCGGACGGTTCCGTGCGGGTCGAGGCGACGGTCTATGTCGGGCGCGCCGGGCACAAGGCGATCCTGATCGGCGCCGGGGGCAGCCGCATCAAGGAGATCGGCGCCCGCGCCCGCAAGGAACTGACCGGCCTGCTCGACCGTCCGGTCCACCTGTTCCTGAACGTAAAGGAGCGCGCCGGCTGGGATGAGGAGGGCGCGCGGCTGCGGGCCATTGGCCTCGACGACACGGCATAGCTGTTGGAATGGGAGGCGCCCGCCGTCGTGCTGGCCGTGCGCCCCTATGGCGAGGGCGACGCGCTGGTGACGGTGCTCACGGAGTCGCATGGCAACCATGGCGGCCTGGTCCGGGGCGGCGGTTCCCGGGCGCAGGCGTCGACCTGGCAGCCCGGCAACGTAATCCAGGCGCGATGGGTAGCCCGGCTGTCGGACCAGCTTGGCTCCATCACGGCCGAACTGGTCCACCCCGGCGCCGCGCTGGCGATGGACGACGCCTTGTCGCTTGCGATCCTGTCCTCGGCCTGCGCCGTGGCAAACGGGGCGCTGCCGGAACGTGAACCGCACCCGCAGGTGTTCGCCGGGCTGATGCAACTGATTGCCAGGATGGCCCAGGGTCCGGATGCGTTGACCGAGTTGGTGCGGTGGGAGGGCGCGCTGCTGGCGGAACTTGGCTACGGCCTCGACCTGTCGGCCTGCACGGTGACCGGCGTAGTGTCCGGGCTGGCCTGGGTGTCGCCGAAGACGGGCCGGGCGGTGTCGGACGCGGCGGCGGGGGAGTGGCGGGATCGTCTGCTGCGGCTGCCGGGTTTCCTGGTGGGCGGCAATACAGCGTCCGCCGCGGACTGGCGGGACGGCCTCAAGCTGACTGGGCATTTCCTGGCGCGTGATGCCTTTGGGCAGCAGCACCGTCCGCTGCCTGCGGCTCGGCACATGCTGTTTGACCGGGTATCGGCCTTGGCGGCGGCGGGTTAGTTCGCTATATGTTCTCGCGACGGAGACATTATGCCTGACGACCTGACTGGAACGATTGCGGACACGCCGCTCGCCGAGGCGCTCAGCGAGCGCTATTTGGCCTATGCGCTGAGCACGATCATGTCGCGCAGCCTGCCGGACGTGCGCGACGGGCTGAAGCCGGTGCACCGGCGGCTGGTTTATGCGATGCACCAGCTCAAGCTCGACCCGGCGTCCGGCTTCAAGAAGTGCGCCCGGGTGGTGGGCGACGTGATCGGCAAGTACCATCCGCACGGCGACGTCGCGGTTTATGAGGCGTTGGTGCGGCTGGCCCAGGACTTCGCCGCACGCTACCCGCTGATCGAAGGGCAGGGCAATTTCGGCAACATCGACGGCGATAATGCCGCCGCTATGCGATACACCGAAGCCCGGCTGACCGAGGTTGCGCAGACCCTGCTGTCCGGCATCGACGACGACGCCGTGGATTTCCGTGCAACCTATGACGGCGAGGAGAACGAGCCGGTGGTGCTGCCGGGCGGGTTCCCAAACCTGTTGGCCAACGGCGCCGCCGGCATCGCGGTGGGCATGGCGACCAGCATACCGCCGCATAATGCCGGCGAGGTCTGCACCGCCGCGATCCATCTGATCCAGCATCCGGAGGCGACGACCGCCGACCTGCTGGCCCACATGCCCGGCCCGGACTTCCCGACCGGCGGCACCCTGATCGAGGACCCGGCTGCTGTCCTGCAGGCTTACGAGACCGGGCGTGGCGGGTTCCGCACCCGGGCCCGTTGGGAAGTCGAGCGCGGCAAGCATGGCCAGTGGCAGGTCGTGGTCACTGAAATACCCTACCAGGTGCAGAAGGCGCGGCTGATCGAGCAGATCGCCGAGCTGCTGGAGGCCAAGAAGCTGCCGTTCCTCGGCGACGTGCGCGATGAGAGTACGGAGCTGGTGCGTCTCGTGCTGGAGCCGAAGTCGCGCGGGGTGGAGCCCGAGGTGCTGATGGAAACGATGTTCCGCGCCACGGCGCTCGAGAGCCGGTTTCCTTTGAACATGAATGTGCTGACCGCCGACCGCACCCCCATGGTGCTCGGCCTGCGCGGGGTGCTGCGCGCTTGGCTTGATCACCGGCACGAGGTGCTGGTCCGCCGCTCCCGCCATCGCCAGGCGGCGATCGAGCGCCGGCTGGAGGTGCTGGACGGCTACCTGGCGGTGTTCCTGAACCTCGACGAAGTGATCCGCATCATCCGCGAGGAGGACCATCCGAAGCCGGCGCTGATCGCCCATTTCACCCTGACCGACCTGCAGGCGGAGGCGATCCTGAACATGCGGCTCCGCTCGCTGCGGCGGCTGGAGGAGATGGAGATACGCCGCGAGCACAAGACGCTGTCCCGGGAGCGGCGCGAGGTCGAGGCCCTGTTGAAGGACGCAGCCAAGCGGTGGCGGAGTATCGAGGCCGAGCTTGCGGCAGTGCGTGAGAAGTTCGGCCAGGGCGCGCTGGGTGCGCGGCGGACCGTGCTGGGACAGGTGCCGCTGGCGATCGAGGTGGACGCCGATAGCCTGATCGAGCGCGAGCCGATCACGGTCGTGCTGTCCGACAAGGGCTGGATACGGGCGGTGAAGGGCCACGTGGCGGATGGCGCGGAGCTGAAGTTCAAGGAGGGCGACAAGCTCCGGCTGCTGGTGCCCTGCCAGACGACGGACCGGCTATGCCTGTTCGCCAGCAACGGGCGTGCGCATACGCTGCGCGCTGGCGATCTGCCGCGTGGACGTGGCGACGGGCAGGCGATCCGGGTGATCGCCGAGCTGGGCAATGATGACGACGTCGCCGCCTTGTTCGTTTGGCGCGAAGGGCTGCGCTATTTGGTCGCGAGTTCCGCGAGCCGCGGCTTCATCGTCGCCGCCGCGGATTTGGTCGCAGAGAAGCGGACCGGCAAGCAGGTGCTGAACGTGAAGCCGGATGAGGCCGCGTTGCTCTGCACTCCCGCCGCCGGTGACCATGTCGCTGTCATCGGCGCCAATCGCAAGCTGCTGGTGTTCCCATTGGCGCAGGTGCCGGAGCTGGCCCGCGGGTCCGGCGTGCTGTTGCAGAAGCATCGGGATGGCAAGCTGGCCGACGCGAAGGTTTTTCGGCTGGCGGACGGGTTGACCTGGAAGCTGGGCGAGAAGACGCGGACCGAGACGGCATTAAAGGACTGGATCGGCACGCGCGGCCAAGCTGGCCGGCTGCCGCCGAACGGGTTTCCAAAAACCGGACGGTTCAGCTAGAGCGCTTGCCGGGCGCTGCAGCCGTCAGGCTCGTATCATTGGACAGTCGGTCACCGGCAAAGCCGCTTCATCAGGCGGCGTTGTCGTCACGAGTTCATAGAAATCCCATTCGCCCCGGCTCTGGGCGGGCGCTTTGACCCGGAACAGATAAGGCGTGACCATCGCCCTGCCGTCGGCGCGGATGACGGTGCGTCCGAACGCATCGTCATCGGCCGGCATGGATTTCATGTGGGCGACCACTGCCGCCCCATCTCGCGCGCGCTCGACTCCGAGTGCCGCGACCGACTTCAGATAGTGCAGCGTGCCGGCATAGCAGGCCGCGTGGACGCCATTCGGATAGTTATTCGGTGTCTTGGACTTCACGCGGTTTAGGAATGCCCGCGTGCGGCGATCGACGAGGTCGGCACATCGGTGATCATGTCCACGCCATCCCGGTCGAACCACTGCCGGGCAATGGACGCTCCGATGTCCGCCTTGTTCTGATGGTCGCCGGTGACAATCTCGACGGAGAAGCCTTGCCCGCCGAAATCCTCGACCGCCTGACGCGCGCAGGCAACGGACGTGGGGCCGGTGACGTCGCGGTAGGGTCCGGACATGTCGCTGAGGACGCCGATCCTGATGACCTTGTCCCGCGTGCCCTGCGCCTGCGCGATGCGTTCGATGGGCAAGGTGGCAACGCTGGCGGTTTGGAGCAATCCTCGGCGCGTGACCAGCATCGAATTAACTCCTATGTTCCGGTGGTGAAGCTTCTCTTGCCAGCTAGTCGCCTGCAAGCCGCGCCCCGGACATCGGCGCCGCCAACCGCAGCAGCGAGCCGACCTTAGGCGCCGTGTCGATGGCCAGCACGGCGTCGGCCAGATGCGCCGCGCGGTCCTCGCCGAGCACTGTGCCGCTCAGCGCCATGAACTTCTGCCGCAGCTCGTCTTGCGTCAGGAAATTGCCGGGCTCGCCCTTGGGCACCACCACGAGGCGCTGGTAGGTTTGCCCCGCTGCCACGATGGTCAGCTTGCCCGCCATGTTGGCGGGGAACTCGGCTTGGACGTCGGCGTCCCATTCGCAGGCGATGCGTGGCAACAGGGCGCGGATGCCCGGGTCCTGCAGCAGTTCATAGCTGTCCCAGCCCATGCCGCCAGTGACCAATGCCGTCGCGATGACGAAGGGTCCGCTGAACTGGCCGTCCACCACGTTCTGCGGATCGGCCTTCTTGGCCGCAGGGGCGCCGATCAGCCGCATGCCGGCCTCCGGCAAACCGAGCGTCACCCGCTCGATCGTGGCGGGGTCGATGGCGTGTTCGGCGCGCAGCATCAGGGCCGCGTCGATCCCCGCATGGCCGTAGCGGCACGAGGGATACGGCTTCACGGCCGTCTGCATCAGCTCGAACTCGGTCCCGAGGTTCTGCACCGCGCGGGCCGCGTCCGGCGCCGGCGCGTAGGCGTTCAGGAAGCCATGCTTGCCTTCCAGCGCGTCAGCAGCGCCTTTGAACCCCTCCCGCGCCAGCGTAGCGGCGGCGAGCCCGGCCATGCCGGACCAGCCGACCTGGAACCGCTTGGTCCAGGCGCCGTTCGCCAAGAATTGCAGGCTGCCGGCGGACTGGCTGAGCGCGATGCCGAGGGCCGAGGCGATGCCGTCCGCGTCCAACCCGAATATGCGCCCGGCTGCTGCCGCAGCGCCGAACACGCCGCAGGTCGCGGTGGGATGATACCCTCTGGCGTAATGATCGCCGGCCGGCAGTGCCAGCGCGACACGGCAAGTGACCTCGTAACCGGCGACGATGGCCGCCAGCACTTCGGCCCCGCTCGCGCCGGTCATCTCCCCGGCGGCGAAGGCGGCCGAGATGACGGGGCAGCCCGGGTGCAGCGACCCGGCCGCGTGCGTGTCGTCGAAGTCGAGCGAATGCCCCAATGCGCCGTTCAGCAAGGCTGCGCCGGCCGGGGTGTAGCGGGCGCAGTCGCCGAACACGCCGCTATTGCCGGCCGCCATGCCCAGGGCGCGGACCGCCGCCAGCATCGGCGCGGTGCTCTCGGCGTCATGCCGGGCGCGCACGATGTTGCCGACCAGGTCGAGCACCAGGAACCGGGCGCGTTCGACCACCTGTGGCGGCAGGGCAGGGAGCGAGATGCCGGCGCTGAATGCAGATAGCTCGGCCGTGATACCCATGATCGTCTCCCCCGGTTAATTTGCGCCTATCTTGCCCCAGATCGGCCTTCGGTCCAAGCACGTTGCCGGCCGGGGCCGCACTGTGGCACACGTGGATTATGCTGAACCGTCGCGTAATGATTCTGTCTGCGGCCCTTGCGCCTTTTGCCTGGCCGGCGCGGGGGCAAGACGCCTTTGCCGCGTTCGTGGGCGGGATAAAGGCGGAGGCCCGCCGGGCAGGCATCCGGGAGGCGACGCTGCAACAGGCGTTTGCCGGCGTGCAGCCCAACCAGCATGTGATCGAGCTCGACCATCGGCAGCCGGAGTTCACCCTGACCTGGCCGGAGTATCGCGCCCGCGTGCTGCCGGACAGCCGCATGAAGGCCGCGCGGGAGAACTATGTGCGTGAGCGCGGATTGTTGGCACAGGTCGAGCAACGATACGGCGTCGATCCGTTGATCATCATGGGTATCTGGGGCGTCGAGTCGGCGTTTGGGGCGAACAAGGGCAACTACCGGCTGGTGGAGGCGCTCTCGACGCTCGCTTGGGAGGGGCGGCGGGGCGCGTATTACCGCGGCGAACTGATGAACGCGTTGCGCATCCTCGATCAGGGCGACGTGACGCCTGCCCGGCTGACCGGCGGGTATGCCGGCGCGATGGGGCAGCCGCAGTTCATGCCGAGTTCCTATCTGCGCTACGCCGTGGACTTTGACGGGGACGGCCGGCGCGACATTTGGGACGACACAGCGGACGTGTTCGGCTCGATCGCAAATTATTTGGCGAAAAACGGATGGCGCCGGGGCGAGCCCTGGGCACAGCCGGTGCGGCTGCCAGCCGATTTCGATGCGGCGTCGGCCAACCGCGATAATCGCCGGAGCCTGGGGGAATGGATGCGCGCGGGCGTGCGGCGGGCGGACGGGCGCGAGTTCGGGCGGCCCGAAATCCTTGGCGCAGTCGTGGCGCCAAGTGGGGCGGCGCCGGGGGAGGGGTTCATGACCTATGCCAATTTCAACGTGATACGGCGCTACAACCCTTCCGATTTCTACGCCCTCGCGGTCGGCTTGCTGGGCGAAGCGGCGGCTTGATGCGCCATGCCGCGCGACTGCTGGTTTCGCTCGCGCCGTTGCTGCTGACCGGGTGCAGCCTGTTCTCCAGGCCGTCGGCGCAGGCTGGTCCGCAGCCTCATTATGTCGTTGGGTCCGCCTACAAGGCCGGTGCCGCATGGTTCTACCCGCAGGAGGATTTCAATCTGGACACGACGGGGCTGGCCGTCGTGCTGCCGGATCGGACCGGGCTCACGGCCGATGGCGAGGCATGGGACTCGATGGCGATGGCCGGCGCCCACCCGACGCTGCAGCTTCCGGCGGTTGCGCTCGTCACCAACCTCCAGAACGGGCTGCAGGCATCGATCCGGGTCAACGACCGTGGCCCCGCCAGTCCCGGTCGCCTGATCGGGTTGACCCGGCACGCGGCGGACCGATTGGGCATGACGCCGGATGCGGCAACGCGGGTACGGGTGCAGGTCGAGGACGGACCGAGCCGGGCGCTGCGCGACTTCCTGCGGGGCAGCCCCAGCCTCAAGATTGAGCGGGCGCCGCGGGAGGGCGTGGCGTCTGAGGAACTGGCGCCTCCGCCTGGGCTGCAACGATCGGATCGCGGCCGCATCGCCCTGGTATCCCGTGCAGCAACAGCATCGGACATGCCCGGTGCCGTTGCGCCGGCAAGCTTGCCCGACACGGTGTCCCAAGTGTCGGCGCATCCAGGAGAATTATGGCTCAGGGCCGGTGAGTTCGGCGAGGCCCGCTATGCCCATCAGGTCCAGGCACGCCTCGTTCGGCTCGGCGGCACAGTGGAGCGCGTGCGGCAGGGGCGGTTCGACACCTACCAGGTGAGGGCAGGGCCGTTTGCCGACGTAAGCCAGGCAGACTTGGCGCTAGACCAAGCGCTCGGGGCGGGAGTAACCGATGCACATATCGTGGTTGAATAGGGGGCGCCGTGCCATGCTGAACCGACGTTATGTCCTGATGACCAGCGCGGCGTTTGCTACGCTGCCCGGTGCAGGCGCGCACGCGGAGCAGCGCCGCACGACGTCACGCGGGCGGAACCATGACGCCGCTCCGACCGGCACCCCGGCGGCCACCCCGCTCGGCCCGCTCGACACCGCGGCGAAGTTCGCGCTCATCATGGATTTCAACACCGGCGCCACGATGCTGGACAAGAACGGCGACGTGCCGATGCCGCCATCCTCGATGACCAAGCTGATGACGGCCTATATCGTCTATAGCATGCTGAAGTCCGGACGCCTGACCCTGACGCAGGAGCTGCCGGTCAGCGAACGGGCTTGGCGCATGCAGGGGTCGAAGATGTTCGTGCCGCTCAACGGCACTGTTAAGGTTGAGGACTTGATCCGCGGCGTGATCGTGCAGTCCGGCAACGACGCCTGCGTCGTGTTGGCGGAGGCGATAGCCGGGTCGGAGGAGGGCTTTGCCGATCTGATGAACGCGAGGGCCAAGGAGCTTGGCCTGGCCGCGTCCAACTTCCGCAACAGCACAGGATGGCCTGATCCGCAGCAGCGCATGTCATGCCGCGACATCGCGACGCTGGCGCGCCGGCTGATCACTGATTTTCCCGAATACTATCATTATGATAGCGAGAAAGCGTTCAAGTACGACAACATCGAGCAGCAGAACCGCAATCCCCTGGTGCAGAAGGGCGTGGCGGACGGGCTGAAGACCGGGCACACCGACGAGGGTGGCTATGGCCTGGTGGCCAGCAGCGCCCGCGGCGGACGACGCGTGATCGTGGTGGTGAATGGCCTGACCTCGATGCATCAGCGCGCCGAGGAAAGCGAACGGCTGATGGAATGGAGCTTCCGGGAGTTCGAGAACGTGACGCTGTTCACCGCGGGCGACACGGTCGAGGCGGCGAAGGTATGGCTGGGCGCCCATCCGACGGTGCCGCTGGTCGGCGGCCAGGACCTCGTTTTGACCATGCCGCGGCAATGGCGCCAGCGGGCCAAGATCGAGGTGGAGTACGAAAATCCGGTTCCCGCGCCGGTCATCCGCGGCGACGTGCTCGGCAAGCTCGTTGTGTCCGGACAGGGCGTGCCGGCGATGGAGGTGCCTTTGCTGGCCGGCGCCGACGTGCCACGGCTGGGATTGCCTGGCCGGGCCGTGGCGGTCATGAGCCGCTACGTCAGGGGATCCTAACGCCGGGTGTTCATCACGTTCGAGGGCGGGGAGGGGGCCGGCAAGTCGACTCAGGCCAAGCTTCTGGCCGGGGCCTTGGCAACGGCCGGCGATGCCGTCCTGTGCACCCGTGAACCCGGCGGCGCCCCCAATGCGGAGGTGCTGCGCGGGCTGTTGCTGTCGCGCGACTACGATTGGTCGATGCCGGCCGAGATCTACCTGCATTTCGCCGCGCGCGCCGAACACATCGAGCGAACCATCCAGCCAGCCCTGGCAAGGGGCGAGTTCGTGGTCAGCGACCGGTTTGCCGACTCCACAATGGCCTATCAGGGTTACGGCCTTGGCGCCGATCGCGCCCTGATTGCGGCGCTTTGCCAGTTGCTGCCCGTGCGGCCCGACCTCACCATCGTTCTGCAGGCTTCGCCGGGCATTGCCGCACAGCGGATCGCAACGCGGAACCAGGCTCTCGACCGTTATGAGGCGATGGACGCCGGCTTCCATGCGCGGGTCGCGGCCGGTTTCGCAACTATCGCCGCAGCCGAACCGCAACGCTGCGTCGTCATCTCGGCCGACGGGACGACGGCGGATGTGCATCGCGCGGTCCTCGAAGCCGTTGCCAACCGCCGGCCAAGTTCAGCATGACGCTGGCGCCGCGCGAGAACCCGTCGCTGCTGGGTCATGCGGCGGCTGAGTCGGTGATCGACGATGCGGTCCTTGCAGGGCGCATCCATCATGCCTGGCTGCTGACGGGCGCCGAGGGCGTCGGCAAGGCGACGTTGGCCTATCGTTTTGCCCGGCAATTGCTGGCCGGCCCCGGCGTGCCCGCCGCCACCGCGAACGACCCCGCTTTTCCGGTGTTCCGGCGCGTGGCGGCCGGGACCCACGCCGACCTGCTGACCATCGAGCGCGAATGGGACGACAAGCGCAAGCGGCTGCGGTCCGAGATCGTGGTGGACAGCGCCCGCAATGTCGCCGACTTCCTGCGGCTGACCCCGGCCGAGGGCGGATGGCGCATCGTTGTGGTGGACGGGGCGGAGCACCTGAACCGCAACGCCGCCAACGCACTGCTTAAGGTGCTGGAGGAACCGCCACCACGCGCTGTGCTGCTGCTGGTATGCGCGGCGCCGGGCCGGCTGCTGCCGACGATCCGCAGCCGATGCCGGCGGCTCCGGCTTGGGGAGCTTGGGCCGGCCGACATGGAGCGCGTGCTGGACGAGTGCCTGCCGGATGTCGCCGTTGCGGACCGCGCTACGCTGGCGGCCCTCGCTGGCGGTGCGCCGGGCCGGGCCGTGATGCTGACGGAGGAGCAAGGCATCGCCATCGCCGCCGCAGTGGCGGACGTGCTGCGGGCAGCGCCGAACTTGCCGGTGCCCCGTGCCTACGAGGTTGCGGATAAGCTGGCGCGGAGCGACGCCGGGTTCGCGACCTTTATGGACTTGCTGCGGGATGCGATCAGCGGTGTTGTCCGAGACATGGTTCGAGGCCAGGCCGATGCGGGCCAGCAGCGTCTGGCAGGCCTGAAACCCCTAGCCGAATGGGGCAATCTGTGGCACGCGCTGACGCGCCTGCAGGACGATACCGAGCGGTTCAACTTGGACAAGCGGCATGCGATCGTCTCGACCCTGGATTTGCTGAATACCCCATGACCAAGCGGTTCTACGTCACTACTCCTATCTATTACGTTAACGGCGCGCCGCATATCGGCCACGCCTACACCTCGGTCGCGGCGGACGTGCTGGCCCGGTGGAAGCGGCTGGACGGCTATGAGGTGTTTTTCCTGACCGGCACGGACGAGCACGGGCAGAAAGTGGAGAAGGCCGCGCAGGACGCTGGGCTGGAGCCGCAGGAGTTCGCCGACCGGATCGCGGCAAAGTTCCAGGACCTATCCGCGCTGATGGGCCTGTCCAATGACGACTTCATCCGCACCACGGAGGACCGCCACAAGCGCGCCTGCCAGGAGCTTTGGCGCCGGCTGTGCGCGTCCGGCGACATCTACCTCGGCCATTACGAGGGATATTATGCCGTCCGCGACGAGGCGTTCTACAGCGAATCCGAGCTGACCACCTGGCCGGATGGGACCCTGATGGCGCCGACCGGTGCGCCGGTGGAGTGGGTGAGGGAGCCTTCCTACTTCTTCCGGCTATCCGCTTGGCAGGATCGCCTGCTGGCGCTGTATGAGGACGAGCCGGATTTCGTCTCTCCCGCCAGCCGCCGCAACGAGGTCATGAGCTTCGTCCGTGGCGGGCTGAACGACCTTTCCGTCAGCCGGACGAGCTTCACCTGGGGCGTGCCAGTGCCGGACGACCCCGGCCACGTGATGTATGTCTGGGTCGACGCACTGACGAACTATTTGTCCGCCGTGGGTTTCCCGGACACCGACGCGCCACGTTGGCCGTTCTGGCCGGCGGACGTGCATGTGGTGGGCAAGGACATCATCCGGTTCCACGCAGTGTATTGGCCGGCATTCTTGATGGCGGCCGGGCTGCCGACGCCGCGGTGCGTGTTTTCGCATGGCTGGTGGACGGCCGCGGGCGAAAAGATGAGCAAGTCGCTGGGCAACGCCGTCGATGCCGCCCGCCTGGTCAACACGTTCGGCCTCGACCCCGTGCGTTATTTCCTGTTGCGGGAGGTGCCATTCGGCAATGACGGCGATTACAGCGACGCGGCGCTGATACGGCGCACGAACGTCGAGCTGGCGAACGACCTTGGCAACCTGGCCCAGCGCACGCTATCCCAGATCGCGAAGAACTGTGGCGGCCTGCTTCCCGAACGCGGCGTTGCGTCCGTGCAGGATGCTGCGCTGATCGAGGCCGCGCGTGGGCTGCCTGAGTTGGTGGCGAGCCGGCTGGATCGCCTTGCGTTCCATGATGCGCTGGAAGACGTGTGGAAGGTGATACGCGCGGCCAACGCCTATATCGATCACCAGGCGCCCTGGGCGCTGCGTAAAACCGACCCCGCGCGTATGGCAAGCGTGCTGAATGTGCTGGTCGAGGCGATCCGCTGCGTTGCCACGGTGCTGCAGCCGTTCATGCCGGGCAGCATGGCGGCGATGCTGGACCAGGTCGGTGCGCGCTGGGATCAGCGCGGCCTTGCCGACCTTAACGCGCCGCTTTCGCCGGGCACGGCGTTGCCGGCGCCGCAGGGCGTGTTCCCGCGCTATGTTGCCGAAGGCGGGTAGGGCACTGATGCTGATCGATTCCCATTGCCATCTGGACTACTTCGAGGGCGCCGAGCTGGACGCGGTTTTGGCGCGCGCCGCGGCGGCCGGGGTAGGGGAGATAATCACGATCGGCACCCGGCTCGCCCAAACCGCGGAGCTGATCGCGCTGACCCGGCATTCCGGCGTGTGGTGCACCGTCGGCGTCCATCCGCACAACGTCGCCGAAACGCCGGTCGCCAATGCCGCGGCCATCGCCAGCCTGGCCACTGACGAACGGGTTGTCGGCATCGGCGAGTCGGGCCTCGACTACTTTTACGATAAGGCCCCGCACGACGTGCAGCAGGCGAGCTTCCGGCAGCATATCCGCGCCGCGCGGCTTTGCGGACTGCCTCTGGTGATTCATGCCCGCAACGCCGACGAGGACATTGCCGCCATCCTGATTGATGAGTGGGACACAGGCGGGTCATTCCCCATGCTGCTGCATTGCTTCAGCTCGGGCCGGGCTTTGGCGGAAACGGCGCTCCGGCTGGGCGGCTACGTCAGCTTTTCCGGCATGCTGACATTCCCGAAATCCACGGAATTGCGCGACATCGCCCGCGACGTGCCGGCGGACCGGCTGCTTGTGGAGACAGACGCGCCTTACCTGGCCCCTGTGCCATATCGCGGAAAACGGTGCGAACCCAGCTATGTCGTCGAGACCGCGCGCACGCTGGCCGCCGTCCGCGGCGTGGCGTTCGACGAACTGGCGGTGGTGACAACTCGCAACGTTCGCACGTTGTTTGCGCGGATAGCGTAGCCGTGCCTCGCGTGACGATCCTGGGCTGCGGCGGCTCCGCGGGCGTGCCGCAGATCGGCGGTCCCGACGGCCTCGGCGATTGGGGCGCCTGCGACCCGGCCGAGCCGCGCAACCGCCGCACGCGGTCGAGCATCGTGATCGAAAGCGCTACGGGGGAACGTTTGCTGGTCGACACTTCGCCGGACATGCGGATGCAGTTGCTGGCATGCGGGGTGCCGCGTGTGGAGGCGATCCTGTTCACCCATGCGCATGCCGACCACGTTCTCGGGATCGACGACGTCCGCGTCCTGAATCGGCTGGTGAACCGTCCCATTGACGCATTTGCCACGCCGCGGACCCTGGCGGAACTGGACAAGCGTTTCGATTATGCGTTCCAGCCTTGGACGCAGCCGTATTTCTTCCGGCCCGTGCTGGTGCCGCGTGCCATCGAGCCCGGCCAGACGGTCGAGACCGCCGGGCTGCGTATCCAGGTCTTTGAGCAAGACCACGGTTTTCTGCCGACTCTCGGTTTGCGGATCGGCAGCTTTGGCTATTCAACCGACGTGGCGACCTTGGACGACAGCGCGTTTGCCGCGCTGGCCGGCATCGAGACGTGGGTGGTCGATTGCTTCCAGCGCCAGCGGCATAAGACGCACGCCAATGTCGAGCAGGTGCTTGAGTGGGCAGAGCGGCTGCAGCCGCGCCGGGTCGTGCTGACGCATATGGGCTATGACGTTGATTGGGCTTGGTTGAGGCGACGCTTACCGCCGCACATGGAACCTGCGCATGACGGCATGGTGCTGGAGATTGCTGGCGCGTGACGGCTGTGAGTTTCCATAATACGCATTCTGCGACTGGAGAAAGTATGGATCGGGAAAGGTGTAATGTAGCATACAATGGGCGGCATCATGGACCAACTGGCCGCAACCTCAGGTAAGTCAGACGAAGGTGAGACTTTCGCCCTCAGCTTCGCGGAACGACTGGGCAAGCTTCTCTCGCTGTTCCAGCCCGTGATGCACGACACCGAGGAGTTTTGGTTTCCTGGCAAGCCGCCGGCCGTGGTTCTGCTGGGCAATCTCGGCGGGGCTTTCGCGATAGGTTTCCGAACGCTCAGCGTCCGGGACCGAAGGACCGTTGCGGAGCGGGTAGAAGATGGCATGACGGGCGGAGCCGACTATCTTGGCACAGCGGTTGCCACCGGCTTTATGGAGGCGCTGATCCACAAGGCTGAGGCCGACGACATTTGGCCGGAGGTCGAAGCGACGCTTGGCCCGTTGTCCCGCAATTTCGCCGCCGCTTATCGCAACGATCCTGTTCACTTGCCGGCGTCCTAAATGAAATGGTGGACGATCAATTCATGGGGCCATCTCGCATTAGTATTTTCATAGCACCTTATCATTTTTCAATTCTATAACTGCATACTGTGCAACTGGTATTCGTAATGAAGACCGAAGCCCAACGCCAAATCGCCCGCCTGCTCGACCTGATGGCCGCGCTGCGCGACCCCGACTCCGGCTGCCGATGGGACCAGGCGCAAAGCTTCGATACCATCGCGCCCTATACCGTCGAGGAAGCCTACGAGGTCGCCGACGCCATCGCGCGCCGCGACATGGCGGCCCTGCCGGACGAACTCGGGGATTTGCTGTTCCAGGTCGTTTATCACGCCCAAATGGCGCAGGAAGCCGGCGCGTTCAGCTTTGCGGACGTCGCCCGCGCCATCACCGACAAGATGATCCGCCGCCATCCGCACATCTTCCCGCCCGAACACAGCACGCCGCATCCACGGGGCTGGGAGGAACAGAAAGCCATCGAACGCCAAGCTCGGGCCGAGACCGGGACCTTGGCCGGGATACCTGCCGGGCTGCCCGCCCTCACCCGTGCTCTGAAAGTCACCACTCGCGCCGCCCGCGTCGGCTTCGACTGGCCCAACGCGGCCCTGGTGATGGATAAGCTCGATGAGGAGGTCGAGGAACTGCGCGCCGAACTGTCCGCTGCTGACCCGGCGAGGCTGGCCGATGAACTCGGCGATGTCCTGTTCGTCGTCGCAAACCTCGCGAGGAAGCTGGGCCTCGATCCCGAAAGCTGCCTTCAGCAAGCCAATGCAAAGTTCACGCGCAGGTTCAACGCGGTCGAGGCACGGCTTGCCGCCGATGGGCAAGCGCCGGGCGACGCCACGCTCGAAGTGATGGAAGCGCATTGGGTGGCGGTGAAAAAGGCCGAGTAGCTCAGCTTTCGAACAGCGCCGTCCGCAGTGTGCGCCAAGTCGCCTCGTCGGGCGCGCAGATCAGGCCGCCGGTGGCCTGCGCCGGGTCATACGCGCTGCCGTCAAGCCGCGCGGACCAGCCGCCGGCCTCCCGATGCAGCAGCCAGCCCGCCGCGTGGTCCCAGGGCAGCAGCCGATGGAACACCACGTAATGGCAGTGCCCGGCCGCCAGCATCCGGTATTGGTGCGCGGCGCAGCGATAGTCCCAAGCCGCGCCCAGCCGCGGCAAGTTCCGGCAGACCGTCGACCGCTGCGGCTCCGGCATGTAGCGCCAGGAGACCGAGCCAGCCAGTTCGGCCAGCGGCGTCGGGGCCGCGACCCGCAGCGCATTCCGTGCGCCCGACGCATCCTCCAGCCAGGCCCCCTGCCCGGCCACGGCCACCGCGGTGTCGTCGCCCACGGGATCATGGATCACTGCGGCGATGACCACGCCCCGGCGCAGCACGGCCACAATGGCGCCGAACAGCGGCAGCCCGGCGCAGAAATTGGCGGTGCCGTCGAGCGGGTCCACCACGAAGCAAAGCTCCGCGTCGGCAATTGTCGCAAGCAGCCCGTTATCGCGCGAGGCGGCCTCCTCCCCCACTGTTGGCGGCGGCGAGAATCCGCGTAAATCCGGCGACGGTTCCGTTGCTTTTCC
>CAXSGE010000050.1:0-27427 GCA_964236715.1 uncultured Acetobacteraceae bacterium | reverse complement strand
CATCGATCCCGCCGGCTACATCGTGACCAACAACCACGTCATCGACGGCGCGGACGAGATCAGCGTCACCCTGCAGGACAACACGACGCTCAAGGCCAAGCTGGTCGGCAAGGATGAGCGGGTGGATTTGGCGCTGCTCAAGGTCGAGAGCGACAAGCCGCTCAAGTTCGTGCCGTTCGGCGACAGCGACTCTGAGCGCGTCGGCGACTGGGTGCTGGCGATCGGCAACCCATTCGGTCTCGGCGGCTCGGTCACGGCCGGCATCGTCAGCGCCCGCGGGCGGGACATCCGGCAGGGTCCCTATGACGACTTCATCCAGACCGACGCCGCCATCAACCGCGGCAACTCGGGCGGGCCGCTGTTCAACATGGCAGGCGAGGTCATCGGCATCAACACGGCGATCTACTCGCCTTCCGGCGGTTCAGTCGGCATTGGGTTCTCGATCCCGTCCAACATGTCGAAGTCCGTCGTGTCGCAGTTGCGCGAGTACGGCCATGCCCGGCGCGGCTGGCTGGGTGTGCGCATCCAACAGGTGACGCCCGATATCGCCGAGAGCATCGGCCTGAAAGACACCACGGGCGCCATGGTCGCCGGCGTGAACGAAGGCGGCCCGGCCGATGCGGCCAAGATACGCAACGGCGACATCATCCTGAAATTCAACGGCCAGGATGTGAAGGAAATGAAGACCCTGCCGCGCATCGTCGCCGAGACGGTGATCGGCAAAAGCGTGCCCGTCGTGCTGTGGCGCGACGGCAAGGAGGTTACGGTCCAGGCATCGGTCGGCGAGCTGCCGGACGACGTGCAGCAGGCGTCGACGACCCCGACGCCGGAGCGTGCGCCCCCGCCTAACCGCACGGCGGAGATCTCGGGCCTGGGCGCGCGGCTGGCGCCGATCACCGACGACCTGCGCGACAAATATAAGCTGTCGCAAGACCAGAAGGGCGTTGTGGTGACGGACGTAATGCCGGACGGCACCGCGGCCGGGCGTGGCCTGAAGCCTGGCGACGTCATCGTCGAGGTCCAGCAGGAGGCGGTGTCCAGCCCGGCCGAGGTGCAGGAGCGCATGGACCGCTTCCGCAAGCAGAACCGCAAGACCGTGCTGATGCTGATCCAGAGCGGCGACGGCCTGCGTTGGGTGCCGGTGCCGCTTGCGTCCGACAGCCCGAACAAGCCGGGCTAAGTTCATGGGACCCGGGCTGTCATCCCGGGTCCCGCCATAATGAGGTATCTTGGGCCGCATCCCGAAACTTGGCTGAAGGTCTTGCCGGACGGGCTGTTTTGCGAGCCCGGCGGTTTCTACATCGACCCGCTGCGGCCCGTGGCCCGCGCCGTTATCACCCATGCCCACGCCGACCATGCCCGGCCCGGCCACGACGCCGTGTTGGCCAGCCCTGAGACCCTGGCGCTCATGGACGTCCGCATGGGCGAGGGCCGTGCTGGCGCCGTTCAGCAGGCGCTGGAGTATGGCGAACCCATCACCATCGGCGAGGTCCGAGTCTGGATGCAGCCGGCTGGGCATGTGCTGGGCAGCGCGCAGGTGGCGATGGAGTGGCGCGGCAGCCGGGCGGTGGTCAGCGGCGACTACAAGCGCCAGCCCGATCCCACTTGCCGGGCCTTCGTGCCGATCCCTTGCGACGTGTTCGTGACTGAGGCGACCTTTGCGCTCCCAGTGTTCCGCCATCCCCCGGCGGAGCACGAGATCGCCAAGCTGCTCGACAGCGTGGCGTTGTTTCCCGACCGCACCCACGTCGTCGGCGCCTATGCGCTGGGCAAGGCGCAACGGGTCATCGCCCTGCTGCGCCAGGCGGGCTGGGACCGGCCGATCTACTTGCATGGCGCGCAGATCCCGCTTTGCGCTGCCTATGGCCGCCTCGGCATTCCGCTCGGCGAGTTGCTGCCGGCCACCGTCGCCGCCAAGGACAAGCTTCAGGGCGCCATTGTCATCGCACCCCCAAGCGCCATCGCCGACCGCTGGGCCCGGCGCTTGGCGGAGCCGGTCGTGTGCAACGCTTCCGGCTGGATGCGGGTGCGGCAGCGCGCCCGCAGCAAAGGCGTCGAGCTGCCGTTGGTGATCTCGGACCACTGCGACTGGGACGAGCTGAACCAAACCCTGGACGAGGTCGCCGCCCCTGAAGTCTGGGTGACGCATGGCCGGGAGGAGGCGCTGATCCATGAGGCGGCCAAGCGCGGTATACGCGGACGCGCGCTGCGCCTGGTTGGCTATGGCGATGAGCAAGAGGACCTTACGGAACCCGCGGCTGCATGATCGCTTTCGCGGATTTATTGGAACGCCTGGTGTTCACGCCGGGCCGGCTGGCGAAGATCGCGCTGCTGCGGCGCTATTTCTCCACCCAGCCCGACCCGGACCGCGGCTTTGGCCTCGCTGCGCTGACGGGGGAACTCGCCTTCCAGGCTGCGAAGCCGGCCATGATCCGGGCGTTGGCCGAGGAGCGCACCGATCCGGTGCTGTTCAACATGTCGCGCGACTACGTGGGCGACCTCGCCGAGACCGTCGCGCTGATCTGGCCCTCGGCGCCCAGCAACGCAGGGCCGCCCAGGATGACTGCCGTCGTGCAGGCCCTAATCAGCACGCCGAAATCCGAGCTGCCGTTCGTGCTGGCCGGCTGGCTGGACGCTTCCGACGCCTCCGTCCGTTATGCGTTGCTGAAGCTGATCACCGGCGAGCTTCGCGTCGGCGCTTCGGCACGGCTGGCGAAGGTGGCGCTGGCCGAGGTCGCCGAGGGACGGATCGCCGCCGATGAGATCGAGGAGGTTTGGCACGGCCTGACCCCGCCCTACACGCCGCTGTTCGCCTGGATCGGCGGCACCGGGCCACGGCCCGACCCGGCCGGCGCGCCGGTGTTCCGCTCGCCGATGCTGGCCCATCCGCTGGAGGCGCCCGACATTGCGGCCCTCATCCCCTCCGCCTTTCGCGCCGAGTGGAAATGGGACGGCATACGCGTCCAGCTTGTGGCGACGCCGCTCGGACGCCGCATCTTCTCGCGCGGGGCCGACGACATTTCCCCCGCGTTCCCCGAGATCGTGGAGGCGATGGATTTCCACGCCGTGCTGGACGGCGAGCTGCTGGTGCTGCGGGATGGCGTTGTGGCCCCGTTTGCCGACCTGCAGCAGCGGCTCAACCGCAAGGCGCCCGGCGCGAAGGCGCAGCGCGACTACCCCGTCGGGGTCCGCCTGTATGATTTGCTGTTCGACGGCGCCGCCGACCTGCGGCCGCTGCCGTTCGACACGCGCCGGGCGCGGCTGGAGGCGTGGTTCGCCCAGCACCGTCCGGCCCGCATGGATTTGTCGGAACTGATCCCTTTCACGACGGTGGACGAGCTTTCGGTGATACGCGACGGCACCCGCGCGGCCAGCATCGAGGGATTGATGCTCAAGCGCGGCGATAGCGCCTATGTGCCGGGCCGGCCGAAAGGGCAGTGGTGGAAATGGAAGCGCGACCCGCTCACGATCGATGCGGTGGTGATGTATGCGCAGCGCGGCCACGGCAAGCGCAGCAGCTACTATTCCGACTACACCTTCGGCCTGTGGCGGGAGGATGGGGAGCTGGTGCCGGTCGGGAAAGCCTATTCCGGCTTCACCGACGCGGAACTGGTGACGCTCGACCGTTGGATACGCAACCACACCACCAACCGCTTTGGACCCGTGCGCGAGGTGGAGCGCGGCCTGGTGCTGGAGATCGCGTTCGACGCGGCGCAGCGCAGCAACCGGCACAAGTCCGGGGTGGCGCTGCGTTTCCCGCGCGTGGCCCGGGTGCGCATGGACAAGCCGGCGGAGGAGGCGGATCAACTCGACACGCTGATGCGGCTGATTGAGCCTGGCACCGTTCAGGCGTAGCGGCGCAGGCCCACCATGCCGATGACGAGGATCGCGCCGCCGCATAGCGCGACGACCGCTGGCAGCGGCAGCAGCCACAGCAGGACGGGGGCGGCCACCAATCCCAGCAATAGGCCAGCCTGGCTTGCTGCGATAAAGGCGCGGGTGGCGGCCTGGATGTCCGGCCGCGGCAGCTCGGTCTGCCGCAGCACCGCGACCGGGATGTCCTGCATGGGGCCGCCCACGGCGCAGAATGCCGCGGCGACCGCGTAGCTGGGGAGCAGCGCCGTCGACGGCAGGCCGGTTGCCTCGATGACCGCGAGCCCGCAGATGCCCACACCAACGAACAGGTTGCCAAGAAAGATCTGGCGCCCTGGCCGCGCTGGCATCGGGCGGCTGCCGACGGGCAAGTTGGCGAGCAGGTTGGTGCAGCCGTACGCGGAGATGACGGCCCCGTAAGCAGCGACGCCCGATCCGCCTGGTCCGGCCAGGCCATTGCGCGCCACCATCAACGGCAGGATCAGGAAGAAGACGGCATACCAAGCTGCGTTCAACATGCCCGTAGTGGCCAATACGTATCCCAGCACGCGGTGCCGCCGCACCATGCGGATGCCGTGCGCCATCGAGGCGAGCACGCTGCCGGAGGACAAGGGGGCGACGGCGGGCAGCCGGGCATGCCGCTGGATCGCCAGCAGCGCCGCCGCCGAGGCCAGGAAGGTCCCGGCGTCGACCGTGAGCATGTGGCGGATCGGCAGCACAATCACGAGCGCACCCACCAAGGCGGGGCCGACCAGCCGGGCGATCCGCTCCGTCGCGTCCAGCAGCGCATTGGCAGCCGGCAGCACGGACGGGTCCGCGACCAGCGCCGGGATGACTGCCTGCAACGCCGGGTGGAACACGGCTTGGCCGGCGCCCAGCACGACCACTGCCGCAACCAGCGCCGCCGGCGACGGCCCGCCGGTGGCCGACCATGCCGCGACGACGCCGAGCAGCACCGCCGCGCGGACCACGTCGGCGCCGAGCATCGCCCGCAGCGGCGCCCACCCGTCCGCGAGCCGTCCGCCGAACACCAGGGTCAGCAGCACCACGAGCGGCCCCATCGCCACGAGCCAGCCGGCCGCCGGGCCAAACGCCTCGATCGCGATCCAGGTGAATGCGACGGCGTAGGCCTGGTCGCCGATCGACGAGAGCGCAAGCCCGCCCCACAGCAGCGCCATCGATGGCTGCCGCAGCGGGCGCACCAAGCCCGGCAGCCGCATCAATGCGCGAGCAAAGGCAGCATGGACAAGACCAGCAGTGCGGCCATGACGGCGTTGAATTTACGCATCTGCGCGGGCGACCGCAGGACGCGGCCGGCGCCGGCGCCCAGCAGCGCCCAGCTCAGGATGCACGGCACGCCCACAAGGGCGAACAGCGCACCGAGCAGCAGGACTTGGGCCGTCAGGTTGTGGCCAGGCACGGTGTAGGTCGTGCTTGTCACGATTGCCAAGACCCATGCCTTGGGATTGACCCATTGGAACAGCGCCGCTGCGCCGAATCCCATGGGGGCTTTTGCAGTCCCGCTGGCCGCCGGCATGGCCGGGTCGGCGCGGGCGATGCTCCACGCGATCCAGAGTATCCACGCGCCGCCGATCCAGCGCAGGGCGGCGTGCAAAGCCGGGGATACCGCGAGCGGCCCGGCCAGGCCCAGGCCAACAAGGGCCACCATCAAGCCGAAACCGAGGTTGACGCCGAGCATGTGGGGCACGGTCGCGCGCACGCCATGGTTGGCGGCCGAGGCTGCGACCATGATGTTGTTCGGCCCGGGCGTGACCGATGTGGCGATGGCGAACAGGACGAAGGCAAAAAGGTCGGGCGGCATCATCGGCGTTCGCGGACCGCCTGTACGACACCCGGCCGAGCAATCCGGCGGCCTGCATGGCGCAGGCCGCCATCGCCGATCGTTAGCCTAGTTGAGTTGATGACCGGGTAGCAAAAACGTCGGTAAGCAACTGAAAATCCCTGCAACCCTTACTGCGGAGTGCTGCCCGTGACGCTTGGAGTGGTGCCGCTGCGGGCAGCGGCCAGGCTCTGTTGGTTCAGCGCATCCACGGCTGCGTCCCCGCCGTCATGCTGCATCGCTGGATGACCCTTCATGGCGCCATGATGCATTGCGGCATGCGGGTGGCGGGTCGGGTGATGGGTCGTCGCGGCGCTGGCCGCAGCGGCGAATGACACGGATACGAGGAGGGCTGCAAACAGGGTCGAGGCAGTTTTGCGAATGTTCATCATGTGCTCATCTAAACGGGTATGCGGCGCTCGACGGCACCGAACGCATGATTATCGCCACCCGAGCCGTTTCCAGCAATCTTTGCTGCATCTATGCAACAGTAATCTTTCCGAAGTGGCACAATTCACACAGTTTGTTACGATCAGATGACCTAAGCGCCAGTTCGCGTCACCAAGCGCCCGGCCCGAGCTGCCGTTGCGCCGCTCCGCTGAACATAGGCTGACGGCCCGTTGACCCAGGTTTCGACGATCCCTTGGGATGGCTGCGTCGGGCGGTCGAAGTCGGCGGCGTCCCGCACGGTGGCCGGGTCGAACAGCACGAGATCGGCATAGGCCCCGGCGCGTATCACGCCGCGGTCCACGAGCCCGAACACTGCCGCAGTGCGCCCCGTCATCTTGTGCACGGCGGTTTCCAGGCTGAATAGCCCGAGGTCGCGGGCATAGTGGCCGAGCACGCGCGGAAAGGTGCTCCATAGCCGCGGGTGCGGGAATTCGTCATGCGGCAGGCCGTCGGTCGCCGACGGCGGCAATGCGGTCCCCCGCCACTCCGACGTCGCCGCGGGTTCTTGGCGCGCCGGTGCCGTCCAGGATCGTTGCATCGCGGATGATCAGGTCGCAGTGCATGTTTCTTCTCCCTCGGTCACCAGCCCATCGCGGATATCCTGCGCGTGCAATGCCGGGTCGCGTTCGCCCGGCGGACCCATGCCGCCGCCGCCGGGCAGTTCCAGGACCAAACGGTCGCCGGCGGGGATTACCTGGTAGCCCTTGGTGCGCAGGGACGCGCCGCTTTTCAGCCGCACAACGCCCGGTGCGCCATCCTCGCCGCCATCCCGCCCGCGCGGCGCATGGGCCACCCGGTCGAACACAGCGTTGCAGGCGAACTCCGCGTCTCCCTTCGCGCCGATCTCCATCACCTGGCCAAACCCGCCCCGCGTGCGCCCGGCGCCGCCGCTATCGGGCCGCAGCTCCTTTCGCCAGAACACCACCGGCGCCACGTTCTCGGTCGCCTCCACCGGCATCGTGCGCACGCCGGACGGGAACGCCGTGCCGTCCAGCCCGTCCTGCCCCGGACGCGCTCCGGTGCCGCCGGAATTGAACGTGATGACTTCGAAATCCACCAGCGGCGAGTTCTGCCCGCTGACGATGGGTCCACCGCGCAAAGGCGGGTTCCACAGGCACGAAGAACCCTCGGCCGTCACCCGGTCCGGCACCGCCTGGTGCAGGCAGCCCATCATCAGGTCTGGCAGCAACTGCCCGACCACGTGCCGCACCGCGACGGGGCTGGGGCGCGGCGCGTTCAGGATGCAGCCCTCGGGGATGCGCATGCGGAACGGCGCGAGGCTCGCGCTGTTGTTCGGGATGTCCGGCGCCACCACGCATTTGATGCCGAAGCTGGCGTAGGCGCGGGTGTAGGCGGCGGGCACGTTGATGCCGCGCCCGGACAGGCCGCTGGTACCGTCGAAATCCACCTGGATCGAGTCGACGCCCACCGTCATGCTGGCCGCCAGCCGCACCGGCCGCTCATAGCCGTCCGACCAGATCTCGGCGTGGTACATGCCCGGCGGCAGCTTGGCGATCTCGGCAAGCGTCGCGCTGCGGCTGCTGTCCAGGATGAACGCCGCCAGCGGGTCGATGCTGTCCAGCGCGAATTCGTCCATCATCTGCACCAGCCGCCGCACCCCGGCGTCGTTGCAGGCGCACAGCGAATAAACGTCGCCCTCCAGCTCCACCGGCAGCCTGGTGCCGGCGCGCAGGAAATCGAAGAATGTTTCGTTCGGACGGCCGCCCTCGAAGCATTTGACGATGGGGATATACAGCCCCTCCTCGAACACCGACCGTCCCTCCGGCCCCATGCCGAGGCCACCCACATCGATCACGTGCGCCGTGTTGGCGAACAGCGCCACCACCGTGCCGCCGCGGAATGCTGGCGTCACCACCGTGAGGTCGTGCAGGTGCCCGGTGCCGAGCCAGGGGTCATTGGTGATCAGATGGTCGCCGGGCCGCAGCGTGTCGGCAGGGAACTTGCGCAGGAAGTGGCCGACGCTCTCCATCATGCTGTTGACGTGGCCCGGCGTGCCCGTGACGGCCTGGGCCAGCATGCGGCCCTGCAGGTCGAAGATGCCGGCCGACAAGTCCCCGGCCTCCCGCACCGTTGTGCTGAAGGCGGTGCGGATCATGGTCTGCGCCTGCTCCTCCACCACCGCCAGCAGCCGGTTCCACATCACCTGGCGCTGAATTTTTTCAAGTACAGTCATGTAGCCTCCCGCGCCAAGTCCAGGTAGCCCCGCGGGTCGACGGTCGCGCGCCAGCCGGGGCCGACCAGGGTGCTTGTCTCGTCCTCGGCGATGATGGCGGGGCCGGATACGGCTTGGCCCGCCGCAAGCGATGTGCGGTCGTGCACCGTCCACTCCGAGGTTTCGCCCGTCGCCGTGTCCTGCACCTGCTGCAACCGGGTTGGGCCAGGCACTGCCGACGCGGCAGCCGCAGCCGGGGCAACATCCGGCACGGTCGCGACGGTCACGGCATAGCTCATGACCTCGACATCCGAACCCGGCACCGGGCGGTCGTAGAACCGCGCGTATTCGGTGTCGAACGCCGCACGCAGCCCGGCCACTTCAGCGTCGGTGATCCGGCCCGGCGGCAGCACCACCGGAATCTCATGCCCCTGGCCGACATAGCGCATATAGGCGATGCGCGCGTGCCGGGTCGGCGCGCCGAAACTGCCCAGCGCCACGACGGCCTCCGCCTCCCGCGCCATGTCGGACAGCAGGGCATCGACGGCGCCGGCGTCGAACCGGCCCAGGCGCTGATACAGGCTGCGAACGACCTCGTAGCCGACCGGTGCGCGCAGGAAGCCGATGGCGCTGCCGACGCCTGCGCCACTGGGCACCAGCACCCGCGTGATGCCCACCTTCTCCGCCACCCGGCATGCATGGACGGGTCCGCCGCCGCCGAACGCGATCAGGGTGCGCCCGGCGTAGCTCTTGCCGCTCTCGATCGCATGGACACGGGCGGCGTTGGCCATGTTCTCGTCGACCATTTCGACCACGCCCAGCGCCGCCATCTCGGCCCCGATCCCGAGCGGCGCGCCCACCGTTGCCAGCAGCGCGGCGCGTGCCGCGTCGGGGTGCAGCCGCATTGCACCGCCGGCGAAGCGCTCGGGGTCGTAGCGGCCCAGCGTGAGGTTGGCGTCCGTCACCGCCGGGCGCTGGCCGCCGCGGCCATAGCACGCCGGCCCCGGCTCCGCCCCGGCGCTTTCTGGCCCGACGCCGATGCGGCCCAGCGCATCCACGTGGGCGATGCTGCCGCCACCGGCGCCGATCTCGACCATCTCGATGACGGGGATGCGCAGCGGCAGGCCCGATCCGCGCTTGAACCGTCCGACTCGTGCGACCTCGAAGGTGCGGGAGGATTGCGGCTGGCAGTCGTCGATCAGGCATATCTTTGCCGTGGTGCCGCCCATGTCGAAGCTGAGCACCCGCGGCAGTCCGCATTGCTGGGCAATGTCGGCAGCGAAAATCGCGCCACCGGCCGGGCCGCTCTCGACCAGGCGGATCGGGAAGCGGCAGGCGGTGTCGATGGTCGTGAGCCCGCCGCCCGACAGCATCAGGAACACCGGCGCGTGCAGCCCCATGCCGCGCAGCCCCGCCTGCAGCCGGCCCAAATAGCCCGCGATCAGCGGCTGCACGTAGGCGTTGGCGGCCGTGGTGCTGAACCGTTCCCATTCGCGCATCTCCGGCGAAACCTCACAGGACAGCGACACCGGCAGGCCCGGCAGTGCCTGGTTCAGGATGCCGCGCACCCGCCGTTCGTGGGCCGGGTTGACGAAGCTGTGCAGGAAGCCGACCGCGACGCTCTGCACGTCCTCCCGCTGCAACACGGGAATAAGGCCGTGCACGGCGTCCTCGTCGAGCGGCAGCAGGACGGCGCCCTCGTTGTCCAGCCGCTCCGGCACCGGCAGGCGCAGGTGGCGCGGCACCAGCGGCTGCGGCAGGGTGATGTTGAGGTCATACTGGTCGTAGCGGCTCTCGTTACCCATCGCCAGCACGTCGCGAAAACCCTGGGTCGTGACCAGCGCGGTCCGTGCGCCCTTGCGCTCGATGATGGCGTTGGTGGCGAGCGTCGTGCCGTGCACCAGGATGCTCACGTCCGCCGGCGTCAATCCGGCCCCGCGCAGGATGGCCGCGACCCCGTCTAGCACGCCCCGCTCCGGCTGCGCGCCCGTGGTCAGGACCTTGGCGGTGGCCCGCCTGCCGCCATGCTCCAGCGCCAAGTCGGTGAAAGTGCCGCCGATATCGACCGCGAGCCGGGCCTGCAGGGGAGGGATCGCCATGCCGCCACCCTGCCGCCCCTTCCGCATCCGGGCAAGCCCGGCCATCATGGCGTCAAGCAGAACCGGGGGAGCCTCCATGACCAAGCACCGCATCGTCGTCGCCCGGCCCATGCCGCCGGCCGTAAGCGACCGCGCCAGGGGCGAGTTCGACGCCGTCCTGTCCGACAGTGCCGACATGCCGCCCGACGCCGTGATCCAGGCATTGGCCGATCACCAGGCGGAGGCGCTGTTCTTCAGCAGCAACCTGAAGCTCAACGCCGATTTCATCGCCCGCGTGCCGCCGGCGGTCCGCGTGGCTGCGACGTGCAGCGTCGGTTTTGACCACGTCGACGTGGCGGCGGCCAAGGCGCGCGGCCTGGTCGTCACCAACACGCCGGACGTGCTGACCGACTGCACCGCCGACCTCGCATTCATGCTGCTGCTCTGCGCCTGTCGCCGGGCCTGGGAGCATGCCGAGGTCATGCGCGCCGGCTGGCGGCGGAACTTCGCCATGCGGGACATGCTGGGCATCCAGGCCAGCGGCAAGACGATCGGCATCATCGGCTTCGGCCGCATCGGACGCGCGGTGGCCCAGCGCGCCCGCGGCTTCAATATGCGCGTGCTGTATACCGACATGGCCCGCGCCGCGCCTGAGCTGGAACAGGGCGCCGAGTTCGTGCCGAGCTTGCGGGAGCTGCTGCCGCATTGCCAGATCGTCTCGCTGCACGCGCCCGGCGGCGCGGCCAGCGACAAGCTGATGAACGCCGAGACGATCGGGTTGCTGCCGCGCGGAGCCGTGCTGGTGAACGCCGCCCGCGGCACGCTGGTGGACGAAGACGCACTCATTGATGCGCTGAAATCGGGGCAGTTGGCCGCCGCCGGGCTGGATGTTTTCCGCAAGGAGCCGGACTTTGATACCCGGTTGGCAGAGTTGCCGAATGTGTTCCTGACCCCGCACATGGGCAGCGCCACGACCGAGACGCGCAACGCCATGGGGTTCCGCGCGCTCGACAACATCGAAGCCGTGCTGGCCGGCAACCCCGCCATCGACCCGCTGTGGAGCTGATTGCATGACGAAACCCATCCTGCTGGTGACCCGGCGCCTGCCGCCGGCCATCGAGGCACGCGCTGCCCGCGACTACGACGCGCGGCTGAATGCGACCGATGCGCCTGTGACCGGCGCCGACATCCTGGCCCGTGCCGAAGGCGCCAGCGCCGTATTGTGCTGCCCGGCCGAGCGGCTTGACGCGGCCACGATCCAGGCCTTGCCGGATAGTGTGCGCGTGATCGGCACCTTCAGCGTCGGTTTCGACCATGTGGACCTTGCCGCCGCACGCGGGCGCGGCATCGCCGTGGTCAACACCCCGGACGTACTGAGCGCCGCCACGGCCGAGTGCGCCATGCTGCTGATCCTGGCCGCCGCCCGGCGCGCGGGCGAGGGGGAGCGCCTGGTGCGGTCGGGACAATGGACCGGCTGGGCGCCGACACAACTGCTGGGCACCGGCGTCGCGGGCCGCCGCCTGGGCATCTTCGGCTTGGGCCGCATCGGACGCGAACTGGTGCCCATGGCCATCGGCTTCGGCATGACGGTGCACTACCGCGACCAGGTGCGCCTGCCGCCGGAGCTGGAGCAGGGCGCAATCTTCCACGATGACGACGATAGCTTCCTGCCGGTTTGCGACGTGCTTTCCTTGCACGCGCCGGGCGGGGAGGACACGCGGCACTGGCTCAATGCGGCGCGGATCGCCCGGCTGCCGCACGGCGCCGTGGTGGTCAACGCCGCCCGCGGCACGCTGATCGACGACGACGCCCTGATTGCGGCATTGCAATCAGGCCAGGTCGCGGCGGCGGGACTGGATGTTTACAACAACGAGCCGCGCGTGGCGGCCGGGCTGCTGGCGCTGGAGAACGTCGTGCTGCTGCCGCATCTTGGGAGTGCGACGGTCGAGACGCGGGATGCGATGGGTCATCTGGTGCTGGACGGGATTGATGCGGTGTTGGCGGGACGGAAGCCGGGGAACTTGGTCAAGTAGGGGTAAGTCTCGGGTTGGTGGGCCGGGTTGAAGGTCGGCTTGCGACCCAAAGCGGATATCCGGTCAGCTCGGCTCACGAGTTATGCCCACGATCTTCAAACTGGAACCTGTAACGCCCCCAGACGCGGGTCGCAGTTGGGAAGGCTGGTCGGATGGGTTCTGCTCAATGATCCCTGATGTTATTAGACCGATCCGGTGGCGAATGGCGGGTTTTAGAAGAGCCCGGCTCCTGGCGGGTTCCGCCTTGGGCCGCTTAGCAACCACCGTTCATACCATACGACCACCGCTCCCAAAGAACCCTACTCTGCGCTGGTGCAGCTCACATCGCGGACTATAGCAGATACGCTTCTGCTCGTGCTTGACAAAATTCATCAAGAAGGGGGTGATTAATGAACTTGCGGTAGCGAGCGTCAACTGCCGCAACTGTGTGCAAACGATGCATAATGGCCGTAATGATACGTTCCCTTGTTCTTTGCATCCGGATAAGCCCATTAGCATTGGACGTAACACCATTCAAAGATGCTTTAAATTTCTTAGGTACAGCTTCCTCGTTAAACAGTTCTGTAGCTATAATATCAAGTGTGGTCCTCCAGGGCCGGATCGTGACACTGGTGGTGTTTAGCTGAAATTGATTAAATTTCCAGAATTTATATGCACCGTTATCGGTAGAGATTCCCCACTCTTCCATCGGGACATCATGAAACCCAACTGCGTCCAGCGCCAATCCGACAGGAGGCACCCCTATCAGGGTTCCTTCTGATCGAGTCGACCACTGGATAATGCCGTTTTGAGAGTAAGCTAGGCAGTAGTCGGGTGGCAATGCTCTGAATAACTTGATTGAAGCCGCTTGTAGTGAGACCTCCGCTTGATTTTGAACGGTTCTCAGAGCTTCGGCGGGGTTTGGCGATGTTAAGACTACATGCTGCATCCAAGGTGTGGGCATGAGTAGCTCCGAAGCGAATCTATTTGCTTCCACCTCAAACTCCCAATATTCGTCATTTGCCTTAGCGGCAGCATCAATTTCGTCAATCATAGCACCAATATGCCATGGAATCATGATGTGGCCCAACTCATGAGCCAGTGTAAATCGTTTCCGGTACTTTGAGGATCGATCATTTAAGTAAACTGTAGGCTTTTTCCGCGGGTGCTTCAGATCGATACACAATCCATCGACGTCGATGTCGTCGGGAAACTCTACCACCTCTAAGTTAGCTTTTTCTTTTACTAAAAAAGTAACATCAATCGGAGGCTTGAGTTCCCTCAAGGCAATTATCCTGCCAGCAATCTTCTCTTCAGGGAGAAGTCTAAGCTCTGGCAGCACGGTTATCCAGCCATGCTTGAAGGCGCCTGATCTTATTTGGCTCTGCCGACCGCGCCGCCAATTTTGTCATCACGTTATCATTGACATACCTAGCAACCGGATCACCAGTCTTTCGGCTCGCGACTATCAGAGGTAAACTCTCAGGTGAGTTCAGAAATAGCTCATATTCATCTCTTAGCATCCCAAGGTATTCGTGTAGGGATAACTCGCTTGAACCATCATGCCAGGCACCGATAAAATCTTCGATTTCATCTATAATTGCATCACCGGACAGGCATTGGTCAATAAAGGAAAGGGCATTCTTAGGCATCGATCGTTCTCCCCCTGACGGCATCTTTGATGTAAGATCCGGTGATCGCGTGTAGAACGCCCACATGCCTACCACGAGCGTCGAAAACCTCTATCTTGCCATGCAGGCTGTCCCAGGTATAAAGAAGCTTTCTGTCCCAGCTTCGCCATCGCATAGCACCGTGGACGAAACCCAAGCTCTCGAAATCATCTAGGATGCTCGGTCTAGGACGAGGAGTCATAGATAGAACATGCACATTGTCAGAAAATTTGCCAACCTCGCTGCAACATTGCAGGCGGAAGTGGTGACGACTGGCGGAGCGGTGAGGCCAATGGGGATGCTGTCTTCGGGGTAGCAGCTTACAAGGATGACCGACATTGGCGCACAGCAGTCGATCTTGGTTTGGCGATGAAGGTCTGCTCTCCACCAGAACGCGACATTCAAGTTGACGCACTATCCCGTACCCTCATCCAAAAACTCTGCCTTCCCGCGCTCATCCCGCCCGCTCCGGCCGGCTTCCAACCGCCGTAGCTCCACCCTCCGTATCTTCCCCGAGATTGTTTTCGGCAGCTCGGCAAACTCAATACGCTTGATTCGCTTATAGGGCGCCAGCCGTGCACGTAGATGCTCGAAAATACTGCGCGCCGTAGTCGCATCCGGCGCAAAATCTTCGGCCAGGAACACGAAAGCCTTGGGCAAAGCAGTCCGCGTCGGGTCGGGGGAGGGGACGACCGCCGCCTCCGCCACCGCCTCATGCTCGATCAGCACGCTTTCCAACTCGAACGGGCTGATGCGGTAGCCGCTCGATTTGAACACGTCGTCGGACCGCCCGACATAGGTCAGCGAGCCGTCGGCGTTGCGCAGCGCCACATCCCCGGTGCGATACAGCGCGCCCTCGATCGGCCGCAGCGTGCCGTCCTCCTGCAAATAGCCCTGCATCAAGCCCAGCGGTGCCGGGTTAAGGCTAAGCGCCATCTCGCCCTCCTCGGCCTCGATGCCGTCCGGGTCGACCAGCAGCACGTCATAGCCCGGCAGCGGACGCCCCATCGAGCCCGGCATGACCACCTGGCCCGGCGTGTTGGCGATCTGCAGCGTGGTCTCCGTCTGTCCATAGCCGTCGCGGATCACGAGGCCCCAAGCCGCCTGCACACGGCCGATCACCTCGGGGTTCAGCGGCTCCCCGGCAGCGACGGCTTCGGTCAGGTGGACCGGATGCGCCGAAAGGTCCTCCTGCACCAGCATCCGCCACACCGTCGGCGGCGCGCAGAACGTGGTGACGCGCGCCTGGTCCAGCACCGCCAGCAGATGCTTCGCGTCGAACCGCGGCTGGTTCAGGATCAGGATGGTGGCGCCGGCGTTCCACGGCGCGAAAAAGCTCGACCAAGCGTGCTTCGCCCAACCCGGCGAGGAGATGTTGAGGTGCACGTCGCCGGGCCGCAAGCCGATCCAGAACATGGTCGAGAGGTGGCCGACCGGGTAGCTCTGATGGCTGTGCAGCACGAGCTTCGGCTTCGAGGTCGTGCCGGAGGTAAAATAAAGCAGCAACGGATCGGTCGCCAAGGTCTCGCCGTCCGGCGTGAAGGCTGCATCGGCGGCGTAAGCGTCCTCAAAGTGATGCCAGCCTTCAGCGCCACCAACGGCGATCCGCGTGTAGCCACCCTCGATAGCCGCGAACTTCGGCGCCAGCTCGCCGGCGGCGATCACGTGCTGCACCCGGCCGCGGGCGAAGCGGTCGCGCAGGTCGTCCTCGGTCAGCATGGTCGTCGCCGGGATCACGACGGCGCCCAGTTTCATGGCCGCCAGCATCGCCTCCCATAGCGGCTGCACATTGCCGAGCAGCAGCAGGATACGGTCGCCGCGGCGGACGCCCAGGGCGCGGAGATGGTTGGCGACCTGGTTCGACCGGGCGGCAAGCGCGGCGAAGCTGATGCTGGCGTCCAAGGGACCCGGCCCAATGAAATGCAACGCGGGCGCGTCGTTGTCCGCCGCCATCGGGTCGAAATGGTCCAGCGCCCAGTTGAACCGGTCGAGCGCCGGCCAGCGGAATGCCTCCCGCGCCGCCGCGAGGTCCCGGCGGTGCAGCAGCAGCAGGTCACGGGCGGCACGGAAAATTGCTGTGGGGCTTGGCGCGGTGATGTCGGGCATGGCGGACGATCCTTTCCCGGATGCATAGCCGATCTGGCCGGCATCGTCTTGCTCCCAGTTGTTGGCCTGGCGCCGTCGCCGCTACCATGCCGCATGACGCCGACCCCGCCCGACGCAGCAGTTTCCACCGCCGGCATCCCAAGCAGCCGAACCCTGTTCCTCGCGTTTGCCGCTACCAGCGCCCTGGCGTTCGGCGGCGCGTTGCCGCTGGCCCGGCGGATGATCGTCGAGCGCAAGCAATGGCTGACCGCGGCCGAGTTCACCGAGCTTCTGGCGCTGTGCCAGTTCCTGCCGGGTCCGAATATCGTCAACCTGACGGTGGCGCTCGGTTCGCGGTTCCGCGGGGTACGGGGGGCGTTGGCGGCGTTGGCCGGGCTGCTGGCCGCGCCGATGGCGATCGCGATCGGGCTGGGCGCCGCCTATGCACGGTATGGCGGGCTTCCCGTGGTGCATCATGGGTTTAACGGCCTCGCTGCCGCTGCGGCCGGGCTGATCTTGGCGACCGCGTGCAAAATAGCTTGGCCAATACGCAAACGGCCGCTCGATGTGGCGCTGGCCGTCGTCGCGTTCACCGCCATCGCACTCATCCGCCTGCCGCTGTTGCCCACCATGCTGATCCTGGCGCCCGCCGGTATCCTTTTGCACCGCCGCCTGGCGGCATGACCGCGCATCGACGTCGGGCACGGTGACCATGCCCGGCGGGAACATCGGCTGGCTTGCGCTGGTTTACGCGCAGATGTCGCTGCTCGCGGTGGGCGGCGTGAGCTCGGTGCTGCCGGAAATGCAGCGGCTCGTGGTGGACCAGCACCGCTGGATGGGCGGCCCCGAGTTCGCGGCCTTGTTCGCGCTGGCCCAGGCTGCGCCGGGTCCTAACATGCTGGTGGCGACCTTGGTCGGGTGGCGCGTCGCGGGCCTTCCTGGGGCATTAGCGGCGACGCTGGGCATGATCGGGCCCAGCAGCCTGCTGACCTGGTTCACTGCCAGCGCATGGCACCGTTTCCGTGAGCGCCCTTGGCGCCGCCAGGTTCAGGCCGGCCTGGTGCCCGTCACGGTCGGCGCGGTGATGGCGGGCGCCACGTTGCTTGTCGTCTCGACCAGCACGGGCGCATTCACCGCGGGAATAACGCTGGCCGTCGCCACGGCAGTGTTGGCGACGCGGCTGCACCCCGTGCTGCTGCTTGCCTGCGGCGCCGCGGCCGGGGTGTTATATGGCGCGGGCTGAGTTGCCGCGTCAGGAACCAGGAGAGCCGGTATTGCTCGGCGACGCCTGCACGGACGGCTGCGAGCGGGCGGCAATGCGCCTGGAGGCCGCGCCATGGAACGGCCTGCCAGTCTTTACGCGGCTGTATGCAGGATGGCGCGTCCGTGGCTGCGCGTCGTCCGCCGCCTCGGCCACCTCCTCATCCGCTTCGCGGCCAAGGCCCACCAGGACCCGCTGAGCCGCCGGGCGTGTATCGCCCAAAGGCGGGTTCAGCGTGGGTACCGGGCGGAAATCATTATTGGCGACGAGCGTTCCACTGTCGGGGCGGCTGTAGATGAAGCCGTAGGTCGGGTAGACGCTGCCGAACTCGCTGCTTTGGCCCAGGGCCACCCGGACCGCGGTCCAATCGTTCTGTGCCGACACGTCCACCACGTCGATCGCCCGGCTCACGCCGCCGGGATAGGCCCAGTTCGCATGATCGATCTCGACGTTGCGGCTGTCGATCACCCGGGAAACGACGGCCACATGCCCCAGGCGTATCCGGCCTGTCGGGCGAAAGTTGAGCACGCTGCCGACCTCGGGGCGTGCGCCGCGTTCATAGACGCCCACGGCCTTGCCCCACCAGGTGGCGGCATTGCCAACCAGCTTGACCTCAGAATGGTCGCGCGCGAACGGCACGCACTGCAGCGGGCCGCCGATCTGGCCATAGCGCGCCACCGAACGGCCGCCGTAGTTCTGGAACGAGGCTGTGGCGCCGAACTGGATCGAACGGGCGCTAGGCCCCATGATGATATGCTGGGTCCATCCGGTGGTGGCCCAAGTCGCTTCGGCAGGCTGGATGCAGACCGGGGCAGACAACGCGAGCAAGGCGCCGAAAGCCGCCCATCGTCCATATCCACGCAAAGGCATGCCGTCTTCCTTCTGCTAGCCAAACATCACTCGCTTGTGAAGCGTGGGTAGCGGGACGGCGCGAAACTTGGCAACCCGCTAACCTGGATTGAACTTCCAGCATCCAGCTTTAGACAGAATGGCCTGTGCACAAGTGCTTATACTAGGGCCGGAGTCCTAATTAAGTCGAAGTCTCATGCTTATGCAACGAAAACTGCCAAGACTTCATGCTCTCGTGGCCGCACAGCCAACGCATTACTATGCATTGCGGCAAAACTACGGCAGCCGGGACCGCGCCGCCCCAACCAGCGGCGCGGCGTCTGCGCTCATTTACAAGTTGTAACCATAATCTCGACGAGGATGCGCGGATCAGCCATGTTCGCCTGAACGCAGGCGCGGGCAGGCGCCCCACCCTCGGGCAGCCACGCGGACCAGACCACGTTCATGGCCTCGCGGTCGCGGATATCCTTCAGCCAAATCTGCGCTTGCAGCAGCCGGGTCTTGTCGGTGCCGTGGGTCTCCAGGATGTCGTCAATGCCGGCCAGCACCTCCTCGGTCTGCCCGGTGATATCCTTGCTCACATCCTTTGCGGTCACTCCTTGGCAGTAAACGAAGCCGTGGTACTCCACCGCTTTCGCCAGCACCTTGTTCGGCTCCGTGCGGATAATCTTGCTCATGAACGCGCTCCTCGACCTAATGGGACCGCGAAGGTTTACGGCCCGCGCCGCCGCCCGGCAACGCCGCGCTTCAGCGCCGCCCGCAAACGAGCCTCACCGCGAGGTTGGCGTGAACGTCGGCCCGGTGCCGACCTCCGCGGCAGCCGCGCCGGTTCCGGGTGCGCTGGAGTTGCTGATGCAGGACGAGATCTGGTTGTCCCGGCTGAACAACGCGCCCAGCCCGCGAGAGGTGATGCCTGAAACGTAGCTCTCGGCGAACGGCGTGTCCCGCTGGTCGCGCTGCGACAGGTCGCCACGATTCTGCGCGGCATAGACGCGGTCCACCTCGGCCCGGCACGCCGCATTGGTCGCGGCCTGCGCACGCGACTGTGGCGCGCTGTGGCATCCTGCGAGCAGCGCCATGGCAGCCAGGGCCAGCCGGGCTGTCGGGGAAACTATCATGCGATGGCTCCTGTGGGTTGAGTCGGGCCTGGCAACTGGGCCAGCCGGGCGCGGAACCCGGTTTCATCGAACCGCGCCTCCGCCGTCAACTGCGCGGTGGCGGCGGCGCTCAACAGGGCCGGGTGCAGGGCCGTCCCGGTGCGGCCAATCTGAAACAGCGCCGCGGTCCACGGGGCATGGGCCAGCAAGTCGACCAACGCCAGCAGCCGGAGGCACAGCGACAAGCCGTAGCTCGTCTGCATGCCCACCGTCAGGTCGACGGCGCCCGCCCAGCAGCGCGCGTCCTCGTCCGACAAAGCGAGGTCGGTGACGCTGCCATCCGGACGGCGGAAGCGGAACAGCCGCACGGCGCCCCAGGCCGCGTCTGAGGCAGCGTCGCGCGCCGCATCCCACGCCGCCGCAAGGTCGCGCCCAAGCACCGGCGGCAATGCCTCGGGCGGCAGGTCCACGAGGTATGTCATCGTGCCGTCCCGGCTATGGCCGACATGGATGAGGGAGGAGGGTTGCTGCATCACGCAACAAAGATGGACCCGCGGCCATAACTGCGCCAGCCTAGGGCTGCAAAACGCTGGAGGAATTATGCCAGACCCGGCCTCGCTGACCGCAACAGGCGCTGTCCGCGCCATCCGCGCCGGCACGTTGGCGCCGGCCGATCTCGTGGAGGCTTGCCTGGACCGGGTGGCGGCGCGCGAGCCTGCGGTGCAGGCGATGGCGTTCCTCGACCCAGCCCAGGCCAGGGCCGCCACGCCGCAGCCGGGACCGCTGCACGGCCTCCCGATCGGCGTGAAGGACGTGATCGACACCGTTGATATGCCAAGCGAATATAATTCGGCCATCTGGCGCGGGCATCGTCCGCGGGCGGATGCCGCCTGCGTTGCCTGGGCCAAGGCAGCCGGCGCGGTCGTGCTCGGCAAGACGGTCACGACCGAGTTCGCCACCCGCACGCCCGGCCCCACCACCAATCCGCACGACCCGGCGCGCACGCCGGGCGGGTCCAGCAGCGGTTCGGCGGCCGGGGTCGCGGCAGGGTTCTTCCCGCTGGCGTTCGGGACCCAGACGGCCGGCAGCGTGATCCGGCCCGCGGCCTTTTGCGGCGTGGTCGGCTACAAACCCAGCTTCGGCCTGGTGAACCGCATGGGCATGAAGCTGATGTCGGACAGCCTGGACACCGTCGGCGTCATGGCCCGGAGCGTCGCCGACTGCGCCCTGTTCGCCGGCGCCATCTCAGGGCGCGAGCTTGGCGACCCCGACATTCGACCGCCGTCGGCGCCCCGCATCGGCCTGTGCCGCTCGCCGGTCTGGGGCCGCGCCGCACCGGAGACCACGGCGCTGTTCGAGCGAGTGGCGGCGCAGCTTGCCCGCGCCGGCGCCACCCTGCGCGACTTCGACCTACCGTCCGAGTTTGACGCGTTAGAAGCGGCCCACGCCGTGATCATGAACAACGAGAGCGCCCGCGCCTTGGGGTGGGAGATGAACACCGCCCGCGACCAGATCAGCCCGGCCTTGCGCGAGCGCCTCGAATGGGGCCTGGCGCAGCCCGAGGCGGCGGTGGTCGAAAGCCAGGCGCTGTTCCGCTTCCTGCAATCGGGTTTCACCGACCTCATGGGTGATTTCGACATATTGCTGACGCCCTCGGCCCCGGGGGAGGCGCCGGTCGGGCTGGAGTGGACGGGGGATGCCGGGTTCAACTTCATCTGGACCAGCCTGCATGTGCCATGCGTCACCGTCCCGGCGGGCGTCGGCCCGAATGGGATGCCGCTCGGGGTGCAGGTTGTGGCCCCGCGTGGGCGGGACCGGCAGGCGCTGGCCTGGGCGGCTTGGGTCGCTGCGGCGATGAACTAGGATGCCGGCCGCATATGGCCCGGCAGCGTGGCCAGCGACTCGACTGTGTCGAAGTCGCGTAGCACGGCGTCGTCGCCCAATTCCACCTGAGCCACGTATTCACTGTGCCGCTCCAGCAGGGCGCGTGCGCCCACGTCGCCCACCAGGCCCGCGATGTCCGGGAAGAAGCGGCGGTCCCATAAAACGGGGTTGCCGACCTTGCCCCGGCAGGTCGGCACCACCACGGACCGGCCCTCATCGGGATCGTAGACCTCGATCAGCCGTTCGATCATGCGCCCGGTCACCAGCGGCATGTCGCCCAGGCAGACCAACGCCGCTGACGCCGCGTCCGGCACCGCCGCAATGCCAGCCCGCAGGCTCGCAGACAGGCCATCCGCATAGTCTGCCGCGTGGACCATCTGAACCGGCCGGCCCGCAATGGCGGCCGAAACCTCCTCCGCCCGGTGTCCCGTCACGACGATCACCGGACGCGCGGCGCTGGACAGGAGGTTGTCCACCACCCGCGCCACCATAGGCCGCCCGGCGCGATCCGGCAGCAGCAGCTTGTTTTGCGGCGCCATCCGGCTGGAGCGCCCGGCCGCCAGCACGATCGCCGCGACCGTGGTCGGAGCCGCCACAGGCGACACCGCTTTGGCCCGATGCAGCGGACGCGCCCCGGCGTCCTTCAACAGCCCGCCCAGGCCCATGCCGGCAATTACGGCCCCATTCACCTCCAATCCGGCGAACAGGCGCGACAGCACCCAATCAATCCCGTTCAGCTTCGGGCTGCGCGCGCACCCCGGCAGCACCAGCGCCGGCCGTGCCCCAATGCGACCGAGGCAAATCAGGTTGCCGGGATCGACCGGCATGCCGAAATGCAGGATCTCGCCCCCTGCGGCGACGATGCCGGCCGGCCCGACGTCGCGGCGGTCCACGACGGCGCTGGCGCCCGCCACCAGCAGGATGTCCGCCCCCTGCGCCATGAGTTCCCGCAGCGCCTCCGCGATCGGAGCCTCTGCGTGGGCGCATTCGATCGGGGTCAGCATGACGCCGGTCAGCCCCGCCACCCGCGCGGCCGTTGCCTCTGCGGTGCCGGCCAGGATGCTGTGCTTCATGCCCGGCAGGCTGGTCATCACCAAGCCGACACGCAGCGGTCGGAAGGGATGCAGCCGCAACACTGGGCGCTGCCGGGCCACGCGCTCCGCCTCGGCCAGCACGCTTTCCGCGACGGCGAATGGGATAATTTTGATGGTCGCGACCATCTCCCGTGCCGCAACGCTGGCGGCGTCGCCCAGGGTCGCGACGGTCAGCGCCTCATCGACCGCGTTCACCGCATCGAGCCCGGCGCGGTCGACCTGCAGCAGCCCAGGCGTCCCCGCGATGAGGTTCACCCGCCCGGTGCTGGCACGCGTCGCGGTAAGCGAGGGGGCAACGAGCGCCTGCGCCAGCCGAGCGGCAGCGGCATCCTCTGCGACATCGCCTTGCTCGAGCCGTGCCGCGATTACGTCGGAGATGCCTGCGTCCCGCAGCATCCTGATCGCAGCGGCGTCCAGCACCGCGCCTTTACGCAGCACGCCGCCGGGCAGGCGCTGCGTGTGGGCCAGCACCGCGCCGAGTGCGTCCGCCAGGGGCGTGGGGCCGAAGATCACCCGGCCAGCGCCGCGCCACGCCGGACCGCCACGATCTGCGCCAGGATCGACAGCGCGATCTCCCCCGCCGTCACCGCGCCGATGTCGAGGCCGACCGGCCCGCGAATCCGCGCCAATGCGGCATCGTCATGGCCGAGTTCCCGCAGCCGTCCCAACCGCGCGGCATGGGTTTTCCGTGACCCGAGCGCCCCGACATAGAATGATTGCGACCGCAGCGCCCGGTCCAGCGCGGGGTCGTCGAGCTTCGGGTCATGCGTCAGGGTGACGACGGCGGTCCGGCTATCTGGCCGCAGCGCGTCCATCGCCTCGTCCGGCCAGTCGGTGCTGACCATCACGCCCGGAAACCGCTCGTCAGTGGCAAAAGCCCGGCGCGGGTCGGCCACCGTCACCCCGTAGCCCAGGCCGGCCGCCATCGGCACCAACGCCTGCGCGATATGCACTGCGCCAACGACCACCAGGCGGAGCGGCGGGTTATAGGCGTGCAGGAACCACTGCGCCCCATCGGCCTCGACCGTCCGGCTGCTGTCTGCCTGCAGTGCCGCGTCGGCCGCCGCCGCGAGCCCAGGCGGCGCTTCGGGATCGGGCAGCAGGAATTGCTCGCCGGAGGGCAGCCGGGTCGCCAGCACGACGGGGGTTTGCGCTGCCCGGGCCTGTTCGAGCCGGGCCAGCAGGTCGAGCCTCATCCCAGGCGCTCGACGAACACCTTCAGCTTGCCGCCACAGGCCAGGCCGACCTCCCAGGCGCGCTCGTTGGTCACCCCGAAGTCCAGCAATTGCGGCGCGCCGGTCTCCATCGTGCGCTTCGCCGCGTCCGCCACCGCGCCCTCGATGCACCCGCCGCTGACCGACCCGGCCATGCGTCCGCTCGCCGTCACCGCCATTTGGCTGCCGGGCGGACGTGGGGAACTGCCCCATGTCTCCGTCACGGTCGCAATCGCCACCTGCTCGCCGGCCTTTGACCACGCGGCAGCGGTGCCTAGCACGTCTTCTGGCATGTTTCCTGGCTCACTCATGCGGCCCTCCATTCAAGTGCCCGCCCGCGCGGCGGCGCCGGGCGGGACAGCAGGTCCACCAGGGCGCGTAGGCTGTCGAGGCTGTGGACGGTCCGAAACTCGTCCACATGCGGCAGCATCGCCCTGATCCCACTGGATTTGGGCTGGAACCCGTCCCACCGCAACAGGGGATTGAGCCAGATCAGCCGGCGGCAGGAGCGGTGCAGCCGGTCCATGTTCTCGGCCAGGCCCGCGGCGCCGTCGCGGTCCAGCCCGTCCGTCACCAGCAGCACGACGGCGCCCTGAGCCAGCACGCGCCGCGACCAGCGCTGGTTGAATTCGGCCAGCGCCTCGCCGATCCGGGTGCCACCGGACCAGTCGGGCACCGCGTGCGACACCATCTGGAACGCGACCTCGGGGTCCCGGAAGCGCAGTTGCCGCGTGATGTTGGACAGCCGCGTGCCGAACAGGAACACGTGCACCCGGTCCCGGTCGTTGGCCACCGCGTGCAGGAAATGCAGCAAGACCTGCGCATAGCGAGCCATGCTGCCGGAAATGTCGCATAGGACGACAAGCGGGGGCGGGCGGACCACGCGGGCGCTGCGGGACAGATCGACCATCTCGCCCCCGCGCCGCAGGCTGCGCCGCAGCGTCGCCGCGAGGTCGATCTTTGGTCCGTGCGAGTCCGGACGCAGCCGCCGGGTGCGGCGCAGGTCGAGCGGCAGCGTCAGCCGGCGGATTTCCGCCTTCGCGCGGCCGACCTGCTCGGCGCTCATCTGCTCGATATCCATGCTGCGGAGCTGCTCCCGCTCGCTCACGGTCATGACGGCGTCGAGTTCGGGCGGCGCCTCTTCGGATTTCGGCGGGCGCGGGCGGGGCGGGGCCATGGCCTCGGCGATGCGCCGGGCGCCGGGTGCGGGGCGCTGCTCGTCCTTGGGCGGGCTGCCGTCGAGCAAGGCGAGGGCGGCGGCCTGCTGCGCCGCATTGGGATCGCGCCAGAACAGGTCGAACGCGTGGTCGAACAGCTCCATATGCTCGTGCCGGTGCACCATCAGGCTGCGTAGCGCCGCCTGGGCCTGCGTTCGCTCACCGAGCTCGACCAGTTCAAGCGCCTGCCCGGCGGCGATCACCTCGGCCGGACCGACCGGCAGCCCGGCCCGGCGCAGCAGCCGAGCGAAGTGCATCACGTTGACGCCGAGCTTGCCGTTCGTATTGGCGCCAAGGGCATTGGCATCTGGGGCGGCCGTCATACCGGCGCCTGGGTTCCCGCCTGGGCCTCCGCAATCAGCCGGGCTGCCTCTGCGCCGCGGATTTTCGCTATATCATCCTGATATTTCAGCAAAACCCCAAGCGTCTCGTCGACCGACTCGGCGCTCAGCTCCTGCTGGTCCAAGTACTGCAGCGCGGCGGCCCAGTCGATGGTCTCGGCAACGCCGGGCAGCTTGAACAGATCGGTGGCACGCAGGCGCTGCACGAATGCCACGACCTCCAGCGACAGGCGATAAGGAAGGCCCGGCGCTTTTGCCGTCAGGATCGCGCGTTCCCGCGTCGCCGTCGGGTAGTCCACCCATTGATACAGGCAGCGGCGGCGGATCGCGTCGTGGACCTCCCGCGTCCGGTTGCTGGTCAGCACGACCACTGGGGGCACCAGGGCGCGGACGGTGCCGTATTCCGGGACGGTAATCTGGAAATCGGCCAGCAATTCCAGCAGGAACGCCTCGAACGGCTCGTCGGCGCGGTCCAGCTCGTCGATCAGCAGCACGGCGGGCGGCAGGTCCGGGTCGATGGCCGACAGCAGCGGCCGGGCCTGCAGGAACGGGCGGGAGAAGATGCTTTCGGCCAGGCGGTCCTGGTTGCGGTCGCCCCCGGCCTCGGCCAGGCGGATCGCCATCAACTGGCGCGCATGGTCCCACTCATACGCCGCCGCCGACAGGTCCATGCCGTCGTAGCATTGCAGCCGCACCAGCCGCCGCCCGAGCCCGGACGCCAGCACCTTGGCGATCTCGGTCTTCCCGGTGCCCGGCTCGCCCTCCAGGAACAATGGACGCCGCATGGCGAGCGCCAGATGCACGGTCGTCGCCAGGCTGCGGTCGGCGATGTAGCCGCCGGCCGCCAGCAGCGCGGCGGTCTCGGTGACCGACCCGGGCAGCGTCCCGGCTACGCGCCCGTCATCCAAAGACGTAGCTTTTGAAGATCATGACGAAGATGATCAGATAGAGCGCGGCGCCGACGAAGGCGATGCGGTGGAAGCCGTAGGGCCGCTCGGGGATCATCGAGAAGATGCTGAGCGCAGCGGGCGCCCGCATGGGCAGGTGCAGCGGCGGCTGCATTTCCGGCGCCTCGCCGGGTCCGATGGGCTTCGCGACGCTGTCAGTCAGCGCCGTGTCGTCCGCCGTTTGGCCCGAGGGTTGGGCCGCCGCGTAGGCTGGGGCCGCCGCCATGGCAGCAACCGGGGCAGGGCTGGCGACCTCGGCCGTGAAGCGGTCGAAGAACAGGTCCGCCATCTGCTTGCTGGTGGCGTCGATCAGCCGGGCGCCGAGCTGGGCGATTTTGCCGCCGACCTGCGCCTTCACGTCATATTGCAGCAGCGTGCCTGCGCCGTCGTCGGACAGCCGCACGTTGGCCCCGCCCTTGGCGAACCCGGCCACGCCGCCCTGGCCCTCGCCGCTGATGCGGTAGCTGTTGGGCGGGTCGAGGTCGGTCAACTGCACCTTGCCGGTGAAGCGTGTGGCGATCGGGCCGATCTTGACCGCCGCCGTCGCCTTCAGGTCGGTGTCGGAGGTCTTTTCCAAGCTCTCGCAGCCTGGAATGCACATCCGCAGCACCGCAGGGTCGTTCAGCGCGTCCCATACTTTTTGCCGAGTTGCGGGAATACGCCGCTCGCCTGTCATGTCCATTTTGTTACCCCACTCAGTGCGCCGGACGTTACTGGCAGGGTGCCAGACGTGCAACCGACCCCACCTGACGTTCTCGCGCGGACCTGATAAACCGAGTTCAACCTTCGAGTTCCTGGAGCTGCCCCATGTCGTATTTGGTCGCCGCCGATGTTCCCGCCGAGTCCGCAGGGCACCGTTTTCGCGCGCTGATCGAGCGTGGCGGCATCATGCAGATACCCGGCGCCCATAACGGCATGGCGGCGCTGCAAGCGAAGGCCGCCGGGTTCGAGGCCGTTTACCTGTCCGGCGCTGCGATGACGGCCAGCATGGGGCTGCCGGACCTCGGCATGATCACCGTCGAAGAAGTCTGCTTCTTCGTTCGCCAGGTCGCCCGTTCCAGCGCCTTGCCGGTGCTGGTCGACGGCGACACCGGCTATGGCGAGGCGCTGAACGTCATGAGCATGGTGCGCAGCTTCGAGGACGCCGGCGCCGCTGCGGTGCACATCGAGGACCAGTTGCTGCCGAAAAAGTGCGGGCATTTGAACGACAAGCGGCTGGCGGACGCGCACGACATGGCCGCCAAGGTCGCCGCTGCCCGCAAGGCCCGGCGGCATCTGTATATCCTGGCCCGCACCGACGCCGCCGCCAGCGAGGGCATGGACGGCGCCGTCGCCCGCGCCA
>CAXSGE010000049.1:0-28141 GCA_964236715.1 uncultured Acetobacteraceae bacterium | reverse complement strand
CCATCCCTTCCCGGATGCCCCCAAAACCGCTTGACACGCAACACGGTATCTCCGGTGGATCGCTGCGCGATGGTGCTGGCCGGGCACCACCAGCCTCTGCACGTTTGCAAGACAAGCTGCCGCTCTACCTCGGCTTCTTCCAGTTCGTGCACAACGCACGCCGACGCGGCAAAGCCCTGCTCGCAGCCCTCATCGCCGGCCTGGTTGCGTGATGGACCCATCACCAACCCCGGAACCCAATAAGAGCCGTCAGCATTATGGCAGCTTGCGTGAATACCTGCGACACAATCCCAGTGCCCCGACCATGCCGGCAAGCAACATGACTGATGCTGGCTCTGGCACCGCCTGAAGCATCGCTTGGTTGTCCGCAGTCGTCGGAGCACCCAGGTTGCCTCCGGAGAATGTGAGTGACGGATCCGCTGAGTTATAATCGGCTGGATCATTCAACTGCAGCGTCGTGGCCACGCCGCCCGCCGTCAGCCCGATAGGGCCGTCGTTGTAGCCTACTCCGTAGAACTGGTTGAACGTTGTCGGCGCGAGCGTTCCCAGGGTGACTTCCGGGGTAGCTGCCGTCCAGTCGCCGATAACTCCGACATTGCCGCCGCCCAGCGAGAAAAACCCGACTCCATAATGCGGCGTGCCCTGGTAGGCTGAGCTGTTCGAATCCGGCGCGGTCTTGTCGAATATGACGACTGTTTGCCCATATGTAGGGTCGTCCTGCACACGGGTCACGTTGTAGGTTGTGCCTTGCAGCAGCAAGGTGAACGCGGAGGGCGCATAGGCCGCCGCACCTGACTCCGGCTGAAAGATCGGAGCGCTGCTGTCGAAAGTCGCACGCGCTTCAAACGGCGTGAACGCCGTAAGCGCCACGCCGCCCACCGTATCGCCCGGCGAAAAGTATCCATCATAGACAAGCTGCAAGGGCGTTGCCCGTGCCGTGCCAGCCAGTGCTACACCGAAAAGGATGAGTGCAATGCGCTTTGCCATGGCCCTATCTCATTTCATGGATCGTCGAGAATATCTGAAGGCTACTGTTGCATTTTGGAAACAAATCTGCAAGGGCGCAACGGCTTGCGGGCGAGTTTTCATTTCTGAAGCTAACAGTCGCGCCTCCCAGCCGCAGCGGCCGGGTCGTCCAGAAGACCGTCAAGCGGCCCTCATCCAGTCGGCTCCAGCCAAGAACCAGTGCCGGATCTCTGCCGCGGGACGCGGACGGTCGAACAAGAAGCCCTGCACCTCCGTGCAGCCGGCCGCGCGCAGCCGTTCGAGCTGATCCTCCGTCTCCACTCCTTCCGCGGTCGTTGCCATGCCTAGTTCGCGTGCGAGGCCAAGGACTGAGATGACAATGGCCAAGCAGTCCGGACGGTACGCCATCTCGCGTACGAAGGATTGGTCGATCTTGAGTTTGTCGAATGGAAAGCTGCGGAGATAGCTCAGCGACGAGTAGCCGGTCCCGAAATCATCGAGGGCGGTTCGCAAGCCGGTGGCGCGCAACTGGTGCAGGGTTGCCAGCACTGCCTCGCTATCCTGCAGCAGCGCCGATTCCGTGATCTCCAGCTCCAATCTACGTGCGGGAAGGCCAGAACTCACCAGCGCCCGGCGCACCGCTCCCACAAGTCCAGGACTGCGGAATTGCACGGGCGACAGGTTTACGGCCACCGTGACGTGCTCGGGCCAAGTTGCCGCGTCCATGCAGGCCTGGGCCACCACCCACTCACCGATCGGAATGATGATGCCGAGCTCCTCGGCGAGGGGGATGAACGCCGTTGGGGAGACCAGGCCCCGCTCCGGGTGACGCCACCGCAGCAACGCCTCAAAGCCGCAGACATACTGGGTCCGCAGGTTGAACAGCGGCTGGTAGAACACTTCGAACTCGCCTCGTGCAAGGGCCTCGCGAAGGTCGAGCTCGAAGGCCCGGCGCGTCTGCACTTGCTCGCTCATCGCGTTCTCGAAGAAACAGAAGGTGCCGCGCCCATTCGCCTTGGCCCGGTAGAGCGCCATGTCTGCGCTCCGCAACAGCACGTCAGCCGAGAGCAGGTCGGCGGTGGCAAGGGCAATGCCTACGCTCGCCCCAACGACGGCGCGGTCGCTGCCGAGATCGTAGGGCGCACTGAGCGCCTCGACAATCCGCCGCGCCAGTTCGCTGGCGGCTTCGGGTTGCCTCGCGCCGCACTGCAGGACCGCGAACTCATCGCCGCCAAGACGCGCTATCGCGTCGCCCTCGCGCACGCAGCCGCGCAACCGGACGGCCATCTCTTTCAGCAGCGCGTCGCCGGCTGGGTGCCCGAGCACATCGTTCACTTGCTTGAAGTGGTCCAGGTCGAGGCAGAGCAGGGCAACCCCGTCGCCTTGCCGCTGTCGACGCCCAAGCGCCTCGTCCAACTGTTCGTGGAACAGCAGCCGGTTCGGCAGCCCGGTCAGCACGTCGTGGTGCGCCATGAAGAAAATGCGGGCGTTCTTCGAAAGCAGCTCGTGGTCGCGCACCTCCAGGACCCGGTTCTGCTGTTCGACCTCCTCCCTGGCCTGGGCGAGCAGGTAGTTATGCCTAAGAAGGGCTCCGATGAGGCCAAAGGCGGAAAGGGTAAGCGCCCCAAGGTTCGCCGCGAGCCGCCATTGAAGGTTGCTCAATTGCCGCTGGTCCTGTGCCACGAGCTCGCCGCCGTGCGTGTTCGCTGCGGCAGCGAGGCGCGACATCGGCGGGCCGAGCCCTGTCACCAGTTCCAACACGCGGCGCAGCCGGTCTGGTGACGCCAGCCCGTCCATGGCGGCTTGGCCGGCATAGGCGGTTTGGCGAAAACGGGCCACAATTGCACGAAGCTCAGGCGAGGTCGCGACGAACTCTGCGATCTCGCCGCCCTCGAACACCTGCACGCGGTTGGCGACGATGTCGAGCCAGAGCTGGACGTCGTCATCGTCGACCCCGCTGCCGGGCACCAGGGCCGCGGCGGCCATGCCCTGCAACCGTGCGACCTCTAGGGCTGCCTGGCTCACGAGCCATGTGAGGTTGTAACGCGATACCTCGCGCAATGCCCGCTGCCGCTGCACGATCAAGGACGACGTGTATGCGGCGGCAAACGACAAGGCCAAGACCATGCAGAGCAGGCCCAGCTTGACGAGGCGCGCATGGGTGTTTCGTGGCAGGCGGCCCAAGTCTAGGCCACCACGAGCTTTGCCACCTGCCAAGCGGAGCGGCTGTAGTATTTCTGGGCTTTAAGCTCAGAGAAGCTGTCATAGGGATAGACAATGAACAGCGGCCCCTTGTCGCGCACCGGCATGTAGATCCCGTCGCGCTTCAAGGCGAGGATCACTCCAAAGCGGCTGAAATCGCTCATTGGGATGTCCGTTGAAAAGTCGTTCAGGGCAGTTGCCATGACGCTCTCGCCCGTGGCGCCGACATAGCGCATGAGGGCGTCCATCCTCACTCCCTCAAACCGGACGGCGCCGTTGTACCACGGCGTGGCGGTCTCGATCGAGCTCGTGCCGATTGCTTCCAGCATGGGAAGGTCGAAAACCGCGGTATCGCCGTCATTCGTGTTTGTGATCTTACCGGAGATTGTCAGGATTGTTTTCTTAGAGGGCATGGCCAGGGCAGCAGCAGCCGGGCCGGCAAGGGCCAAGCCGGCAATGCCAGCCCCAAGCGCGATGACCGAACGCCGGCTTATATGGATGGTCATGCGCAAGCCTCCTCGGAGACCGTTTCGACAGGGGTTGGGCTTGACGCATTCAGGCGCTCATGGACCGCCTCGCTATAACTTGCCGAGTTGCCGCTATGCTCGCTGACTTCGACCTGCTCCAAGCGGACGCGTTCGCCCGTCTGATCGCCGATGAATTGCGTCACATGGCCGAAAACGAAATGGGCCAACGCCTCGCACCCCACGGCCGGAAGGACGCGGAGGGCAACCAGGCCGCGCTTGGCAAGCCGCTCGAACTCCTCCAGCTCCGGGTCGTCCGCCGCGACGAGCAGGGTGTGGTCGAACATTTCGTGCAGCCAGGCTTTGATCGGCTTGAGGCCGCCGAAATCGAAGCACCAGTTGCGTTCATCGAGTTCGTCAGTGACAAAGACGAGCTTGAATGCGAGGGCATACCCATGCACGAGGCGGCAATGCGAATGCGTGGCCCGCCACTGGCGGAAGGCGCAGGAGAGCCCTTCGTCGTGCCCGTAGGATTTCGTTGCGCGGAATAGATGCTGCCTTGTTCCGGCGAGGTGGGATTTGCTTCGTGGCAGTTGGTCAAGCGGCATGACATGCTCCGATCTGCTGCAAAGGCTTCGGCTACAGGTCGCGTTCGAGGCCGATGCACTCCTGCAGGAACTCCTGCTTCAACTGCGGATCGCTCGCCATCTCGCCGAAGTAGGCCGCGGTGACCATCCGGCTCTTGTGGCTGGCCCGCACGCCGCGATGCGTCTTGCACATGTGCACGGCGCTGACACGCACGGCTAAGCCCCGCGGCATCGTTTGGGCGACGATGTATTGCCCGATCTGCTTCACCAGTTCTTCCTGGATCTGCAGGCGGGACGCGAAATGGTCGACGATCCGGTCGTACTTCGAAAGGCCGATGATCTTGCCGGAAGCGGAGGGGAGCACCCCGATATACGCCTGGCCGTAGATCGGCATGAGGTGGTGCGCGCAGGTGGAGCGCACCTCGATCGGGCCTGTGACGAGAAGCTGGTCGTACTCCTGCGCGTTCTCGAAGTCGGTGATCTCTGGGGGCGCCGAGTAACGGCCTTTCATGGTCTCCGTGACAAGCATCTTGGCGACACGCTGGGCAGTGCCCCTCGTGTTATGGTCGTTGCAGTGGTCGATCTGCAGGACATCGAACAGTTCCTCCAGCTTGCACATGGCCGAACTGATCATGGCTGTTTGCTCTGGAGCGGTCAGAACATGATCGAGCGCCTCGTTCGACCGCCGGCCTGCACGAAGCCGATGGATGCTGACGCTCATAAGGCGGTGTCCTTTTAAGAAGAGTGAAGGCGGCAAAACATGAAACGGGGATAGGCTGGCGCCGATCGCGTGTTATCGATCCGCTTCACGACGCCCATCGCGCAATACGGCAGGCGTTGCCGATTTAAATTCGCGGCAGTATGCTTATCACTAGTTACCAGAATAGTTCAATTACCTAGGACAATTTCTAACAATGCAAGAGCATGTGGACCATCGCAGAGTATTGCTAGAATTCTACTATAAGTGCACGGCATGCAAAGACCGCAAGCTTATTCTTCATGCCGCCTGAGCCTGCCCGCTGGCCCTCTGGCCAACCTGATGCGCCCGGCCTGGCGGCAGCGGCCTGTCACGATGGCGCAGCGCTTCGTGTTCGGCGCGCTGACGGCCTTCGCCGCCAACCGACTCGACCGCGGGCGCCAAAAGGGAGAGGTTCGCAGCGTCCGATTACCCTCGAAGGACGGAACATGCAGCTCCATGGTATCCACCACCTGACGGCCGTCACCGCCGACGCGAGCGGCAACCACGGCTTTTACACCCGCGTGCTCGGGATGCGGCTGGTCAAGAAGACCGTCAACCAGGACGACGTCAGCGCCTACCACCTGTTCTACGCGGATGGCGCGGCCAGCCCCGGCACCGACCTCACCTTCTTCGATTGGCCCGTGCAGCCGGAGCGGCGCGGCGCCAACTCGATCGTGCGCACGGCGCTCCGGGTGGCCGGACGGGCTGCGCTTGATCATTGGGCCGCGCGGCTCGACGAGGCTGGCGTGCCGCACGGTGAAATCCGCGATGGGGGTGGACGGCTTCAGCTCGACTTCGAGGACCCCGAGGGCCAGCGCCTGGCCTTGGTGGACGACGGCGGGGCCGGGCCGTCCCATCCCTGGGCGCGCAGCACGGTGCCCGAGGCGCTGCAGATTCGTGGCCTGGGGCCGATCACCATCAGCGTGCGCGACCTCGCGCCGTCCGGCCGCTTCCTCACGGAAGTGATGGCGATGCGGCGGTTCCGGAGCTTTGTCGCGCAGGATGCGCCGGGCGCAACGGTCCATGTCTTCGAGATGGGCGAGGGCGGTCCCGCCGCCGAACTCCATGTCCGGGTCGAGCCGGACCTGGCGCCGTCGCAGCCTGGGGCGGGCAGCGTCCACCATGTCGCTTTCCGGGTGCGCGACGACGAGTATGCCCCTTGGGTCGAACGGCTACGGCAACTGCGCATCCCGTCGAGCGGCCCAGTGGACCGCTTCTACTTCCGCAGCCTCTACACACGGGAGCCGAACGGCATCCTGTACGAGATCGCGACGGACGGACCGGGTTTTGCAACGGACGAGCCGATGGAGACCCTGGGCGAGCGCTTGTCGCTCCCGCCCTTCCTGGAGCCGCAACGGGCCGCCATCGAGGGCAACCTGAAACCGCTTTCGACGGCATCGTGACACGGTGGCGGCAGGCCAGCGCCGCCTTCCTTATCCTCCCAAAGCCGAGTGCATGGAGAGTTCCTTGACCCGATCCGCCGCGATGCTTCTCGCACTATGCTTCGCGACCGGCGCCGCCGCACCGCCCAACCCTGGCCTGGACGCCGCGGCGCGCAGATATCCGCCTCTCGTCCTGGGCGGCAACGTCCGGGCCACGAACGGCTCCCCACCCTATGCCCGTCCCTGCCCGGACGCTGGCGCCCGCGTGGAACAGCGCGGCGGCCCGGCGTTCGAATACCTCGGCGCCAGCTCGGCCAATCCCGACCTCTGCCGCATGCGCGTGGGCTCCGACGTCGTTGAGGGCTGGTACGCCATCTGGCTCACCGACTGGCCCGGCGTGGAGGATGCGATTCCGGCGCTGCGGCGCGTGATCCAGGGGCGCACCGGGACCGTCGCCGGCTTCGACGTGCGCATGGCGCCGGGCTCGCAGTGGCACGACCTGATCCGCAACGAGGGCATCGAGGACATCAACCTGCTCGGCACGGTCTATCACGCGGTCAAGATCTCGCATTACCGGGAGGGCTTCGACGGCAACATCTACCGTTCGGTCTCGACGGTGTGGAAGGATATCCCGACCGGCGTCATCCTCTACGCGACCTACAACCATATCGCTGGCCGGCCGGAGCTGGATGACCCGCTGATCCCGACTGCGATCATCCCAGCGCCGCAGGCAGCCCGCTGATGCGCCGGCTCAGAACCCAAGCTCATCGAGCGCCCGGTGCGCCGCGCGCCGCAGCGCCTGCTCGATGGTGGCAAGGAAATCGCCGCCGTTCGTCTCCGTGGTCCACGGGTCCATGGTGGTTGAGATCAGGAAATCGACGCCAAGCTCCCCTGCCGGCCGCACCCCCATGCGTTCGGAAAACGCGTCGACAAAGCGGTGGCCATAGACCGCCGGGTCGAAGCGCGAGCTGGTGAGGATCAGGTCGAGGCCGTCGAAGTCCGCCCGCGGCTCGATCATGCTGCACAAGGCGAACACCCGCTCGTTGAACAGGTTCGCCCGCGCAAGATCGGTGTTCAGGCCCGCTTCGGTGTAGAAATTCAGCGAGAAGGCGAGGATGACCTGGTCCGAGCCGAGCTGGCTGAACAGCTCCCGCGCCGCCGCGTCGTCCTGCAGCAGCTCGCTCAGCACGCGGTTGTCCAGGTCGACGAACTGCCGGATCAGGGCGCGCTCGGCTGCAATCTCGTCCGCCCGGCCATGCGCCCGCTCCGCCGGGGTCCGGTTGAACAGAGTTATGGTGAAACGCGGGTCCTCCAGCGTCCGCAGCCGTGCGAACATCCGCTTCGACGTCCAGATGCACTGGCCCAGTATCCGCCCATAGCCGCTGCGGTCCGGACGGATCACCCGGTGCGCCAGCCACACCGCCGCCGCGGACGCGCCGGGCTTGCTGCCTTCCACGCCATAGACGCCGACCGTCGGCTCCGCCTGGCTATGGAACACCACCGGCGCGCGCAGGGAGATCGCGTCCCGGATCGCCGCGTTGCGATAGCACAGCGCGCCGGCGGGATAGGGGATGTAGCCGCCCTTGTGCGGATCGACCGTGATGCTGTCGGCTTGCCCGAGCGCCGCATACTGCGCCTGCACATACGCGCTCATCGCCTGGGTCGGTATCTGCTTGCGGCAGTCCGGCTCGCGCTCGTCCCGCAGCATGGCGCGGAAATAACCGCCCCAGGCCGCGTCCGCGTGCACGGCGAAATTGAAGCCCTGCGCCCGATACCGCTCGCGCAAAGCCAGCAGCCCCGCCAACGGATCGACCGCGCTCTCCTCCGTGCTGCCGATCACCGCCACGACCGTCAGCAGCGGCATGCGCCGGCGCAGCAGGATGCTCAGCGTCGCCTCGACATGCTCCAGGTCGAGCCGTGCGTCCTGGTCCACCCGCTGCACCAGCAGCGCATTCTGCCCCATGCCCAGCAGGGTCGCCGCCTTGGGCCAGGAGTAGTGGCCGGTGGCCGGCGCCAGGAACACCGGCGGCTCCTGCACGTCGGGCATGAAGTTGCGGTAGAAACCCATCAGGCCCGTGTTCTGCACCGCATACGGCGCCAGCGCCTGCGTCAACGCCTCGGGCGTGATCCCCAGGGCCGCAACCGCCGCCGGCAGCCCAGCCACCGCGTCGATGTCGAGGTTCAGCAGCGTCCAGGTATCAAGCTCCAGCAGCCGGGCCGTGCCGCCGCCCCATATCGGCACTTCAAGCCGCCGCGCGGCCGCCAGCGCCGGGGCGCCCTGGATCGCCGCCCGCAGCCCGACCGCGGCGAACTTCAGGTTACGCGCCGCCCAGAGCGCCTCGATGTTCGCGACCGTGCCTCCGCTGGTGATATGCCCCCAAGGCGCGACCTGGCCCGGCCCCGGCGCCTGTCCGTCCGGCGGCACGCTGTAGCCGAGCATCCGGCACAGGTCGTTCCCGGCCTCGATCTCAAGCCGCGTGGTGACCGGGGACGCTTCGGCCGCGACGTTGTTCTGGTTATAGAGCAGCGCCGCGAACAGCCCGACCGTCGCCGGCATGGCCTGGTCCCACAGCATGTGGCCCTGGTAGCGCATGCTGGCGAACGGCGCGGACATCTGCAGCTTTTCCAGCAGCTTGGCCGTCTCGGTCCGCAGCCGGTCCACGCCTAGCTGGAACTCGGGCGAGCGTCGCAGCGCGGCGGTGACGTGGGTCGGGTCCTCTGGATGGAACGCCCGGCGGAACGCGGCGTGGCTGTCCAACGCCTGGTTGATCAGCTCGCGCAGTAAACCCAGGTTCTCCGCCTGCGGCCCAAGGAACCACGCTTCGGGAATGCCCGCGCTGGCGCCTTCGAGCCCGAGCGGCGCACGCAGCTCCCGGTCCCACGCCGCCCGGGCCTCCTCACGGCGCTTGGCAAGCGGCAGCGGGGTTTCGGCGGCAGGCTGCTGCAGCGGAAGGGTCAAATTTGTTGCTCCTGGAGGGAAGATAGTGGCCGCGGCGGGATGCTTACCCGCGGCGGCGCGGCGCGGTCCCGTGCAGCCCTCGCCGCGGTCCGGCCTGTTGGAAGCGCCTATGGCCGCTATCCTCGACCAGCTCCACCCAATTGGGGCAAAGCAGGCGAGGCGGCCGCTGGCGCCGCCGGGCAGCTCAGCCAACGGATTTCGCGCGCGCACAGGAAAATCGAGGCGTTGTTGAAGCCCGTTATGAAGCCGCCCACGGCGCCAAGGACCGCAAAGAACGTCACGATGCCGGTGATGACCTTCTGGAAACGGGTCAGGTTGAGGGACCTGCGAACCTCGACACGCCGCCCGTCCCAGAACAGTTGGTCATCCTGGCTGATGCCGAGCCGTCCAAGGTCCTCAAGACCGACCGGCTCGACGCCTTTGGGCCAATTGGCCGCGGGCTGCCCACTCATGGGGGCTGTGGCCTGATCAGGTCATCGAGACGCTTCTCGATCTGTTCTAATTTGTCGATGATTTGGGCAATCGCCCTATCGTGCTTGCCGATCGTTTGCTGCAAAATCCGGACAAGCTCAATCGTTGCGAGCAGCTCGTCGATCGTTGTTTTGGCCACCGATCAAGAAAGGCGGCTGAGCAGGCTATCCGCGTTGGCAGACAGTGCCTCGGCTCCAAAGCGAAGGTCGCGGAGCATCTCGGTCAGGCGTTGGTGCTTAGCCTGCATAACGCATGCCAGCACGCGGGCTGGTGGCGGCGCCGCGGGTTCGATTGCCGGGGCGCCAGGCTTTTGCAGCGCCTGCGTCGCCCGAACGGCCGCAACCTTCTTTTTCGCCTTCACCTTAGTCAACGCATAAGGCTGGGAAACCATGCGATCCACCCTCTCATGCCTGAGACTAAGCATGCGGGGCCGAAAAAGCTAGATGCATCGCGCCCGCTGCGCGACTGCCCCCAAAATCCAGCCTCGCAATGTCGTGAGGCAGACATGCTCCCGCTCCCCCTTGCACAGACCGGAAGCATCTGGAGATGGTATGATGATGTCCAAATAATCGTGCAGGTCTCATAATTATAGAGAGAGCTGAAGCTATGTTCCGCCGTATCGTGCCCTTGCCGTCCTTGCTTGCGACCGTTGGGCTAGCCGTGCTGCCCGCAACCGCCATGGCGCAGACCGCCGTCTCCCATGTCCCGGTTTATACGGCACGCTCGATGGCCGAGATACTTGGGAACCCCAAGCCGGCGCGCACGAACATGCCGCTGGTCAGCACTCGGCAGTTGCCCATGGCAGCAATGCAAAGCCACAACACGCTGCCCAGCGGCGCCTATGCGCTGGCGCCGGGCGTCGTTCCCAGCAGCAGCGATGGCGCCCATCGCAAGGCGAACGCCAGCGAAGGCGTGGAGCCGGACGCATACGGCAACCTAAGCCCACAACCCATCGCCCCCTATACGACGGCGCGTGCGTCTGCGGATGTCCTAGGGCCGACGCCGACTGCCTCCGCGGTCGGTGTCACGAGCTATCCCTGGCGGGCGACGGGCAAGCTGTATTTCAACATAGGGACCGACAACTATGTCTGCAGCGCCTCGCTGATCGCACCCGGCCTGCTCGTGACCGCCGCGCACTGCGTCTTTGAGTACGGCGCAAGTTCCGTGACAGGCTACCACACGAACTACGCCTTCGTTCCCGCGCAAAACGTTGCTGGCGGCACGCCGCCCTATGGAGCATGGACGGCGCTCGCCACCATCATCGCGCCGTCCTATTACAGCGGCACCGATAGCTGCTCCACGAAAGGCGTGGTCTGCAGCAACGACATCGCGATCATCGTCATGGCGCCGGACGCCTACGGGCGCCTTCCAGGCAGCATCGTCGGCTATTATGGCTACGCCTGGGACGGCTATTCCTTTGTTCCGTCATTCGGCAGTGCCTCGCTGGCTTCCATCACCCAGCTTGGATATCCCGTCGCTTTCGACTCCGGGATGATGATGGAGCGCACCGACGGGGTCGGCAGCTATTGGTCCCCGGACGGCGTGATGCAGCAAACCATACTTGGCTCGGCACTGACCGGCGGGTCGAGCGGCGGCCCGTGGCTGGTCAACTTCGGCGCGGCGCCAAGCGTCAGCAGCGCTGCGAGCTTGGGCAGCACGTCCGTCTCGGACGTTGTGGTGGGCGTGACCAGTTGGGGTTACACCACGGCGGGGAACAACACCCAGGGATCGTCGTGGTTCGGCCAGAACACCCAGTTCCCGAACCCGTCATACCTTGACGGCCATGGCGTGAACCGCGGAGCCGGCAACATCGGCGCGTTGGTCGCCGCTGCCTGCACCTTTAGTTTTTCAAGCTGCTGAACCGTTATGGCAGGCGGGGACGGGGCGGCAGATGTAATGGCCTGAGGACATGGCCATGACGACCGGGCAAGTTTTCAAGGCGCTCCTGTTCGTCCCGGTCCTGTCCGCGGGAGCGGCGTGCGCGGCTGGAGGCAATTCGCCGCAGGCTGCACAGGGCGCAATATGCGCACAGGATGCGAAGATGTGCCCCGACGGCAGCTATGTGGCACGCACCGGGCCGCATTGCGAGATGGCCGCATGCCCCTTGGTGAAAGCTAATGGGAATAGACCTGGGCCAGCGCCCGGCATGGCCCCGCAACACCGCCTCGCGGACTGAGCCGAAGCAGTCTCGGCCCACGCCGCTTGCCATGGCAGGCGGCGTGGCGGACGGCGCTCGCATACGGGCTGGCCATGTCCGGCCATACCTGGAAGGATACGCGGCAACGCCGGCTGCCATAAAAAGGAGACGTCCATGGCCATCACTCGCCGCACTGCGCTGGGCGCCGCTGCCGCCATGCTTCCCGGCCTGCCCCGCCTCGCCTTCGCCCAAGCCGCGCCGATCCGCCTTGGGGTGCTGAACGACCAATCCGGCCCCTACCGCGACGACGGCGGCCCGCTCTCGGCCATCTGCGTCCGGCAGGCCGTGGAGGAGTTCGCCAAGCTGCACCCCGAAATCAAGGTCGAGGTGCTGGCGGCCGACCACCAGAACAAACCCGACATCGGCGCCGGCATCGCCCGGCGCTGGTTCGACGAGGACGGCGTGGACGCGGTCGTCGACGTGCCCACCAGCTCCGTGGCGCTGGCGGTGAACACGGTCTGCCGCGAGAAGAACAAGGTCCACCTCAATTCAGGCGCGGCCACGACCGACCTGACCGGCGCGCAGTGCAGCCCGAACACCGTGCACTGGACCTATGACACCTACATGCTGGCCAAGTCGACCGGCGGCGCCATGGTCAAGTCCGGCGGTGAGTCGTGGTATTTCATCACCGCCGACTACGTGTTCGGCCAGCAGCTCCAGCGCGACACCGCGCGTTTCGTGCAGGAAGCCGGGGGCAAGGTGCTGGGCGCGCGGTCGTATCCATTCCCGGATACGACGGATTTCAGCTCATTGCTGCTGCAGGCGCAGGCTTCGGGCGCCAAGGTGCTGGGGTTGTGCAACTCGGGCACCGACACGGTGAACTGCATCAAGCAGGCGCACGAATTCGGGCTGCCGGGTTCGATGAGGATCGCGGCGATGCTGATGTATGACGGCAACGTGCGCTCGGTCGGCCTGGCCGACGCGCAGGGGCTGGCGATGACCGGCAGCTTCTATTGGGACCTGAACGACCGCACGCGCGCGTTCTGGGAGCGGCTGCGGGCGAAGACCCCGTCCCGGACGCCGAACATGGTCCAGGCTGGCTGCTACGCGGCGGCGCTGCACTACCTCAAGACCGCTGCCGCCCTTGGCGCAGTGGCGGCAAAGGCGGACGGGCGGGCGGCGGTCGCGCATATGAAGTCGATGCCGACCGAGGACGACTGCTTCGGCGCCGGGCTGATCCGCGAGGACGGACGCAAGATCCACCCATCCTACTTGCTGCAGGCGAAGACCCCTGCGGAGAGCAAGGGGCCGCTCGATATGCTGACAACGATCGCGACGACGCCGGCCAACGAGGCATTCCGTCCGATGAGCGAAGGTGGATGCAGCCTGGTCAAAAGCTGAGGCAGCCCCCTCGGCTCTGAGCGCCGCCGGGCTACGGCCTCGTCGCCCTGCTGCCCACTTCCATATCCGGCGGTGGCGGCGCAGGCGGCGTCGAGGGAGGCGCAGCCCGTAGGATGGCGACCTCGGCTTGGCCCGGGTCCTGCGCCGGATTGTGCGTTGGCCGGGGTGGCCGTTGCGGGCCGTTGGCAACCGGAGAGGACGCCGCCGCCCGTCCCGCGAGTTCGTTCACTGCCTGGACCGCGCGCTGAATGCGCCGCCGGTCATCCGAGCGCAACAGGGCCAGCAGGTCCGCCCGCAGGCGCCATAGGCGGTCGTTCTCGACAGCGCCCGCACGGGCGAGCAACGGCAGCAGCGCCCCAAGCGCCTTGACCACGTTCTCGTCCCCCTGCACCGCGTCGTCCGCGGGCGGGATTTCGAACGCTTCCATGCGGGCGATTTCCCGCCGTGCCGCAACTACGAGCGCCCGGCGGTTCGAGGCCGAGTTGCGCACAACCGGGCCGACGTCGCCGTCGATCCTGCCGTGCGGCGGCCTCGTCGCGAGGGCGTGCACGGCATCCCTCGGCACGGCAATGGTCTGGATGCCGTCGTTCAGCTCGGCGGCTGCCCTCACCACCTCGGATTCGGACCAAGTCCCCGCCCAGGGCAACGGCCAGCACACGCCGTCGCTGGCCACGGGTCGCCGGAAGCAAATGTACAAATCTTCGGCGCGGGTGACGCCGAGTTCGGCAACATAATAGTCAGTCATTCCTGCTCCTGGTCAGGAGCTGTAGGCTGCCGTCCTATGGCGGGACAGCGAGCGCCGCCCCGCCGTATCGGGCCTCAGCCCCGCATGCTGTCCGGCACCTTGCCGCCGTTCTCGGCCAGCTTCTGCATCACGGCCTTGTGCAGGGCGATATTCTGCTCGGCACTGCCGTCCGCCCCCGCGTGCACGCTGAGCTCCTGGCCGAGCTGCTTGCGCGCATCCAAGCTGGAGTCGAGGTCGAGCATCTTCAACAGGTCGACAATCGAGGTCTGGTAGTTGCCGCCGCCGCCCTTCTGCGACGCCATCTGGCTCAGCACCGCACCGACATCGACGGTTTGCGCAGGCGCCGCTCCGCCGGTTGAGGCCCCTGCGTCTGCGAATGCGCCCGCATCCGGGGTTGCGGCCGCGTCCGCTGCCGGCGCCGCGCTGCCAGAATGAAAGATCTTGTTCATGATCGAGCCGAAAATACTCATGGTTTCCCTCCACTATAGTGACGAAAATCAGAGCGCATGACGCGCTGTTCAGTTCCGCTGGCAGCACGACCTTTATTTGCAGGACCGATATGAAGCCAGTCAGGCATCAAAGCATAATTGCCACGGTGGCGTAATCCTGCACATAACAACAAACCTTTCCTGTTGCATGGCGGTACAAGGTTTGCATTACTCGGTGCTTGGATCAGCGCGGCCCGGCAAGGCGGCGAGCCGCTGTTACTCTAGGGGGGAAGTCAAATGTCGGACCAGGGCCTGATGACACGGAAAACCGTGGACGACATCGTCAAGCACAGCGAGGCCGACAGCCATAAGCTGTCCAAGTCGCTCGGCCCGTACAGCATCACCGCCATGGGCATCGGCGCGATCATCGGCGCCGGCATCTTCGTCCTGACTGGGACGGCGGCGGCGCAGTACGCGGGGCCAGCCATCATGCTCTCGTTCGTGCTGGGCGGCGTCGCCTGCGGCTTCGTCGGGCTGTGCTATGCCGAGCTCGCGGCCATGCTGCCGGTCAGCGGCAGTTGTTACACCTACACCTATGCCACCCTGGGCGAGGTGTTCGCATGGATGATCGGCTGGGACCTCGTGCTGGAATACGCGATGGGGGCGGCCACCGTGGCCGTCGGATGGTCCGGCTATGCCGTCAGCATCCTGCACAATATCGGCATCAACGTGCCGCCGCAGTTCGCAGCCGCGCCGGGCACGGCGGTGACGCTGGCCGACGGCAGCGCCGGCACCGCCATCCTGAACCTGCCGGCGCCGCTGATCGTGGCCGCATTGACGGCGATGCTGGTGTTCGGCACCAAGGAGTCGGCCCGGTTGAACAACGTCATGGTCGCGATCAAGCTGGTCGTCGTGGTGGCCTTCATCGCCGTCGGCGCGTTCTTCGTGAACTCCGCGAACTGGCACCCGTTCATCCCGGCCGGCACCGGCGAGTTCGGCCATTTCGGCTGGAGCGGCATCCTGCGCGGCTCCGCCGTCGTGTTCTTCGCCTTCATCGGCTTCGACGCCGTCAGTTGCGCGGCGCAGGAGGCCCGCGACCCGCAGCGCGACATGCCGATCGGCATCCTGGGCTCGCTGGTCGTCTGCACCCTGTTGTATGTGGCCGTGGCGGCGGTGCTGACCGGCCTGGTCCCGTATGCCCAACTCAACGTTGCCGACCCGATCGCCAAGGGGGTGGACGTGATCGGCATGACTTGGTTCGCCATCCTGGTCAAGATCGGCGCGCTGACCGGGCTCACCACCGTCATCCTGGTGCTGCTGTATGGCCAGAGCCGCATCTTCTTCACCATGTCGGAGGACGGGCTGCTGCCCAGCCTGTTCGCCCACGTTCACCCGACGCTGAACACCCCGTATCGCAGCCAGATCATGATCGGCGTGATCGTGGCCATCGTCTCGGCGCTGGTGCCCATCGGCATCCTGGGCGAGATGGTCAGCATCGGCACGTTGCTCGCCTTCATCCTGGTGTGCGGCTCGGTGATCTACCTGCGCCGCAGCGACGCGCGGGTGAAGCGTCCGTTCAAGGTGCCCGCCGTGCCGGTGGTGCCGATCCTTGGCATCCTGTTCTGCCTGCTGCTGATGTCCGGCCTGCCGGTGTTCACCTGGCTGCGCCTGCTGATCTGGATGGCGATCGGCTTTGGGATCTACTTCGCCTACGGGCGTCACCATTCGGTTTTGCGCCATTCCACGGGAGCGCTGACATAAGCAAGAGTCTCTTACATGAGGGGATTGAAGCCAGCCCATTGCGATACAACATCGGCGCGGTCCTCATCATGGGAGATCGGACATGGCCTGGGCTGGTACCGTTCCGCTTTTCAAAGCCTCCGATGCGCATGCCCGGCTGAAGCGGCTGCGCCGCCTGGCCTGGCTGATCGACGGCGCGTTCTCGCTGCCCGGCACCCGCTTCCGGTTTGGCCTGAACAGCGTGGTCGGGTTGGTGCCGGTCGGCGGCGACGCCATCCTGGGCGCGATCTCGCTGTATATCGTCTACGAGGCCGCGCAATTGGGCGTGCCGCCGCCGCAACTGGCCCGCATGGTTGGCAACGTGGCGCTGGAGGTGTTTGGCGGCAGCGTGCCGGTGCTGGGCGACCTGTTCGACATGGCGCTGAAGGCTAATTTGCGTAATTTGGCGATTATCGAGCAGCACGTGGGAGTGTTCTGAAACGCGCCCCGAGTTCCTATAATTCCTAACTTGACGCTCCAATTAGAAGCGGCCAGTTTTTGGGAGCGGACAAAGTATCTAAGCAGTAATTTTCGTTAAACTGGATATCGCATGACAAGAGCCCACAAGGCCGATGACAGGCTCTTGTCATGTCGATACTGACCGTAGGCGCCGGCCAGCAATACGCCCGCATTAGCGACGCGGTCGCTGCCTCGCATGACGGCGACACGCTGCAGGTGCAGGCCGGCACCTATGTCAACGACTTCGCCACCATCAACACCAAGATCACCATCGAGGGCGTGGGCGGCATGGCGCACCTGCTCGCGACCGTGGCGCCGCCGGACGGCAAGGCCATCCTGACCACGAACACCGACGTCACCCTCGACCATCTCGAATTCTCCGGCGCGCAGGTTGACGACCTGAACGGCGCGGGCGTCCGCTACCAAGGCGGCAGCCTCACCATCACCAACAGCTATTTCCACGACAACCAGGACGGGCTGCTCGGCAACGCGGTTCCGGGCGGCGCGATCACCATCCGCAACAGCGAGTTCGCCCATAACGGCGCGGGCGACGGTTATAGCCACAACATCTATGTCGGCGACATCGCCAGCCTGGTGATCGACAACAGCTATTTTCACGACGCCGTGGTCGGGCATGAGATCAAGAGCCGGGCCGAGCAGACGACGATCACCAATAGCCGCATCCAGGATGGGCCGACCGGCACCGCCAGCTACAGCATCGACCTGCCCAACGGCGGCGACGCGGTGATCCAGGGCAACGTGATCCAGCAAGGGCCCCACTCGCAAAACCCGGCCATCATCGCTGTTGGCGAGGAGGGCGGCCTGCACGCCAACACGGCGCTTCGCGTCATCGGCAACACGATCCTAAACGACCTCGTTGACCCGTTCTCCTCGGCGGCCATCAATCCGGCCAACGTGGCCGTGAGCCTGACCGGGAACGCTGTCTATGGACTATCAGCGGGCGCGCTCGTCACTGGCCCGGCAACGCTGTCCTACAATTCAACGCTTGCGTCGGAGCCTGCGCTTGTGACCACCTCGCCTTGGGCTTCGCCCGGCCTCGTCGTCAACGTCGCCGAAGATGCATGGCAGGGCGACGCGCAGTTCACCATCAGCGTCGACGGGAAGCAGGTCGGCGGCGTGCATACGGCGTTGGCCTCGCACGCCGCCGGGCAGGACCAGGCGGTCGCGGTCGACACGACGCTCGCCGCCGGGGCGCTCCGGGTCGGGGTCAGCTTCATCAACGACGCCTGGGGCGGGACGCCCGGCACCGACCGCAACCTGTATGTGACCGGGGCCAGCTTCGGCGGCCAGGCCATCGCCGGAAGTGCGGCGACGCTGCTGTCGAACGGCACCGCGTCCTTCGACTTTGCGGTGGGCGGTCCGGCCTCGTTGCCCGCAAGCACGCTCACGCTGAACATGGCCGAGGACGCATGGAAGGGCGACGCGCAGTTCACGGTCGCAGTCGACGGCAACCAGATGGGCGGCGTTTATACCGTCAGCGCCTCCCATGCGGCCGGGCAGTCGCAGGCCGTCACCATCCCCGGCATCGGGGAGAGCATGACCCCGCACGACATTGCGGTTTCGTTCATCAACGACGCCTGGGGCGGGACCCCCGGCACCGACCGCAACCTGTATGTCAACTCGATGCAGTTCGACGGGCGGAGCGTCGCGGGCGGCACGGCGGCGCTGTATTCGAACGGCACGCAGCACTTCACGGCAGCGGCGCCGACGAACTGGATGGGATGAGGGCAACAGACCTAACCGCGGTCGGCCGGCGCCGATGGCAGGCCCGCAGCCCTCAGAAAGTCCGGCGCAGGGTCTGCTTGCGATGAGCTTGGGCGCAGCACTGGCATCCGCAGCGCTTTGAGCTTGATGCGCTGCAGGGGCCGTTCGACACAGGCGACGATGAATGCTGCGAGGACGAGCGTTATGGCGGACGACATCCCAAGAAACAGCAATGTTCTTTTATGGTCGAAACTTTGCCAGAGCCACGCCCCTACAATCGTGTGCAGGAGATAGATGGGATAGGAGAGGTCGCCCAGCCATCGGTCGAGCTTGCCGGTGCGCAGGCTGAACAATGAGATGACGACCCAGCTCGATAGCGGCAGCGAGGCATACAGCCCGTACGTCCACGGCCAATAGGGAAACCAAACCCATAGAGCGCCATGGATCATCCAAACAACGACGCTGAGGCTGGGTGCCTCAATGACGGTCAATCTGTCGCGGAAGTGGCAGGTCAGCGAGCCCCAGGCGAACGCAAGCATGCAAGGCATGAACAAGGCGTAGCGGCTCGCGAACGTAGATATGTCAAACCCGAAATACCCGATGGTGAGCACAGCCGACATGATCGCCACCAAAGCCGCCGCTGCCCAGGACACGGCGAGCAGCGGCATCAGCAGATACATAGTCACTTCGATCGCCAACGCGTTCGACACCGGAACGGGCAGGCCGGTTATCTGGAAAACGGAGAGGTTGGTGAGCGGATTGAGCCAGAACCAGCCCTCGGGAAGGTAGAACTGCCCGTTGAGGCCTGTGAACTGTACGCCGTAGCGCCGTCCTGCGAGCAGAGTGGCAACGCCGATGAGCAAAGCTACGTAGTAGCCAGGAAATATCCGCAGCAGACGATTATAGGCATAGGCCGCGGTGCCGCGTAGGCTGAACCCGTATTTATTCTTCAACACGTAGGTCATAAGGAAGCCGCTCAGCGCGAAGAAGCCCCAGACGGCATAGGCCGCGTAACCCTGCGTCATGTGCTGCCAGAGATGCGAAGCAGCGACCAGGGCCGCCAGCAAGAGCCGCCATCCCCCCATGCCCAAGGGGCTTACGCGTCCAAGCTTCATTATGTTCCTCCAGTCGAGCCGGGCCTTGCCGCATGAGGCTGATTGGTGGAGTTGTAAGGGATTGTCGAGCCATACGAAAACATGCTCGGCCTTTATAGACGGCGCCGCGCTGTTCGGAGAGGTTTCCATGCAGACCAGGGATCGGATTATCGAAGTTTACGGGCCGCAGCTTGGGGAGCTCGCCTGGCACTCCCTGCATGTGGACAGCCGCATTGCGGCAATCAGCGAGCAGCACGCGGCGAGCATCCTGCGGGTCGTCGAGCATTGCCGTATCCGGCCCTTGGGTCGGCCGATCCGCATTCTGGAAGTCGGCGCTTATGCGCATTACGGGGCGCACCGGGCTGCCGCGACGCTGACCGGATTGTCGGTTGCCCACGATGTCTCGCCGGCCTCGCTGCGCCTTGGGCTCGCTGGTGCGCGCGATGCCGGGATCAGTGCGGAAACGACGCTGGTTGCCGGCGATTTCCACGACTTGCCCTTCGGTACCGGATACTTCGACGTAGTCTTTTGCGCCTCCTCCATCCACCACACCTTCCGGCCATGGCGGGTTCTGCAGGAGATGATGCGAGTGCTTCGCCCTGGCGGTGCTCTTCAACTAGAGAATGAGCCAATCGGCCGGGCGTTGTGCTTCTACGGATTTCGCAGCAACCGAGCAGGGGCATACTCCCCGTTCGAGGCCAAGCTTGCGGAGCGCGGCTCGCTGTTCACCTTCTCCTCGCCGTTCCCCGGCTCCCGGCCGGAGAGCCTGTTTGGCATGATCGAGAACGATCGCATCCCGCTCGACATAGTGCTCGGAACGCTGACTGCCGAGGGCGACTTCGTTGCGCTGCAGCTCGTGCCGCAGATCGGTGAACTCGAGCGGCGTGTCCTGGCCCTCACGCGCGACATCGATCTGGAGTCGAGCCTAGCGACCCTGCTCCTCGCCGAACTCCAAACCGTCCGGCCAAGCCTGACCGAGCGTGACCGGCTCCTCGGCGCCCGATTGCCTGGAACGGACGAGGTCTGGCGACTTAGCTACGAGGTGTCGCCGCGGCTGCGCGGCATGACCAGCCTCGTGGGGCAGGACGCGGAGCACGAGACCGCTCGACTGTTCGGCGCCTCGCTGCAAGCTACTGTTGTAAAGCGCGGCAGCGGCGACATCGCGACGGACCTGCTGTGCCGGCCGCTGCCGATGCAAGGCCGGGTGTATGACGACCTGCCAGTCCTGCCCGGCGTCAAGCTGCATCTGACCGCGCAGCCGATCCCCTCGATCGAGGCCGGTGATCCCCCGGCACTCGCTCGCGTCTATCCAACGGACGACTGGGAGCCGTATCGTGAGGAGAACGGCCTGCTCTCGATGCTGAACCTGCATGCGCGGGCTCAAATCATTCTGCCCGCTTTGCCTACGCCAGCGATGCTGCTGCTCCGGTTCTATGCCGTGGCTGCGGGCGAGCCCTACTGCGTCAGCCTTCGCTCTGCAGACGGCGCTGAACTCGCCTCAGTCCTCGTCGCGCGGTCCGAAAGCTTCCTGCTTCGTGAACTTCTTCCCCAATGCTGCACCGAGATCTCCGTCGAGACGAGGACGCTCGACGGCAAGCCTTTGACCCTTCCGCGTCACGTCCGGCTCGGTGTGGGACGGTTGATTCCCGTCGACTTATAGCGTCGGGCGCTGGCGCTCCCGCCAGGAGCATCATCTCTGCGCGCAGAACACGAAGACCCCGATGTTCGCAGTGATATAGCCGTATCTCTCCGAAGCGACGAAACGCATGTGGACGTTCCGGAAGCCTGCGGCCTTGGCACGCCCGATGATGTCCCAGCCCGGCGTCTCGAAGACGAGCGAGCCGGCATCTCGGTCGACCGGGTTGCCATGGTACTCCGGCGCCTTGAGATGGGCGACCTCGCCATCCAGCAGCACCGAGCGCCGGTCGCCGGCCTCCGCCATCAGAAAGAACGGGTGGGTTCCGACGTGCCAGCCGCCGGGCTTGAGCACGCGGGCGATCTCGCGCAGCGCCGCGTCGAGGTCGGGGACGTGCTCGAGCACCTCATTGGTGGTCACGAGGTCGAAGCGGCCGGACGGCAGCGACAGCGTGGTCAGGTCCTCGTGCGGGATCGGATAAAGCGCGCGCCGGGCGTCTGCGTCCGCTCCATACTCGGCACCATGGAAGCGGGCGAAGTGGCCGCGCATCAGAAGCGCGAACGGCGTCACAGCCTCCGTCGCGAAGATCTGCACCTTGTCCGGCGGGCGTGCCCCGATCTTCTCGTCGATCAATGCGAGCACCGCCCGCATGCGCGAGTTGAGGCCCCGTGCCGTGAGGCCTTCCCGCCAGTTCCGGCCGGCATGCTCGATCTCCGCAGGCGAGATGGCTGTCCCGGTCAGCGGCTCGATAAATCCAGTCCGCAGGATGCGGCCGCCGATCTCGTCTGCCGCTGCCGCGTCGGCAACGCTCCTGTGCTCAGACGCCCACGCCTTCCACTCAGCCAAAGAAAGAAAAGTCTGGTCAATCTCGATCGGGGCAGCCGCTTCCTGCGACGGCCTGGCGAGAGTTTCGGCCGCCAGCTTGCTCCCGCTGCAGGGCTTGATCGTAGGCGCCCGGGGCCGCGCCGCCTCCCCGGCCTCGAACGCCGACAGCACGGAACGCCGCATGGCCGCCCGCGAGAACCAGCGCTGCGCGAACGCCATCTGCGCCGCCGATTGCGCCATCCACGCGGCGTCGTCGGTCAGCAGCCGCCGCAATGCAGCGACGATGCCGGCCACGTCGTCGTGAACTGGGACCACCTCGCCCAGCCCGGCAATCCCCTGCGCGCCGACCGACGTCGTCACCAGTGGCAGGCCGCGGCTCAGCGACTCCACCACCTTGCCCTTCACGCCGGCGCCGAACCGCAGCGGCACCACCGACACGCGGTGGCGGTCATACAGCGCGCTCAGCTCCTCGTCGGTCACGTAGCCGGTAACCTCCACATCCAGCCCAGCGAGGGCACGCACCGCCTTCGTGGGGTTGGAGCCGGCCAGGGTCACTTTCACCGGCCCGACCTCCCCCTCCAGTTGCGGGATGACCTCCTGCATCAGGAACATCGCCGCGTCGACATTGGGCGGATGCGCGAAGCCGGCGACGAACAGGATGCTATGGCCCGCAACCGGCGCAGTGCGCGGGGGGAACGCATCGAAGCAGAACGGCACGATGCCGCGGGCCAGCGTGTTCGGCGCCATCGCGCGCACCACGGCGGCCTCCTCCTCGGACGGATAGATCACGACGTCGAAATGCCGCCAGATCCGGCGTTCCAGCCGCTCCATCGCCGCCGCGTCCTGCAGCAGCTTGGGGCTCGGGTCCAGGCTCGCCTGCCGGCGCATCCGGGCGAAGTGCAGGTCGACGCCATACATGCTCAGCACCGCGTCGGTGTTCCGCATCAGATGCGGCAGCGCCTTGACCGCGACATCCGGGCGGATCACCAGCAGGTGGTCCAGCTCGCCGCCGTTCTCGCGCATCCAGGCGTCGAGGTCGCCGGGCCAGCGTTGGTCGAGCACCTCGATCCCCCGGCGCTCCAGCGCGGTGGTGTAAACCGGGCTATACAGCCGGTTCTCTGGCCAGAACTTCACCACCCACCCGGCGGCGAGCAGGCTGTCGATGATCCCCATCGCGCTGCGCGACCCGGCGTCGCGGTCCGGCTCGGGCGCGTAGTGGTCGATGACCAGGATCACCTTGCGGGTCCGGGCGCGGTCGCGGGCGCGCAGGACATGCTGGCCGCTGGGATAGTTCTCCCGCGCCAGCGTCGCGCCCCAGCGTTCCGCCATGCGGGCCTGGTTGGCAACCTGATGCGCCTTCACGCCAGACGCCAAATCGGTGCCGTGCGACATGCCCTCGTGATGGACCACCACGGAGCGCGGCTCATACAGCACACGCAGCTTGCGGGCGCGGAGCCGGAAGGCCAGGTCTGCGTCCTCGTAATAGGCCGGGGCGAAATCCTCGTCGAAGCCGCCGACCGACTCGAACGCCGGCCGCCGGACCATGATCGAGGCGCCCGAGCAGTAGTCGACCTCGCGGACATAGCTGTATTCCGGGCGCGAAGGGTCCTCGCCCCGGCCGTAGTTCCAGCCCGACGCGTCATCCCACAATATGCCGCCCGCCTCCTGCAGGCGCCCGTCGGGGAACAGCAGCTTGGACCCGGCCATCGCCGCATCGGGCCTTGAGTCCAGCAGATCGGCCAAGGCGTCGATCGCGCCGGGCTGCAGTTCGGTGTCGTTGTTCAGCATGTAGAGATAGCGGCCCTTGGCGGCCCGGGCAGCCTGGTTGCAGCTACGCAGGAAACCCAGGTTGCCGGCGTTGCGGACCAACTGTATGCCGGCGACGTCGCGCAGCGCGCCCATGTCCTCGGGACCGGGATAGGCGTCGTCTACCACGATCACCTCTAGCGAACAGCGTGGCGCATGGTCGGCGATGGATTTGAGGCAGGCCAGCGTGACGCCGAGCTGGCCGTAGGTCGAGATGATCACCGAAACATCGGGCTCACGCGACGACGGGATGCGGATGTCGTGCGGCCGGGGCGCTGGGGGCAGCAGCACAGGGAGCTCGGCAGGCAGCTCCGGCGGCGAAAGATGCAGGGTAGCCGGGTGCAGCACCGGCGCGGGTTGCGGCTGCAACTGAACCTGCGGCTGCTGACGCCGGACGGTGCGCCACACGCGGTAGCGCCGGTGGACCTGGAGCGTGCCGGTCCACCACGCCAGCTTTGCGCCACGCCGCAGGCCGCGGGCCAGCAATGGGAAGCGCCCACCCACGCGGCGCAGCGGGCGCGTGGTGCGCCAAACCGAACTTGCCTCGATCGCCGCAAGCCGCTGTTCGGCCAAATGCGCCTGCTGCTGCGCCTCGAAGTGGCCAGTCATCTCCGTGGCGAGGCGGTGCGTCGTCTCCGCCGTTTCGCGTTCGGCGCGCTCGGCACGTTCTTCGGCGCGGGCCGCTTGGCTTTGCAGCGCCAGGCCAAGGCGTCCAAGCTGGTCCACCTCCAGCTCCGCCGCTGCCGCGCGCTGCTCCGCAAGCTCCAGCCGCCGCTGCAACCGGGCCAATCGGACGGCAGCCAGCGTGCCGGCGTGCTGCAGCTCCATGGCCGCGGCCTCGGACACGCGGCGCAGCTCCGCCGCCGCGGCAACCGACGCCTGCTCCGCGGCCGCCGCCAGCTCCTTGGACGATTGCTGCAGCCCGGCGATCATCCGTGCCGCGTTCGCCTCGCGCTCCGTCCCCTCCGCGGCACGCGCGACGGCGGCCACCACCTGCTGCTCGGCAGCGGCGGCATGGCTTTCGGCGACCTCGGCGCGCGCGATGGCAAGCGCCGTCGCCCCCTCGGCGGCCAGCCGAGCCAACTCCGCTTCCTGTCGGACCCTCGGGTCGGTGTCGAGGTCGGCGCGGTAGATATACACGCTGTTCGGCAACGGCGGCAGGGGCGCGTCCGAGGCGAAGGCCAAGAGGTAAGGCGCACGGGACAGGCGCTCGCTGCCCTCGATCACCGTCTCGCTGCGCCGTTCGTAGGACCGCACCGGCGCGTCCTCGCCACCGCCGAGGATCACCGAGCCGATCAGCGCGCGTTGGCCGGCCACGGCGGAACGGGCAAAATGCCGCCCCAGCAACGCTTTGAACTCGGACTGGGTGAGTTCCAGGACATGGTAGGGATTGGGCGGCGCGCCGGCCGGGGAATAGGCGTCGCGGTCGGGCGTGCTGATGATCAGCAGCCCGCCGGGCCGCAGCACCCGGCGCAGCTCCGCCAGGAACACGTCCTGCTCGGCGAGGTGCTCCAGCGTCTCGAATGTCACCGCGACGTCGACGCTGGCGTCCGGCAACGGCAGCGCACGGGCGTCGCCCAGCTCGAAACGCAGGTTCGGCCGGACGAACTCGGCGCGCGCGGCTTCGACGGCGCCCTCGTCGATCTCGACGCCAACCGCGGACCGGGCGACCTGGGCCAGCAAGGCGGTGCCGTAGCCCTCGCCGGCGGCGACATCCAGCACGTCGTGGCCCCGGCAGAACTCGCGGGCCAGCAGGTAGCGGTGGTAGTGCTCGATCTCCACTTGGCCGGAAATCGCAGCGGTCAGCCGCTCGCCGCTGAATGCCAGGGGCGCGGCGGCGGCCTCTCGCCGGATCAACTCACCCATGTCCCGTTCGCTGCCTTTCTGGTTGTGGCGTCGACCTAACCAATGAATGCCTTGGTCACAAGCCGTTCAGTCACAAGCTGGCTGGCGCAGGCGGCGGCGCGAGCTGGAACGAATGGTCGGCGCGGGAAAAGCCGGGGTTGTAGAACGGGTCCGCGTCCAGTGCCGGCCCCCAACGGTCGCGCATGGTGCGGCATTCCCGCCGGAACCGCTCGGCGGCGCCGGGCGCCTGGTCGGAGCCGCGCGAGGCCGATTCGAGGTGATGCAGCTCCGCGAATGGCGTCCATACGATGCGCAGGCCCAAGGCGCGGATGCGCAAGCACAGGTCGACGTCGTTCAGCGCGATCGGAAAATTGGCCTCGTCGAGCCCGCCCACTTGCTGGAACACCGACCGGCGCAGGGCCAGGCAGGCGCCAGTTACGGCCGAAACCTCGCGCGTCAGCATGAATTGCCCGCCATGGCCCTCCGCCGTCGATGGCGCATGGAAGCCGAAATGCCCGGCGATCCCCGCGCCGCCTTCGAACGCGCCCACGCCCAGCACCACGCCGGCGTGCTGGATCGTGCCGTTGCCGAACAGCAGGCGCGCGCCCACGGCGCCAACATCCGGGCGCATGGCATGGCCGACCATCTCACGCAGCCAGCCCGGCTCGATCACGTCGACGTCGTTGTTCAGCAGGACCAGAATTTCGCCGGCAGCGGCAGCGGCAGCGGCATTGTTGATGGCCGAGTAGTTGAACGGACCCGGCGCCGCCAGGACACGCACACGCCCGTCGCGCCCAAGCCGCTCGAACAGGCGCAGCGTCTCCGGCGCCTGGCTGCCGTTGTCGGCGATGATCAGCTCCAGGGCCGGGTAGTCCGTCCGATGCAGCACGCCGGCGGCGCATTGCGCCAACAGCTCCGGATGGTCCCGCGTCGGGACGATCAGGCTGACCAGCGGCTCCGGCGCCCGCAGGTCCCAGCGGATGCGGGTGCGGCCCCGGCCGAACGATGATGGGACCAGGCTGGGCCGGGTCGGCCCGTGCTGCCATTGGGCGATCACGGCCCCGACAGCCGCTGCGGACGGGGCGAGCGGCAGCCGCCCGGCGCGATGGCTGAGGATTGCCGGGATATGGCGCACGCGGCTGGCGGTGGCATCCACCCGCAGGGCCAGGTCCTGCACTGTGCCGTCGTCGGCGGCCAACGGCGCGTCAATGCCCTCCAGCAACGCGCGCCGGAATACGCAGAAGCCGCCCACGAGGTCCTGTTCGAGCGCGAGGTCGATGCTCCAGGCGGGCTTCAGGAACGGATCGTGGCGGCGTCCCTGCGGGTCGATGCAGTCCTCGTCGGCATAAATGAGATCGGCGTCCGGATGCGCTGCGATCTCGGCCGCGACCCTATGCAGCGCACCGTCCGCCAGGATGCATCCAGGCGCGGCGACCACGACGTAGGCGGCATCGCCCGCCTGCGCCAGCGCCATCCCAATCCTCGGCGAAACGCCGTCCTGGCTCATGCTCCGGATGACGCTGACCCGGCTGTCCCTGCTGGCGGCGTCGACGGCACGCGCGACGGCATCGGGCAGCAGGCCGGTTTCGACAAGGCAGAGGCTCCAATGCGGATCGAGCTGGTCCAATGCCGCGGTGATCGCGCACGAATACGCAGTGGCCCCAAGCGGCACGACGACGTGCAGCGGCACGCTGTCCGAAGGCGCCTTCCGCGCCCGCATGGCAGCCGGCTTTGCTTCAGGCGGCGGAACCGGCGCTGGATCAGGCGCCGGAGCATCGGCGGGGACAATGGCCCGGGTCCGGCGGACTCGGTTCAGCGCCGACCGCAATGGGGCGGTGGCGCGCCATGTCGTGGAGCCCAGGATCGTGTCCCGCTCCTGCCGCACCGCCGCCAACTCCGCCGCGAGCGCGTCCGCCGCCCGCATCGCGTCCGCATGGCGCAACTCGGCAGCCGCGAGCGACTGGGCCAGGTCATCCGCGCGATGCTGCAAATCCCGCCGGGCGGCGCGCGTCCGGAGCAGGTCGGCGAACAAAGCGGCATCGAGGCCGGCCTGGCCGCTGCGGACCGCCAGGAACGCGTCGGGCGCGATGAAGCCGGCGTCATAGCGCCACTCCGGCTGGAACCCGGCCTCGGCAAAGCGGCGCAGCCACCAGAGCGTCGGCTTGGCATAGGCCGGCAGCGGCGTGCCCGGCATGACGCCCGCGAACAGCACACGTCGCGCCCGCTGCGTCATCGCCCGGATCGCGCGGACGGCGTCGCGCTCTGGAACCCGGTCCAGCACATCGACGCAGGCAACCAGGTCGCACCGGGCCCTGACCGGGTCCGCAATCGCCGCCAGGTCGAGATCGGCCATGCGGGACGGCCGCAGGGACGCGGCGACCTGCGCCGCAAGGCTGTCATTCAAAGGCGGCAAAGACATTCCTCCTTCCGTCCCCCTTGTCCCCGGCGCATGGGCGGCGAGGTTTGGCGTGCGGTGTGTATGATAAATGTC